>SUZB01000030.1 GCA_015060115.1 Rikenellaceae bacterium | reverse complement strand
GGCGAGCAGATGGGAAAGGCGTTAAGCGGAGCGAATGAAGTGAGCGTAGTAGCCAATCCCTCCCTCTCCGCTCAAGCTCGCTTATAGACATAGGCATGGAAAACAAAAAATGGGCTACGAAGTAGCTTCTTGCTAAAGCAGAGTGGCACAAGTGGTCAGAGTGGCACAAGTGGTCAGAGTGGTACAAGTGGTGATAGTGCGTGGGTGCTAACCTCAAGGTGGGTAAGACTATCAAGGCTCTTACTAACCTTACCACCCCTCTTACCCCTTTTGCCCGCAGGCGAAACGCCAATCCCTCCCTCTCCCCAATCTCTACCCCCCCCCTCCTCGCTGTGCCGTTTGTGCGCGGGTGCGCTCGATGCCCGTGCGTGCGAGAAATATTGTTTTTCTTTGGCAGGCTCTCCCGTTTTCGGAACATCGGTTATCCTATTTTGCGCCCATTTTTGTTGATAAAAAGTGCTTCCTTGCTGATTTATTTTACCACTTTTTTACGCCAAAAATAACCCCGCACCTATTTCGTAACGCATTGTGAAACAATGTGTTACAGCGGTGCGGGTAGGGGGGGGGTATTTTTATTTTTCACATTTGTTAAAAAAATGTTAAGAAACGCTTGTGGGTTAAATAATTTTTATTACTTTTGTATTGGAAAAGAAAGCGACCTAATGAGGATTGTAGTCAAAATTATGAGCTCTTTTGTCTTTTCTTTCCACCCACAAAACTACTAATCGAAGCGTCTTCGTGGCATCTATTCTCATCAAGCCCGATTTCGTAACGGTAAAGGTTATTTTGATTTGAGCTTTTATGGTCTGGTTAGGTATATGTGTGCTACTTTTGCGCTTGGTGTCCCCTAACCATACCATAGATTTAACAGCGAAATATTAACGAAACTGTGTTCAGAGGGCATTTGCCCTTTGAGCATTTGTTGTAACCATAATAGAAACAATAAAACTAAACTATGTATAAGCGTCTAACAATCTTATTGCTGAGCGTATTCACACTCGCTTCGGCGTCAGCACAGGATTGGGCTATCAAGACCAACCTTGGTTATGATGCCACTGCCTCTATCAACCTCGGTTTCGAGGTGGCTGTTGCCGATAAGTGGACACTCGATTTTTCGGGTAACTACAATCCTTTCACCATGAACAAGGATACCAATATGAAGTGGAAGCACTGGTTTGCGCAGCCCGAGGCTCGTTACTGGTTCTGCCATCGTTTTGGTGGTCATTTCCTTGCTATGCACCTTTGGGGTGGTCAGTACAATGTTGGTAATGTTGATTTCATTCCCAAAATGTTGGGCACCAACTTCCCCAACCTCGCCGACTACCGCTACGAGGGCTTCTTTACTGGTGCTGGTATCGGTTATGGTTATGCTTGGATGCTCGGCAACCACTGGAATATCGAGGCTCAGATCGGTATCGGTGGCGCTTACACTTGGTACGATAAGTACTATTGCCCCAAGTGTGGCGAGAAGATTGGCTCAAACGACTTGGTTTACTGGGGCGTTACCAAGGTGGCGATAAATGTTGTCTATCTATTCTAAAAATTCTGCACGATGAAAAGATTTATACCTATATTTATATATATGGCGTTTTTCGCCGTGTCTTCGCTCTCTGCTCAGCAGCTCTTCTATGCTGAGGGTGGCGAGATTCAGAACCTCGTTGTAGACCGCGCTAATGGCGAGGTTACTGTGACGATGGATATCGATGTTACCGATGTTCCTGTTGGTGGCGACGACACTTTGGTGCTTGTTCCCGTTATCACCGACGATATCCAGAAGCTCAAGATGCCCGGCATCGAGCTTATGGGTCGCCGTGCATATCTCTACCACTTGCGTAACGACAACGAGACTCAGTCTGAGAACCCCTTTACTGCTCAGCGTGCTATGAAGCGTGCCGAGAAGAAGGCTGGTGGCAAGCAGGTTATCCCCTATACCCACACTTTCACTTTTGAGGAGTGGATGCGTGGTTGTAAGGTCGCTTTGCGTACCGGTGAGTGTGCTTGTGGTAAGCTACACCGTGAGCGCGAGGAGGTTATCGGTGGTTTCGGCCACGAAATCTACCAGCCTACCTATGTATGGTCTTTTATCGAGCCTGATCCCGAGCCTATCAAGGTGCGTGATGAGTCGCACTCGGCTTATATCAACTTCTATGTAGATAAGTACAATATCGTCGAGAAGTATAAGAACAACGCCTCTGAGCTCGCTGGTATCCTTGAGTCTATCTCTAAGGTTGATGACGACGAGGATCTAACTATCAAGTATATCACTATCGAGGGTTGGGCATCTCCCGAGGATACCGAGCAGCACAACCAGACTCTTTCTGAAAACCGTGCTAACTCGTTGGCGGACTGGGTTACCAAGAAGACCGGTATCGAGCGAGCACATATCGACGCCGTGGGCCGTGGTGAGGACTGGGCAGGCTTGCGCCGTGAGGTCGAGGCCTCTAATGTCGAGGGCAAAAAGCAGATCCTCGCTATCATCGACGAGCCTAATATGTCGCTCGATGGCAAGGACTGGGCGTTGAAGTCGTTGGTGCCTCCCACTATCTATCAGAACCTCTTGAAGAACATATACCCCCGTCAGCGTCGTAACGACTACAAGATTATCTATGAGGTGCGTAACTTCAACCTTGAGGAGGCCCGTGTACTCGTTGACGAGAACCCCAAGAAGCTCTCTGTAGGCGAGATCTACAAGGTTGCAGGTAGCTATGAGCGTGGCTCTAAGGAGTACAACCACGCTATGGAGGTGGCTGCTAACCAGTATCCTGAGGTCGTGGCTGCTGCTATCAACGCTGCTAACCTTCGCATCGCCGAGGGCGACTACCACGAGGCACTTAAGATCCTTGGCCGTAGCAACCAGGAGGATGCTCGAATCCAGGCTGCCGAGGGCTATATCTACCTCCTTGAGAAGAACTACGACAAGGCGCGTGAGCTCCTCTCTAAGGCTGCCGAGCAGGGCAACGAGGATGCTAAGCACAACCTTGACGAGATGGAGAAGCACCTCGCATCTATCTAACGGTTGTCGCTGTCGATAGGAATTTAGTGAATTTAGGGAATGTAAAGATTTTAAGGTTAAACCTTATCTCCCTAAACTCCCTAAACTCATTAAGTTCTCTAAACTCCATAATAGGATTGATAATAACTAACAACTAATAACTAAAAACTAATAACTAACCGTAGAGTGTCATCCTGAGTGTAACGAAGGATCTAAAGGCTTAGAAAACGGCTGATGGTTCAGCCTGCCAACAGATTCTTAAACACCTCTCAGTATAACTCTAACAACTAACAACTAATAACTAATAACTAATAAAAAATACCAAACAAACTATTTAACAATTTTTACTAATTTCTAATCATTTTAACTATGAAAAAGTTATTTGTAGCCGTTTTGGCTCTTGCTGCTCTCGGAGCTTGTAACAAGGACTCAGAAATGCAGTTCCTCCAGTCTAACAAGAAGGCGGTTGAGATCTCTATCGCTAACTATGTAGATGACACCCGTGTTATCGACGCTCCCGCTGCTACTGAGGTTGATAACCTTGCAAAGGTTGGTACTATCGAGACCTTGGCTGAGGATAATTTTGCTGCTGCTGAGGCTGGTCAGCTCGTTGTTCTCTTTGCTAACAATGCTAACAATGTTGAGCAGGCATTCGCTCTTGAGGGTCTCACAGCAACTGAGGGTAAGTATCGTTTCCACGACATCAACGAGTCTGTAACTCAGGTTGCTATCGTTCGTGATGCTACTGTTGCAGGTTCTACTGGTGCTTGGACTTATACTTATGACATCAACGCTGATAACTATGTTGGCAAGAACCTCTCTGCTTATCGTGATAATGCTCTCGTTGAGTATGCTTACAACTTTGGTGTAGAGGGTATGGACTTGTTCGCTGTTTCTAAGATTGAGACAGATGGTACAAAGTGTACTATGACTGATGAGCACGATAACACGACTTATGAGTATACTTTGTTTACTGCAACGGTTGAGGTTAAGCCTATGTTGGCTCGCGTAGAGATTACCAACTTCCAGTGTACTGACCTTGGTAAGACTACTTTGGCAGCTGTAACTGATCCTACTGTAACTGGTGGTTATGATCACCTTACTCTTGGCACTCTTACTTTCGGTGGCAACAAGACTTACAACTTCAATAACTATGTTTTGAAGGGTGCTTACTGCAAGGCTGACGAGACTCCTTTGAACTACTTTGATCAGATTTTCGATGGTACTGAGAACAATGGCAAGGCTATCGCTTGGAACATCTCTGTTAATACTCCTTACCCCGCAGTTAAGACTGTTGATGGCAAGGAGGTTGCTGGCGACAATGCATTGCAGGTTAAGATGGAGGCTTATGCTCACGACTACAAGGTAGTTAATACATCTAAGACCCTTTCTGTAGGTTTCAAGGGTGCTGACAAGTTTGAGGCTGGTAAGATCTATCGTATCGCTATCCCCTTCAAGGAGTCAAATCTTGACGCTTCTAACGAGGCTATCTGCGTTGAGGTAGAGGTTATTATTGCTAACTGGGTAGTTGTTCCTGTAACTCCCGTATTCGGCAACTAATCACTCAAGCTTGCTTAAGCATTAAATAAGCAATTTGTTATTCCCCTCTCTGCAGGGGAGGGGAATAACCTTTTTATAAGTTTGTTTGGAAAGATTTATTACTGCTGTCATATCCGAGGAGGAGCCGTTATGATAACGATAAATATGCCGTGGAGGATATGCTAAGGCGTTAAAAGTGTTATGCCTAAGCAAAAATTCCCCCCCCTCAAAAATGACACAAGAGAGGCGAAAAAGGCGCTCTATGCCACTATCGCCAAAAGACTTAAAAGAGGCGCTCGCTTGCGCCGTAAAAAAGGAAAGAGAAAGACTATGAAGAAATTTATTCTATACTTGTGCTTGCCGCTCGTATCGTTCGTTCTGCTCGCGAGCTGCATCAAGGAGAATATGGACGGTTGCGACCGATGCATCGTATTTGAGTACTATGCTGACGGCGAAACTGATGTGTTCCCCAACCACATTACGAGCGTAAGCCTGTATGTTTTCGATAACGAAAATCAACTGGTGGAGCCCTCTCGTCTGGGAGGTAAAAACCCCATTAGATTGGAGCAGAACGACTTGAAAAGAGAGCAGGGTATTACATTGCCGCTTAACCACGGCGTGTATCGTCTCGTAGGCGTGGGTAACGACTACGAAAAAACCGAGGTTTACAATGCTAACTGTGGCGAGATGCCTAACATCACATTCCGCCACCCCGACTGCCTTAACCGCGAGGTAGAGGGCAACGACTCATTGTATCTTGGCTCTAAACTTATCGAGATTGACGAAAATGAGGTGTACTTCAAAGATGTCGTACGCTTCTACTCTTCACATCTCAAAGTATCTTATACCGTCGAGGGTTATGTACCCGAGGAGGGTGAGACCCGTGCTAACGATGGTTATTTCGACCTTCGCGTGCGTAATCTTAAGTCGCAGACGGCTTTCGACCAGGCACACGACAAGAACTTGGCTGAGGGCAAGGAGGTTAACTATATGCCCGAGCTTAAGTTGAATCCCGAAAATGGCAACCACGAGGCATATTTCCACATTATGCGTCATCCTGCCGACTGTGATGTTGTATTTGACTTGTACAAGGCAGGTACCGATGAGGTTATCCATACTCTAAATCTCAAGGATTTCTTGGCAACGTACAGCGAGGTAATCGATGTAACAAAGCAAGAGGTTCTTATCCCCATTCAGGTCGAGTTTAAGAATATTGGAGTGGAGGTTACTATTCCGAATTGGATCGTTGAGGACCTCAAACCTGGTTTTGGCAACGATAAAGGAAATAACATTTAATTAAGGACTACGACGATGAAGAATTTCGTAAAACATACTTTAGCTATTGCGATCTGCGCCGCCGCACTCCTTAGTTCGTGCATCAAGGAGCAGGCCTATGTAACACAGGATGTCCTGATTGATGTTACTCTTACTCGTGCTGGCACCTCTTCGGAGCAGCAGGGCGACCAGATTGAGGATATTATGCTTTGGGCGTTTGAACTCAATGGCGATGGCGAGGTTATTAACGATGGTAAGCCTATCGGCTGGCGCCAGTTTACGCCTCCCACCACTACCTATACCTCGCTAAACCTTCACCTTCCCGTGAAGAAGTGTGGTGCGGGTGGTGCTACCTACCGCCTTATCGCTGTGCTTAACCGCTCGACATTTACCGATGCAAGCCGTAATCAGATTGCTTTTGGCCCCAATACCACATACCAGCAGCTCACGACTGGTAAGTTTGTGAGTGCAGATCTTCTTGCCGAGACCCCTGAGGAGGGTAAGCCCGGCGAGCCTGCTGTGATGCCTATCACCCACTGGGCTGATGTCTCGGTTAAGGATACTGATGTTCACGCCACTGCCTGCGCTGTGGTTAATATCCCCGTTTTCCGTACCGTTGCCAAGACACAGTTCTTTATGGCGTGCAAGTCTAATCAGCTCTTCGATGTTACCATCAAGGAGCTCACATTGCATTGCGGTGCGATGCCTACCGAGGGTGTTATCCTCTCGTCGCTTGCGCCTACTGCACTCAACAACCAATATACCACTCCCGATTGGTTTGCCTCTACAGCTCCTAATGTAGGTAATGCTGCAAACTACAACCTCTATACAGCGCCCACTGCTGAGGGTGCTGCGCAGAAGATGCTCACCAAGTATTATGAGGAGCGACCCGTCATCGCTGACGATGAGACTGCTGCGAAATACTACGACCTTATCGGCTCGCACTTTATCTACGAGACCACTAATGCGTCTACTACAGACATTGCAGCGACTACAGAGCCTTCTGGCGACCTCGGCTACTACTATAAGATAGTCTACGAGGCTGATGGTCAGGTGCACACCTATTATACCGGTATCCCTCACTCTATCTTGCGTAACCACGACTATCAGATTCATGCCCTTGTTGAAGGTGGCTCAGGCGAGCTTACTTTCACCATCGAGGTGAATCAGTGGACTGTCGAGGAGACCAACCTCGACTATCAGGATATCGCCACTATCAACGCTAATGGCTACATCGCTTGGTCGGATCTTCCCGAAGTTGGTGATGATAACTACCATACTTGGAACTATACCAACGATGCTGGTCAGGTTGTCGATAATCCCAATTATGCTAATGATGGTATCGACCACACTGGCGTTATAAACCTTACTTCGGCGGGTAGCACAACTGCGAAGTTTAGCTTTATGCTTGATGCCCCCAAAGGTGGTACTTGGATTGCCGAGTTGCGCCCCATTGGTGGTATGGCTAACTCTATCGTCTTTGCCGATGGTTCTTCTACTATGACGGGCGTTATCAACAATGAGCTTAACGAGCTTACCATTATGAACCGTGCCGACAATCTCGCCTCTGCAGGTGGTGTCGAGAACAAGGTGGAGTTGCGTATCTCTGCCAAGGGTTCTTGGGGTGGTGAGGAGCGTTCTTACCGCGTTATCGGTATCGCAGGCGATGGCTTCGATGCAGACTTTAACTATACAATCATTCAGCCCGCACAGTAGTGGCTACTCGATAATTTTCTACGACCAACAGTTTAGGAAAGGATAAACTTATGAGAAAGATTCAGAACATAGCGTTTTTACTCCTCGCAACACTCTTTGCGAGTTGCATCAACGACAATATAGAGCCCAGTTTCTGCCGTGATGCGGAGCTCGCTATCAGTGTGTCCACCAGCTCGGCGGGCACGCGAGTTCAGGGTGATAACGATGATATGCCTACGGCAGAGTCTATCGTTAAGGACCTCCAGTACTTCTTGTATGTCAAGGGCTCTGGCGAGGATGCTGCGCCTATCTATGCGGGCACTATCACCGATATCACCGATAACGATGATATAGATAACGATTCGCCTCGTCCTGACATTCCCGCTGATGAGGATGATAATTTCTCTAAGACTGTTCAGATTCCTGCGTCAGCTCTTAATGCGCTCTTCCCTGGTGGTGCTACCGAGTGCGAGATATATATTATCGCCAACTACCTCGACAACACTATGGATGCCGAGCATTTTGATGGTATTGACCTTACCAAGGACCTTGCAAATGCCACTCGTAAGAAGCTCAAGGCTATCGAGTTGAATACTACCTTCTATAAGCTTGTGGGCGATGTTGAGATGACTCCTACATCATTTGTTATGGACTCTGAGGGTACCGATATCGTTAGTCGTGGCACCGGTAACAATATTAACACCCTTACAAGTGGTACTATCTACCTCACTCGCGCTGCTGCGAAGGTTATGATCGAGGTAAATGTGCAGAATGCTATCGATGTGTCGGGTAACACTTGGGAGCCTATCACCCAGATTACCGATCCTACTGCCCGCAAGATGTTTATCTCGTTCTATAATGGTGTTACTACTGGTGTTATCGATGATGGTACCGATGTGGCTGGCTCTAATGCTGTTCCTACCATTACCGATGCTGGTGCTTACTACAAAGTCGAAAATGTGCAGTTGCAGAGTGGCAAGATTGCTACTGATGGTGCTACTGGCGACACAAGTGCTGTTACGCGCGCCGATGAGTCTACATCGTGGGTGTCTGCTGTAGACTTCTATAGCTATGCCAACTCTTGGACTGCTGGCGATGAGGAGCACGAGCCCTATTTCGAGATCTCTATCCCTTGGCGTAAGAAGGCAGCGGGTCAGGATGATAGTGCCAACTGGGTAACCTACAATTATACCGTGCCTATCGCTATGAATAACAACCGCTTTGACCGCAATAAGCTCTACCTTATCCGCCTCAATGTCGGCGCTTTGGGTGATCTCTCTACCCTCGAGTCGTATGAGTACTCTTATATCGTGCTAAACTGGGATGAGGTTACTGTCAATGCTACTCTTACCCGACCTAAGTACTTCGTTGTTGATGAGGAGTATGTTGAGGTATACAATGAGCCAAGCTATTCTGTTGATTTCACTGCTTCGGATATCGTCTCTGCTGAGATTCTTAGCATTATTAAGCCTGATTACTCTAGTGATACAGCTGTGGAGAATAATTATATCTATGGCAGTGCTAACAATACAGAGGGCGTATCATCATTTAGTCCATCAAGTGGTAATACAAGTCCATTTACTGTCTCAGTAGATAACTCTACAGACGATGGAGATAGTAAGTCTATTACTTTGACGCACACACTTAACAATGATATGGACTCGAACGGCTTCGACTATGTGCCATATACTGTTGTTGTGCGTGCAACTATGACTATTACCGACTCTGCAGGTAATACCTCTACAATGGTTAAGGATATTACCTTTAAGCAGTATCCAGCGATGTATATCAAGGCTGATAAGAATACTGGTGGTAATATCGTAAATGATAATCAAACATCTAATGATGATAAGGGATATGTATTTGTGTACAATAATCAGCTTTACTCTGGTTCTGCCTGGTCAGTTGTAAGAAGTTGTCAAGATGGTGGTAACAAAAATCCTAATATGTATGTTATTACAACTTCGGTGCTTGCATCTAATTCTAGTTACATATTGGCTGATCCAAGAAGTCGAACTGCTCAAACAGGATCTGCTTTGGGAATTGGTAATTCCTACAATGGTAAGGTGTTAACATATTACTATGCATCCTCTACTGATAATATGAACTATTTGTCTCCGAAGTTTAGAATTGCATCATCTTTCGGTAAATGTGGTAGTGCTATTTCATTAAGTGATGCACGAAAGCGTTGTGCAGCTTACCAAGAGCAAGGTTATCCTGCCGGAAGATGGCGTGTACCTACAGTTGCAGAGATGAAGTATATTGCTAAACTTTCAGCAGAGGGCTTTATTCCTCACCTATTCACGGGTGGTCGCAGTTATTGGTCTGCTAGCGGTAGCATTACCTATGATACTAATGGCAACATTAATAATCCAACATCTATCACTGGATCAGCTTTTGTTCGCTGTGTATACGATGAGTGGTATTGGGGTTCGGAGCCTATAGCTGATAAGACCAAGTTTACTTGGGGTGACGAAAAGATTTGGTAAGCCTACTAACTTGAAAAAAGTTATAGAGAGGTTCTGTAAATTAGGTCGAGTTGATTTTGAAGGTTATTTTGAGTAGATTTCTCAGCTTTTCAGAAGGCGCAATGCGAGCATTGTAACCGAAGGAAAGATAAGAAATATGCCAAAATAGATTCAAAAGCGACCGAAACATAGCCTCTCGACAACGAATAACATATTTACTAATTATAGAACATCTCTATAATATGAAAAAGATATTTTTTGCTTTAGTTGCGATATTTGCCCTCGGTGCTTGCATCAAGGAGGATTTGCCCGTTACTGGTGGTAATCCCACCAATAGCGAGGGTGGCTATGTCGAGGTAGGCTTCAGCGTGGTGTTGCCCGATATGAAGGAGGCTACCCGCGCGATAGATGCTCCTGCTATCGAGCGTCTCCACCTCTTGGTCTTCGATGATCAGGGCGTGCTTGCTGATGCTGTTCCCGCAACACCGGTTAATGGCTGGGGTGTCTCTACCGATGAGACCAAGTTTACTGCGAAGCTCGCGCGTACAGGCCACAAGCGTACTATCCACCTTGTAGCAAACTCTCCTACAGAGGATGTAAACCTCTATCCCATGTCTACCGAGAGTAGTATCATTGCAGCTATGGAGGTCTCTGGTGGTAAGGATGCCTATTGGCAGCGTATCGAGTTCCCCGATGGTATCTATGATGATGGCAACCCCATATATGTTAATGATATTCCTACTTACTATCCCCATCAGGATATTATCGACAAACTTACCGCTGTACCCTTGGTGCGTAACTACTCGCGTGTTAAGGTCGTAAATGCTATACCCTCGTCTAGCACTCAGCTCTACAATGTCGAGTTTGTGCTTGTAAATATTCCCGAGAAGGGTAGTGTTGCCCCCTTTAATACCAATACTGGTAAGTTTCAGGCTATCAATGCATCTTCGACCTATGCTACGCTCTTGGCTGATAGCTACAATGGTTATGAGCCTACGGGCCGTGAGCTTATCAACGACACATTTAATGGTGGTGAGTTGATTTGTGAAGATTATACTGACTGGGTTTCTGCTACGGCAGCGGATGCAGATAGTGGCTACCACTACCTCTATGAGCGTAACCAGAATATCGACCCCAAGACACCTGCCTATATTCTTGTTAGAGGTAGATATGCTAATGCTTCTGCTACACCTACCTACTACAAGGTGGCTATTATCAACGATAAGGGTGTCTCGTACAACCTTTTGCGTAACATCCAGTATACCGTTAGCATTAATGGTGTGCTTGGTGAGGGCTTCAAAACTGCAAAGGAGGCTTATGAGGCCGGTCCTTCAAACAACCTTAACTTCTCGGTTGAGACCAAGAACTTGCTCAACCTCTCGGATGGTACTCGAACTATCTATGTAGAGTACACCCAGAAGGTTATCAATAGTGCAAATACCGAGGTTACTCTCCGCTATAAGTATGATGATACCTCTAAAACCGCTGACGAGCGCGCCCAGCTCTCTGATACTGTTGTTATCAGCGTAGGAGATGGTAATGTTATCAGCGGTAATGTTAACGAGGGTGATGATACCACTGATAGCGATGGTTGGAATACCTTGTCATTCACTACCGATGCGCTTCCCGCTGTGGGTGAGTCTGCATATTCGCAGATTATTACCCTTACTGCTGGTACTTTTGCTCGTGAGGTTGAGTTTATCCTTACCAACCCCTACTTGCTTAAGTTGAATA
Organism: Rikenellaceae bacterium; assembly: GCA_015060115.1. Classification (GTDB taxonomy): domain Bacteria; phylum Bacteroidota; class Bacteroidia; order Bacteroidales; family Rikenellaceae; genus Alistipes. The sequence goes on along the minus strand of SUZB01000030.1, from coordinate 7,828 downwards.
TGCCCTCAAAGGTTCCTGCCGTGTTTGGCAGTGCCGTTGCAGCATCGCTGGAGATTCAACCTCGTCTGCCTATGGGTATCTTCCCCTTGGAGTTTGTTGTGGTGGCTGAGAACAACTCACTCTCGCCCGATGCGACGCTCAATACTCTCCCCGTTGTAACCAATGTTAACCTCTATGGTCAGCCCGGTGGCAACTACTTTGGTTATAAGGTTACTCTTGAATATGATGACTACTGCACCGTAAGTGGCGAGACTACCACCTACAAAACCATAATTCCGCTATATTTCAAGACAAATATGGCTGAATCGGCTCCCGAGATTGGCTCTGATGATGGTACGGATTGCTATGCTTACAACCAGTACCACAATATCGCTACCGATGAGTTCTTCAATGGCGACTTGTATGCTATACAGTTCGATAACGATACTTATAGTGTACAGTATGGTGTTGGTAAGAGCGTTGAGGCGACATTGCGTATTAACTCTTCAACCATTACTGATGAGGATTGGACTGATGGCGAGTATATCGACTTTGTGATTAGCGATAGCAATAATACTTTGACCTTCGACTATGTTAAGGGTCTTGCTACCACTGTTGCAGAGAAGGTTGGTAATAATGTTCTCCGTGTCTACAAGTCTGGTTTTGCAGGCAACAAGGAATATACCCTTGTCTTCAAGACTACGAAGTTTAGAAGTGCAACAACTATCACCGCTTCGAACGACAACTTCACGCAGGCTTCGGCTACCTTGACCAATACGGGCTTCGGTAAGCTTGGTATCGAGGTTACCGAGGGTGGTACGCTCCTTCCCGGTGCTGGTCAGACCGTTGCTGTAGCGGTTACTGTTCCCGCTGGTGCTGAGGCAGCCTTCGAGAACGACCAGCTTGAGCTTACACTTACCACAAGTGCTGCTTACCTTGCGGATCCCGTAACCCGCGCTTCGATTAGCGGTAGCGGTACAAACTTCACGGTAGTTGTATCGAAGGATGAGTACAACAATACTACTGGCTCTACTTATAACTTCGCCTTTACAACTACAGATGGTAATACGGCTGCTACTCGCACGATTGTCGTTAAGCACCCCGATGGCTACTTTACTCAGAGTGATGCTGCTCAGACTGTTACCAAGAAGAAGGGTCTCACGATGAAGTTTGTTGATAGCAATACTTCTACTACGCAGGTGAATCAACTGAGTGATGATAAAGGTTATTACTTGTTAGTAGAACTTGAAGAAGCCTCTGATTCTGCAGTTAATGTTGACTTGATAGTATCAGGTATCAATCGTACAACTCTTACATCAGATGGTGAAAATGTTAGCAATGGAACATATACTATAACGATCCCTGCTGGTAGTACAAGAAGCTATGTTCAACTTACTGCTACTATGAGTTATGCACAGTATTATTATTCTAGCGCACAGTTTACCATTAAAGCTGATGCAGGAAGTGATTATGAGACTGTAACGCTGAATATGACTGGTGGTAGATTAGGTACTATTAATAGAACATATTACTATGGTGTAACTGTAAATTAAATTCTCTCTTACTTAGAGCGGCCTTCGGGTCGCTCTTTTTTTTGCCTAAAGACAAAAAAGTTGTTAGTTTATAGTTGTTAGTTGTTAGAGTATGTCATCTTGAGCGTAGCGAAAGATCTTAAGGTCTTAACGGGCTTAAAAAAATAAGACGATAAGACGAGTAAGACGATAAGACAATATGATGCCCGACCTCGTAATGGTCTTAAGGTCGTATCGGTCCTAATGGTCTTAAAAAAATAAGACGATAGGACGAGTAAGACGACAAGACAATAAGACAATATGATACTCGACATCGTAATGGTCTTAAGGTCTTATGGTCTTAAGGTCTTAAAAAAACAAAGCAGGCATTCCGTCTGCGGGCTAACGCGCCAAGGGACAAAAGAGGTCTAAGGGTTCTAAGGGGTGGTAAGGTTAGTAAAAGCCTTGATAGTCTTACCAACCTTAAGGTCAGCAAATACGCTCTATCTCCTCTTGTGACGAAAGAGACGAAAGAGACGAGAGAGACAACAACGAAGTCTGGTATCACCTTTCTTTGTTATCTCAGTTATCCCTGTTGTCCCTGTTGTCCCTGTTGTCTCTGCGGTCTTTGCTGTCTCTGCTGTCCCTCAGACCCCTTGGGCATTTATGCCCGCGCTCCCTCGGAGCGCAACTCTAACAACTAATAACTAACAACTAAAAAAAAGAGCAAAGACCGAAAAAAGTCTTTGCTCTTTTTTTTGCTGGTAATGATGCAAAAAGCACCGCTTTTGCATCATTACCTGCATCATTACCTCTCTTCTTTCTCTTTATTTCATTGCCCGTGCGCGTTTGAGCAGTTCGGGCATATACCAATCGTCATACTCGATGGTCATCATCACGATGCGACCACCGGCATCGAGCAGGTAGGCGCGAGGCACATAGGTCGAGGCATATAGCCCATATACCGCGCGGTCGGGATCGGGCGCCATTGCGATGGTGTAGCCATTGTCGGCGCGGTACTGCTCGATAGTTGCAGCATCGCTATCACGACCGATAGCCAATATCGCAGGCACACTCTCGCCACGCTCGATGGCCGAGTGCAGGTCATCGAGGAGGTTTTTGCAGTCGGGGCAGCTGCAATCGAACATAATCAAGAGCAGAGGTGCGCCACGATACTCTTCGAGCGACACCTGACTGCCATCGAGGAGCGTTGTCGTGAACTTAGGCGCCATATCGCCCTCATAGACCTTCGAACTCTCCTCCTTCGAGGGGAGGTTCTCCGATACGCAACCCACGGCAACTACTGCCACGACCAACGAAATAATATAGCGAAACAATCTCTTCATAGTTAATTGGTAATAACTCTATCCACCTTCTGCTTTGCGTAGTCGAGAGTTACGGTAAAGCTCTTCTCCTCGGTCGAGGGCAGGTCGAACATAAGGTCGAGCATTATCGACTCGCAGATAGACCTTAGACCGCGTGCGCCGAGCTTATACTCCAACGCCTTATCGACGATATAGTCAAGCACCGCATCCTCCATCTTTAGCTCCACGCCATCGAGGCCGAGCAGGCACTCATACTGGCGAATGATAGAGTTCTTAGGCTCGGTGAGTATCGAGCGCAGTGCCTCGCGCGTAAGGGGCTCCATATAGGTGAGCACCGGAAGACGGCCGATAAGCTCAGGAATAAGGCCATACGAGCGCAGGTCCTGAGGTAGGATATAGCGCATTATATTCTTCTCGTCGATACGCCTCTGCGCACCTGCACCATAGCCAATGGCGTGGGTATTGAGGCGCTGGGCAATCTTCTTGTCGATGCCATCGAAGGCGCCACCGCAGATAAACAGGATATTCGAGGTGTTTACCTGAATATACTTCTGGTCGGGGTGCTTACGGCCACCCTGAGGCGGAACATTCACCACCGTGCCCTCAAGGATTTTGAGCAACGCCTGCTGCACACCCTCACCCGAGACATCGCGCGTGATAGAGGGGTTGTCGCCCTTGCGGGCAATCTTGTCGATCTCGTCGATAAAGATGATGCCTCGCTCGGCAGCCGCAACATCGTAGTCTGCAGCCTGCAAGAGGCGCGAGAGGATGCTCTCGACATCCTCGCCCACATAGCCCGCCTCGGTGAGTGCCGTAGCATCAACGATGGTGAAGGGCACCGAGAGGAGCTTGGCGATGGTGCGTGCAAGGAGCGTCTTACCCGTACCCGTAGGGCCGACAAGCACGATATTCGATTTATCGAGCTCTACATCCTCCGTCTTGCCACGATGCAGGAGGCGCTTGTAGTGGTTATATACCGCCACCGACATATAGCGCTTGGCGGCATCCTGACCGATGACATAGTCATCGAGGAAGGCCTTGATGCGGTCGGGGGTCATAAGGTCCTCGCGCGTAAGAGGCTTAAACTTATTGGCCGAGCCACCCTTCGCAGCCTTGCCATCGACAATCTGATGCTCAACAAGGAGGCCATAGCCGTGCTCGATGCACGAAGAGCATATCATAGCGCTATCGGCACCATTGAACATCAAGGGTGCCTCATCAGCCGAGACACCGCAGAACGAGCAACAGCCACCTCGGCGGTCGGAGCCTTTGCGTGTTTTCTGAGACATAGTCCTAATTTTATTTGTTGCGCGAGTGAACGATATCTATAAGGCCGTACTCCTTAGCCTCGGCAGCCGAGAGCCAATAGTCGCGGTCGGCATCCCTCTCAATCTTCTCGATAGCGACACCCGAGTGCTCAGCGAGAATCTCATATAGCTCACGCTTGGTCTTGGCAATCTCGCGTGCAGTAATCTCGATATCCGAAGCCTGACCCTGCACACCTCCAAGGGGCTGGTGAATCATCACACGCGAGTGGGGCAGTGCTGCGCGCTTGCCCGAAGCACCGGCGGTGAGCAGAACAGCACCCATCGAGGCTGCCATACCGGCACAGCAGGTAGCAACATCGCAACTGATAAGTTGCATAGTGTCGTAGATGCCCAAGCCTGCCGAAACAGAGCCTCCGGGAGAGTTGATATAGAGCGTGATATCCTTATCCGGGCCGATAGACTCCAAGAAGAGCAGCTGTGCCTGGATAATATTGGCGGCATCGTCATAGATTGGGGCACCGAGGAAGATGATGCGCTCCATCATCAAGCGCGAGAAGACATCCATCTGCGCAACATTCAACTGTCGCTCCTCGATGATGGTGGGCGACACATATCCCGACGCCTCGGCACGGAAGTCGTGGAGCGTCATCGAGTTGATGCCACAATGCAGGCGGGCAAACTTATCAAATTCGTTCATAGCGGTAATCGTTTGAAAAAATAAGGGTGTCGCAACCATTGCAGACACCCTCGTAAAGTTTAGCAATAGCTATTTTATGCCAACTCCGAAGCAATCTTAGCGAACTCGTCAGCCGAGATAGCCTTCTCGGTAACCTTCACCTTGCCACGAATGTACTCTACAACCTTCTCCTCGTAGAGCTTCTCGTAGATCTTCTGCAACTGCTCCTTGTTGTCCATAATCTGCTTAGCGAAGTTCTCGAGCATATCCTGAGGTGCTGAGGGCATGCCGTACTGTGCAAACTGCATTGCAGCAAACTGCATAGCCTCGGCCTTAGCCTCCTCCTGCGATACCTTCAACTCACCCTCGGTGATGAAGTGCTTCTGGAGGTAGTTCCAGGTGAACATCTTGATGAATGCGCCGAAGTCCTTCTCGATCTCCTCGCGTGAGAACTTACCCTCGTTGATAACATACAACCAACGCTTCAAGAACTCCTCGGGCATCTGGATGTTAGCCTTCTCGATGATGAAGTTGCGAACAGCGTTTACGAACATAAAGTCGCACTCACGCTTGAGCTCCTTCTCGATCTCCTCGTCGATGAACTTGTCGAGCTCCTCCTCAGATGTTACATTGCCTGCGGGGAATGCCATCTTGAAGAACTCCTCGTTGAGCTCGGGATCAGCGAAACGACGAATCTTGGTGATCTCCAACTCGAACTCAGGGTTGATACCCTCCAACTCCTCCTGCTTAACAGAGAGAACCGCAGCACGCTGCTCGGGCTTCTTGTAGAGCTCGTTGATGTTTACCTTGGTCTTGTAGCCCACCTTCTTGTTCTTCCAAGCCTTGCGCTCCTCGTCGCTCATAGAGATAAGGCCTACATAAGCCTCCTCGATGCGCATATCGCCATTGTCAAGAGTTACATTGAGTGCCTCATCGTTGGCAACCTTGTCTACCTCTACCAAACGGCCATAGCGACGCAAGTAGTTGGTGCGGTACTCGGTGTGCATCTTCTTGTCTACCTTGATCTTGTTGTAGACAACCTTGTCCTTAGCGGTGAAGTTGATGTCAATCTTGGGAGCCTCACCAATCTCGAACATAAACTCGAACTCGGTGCCGTTCTCAAAGTCGAACTCGCCCTGCTCCTCAGAGGGGATTACATCGCCTACATAGTCGATATTCTCCTTCTGCAAGTACTCGAATACCGAGTTAGATGCGATGTGGTATGACTGCTCAGCCAAAACATGCTTGCCATACATCTTCTTAACGATACCCATAGGTACCATACCGGGACGGAAACCGGGAATCTGAGCCTTACGCTTGTACTCGCGCAACTGGTTCTCTACAGCCTTGCCATAGTCCGCCTCACCGACAACGACCTTCAATACCGAAATGCCGCCATCACGCTGTTCTCTTGTAATGTTCATTGCTATATTTTTAGTTTATTGTTATTTGCAAATTGCTTGCTTACACCTATATATAGGCGTAAATTCGCGCAAAGGTAATAAAAATTTGCGAATTGCGAAAAGTGTAGGCGTAAAAGTGGGAAATTTTATTACCTTTGCCGTTAGATAGCGCGAATTATGATACTCGATGTAGCAAGACATAAGTTCTACGAGGGTGTGGCAACACTCCTGCTTATCGCAACAATCGTTGCGGTGCGTGTGGCGTTGCTTCCCACTATCGCCGCCGATGCCATTGTCGAGGGTGGCGCACCCCTTGTTGCACCCCTTGTCCGCTTCGAGAGTGCCCACCCAGTGCTCACAGCGCTACTTGCCGCCCTCTTCTGCGTGCAGAGCGCTCTGCGCTTGGCGCGTGCCACAGTGCGCTACAATATCTACGGCACATCATCAATGGCGGCGATTTCGCTCACGGCACTCCTCTTTGCTGCACTCACCATCAACACGCCTTGCATTGCAACGATGCTTGTGGCACTGCTTGTTGCCGAGGGCTTGGGCCGTTTGTTCAGTTGTCTCGGCCCTAATACGCGACTCCACCACCTCTTTACGGCAATGCTGGCGTTAGGTGCAACACCCCTCGTCGATAGTTCAATGCTGGCCGTGGTCATTCTCGCCCTTGTGCTGATGCTTACGATGCGTAGCAACCCCCGCGAGATGCTCGTTACGATTGTCGGCATCACGCTCCCCACACTTACCTATAATTATATTATATGGTGCATGGGCGGTAGCTTTACTGCGAGCTTCCTCGATATATGGCACAATATGCTCACGCCATCGACATTTAACATCGATAGCTATCTCACTATCCCGCGCTTGGCCATACTTGCCGTTGTCTTGTTTGTCGAGCTTTGCACCATTTTCCTCTATCGTAGTGAACGCCTTACGCTAAGTCGTACGGCTCGCAATATCTGGGCTGTGATGCAGGCGGCGCTGCTTATCCTCACACCCGTATTTATCCTTTTGCCATCGTCTTCTCCCGCATCGTTTATCACGGTGGCGATGATTGCCACGACTATGATGCCGCTGTTCTTCCTAAAAATGAATAACGCAATTAGCATCACGACATATCTCATAATCGTGGCTCTGGCGCTTTGGGCGCTATGATATTAGAGTTTTAGAACAATCTCTTCGATGCATAAATATGTGCATTACAACCCCTTTTTATGCGTAGTTATGCAAAAATTCGCGAAAATTTTGCGAAATTATTTGCATATTAACAAATTTGTTGTACCTTTGTAATTGCAAACAGGAGGCGATGAGCGCACATCTCGAATAATTCTCATGGACACACCAATTGCTCATCGATCTCTAAATTCTCATTAACCTAACTAACCTGGGAGGGGGCTATCTGTGAAGACGCTGCCCTCCATTCTTTTTATATGGAGCCGAGACTCCATATAAAAAGAATGGAGGGCAGGGGCCCTCTTATACCTACAATCCCTCCAAACCTCCCTTTGATAAGGGAGGCTTGTTGTAGGCGGAACTACCCAGAACATAGCTGACCAATCACTAAGCGCAACTCTAACAACAAATAACGGCTCAGTCGTAAAATCCGGTGGAGTGATTCTGAAAAAAGTTGTATCTTTGCGTTATGGTTAAGCGCAAAGAGAAG
>SUZB01000029.1 GCA_015060115.1 Rikenellaceae bacterium | reverse complement strand
TCCTTTCTTTATATTTCGTTTAGCTACTATTTTTGCATGACTCTTTTCAATCCCCACTGGTTTTTCGGACTGATCCCTCATTTCGAAGTAAGTGTCCCTTATTTTCACGGTCTATATTCGGAGGGACACTTCGAGGTTCTGGCTATGTCGGGTAGAGGCTCCACGGTGTCGAAACGATACCTACCGACAACAAATGAAAAACCCTCTGAAACGATGTTTCAAAGGGTTTTGCTTGATTTTGTCCTCAAAACTTTTGGACTTGGAGCGGAAAACGAGACTCGAACTCGCGACCCCAACCTTGGCAAGGTTGTGCTCTACCAACTGAGCTATTTCCGCCTGTTTGTTGTCTGCAACCTTTCGATTGCGAGTGCAAAGGTACACCAAATATTTTATTCTGCAAATTTTTTGCAAACTTTTTTTTGAAATTATTAAACTTTTTTATTTCGATAATCCCGATTATTTGGCGTAATGCCTTTGCAATACTCAGTCAATCAGTGAGATAATATATAAATTACTCCTTTTGCAAAGCACTGAAAAATTTTTCAAAAAAATTTGTTTTTAGTGTGCATCGAGCCATGTTGTGGCGTTGTTTACCTCGGCAATTAGTGGAATGCGGAGTGTGGCTACCGACTCCATTGACTCCTTGACGATGCGTTTTACCTTGTCAAGCTCCGAATTAAGGGTGTCGATAACGACCTCATCGTGCACCTGCATAATCATCTTTGAGCGGATGCCTTCGGCACGGAAGCGGCGGAATATCTCGACCATCGCCAATTTCATAATATCGGCAGCCGAGCCCTGTATTGGCGCATTTATGGCGTTGCGCTCGGCAAGGCCACGCACCGTGCGATTTGATGAGTTTATATCGTGCAAGATGCGACGACGGCCAAACATCGTCTCGACATATCCCGCTTCAGTGGCGTGTGCTACAGCATTGTCCATATAGGCCTTAACCTCAGGATATGACTCGAAGTAGTTGGTAATTAGCTCCTTTGCCTCTCTGTTGGCGATGTCGAGGCGTTGTGCAAGTCCGAATGCCGAGATGCCATAGATGATGCCAAAGTTGGCGGTCTTTGCCTGTCGGCGCTCGGCAGATGTTACCTCGTCGGCACCCTTGTGGAAGAGGCGGGCAGCGGTGGCAGAGTGAATATCCTCGCCCGCGTGGAATGCCTCAATAAGTGCCTTATCGCCACTCAGGTGTGCCATCAGGCGCAACTCTATCTGCGAGTAGTCGGCAGCAACGAGCGTATGCTCCTCATCGGCAGCAACAAAGGCAGCACGAATGGGCTTGCCCAAGTCATCGCGGATAGGGATATTTTGCAAGTTAGGATTGGTCGATGATAGGCGGCCTGTTGCTGTAACTGCTTGATTATACGAAGTATGTATGCGACCAGTAACAGGATTTACCAGCTCGGGCAGAGCCTCGACATAGGTCGAAAGGAGCTTCTTCATGCCACGGTACTCCAAGATTTTGCTTACTATCGGGTAGTCGTGGGCGAAGGTTTGCAGATACTCCTCCTCGGTCGAGAACTGCTTGGTCCTGGTCATCTTCGGCTTGTCGGTGATGCGCAACTTGGCAAATAGCACCTCGCCCAATTGGCGCGAAGAGTTGATGTTAAGGTCGGGCTCGCCAGCAAGCTCACGCACCTCATTTTCAAGGTGTTGCAGCATCTCGCGAAGCTCCACAGCATAGCGGTCGAGGGCTGCGGTATCGATATGCACACCCTCCAACTCCATCGCTGCAAGCACATCAATCATAGGCTCTTCGATGCGGTGGTAGAGGTCGGTCATCGCGAGTTTCTCGACTTCGCGATAGAGCACCTCTTTAAGGCGTAGCGTTACATCTGCATCCTCGGCGGCATACTCTGCAACTCGCTCAACATTAACCATATCCATCGTGAGCTGCTTCGCTCCCTTGCCTATTAGCGACTCGATAGCGATAGGCTCGTAACTAAGGTAACGCTCGGCGAGGAAGTTCATATTATGGCGCGACTCGGAGTCGATAAGGTAGTGGAGCAACATCGTGTCAATCTTACGGCCACGCACCTCAATGCCGAGGCGGTTGAGCACCATAATATCGAACTTTATGTTCTGGCCTATCTTGGTGATTGCAGCGTTCTCAAAGAGCGCTTTAAGCACTGCGCAATACTCCGCCTTAGCCTCCACGGAAAGCGAGGTAAAGGGCACATACCACGCCTTGAATGGCTCGGCAGCAAACGACATACCCACTACGGCACTCGTTATGGGGTCGAGGCCTGTGGTCTCGGTGTCAAAGCAGAACTCCGCAAAGCGACTAAGATAGTCGCACAACTCGCGTAACTCGTTAATATCCTTTATGATGCGGTAGTCGTGAGGGGTATTGCCAATGTTGCGGATACCGACAATCTCCTCCACCTCCTCAGCTACGGTTTCGGGCTCGGAGGTAGGCTCGGGCGCTGTTGTGGGGGCATCGAACATTGCAAATAGGTCGCCTTGACCCTCAAGTTTTGCACGACGCTTTGCCTCCGACTTTGCGCGTGCCACCTCTTGCAGTTGAATCTGTGGTGCTTGGCGTGGTGTATCCTTCGTAACCGGCTCTTCGGGTGCGAGGTTTTCGATGTCGCGCAGAAACGATGAGAAGTTTAGCTCGGCATACAATCCTCTGAGTAGCGTGTAGTTGGGGCAACACATCGTGAGTGAGGCTTCGTCAAACTCGATAGGCGCATCTAAGCGTATGGTTGTCAGCTCTTTGGCCAAGCGGAGCTTATCGCCCCACTCAGCGATATTTTTACCCGTTTTGCCACCAATCTTATCGGTGTTGGCAAGGATATTTTCTACCGTGCCCCACTCCCTGACGAGCTTGCACGCCCCCTTTTCGCCAATGCCCGGAACACCGGGGATATTATCCGAGGCATCGCCCCACAAGGCGAGCATATCGCGCACCAAGACGGGGTCGCTAAAGCCATATTTTGCCTCGATACCAGCCTTGTCAATCTTGATGATGTCATCGCCTTTCTGATTGTATATTAGGCAGTTGTCATCGACAAGCTGACCGTAGTCCTTATCGGGTGTAACCATAAAGACGCTATACCCCTTTGCTGCACCCTTCTTTGCCAATGTGCCGATAACATCATCTGCCTCGAAGCCCGCAACCTCCAAAACGGGTATGCACATAGCCTCAAGCAGTCGCTTGACATAGGGCACCGAGAGGATAATATCCTCGGGCGTGGGTGGGCGGTTTGCCTTATATTCGGCAAACATATCGCGACGAAACGAGCCACCCGGAGGGTCGAATGCCACACCTATAAGGTCGGGTTTCTCACGCTTTAGCAAGTCGCGCAGGAACTTCGTGAAGCCGAAAACAACCGAGGTGTTCAGGCCATCGCGGTTACGCATCGGGCGCCCCATAAAGGCGTAGTAATACTTGAATATCAACGCATAAGCATCGATAAGATATAGTGTCTTCATTGTCGAAACGCTTAAAGGTGTGTTCTAAAAATTATCCGAAGCAAACCACTCAGCGTATGATGTTGCGGTCTCATGAAGGCGCAACGAGCATAGCTCAATCTCCTCGGGCAAAGCACCCAAAAGACGCTCGGCAAAGTCGGCAAGCATATTTTCGCAAGTGGGCTGATAATCGGTTAGCACAACCTTCGAGAAGCGATAGCCGAGCTGTGATGCCACCTCCTCGGCAGCAAGCGTGTTGCGCATCATAAATGAGTGGTCAAGACGCTCTACAATCTGCTCATTTACAATGCGTTTAAGTAGACCGAAGTCCATCACCATACCCAACTTTGGCGAGTCGGGGTCGCTCATAGGTTCGCCCTTGATGGTTACGAACAATCGGTATGAGTGGCCGTGAATCTCGCGGCAGAGGCCATCGTAGCCCTCAAGCATGTGTGCTGCCTCGAAGCTAAACTCCTTGGTTAACCTAATAACTGACATATAAGAGACTCTTTTGAATTTTATTACATAAGTTACTCCTTTGCTGCTCGAAATAAAATTCAAACAGCATCTCTCTTTTATAGCATATCCTTTACAAAGATATAAAAAAGAAATTAAGTTGCATCACTTGAGAGGGTATTTGTTGCAGGAGAAGGTTGCTAAGGGAGCGTCATTATGACGCCAAAGATATAAAAAAGAAATTAAGTTGCATCACTTGAGAGGGTATTTGTTGCAGGAGAAGGTTGTTAAAGGAGCGTCATTATGACGCCAAAGATATAAAAAAGAAATTAGTTGCATCACTTGAGAGGGTATTTGTTGCAGGAGAAGGTTGTTAAAGGAGCGTCATTATGACGCCAAAGGTGGATTTTTGGGAGGGGAAACTATTGCCTTTGATAAAAAAATGAGGCTGAATAAAAAGTGTATTTTGTCGTTACGCTCGCCCTCAAAATCCTCATTTACGCCTAAGTAAACTGCGGTTTTTCGGGCTTCGCAAGCCTAAAACTACATCTTTTATTCAACCTCATTTATATCTCGCTATTGTTAGCGACAAGGTAGATTACAACTCAACGAGTGAGTCGGCAGCATACTGGAACTTGCCCTGCTCAACCACATCGAATGTGAACGAGTAGTTCTTGTTGGGACCGTAGCAGTAAACCTTGATAATCACCTTCTTATAGTCATCAGCCGTTACCTCAGGGTACATATAGCCAAGAACCTCGGCATATACCTCTGCGGTGTGCTCCTTGAGCTTGGCGAGTATCTCATCGTCAGACAAATCGCCCATACCGGCAGCAGCGAAGCCACCCTTGACAGCCGAAGGACGCCAGTCCATATTGCCGTAGTATGCCGAAGCACCGGTGTAGAACTCGTTGTTACCGTAGTTCGATACCCAGTAGTTGCCTGCGGGCTTGTTACCGTTGATAAGGACAATCTCGGTAGAGATAATCTCGCCAGCGTTGTCGCGTGCGGGAGCGCCCATAGGCACATCCTTAAAGTCGTAAACCCAGTTTACGCAGTACTGGTAGAATGCCTTGGTCTCAGGGCTCGATGTCGAGGTGTAGTCGAGCTCCAAGGTGCGGTCGATAAGCCACTCACCCTCGGTCTTGCGGAACTGGTCCTGACGGCTCTCGAAGTAAGCGGTCTTGGTCCACTCGCCATTGAAGAGGTACTCGTCAACCTTCCAAGAGGTAGCGCCACCAGAGTAGCAACGATAGCCTACATAGAGCTTATCATCAACCTGAGCATAGGGGTACTTCTCGCCGAGGAAGAGGGGCAAGTAGTCATCCTGTGCGGGGTTGGTGAAGTTACCGTAGTTCTGACCCATAGCGGTGTAGTCGGCGGGCTGAACAGCGACAATATTTGCTGCCTCATAGCCCGAGCCGTTAAACTTGAAGTAAGCATACTGCTTCTCGCTCTTAACAGTAAGGGCGAGAGTAGAGATAGAGGCAGTAGCGGGCTCTACAGAGGTAACGATGATGTTGACATACTTAGGAGCACCACCAGTCTTAGAGATAGAGGTGAAGTAACCATAGAGAGTGTACTCCATGCCATCAACGAGCTGAGCCTTAAGCTCATCTGTAGCGCCATAGATGCTACCCACAGCGGTTTCTGCGCCAGGGATATTGAAGTTGTAGTAGTTGCCACTAACTGCAACAGTACCAGTCATCTTAGCATAGTAAGCATACTCATTCTCGACGCGCGCTGTGAGCAACTCATCGGCATAAGCACCCGTGATATCCAACACCTCTGCAGGGTATGTAACAGTAGTTGTACCTGTCTTCTCTACGGTAACATCACCCTTTGAGTAGTCGAACTGGAAACCGCAGTTGTAGGCGCGGATAGTACCATTTACAGTAACCTCGTCACCAATTGCCAAATCAGTATACTTATAGAGAAGTATTGAGCCTGTGTTATCGGTGAGGATAGGACCCTGAGTTGAGACTGCAGAGATGTAACCCTTAACCTCAACAACATCATTCAAAACGGCTGTGCCAAGCACTGAGGTATAGCTATTTGTAGCGCCGCCCTCAATTGCAGGAGCGTCGTTAACGCTAACAACGATAAGGTTAATGTACTTGGGAGCGCCACCAGTCTTAGAGATAGAGGTGAAGTAGCCATATAGAGTGTACTCCATGCCATCAACGAGTTGAGCCTTAATCTCCTCTGTTGGGTTATAGAGGCTACCTACGGCTGTCTCAGCACCATTGATATTGAAGTTATAGTAGGTCTTAGTGCCATCGCTGTTAGTAGAGATTGACAAGACACCTGTCATCTTAGCGAAGTAACACATCTCATTCTCAACACGAGTAGTAAGAAGCTCATCAGCATACTCGCCAGTGATGTTCAATGGCTCGGGGTAGGTAACAGTAGTTGTACCTGTCTTTTCTACGGTAACATCACCCTTTGAGTAGTCAAACTGGAAGCCATTGTTGTAGGCGCGGATAGTACCATTTACAGTAACCTCGTCACCAATTGCCAAATCAGTATACTTATAGAGAAGTATTGAGCCTGTGTTATCGGTGATGATAGGACCCTGAGTCGAAACTGCTGATACATAGCCCTTAACCTCTACTGCATCGTCCAACGCAGCCGAGCCAAGAACAGATGTATACTTGGGCTCTTCGGGCTGGCCGGGGTCTACGGGAGTCTCAGGCTCCTCCTTTACGGGCTCTTCCGAAGAGTAGTTGTAGGTAACCACAACATACTCGCCTTCGCGAGCATCATCAGCAACAGGGATAACATTCTTAAGCTTGTTTACGGTCTTGGGAGTGAGTGCCGCAGCATAATCCTCCTCCGAGCCCCATATTGCCTTGTAGTCGTCCTCGGTGAGGGTGTACTCCGTAGCGGTGTTCATAGCTACAACATCGGCGGGAACATCCAATGCCGAGGTGTAGGTGATAAGTGCCAACGAGCCATTGTCGAGTGTGGGGTAGCCCGCCGAAAGCCAAGCGGGGATATATGTCGCAGCATCCTCCTGCGAAGCGAAGAAGTGGCTCTTGCCAATAGCAGCGAGAGCAGCTACTGCCTCCTCGCCCTGAGCCTCGGCGATAGCCTTGTTGGCGCTATTTTTGGCGATAGCGGCGTAGTCGTCCTCGGTGAGTGTGATGTCCAACTCGCGAACATTGGTGATATCACCGTTGTTGTCGTAGTCGGGCAAGTAGTTCTCATTGAAATAGTCGGTCTGGCAGCCCAAGCCCATAAGAGCCACAGCCACAACAGAGCATAAGCGGATAATTATATTCTTCATAGCGGTAGTTCTTTTTAGAAGCTAATCTTAAGACGGAGTGTGTAGGTACGGCCAAATGAGTACATCACGGCGTAGCAGTCCTGCCAGCCCTTGGTGTCGGTACCGCACTGTGCGTCCATCACATAGTTGTAGTCGTAGAGGTTGTTCACATTGCCATAGAGCGTAGCGCGTACCTTGCCAATGTTGAACGAGTAGCTTGCCGAGAGGTCAAGCTGGTGGCCTACGGGAATCTGCCAGGGGTCATTAACCGTTACAGCGCTATTTGCCACAGCCGTAGAGCCGAGGTAGAAGTCGGCATAGTTGCGAGCGTAGAGGTTGAAGTTGGCGCTGAGGCGCAAGCCCTTCAAGGGGAAGAAGTCTGCACCGATAGCTGCTGTGGTCTGTGCCGAGCCAGCTACATGTACGCCCTTCTGCTTAAGCTCAATCCAAGCGTGGTCCTCAGCCATAATGCCCGAAGCTACTGTACCGTCCATCTTAGCTGTCATAGGCTGACCCTGAGAGTCGTAGTAGTAACCCTTGGCGTTGCTGCTCCATACCCAGTCGCCCCACGAGAGCATACCTGTAAGGTTCAACCAGCGTGTAGCGCGGTAGTTAAGGTCGAGCTCAACACCTGCGTGGCGAGCGTCGATGCCGGTGAGGTTTACACGGGCGTAGTCGCCGTTAGACATAAGCTTCGAACGAACATCTGACTTATCCATCCAGAGGGTGTAGTAGCCGTTGATGTTCATACGGAAGTTGCCAGCACGCAAGCCGTAGCCACCCTCAACCGAGAATACCTTCTCGTTAACAGCATCGGGGTTGGTCATATGCGAGGTTGTAGACTGGAGGAATGCACCACCTGAGAAGAAGGGGGCACGCGAGATGTAACCAACATTGAGGAAGAGGTTCGAGCGGTCGGTAACATTCCAGTTTACACCCGCCTTAGCGGTAAATCCTATGAAGTTCATAGTCTCCGAGCGCTGGTGTGCCTCATCGTAGTAGAAGCGGTCAACACGCCAGTAGCCGGTGTTCGATACAGAGCCTGATACGAAGGCGTTAACCTTGTTCTTTGTCCACTCCAACTGAGCAAATACGCCCTCCTGATGTACATGGCCATCGTAGTCGCGATATACGATATCGCCTACCGAGAGCTTCTCATACTTCCAGTTGGGGTCGGCAGCTGCAGCGTTGTTCTCAGGCTTAACATTCTTACGGTCGGCATCATCAATGAAGTATGCACCATCGTAGAGGTCGATAATCTCGTTGGTGTGCTCGCCTACATAGTAACGAACATCGACACCTGCCGAGAGCTCCAAGCCGGGGAGTAGCTCGTTGGTGTAGGTAGACAAAAGACCATACCACATATGGTTGTTCAACGACTTCGACATCACCATACGCGAACCATCGAGGCTCTCAGCATTCAAGGTCTGAATTGCGCCATAGTCGAATGTACCGTCTGGCTTACGAAGGCAAAGCTGAGTGCCCATATCGCTGACTACCGAGTTGTAGAGGAGCTGACCATTTGATGAGCCATTCCACATAGCACGGTCTGCTGAGGTACGACCCTGGCCAGAGTAGCCCGAACCACGACCGATAGATACATAGAGAGCTGTCGAAAGCGACGATTTGTAGTCAATCTGCCACTGGTGGTTCAACGAAATCTGAGGCTTGTGGTACTCATTGACCATCGAAGAGCGCTCCTTGCCGTTGTTGTCGAAACCGTAAACGGCGTTGTAGCGATACTTGTTCTTCTCGCCGGTCCACTTTGCTACCTCGTTCCAACCCTCAATCGAGAGACCTGCATAGAGGGGCTTACGCTGGTTGTGCTTCTGGGGAGCACCAAATGCGGTGAGCGAGAGCTGGTGGTCATCGTTGATACGCTTCGAGACATTTACAAACCAGTTGTAACCCTCGTAGCCAGTACCCTGAATGTAGCCATCGCCCCAACGCTTCGAGAAGAGCACGCTCATTGCCCAGCCATTCTTCGTAAGACCTGTCGAGAGGCTCAACGAGAGGGTGTTGGCGCCGTCGTTACCCACACCGTAAGATACCGTACCACCGCGCTTAGCGTCGATAGTGTTCGTAACGATGTTGATAGTACCACCTACCGAGGGAGATGAGATCTTCGAAGCTCCCATACCACGCTGTGTCTGCATCGAGCGTGTAACATCCGACAAACCTGCCCAGTTAGACCAGTAAACACCGCCCCACTCCATATCGTTCACGGGGACACCATTCACCATCACAGCGACATTTGCCGACTTGAAACCACGCATGTTGATCTTCGAGTCGCCATAGCCACCGCCATCCTTCGTAACATATACACCGGGGGTAGACTTCAATACCTCGGGGAACTCCTGACCACCGAGCTTGAACTCGATCTCCGAAGCCTCTACGGTAGATACGGCAACGGGGGTACGACGCTGTACGGCCAACGACTGGGTGATAACCACATCGTCCATAGCGATAGCGTCAGACTCCATCTTAATCATACCAAACTTCTGACGAGGAACCTTAGTATCCACATCAAGAGTCTGGGTCTTGTAGTTCAGATACGAGATCTGAATCTGGCTGGCACCATCGCGGAGCTTCATCTCGAAGTTACCGCCAAGGTCGGTGCTCGTACCCTGAGTCGTTCCGGGGACAACGACCGAAGCACCTACCAAGGGCTGCTCCGCATCGTCGACAACCGTACCCGACACGATAGTCTGTGCATTGGCCATAACACCAATGAAAAGACCACACATCAGAAGTAAAAGTTTCTTCATAAGCAGTTAATTTATAACAAGTTAATAAAAGTTGTTCGGGTCTATATATCGACAGGGATATATGCCTGTTTGGGGTTCTAAGCACTCCCTTCAATGTCGCAAATATACGATTTTTTTTAGAATAAAAAAAGAGGAGCAACCCTCCATTCAAAAGAGTTGCTCCCGATACCATTTATTTGGTCTTGTGTGGCGATATTATCTTACCGCAACAACCTTGCCTGAGTGGCGGTCTACGACCATAGCCTGAGCGCGTGTCGATGAGTTGAGCTTATCGACAAGCTCCTGAGCCGACTTACGCTCGCTTGGTGCATATTGGATAACCTCCGAACGCCACATGGGTGTAACATCTCCCTTGTGGTCGAAGGCTGCTGCACAGAGGTAGTAGGGCATATTATACGATGCTGTCTTTGAGATAAGAGGCTCGCAGGTGTCGAATAATAGGTCAAAGAAGATAAGGTCCTCGCCTAAATCATTGTATGTCGGAACATCGACAAACAGTGTGAAAATCTCAGGTGTAGGAATATCGGTCTTTACCTCAATCCACATTAGGAAGTACTCGTCATCGGGCATACCTGCACAGTTGCCAAAACGCACTGGGTCAAGCTCCATAGCCTCCGAGATAATGTAGGGGCCACCGTAGTTAACCTCCGAGATAGCTACCTCGCACTCACCCTCATCATCGGTGGTGAAGATGTGCTTAAATACGGGGGTGGTAACGATGCCTCCACTATATCCGAATGCTATTACGACATACTCTGTTGAGGGATAGAGCGAACTCATATGCGAGCTGATGGGACCTCTAAACTCATAGGCCCAAGAACGAAATTCTCCAAGAACAGCCTCACGAAGGTCATCGTCGGTGAAGTTAGGCTTCATATACTCCGTAGGTGTGAAGAGCATTATGTATGTTTCGTCATCTACCGAAGGGGTAATCTTCAAATCACAGATGCGCACATAGCTCTCTACCTCGATGTCGATAGTCATATCCGATGCTGTTACCTCCTCTGTCGAGAAGTTCACAATCTTAGGCTCGGATACCATCTGATAGTGGCCATCAACCATCTCCAAGGCGTAGATTACAGCAGTATAGAGTGTATATGACATAAGTTCGCGCTCAACTGTTGCTTCGCCCTTGTGGCAGAACATATCGAGGATGCGCTCCTCGGTGATGCCTCCCGCAAGGTTGTTGCAGTAGAGCTCTATCCAGCCCTGTGCCGTAAGGTCGGCATACTCCTCTTCCGAGATTTCGCCGTTGGGGTCAAAATATTGCTCCTCGTTGTAGCCGAAAATCTGCATTGTGTAGTAGCCATCGTAGCCCTTTGGCGAGATGTCGAAAGCTACATTTGCACCATCTACGCTGTACTCTACATCAAACTCTATGGTTCGGCGCTCTGCCAAGGGAGGCTCAATCATACTCCAAGCAATGCTGGTAATCATCTCGCAGTCGTCCTCCGCCTCGTTGAACTTCACGCCATAAGCGTAAATCACCGACTGCTCGCCGGGACGAATGCCGGGCCAAGCAGCGCGTGTTTTACCCTGGAAGAGCACCTTGTTACGCTCCATGTACTTCTTGAGCGATATGCCGTCATACTCTGCACCACGCTTGAAGTAGAACATATCGTCATCAAAGAGTGCCTCGGCTGTAAGCAGGTTGTTATCAAGGAAATAAGATAGGTCTGACTTGTACATAACATAGTACATCTCAGGGTCTACGGGTGTAACTGCTGTGATGCACGAATTACCCGTAAGCTCCTCGATAACAACAGATATTGCCTCGGGCGCTGCTGCCTCCTGCTTTACGCTGAGTGTGATGCTCTCGGCGCTCTTGTAGCCTACCACAACCTCGGCTGTACGCTCTGCGCCATCGTTGGCGTCAACACTGATTTTGATGTTGCCCGCCTCGGCAACGATGCTACGAAGCCACTCGGCATCGTAGTCGAACTTTAGCTCCTCGCCCTCTACAGGGTTTGCGATAGAGTAGCGCACGGTGTAGTCGCCACCCTCGGCCTTGACGCTAAGGCTCTGTGTGGCAAGCGTAATTACCGATGCCTCGCCCTCGGGCGCAGGCTTATCACACGCAGTGAGCGCAAGGATTGCCACTGCGAGCAAAGAACATAGTTTCGAAAATCTCTTCATAGACTTATTAGTTTACAGATGTGGGTAGTGTACCAGCAAACTCAATGATACGACCGTCAAGCGTTACGAAGCGGGCATTGTAGGTATATGTGCCATCGCCATTATCGGTGTACTCAAAGGTATAGTCCTCGTTGTTGATGTCAATCTTTGTGTCGTTGTAGTTGATATAAGGCATATAAATCTTGCCTCTATCGAGGTTGAATACCAACTCGTTCCCCTGTGCATCGTAGAAGTAGAAGAAGAGTCCTGAGAAGCCTGCGTCTACCAACTCAACATAGGTGGGGGTAAAGTCGAGCTTCGTGCCTGCAAGTTGCTCATAGTTGTAGCCACTGACAGCGCCTGTGTAGTTGATGGTATAGTTACCACCGTTGTATACCCACTCTATCTGGAAAGATGCCGTTTTATTGTCGAAATCGTTGAGAACAACCACCTTAGCAGATGTCATTGTGCCAAATTCATCACCGTGGCCATGCTCGCAATAGTTGAGTGTCATTGTGCCATCTTCGGTAGAGTATACGCCATCGGGAATGGGCATACCAACCTCAATATCCGAATGTTTGAAGTTGAACTTGTGGCCTAATAGCTCATCGTACCAGAAGATAATCTCTTTCTCGCCTGCCTTGTCGTAGTAAACACTGGCGCTCGACACCTCGACAGCTGTTACCGAGCCATCGCTGGTATTCTTATTATAGTCGAAGCCTATCACCGTGCCTGTCCAAAGAATGGTGTAGATAACATCGTTATATGTCCAGGCAATGTCGAAGCGTGTCTGTCCATTCGATGTAAGAGCCTCGAGCGATGCGTTTTGCATCTTGCCATTCACCACGCCGTACTCGTGGTAGCAGTAGCGCTTGCTGAGTGTGCCATCTGCCATAGAGTACATGCCGTTGGGGATATAGCCACCGCTAAGGTCTGCGAATATGTCGAATACATAGACTGTGTTGTCCTTGGTCGAGAAGTGCAACTCAAACTCGCCGCCATAGTCGACAGTCATCTCTACACGGTCAATCACAACCTCTACAGTCTCGGTTGTTGCCTGCTTGGCAGCCTGAGTGATAGCAATCTCGCGAGCCTCTACACCGAGGTACTCCACCTTGATGATTGCCTCACGGGGCTCAGGGCTCTCGTTGGCTGCTGCCTGAAGCTTGATAGCGTAGGCCGTAGCGCTCACTGTTAGCCAGTTAGCCTCTGTGGTGAGCTTTAGCTCCTCGCCTGCGATTGCGTTCTCGATAACATAGCTAATAGAGTACTCGCCACCCGATGCAGCTACCTCCAACTCGCTGTTGCCAATGATAAGTTCTGGACGCATACGAGCCTCCTGCTTAACCTTGAATTCTACGCTCTTTGCACCCTCGTAGGCTACCGAAACCACAGCCTCGCGGCTCTCAAACTCCTCGTTTACGACCACAACAAAGCTGATAGCGCCAGCCTCGGCCTTAAGCTCCGAAATCCACTCGGCCTCGGTTGTTGCCACAGGCTCAACGCCCTCTACGGCATTCTCCACGCTGTATGCTACGCTGTAGCTACCACCCTCGACGCTTGCCTCAACGGTCGACTCCTCGATGCTGAGTACGGGGGCATCGGGACTAACGGGTGTTGCGCCCAACTGCTTCACGCTTACCGACTTAACAAAGGTGTCGTAGCGCACCTCGATGGTTGCCATACGGCTGCTCTCCTTCTCGTTAAGCTCAACAAGAAGAGCTATCTTGCCATCTGTGGCGTAGCTCTGCTCGGTCTCCTTAATCCAGTCGGCCTCGGTTGTTGCCATTACCGTAGCACCCGCCTTGGGATTCTCGATAGTGTACTCAATTACAAGGTCGCCACCCTCAGCATCAATCTCTACGGATGCCTCCGATGTAACCTCAAACTTTACGGGTTTCTGCTCCTCTACGGGTGCCTTGTCGCACGCTGTGAGCGCCAATGACACTGTCATAACGAGCAATGATAGTTTTGAAATAAGATTTTTCATAATATTTAGTTATGTTGTGTTCTTTATTAGGCAAAGATAGTAAATAGTTGTCAATTTGCAATTTTTTAGGGTAAAAAAAGGACGGGAGAGACGGGAGAGACGAAAGGGACGAGAGAGACAACAGAGACGAGAGAGATGAGAGAGACGAAAGAGACAACAACGAAGTCGGGTATCGCCTTTCTTTGTTGTCCCTGTTGTCTTTGTTGTCTCTGCCTCTCTACCCCCCCCCAAAAAAAATCGGAGCCTCCCGTATTGGGAAGCTCAGAAAAGGTTATTATTTACGATTCTTTACTCTTATGGCTGTCATATTCTCGCGAAAGCCACCCTCTTTTGAGAAATTATCGCATACTCGGTCTATGTATTTTGTGGTTAGCGATATCGCCTGCTTAATAAGTATGATAACCATATTTGCTATCGTGCTGTCGGGGCGACTCTCGGCAAGCTCTATAAAGTATTTTGGATCATTGTGTTCTACAGCTAATTTAGCCATCGTTGATGCCTCTTCGGAGTAATCTTCCCATTGTCGCATATTGTGCACACGCAGATAGTCTCTATAATCTTCAAGCAACTCTAAATGACTTCCCCTTGCAATATTAAACAACTTTATGCCACTCTCTTTTGATGTTGCCATATCAGCGTGCCCCTCCACTATATTCTGTTTCCCCGAGCGCGCCGCTTGTACCATCTGGTCGAATGTGCGGTCGCTCTTGGCAATGAAGCGATTGCAAAAGTGGAATGTAAGGTCGTAGATAATAACCGCCTTTTGGTAGCAAAGGAGTTTTTCGTAATTTGAGTTCCAAATTATTTTGTTATTGTCTACTGTCATTGATAGCTTATTTTCTGCGAAGGTAATCATTAAATCGCTAAAAACCAATTTTTAGTGAGAAAAGAGATGAGAGAGACGAGAGAGACGGGAGAGACGAGAGAGACGGGAGAGACGACAACGAAGTCGGGTATCACCTTTCTTTGTTATCTCTGTTGTCTCTGTTGTCTTTGTTGTCTCTGTTGTCTTTGTTGTCTCTGTTGTCTTTGTTGTCTCTGCTGTCCCTGCTGTCCCTGCTGTCTCCGTTGTCTCTGTTGTCTCTGTTGTCCCTGCTGTCCCTGCTGTCTCTGCTGTCTTTGTTGTCTCTGTTGTCTCTGTTGTCCCTGCCTCTCTACCCCCCCCCAAAAAAAAATCGGAGCCTCCCGAGAAGGGAAGCTCCGAAAAGGTTTAGGTCGTGCGACCTATATATATCTACTATTCGTAGATCTGTGCAGTGTAAGTGAAGTAGTATGCATCGTAGTTAACAACGAACGAAGCATCGAATGTAAGAGTACCATCACCATTATCGGTAACAACTACTGTACACTCCTTCATCTTAGTATTGAATGCTGAACAATAGGTTGGGAACAAACCACTCTCGAGGGTGTAGGTGCCAGCAACAATGGGATTAGCTGCAAAATCAATGGTTACAAAACCGTAGTTTGCCCAGTCATACCAGAATTGGATCTCATGCTCTGAACCAGGGTTCTGGTAAGCTGATGACCATTTCTCGATGATAAGCTCCTGTGGCTCGCCTACCTCAGGCTCTACCCACTCACCTGGAAGAACCAAACCCTCAACAGCACCCTCATAAGTACCCTTGATAGCACCAAGATTATCAGTTACAAGGTCAACCTCAAACTTATAAGCACCGTTTGACACTGAAACTACTACAGCACCCTCAAGTATGGCAGCTTTTGCGCCATCCTTCATAGCATAGGTATAAGTCATTGAGGCGTCGTAGTAAACGCCACCGCCAGCAGTCTGAACATTATATGTACCCTCTGGCAAGAAGTTTTTCTCAGCAGACTGGCAGTTATAGAAGTTCAAACGAAGCTGAAGACCTGCATCATCATAGAGATTGATGTAGAAATCACCAAAACCACTTTGAGCCTCAAGGAGTGAAGATGTAAATACTATTGAACCATCTACAGGCTCATCGCCACCCTCACCGGGAGTAGTAGCGCCCTCACCAAGGTAGTTAACCTCAGTAGTAGGAAGCTGAGCCTGGATGTTAATCTCAGTGCCATCAGACAAGGTAGCGACAACAACATAGTACTTCTCGCCAGCCTCGCAACCATAGTCGTTAGGCTGCTGAGTCTGGAGAGAGGTATAACCCTCGACTACAGTACCATCAGCTTTGGTCATATTAACTACAAATACATCATCCCAATCTGTGTGAGGACCAAACTTGTAGATTACCTCAAGGCAAGCGCCCTCATCATCATACAACCAGAAAGCGTACTCTGCATCACCACCATTGTACTCATAGAGGTCGAAGTAGAGATCCAACTCAGCGCGTACGGGAGTGAAAGCACCCGCAGGAAGAGCGTTCTCAGCCTCAAAATATGCGCAGTTAGAAACAGTACCATCGGTAAATGCTACGCCAAGAGCAAACTTGTAAGTATTACCAACAACAAATGTGTCGTAAGCTACATCGTAAGGGATAACAACAGGGTTAGAGTTATCACTTGCAGTACGGTACAACCAGTTGTCGCTGTAAGCGATATCAGCAAGCTCCTCCTCGGTCAAGTTCTTGTAGTATGTAGATGTATTTGCAAGATCTGATGAGTAGAAGTGAATGTAGTCAATCTCAAGACCGTCGATACCTGAGAAGTAAACCTCAGCTGTGCCATCACCGGGGAACTCAACCTTGTCGATAGCAAGAGTTGCGGCGTTGTAAACTACATCCTTGCTGGTAAGCTTCTCCTGTACCAAAGTGTACTCACCATCAGCATTAACGATCAAGAGACCCAAATAACGAACTGCTGCAGCCTGGTCTGCTGATGTAGAAGTTGAGAATGTATAGCCCATCTCGAAGTCTGTACGGTCGTAACCATTCTCAATAAGGTCAGCCTTAAGAAGATCAAGCTCAACCTGCTCCTCCTCATACCAACGAGTGTAGGCAACTGCTGTGTTCTCAGGAACAGTAACATCTACACCAATGTTAGTGTAAGTACGCTGGTCGTTGTACTCGATAGTGTACTCAGCGGGAGTCTCTGCCACAACGATATCGGCAGTTGAGAAGTAAACATACTTAAGATCCTCTGATGTGTACTCGGTCTTACCCTCCTGCTCTGTGAAGATAGCCATTACATACTCAGTGTTAGGCTCGATAGCAAAGTAAGGCTCGTAGTCCAAAGTGTAACCAAGAAGGTCCATAAGAGCGATATTAGGCTCAACAACATCCGAAGAAACCTTGAAGCCGAATGAGCTCCACTGTGGCTGAGCTACATACTGCTGCATCATCATCTCAAAGTACTCCTCAACAGATGCATAGTACTCCATGTCGATGTACTCCTGAATATCTGAAACAGCTATGGGGAAGAGGTTGTATGCCAAACCACCACGAAGAGTAACATTGAAGTAAGCATTGTTGAACTTACGCTCAGCCTCGTTCTCTACAACATTGACATTGAGCTGCTTGAAAGGAGCTACAAGAGCCTGGTCGAGAAGAAGCTTACCATTATTCTCGATGTCAGTAGGGATAACCAATACCATAAATGACTCACCCTCGTATGTGAGATAGTGATAATAATCCAAGTAGTCGATAATCTCCTCAACAGTAGCAACTACAGTCCATGACTCGGTAACGCCCTCCTCATATACAGTCATTGGGTTACGGTCGTTAAGGTTCATATAGATATTGTTAATCCAACCACCAGCGCAAGGAACATTGAACTCACCCCAGCTTGCGTTGTAGATAGACTCAAGATCCTCAGTGTAGTAGTCAAGAGGCATTACTGCCAAGTAGTAGTTGTTGAACTCTGAAATAAGCTCTGAGTTACCCCATGGGTCCCACGGGTCAGAGTACAAGTATGTATCAACCAAAGTGTTGGTGATAGTTACATTACCAGCCTTGTCAACATCCAAAGTAATCTCTGCGAGGTTAACCTGAAGCTTAGCAACCTTACAAGCGCCAGCAGTAGTGTTGAAGTGTACAGATACGAAGCCCTCCTTCTCAGCAAAGCCAGTAGCTACGAACTCTGAAGAGGGAGCAGTAACCTTCAAAACAAACTCAGTGCCACCTGCAGCCAAGATGCCCATACCAGGATCAACATTCTCGTCGCCCTCACCGGCCTCCTCGTCTGCAACAGCAGCCTCAACGGTAGCCTTCCAACCAAGAGGCTGGTTCATAATGTTGATATCAGCAACAGCGTCGTTTACAGTGAACGAAATCTCCTTTGTCTCACCTGCCTTGATGTAAGCCTGTGCACGAGTTGAGTTGAACTCGATAAGCTCAGCCTTAACAACGGTGAACTCCTCGCCGTTAGCCAAAGTGATAGTAACGGTGTTGTCCTCGTTAACAACAACCTCAGCAACTACGCACTCAGGAGCAACCTTAACAGCAATCCAGTTCTCGCCATCAGCGCTAACCTCCAATACACCGTCAACAACACGGTACTGAAGAGGATCGCAGTCGCAAGGCTCGGTAGGAACGCAGTCGCAACCTGCCAAAACAGTTACCTTCTCGCCATTAGACAAGTTAATGATGGTGTTGCCCTCAGCATCCTTAGTGATCTCAGTAACAACAACCTTACCCTCGATAAGATCGGTCAAGGCGTCAACCTCCTCGGCCAAACGCTTCTCAAGGGCAGCAACACGCTCGGTCAAAGCAGCTAAATCCACCTTGATCTGCTCGAGCTCATTCTTAACGCCTGTATCGTCATACGAACAAGACGCAGCCAATGTCATAGATGCCAAAACAACGGCAGCTACAACAGACTTGAAGCTAGCATAAAACTTCTTCATAGTTGAAAGAAAATTTGGTTAATAAATAAGTTAATTAAGTAATGTGTTTCTTTTTTATGCACTGCCTACGGCAAATATCCCTAAGAACAGGGAGCGTCGTCGTAGACAAACCATAGATTCAAATGCAAATATATATATAATTTTCTAAAATAACACCTTTTATGAATATTTTTTTACATTTTATCTGCATAAATATCTATCTGCTACTAATAATTATGCACAACAGTGGTGCTGAATTAGATTGAAATTATAATTTTTTTACTACTTTTGCAGAAAACTTACAGCTATGAAGATGTTAAAATTTCTGTTTGTATCGCTATTTGCGACCCTCTTTTTCGTGGGTTGCCAAGAGTATGAATTTTATCTCCCCGATGACCCCACCGACATCGAGAAGCCAGACGATGGAGATGATGAAGTCGACGAGCCTGCCGACCCCGACTACCCCGACACATCGTGGGCTGAGGGCGAGCTGGACTGGGTTTTCGATATGAGTGCCCTGCCTGAGATACGCATCAGCGTAACCGAGGAGCAGTGGAACACTCTGCTTAAGGCCTACGACCGCAATAGTGCAACGGCGGAGTATATCCACTGCGATGCGGAGTTTAAGTCGAAAGGCGAGACCCACACCTTCGAGGATGCCGGATTGCGCCTTCGTGGCAACACCTCGCGTCGTCGCCCCGAGGGCAATGGTGGCGAGATGCACAAAACCGACAACGCCGACTGGCACCACTGCCACTTTATGCTCAACTTGCGCAAATATCAGAAAGATGATGCCCACGAGTTGAAAAATATCCGCAAACTGCACCTCAAGTGGCACAAGGACGACAGCGCCTACTGCCGTGAGCTCTACTGCTACGACCTCTTCCGCCGCTTTGGTATCTGGACTGCGGCGTACAGCTCATATTGTCGCCTATGGATACATGTCGAGGGTGATTCAGAGCCTGCCTATTATGGTGTATATGAGATGCTTGAGGCCATTGACGACAAGTATGTAAAGAGACGCAAGGAGCTCTTTGGCGACCACGACCACAACCTGTGGAAGTGCCGTTGGGGTGCTACGCTCAACTACAACGACATCTACAACTCTGTTATACACTACGATGATGACAGCGACAGCGACTACACCTACGAGCTGAAGAGCAATATTGACAACTTCGAGGTCGCCAAGGCGCAGCTAATAGAGTTTACACGCAACCTCACCCAGCGCACAGGACAGGATTTCCACGACTGGATAGCCTCGGTGTGCGATGTTCGTCTTTTGTTGCGCACCTATGCCGTGAATGTCGCCGTCGGTATGTGGGACGACTATTGGAACAATTGCAACAACTTCTATATCTACTTCAATTCGTCGGATAAGAACGACTACAAATTCTTCTTTATCCCCTACGACTACGACAACACTTTGGGCACATCGTCGCACTGTGGTGTGCAGAGCGATTCGGGTCGCCACGACCCGCTCAGCTGGGGCGATACAGGTCGTAATCCGCTGATTGGCAAGATTCTGCAATACGATGACTACCGCGCCATCTATGTCGAGGCGTTGAAGGAGTTGTGCGACCCCGCCAACCAGCTCTTCGACTACGACAGCTCGGTCGCGCGCATACAGCTGTGGCACTCGCTGATTGGCAATTATGTGGACAACGACACCGAGGAGGATTGCGAAATAAAGGACAGACCGGCAGGGTGGGGTAACCTCCACGACTACCGCTTGCTCGACCCCTCTGAGGAGTGGAATTTCTTCAAGGTCAAGAGCGAGGTGGTGAGCAAGCTGTAATATAACTATCGTTACATAGGAGTAAGCACACAAAGTGGCGTGAAATGCCGTTTTTGCCTATTTTAGCCCTTGGCAATCCATCTTTGCGCATAGGTAATAGCTTTGTGTAATACTCATATTCTCAGCACCTTACCGCCGTACACCAAAAAAATAAAGAAAAATATTTCTAAATTTATTTGGTGGTTTCAAATCTTTGCCGTACTTTTGTCCCTTGGAGAGGTGGCAGAGTGGTCGATTGCGGCGGTCTTGAAAACCGTTGAGCTGCGAGGCTCCGGGGGTTCGAATCCCTC
>SUZB01000028.1 GCA_015060115.1 Rikenellaceae bacterium | reverse complement strand
GGAAAGACGAGAGAGACGAGAGAGACAACAACGAAGTCTGGTATCATCTTTCTCTGTGGTCTCTGTGGTCTCTGTGGTCTCTGTGGTCTCTGTGGTCTCTGTGATCTCTGTGGTCTCTGTGATCTCTGTGGTCTCTGTGGTCTCTGTGGTCTTTTCACCCCAAATTTCTTGTCAGAAGGGGCATAATTTGGCGCCGATAAAGAGAAAGAGCGGATGGGACATACTCTAAAGTATTTCCCATTCGCTCTTTGGATTGAGGCGTCGAAGGAGGCCCACTATCACAACAAATTAATTTCTTGTCAAAAGTCGTGAGATGTGGTGCCAAATGAAAGAGCCTCGGATGGGACATACTAAAATGTATTTCCCATTCGAGGCTCTAAGTTTGGTGCCGCAGATTGCGGCTTTTCACAAGAAATTACAAGTAATTTTTGAGGGCAGAGATATTACGGTTATTATCCACCGCCTTGCCTTCGGGAGTATAGGCGTGGGCAATAGCATCGGCGAAGTGCTTCTCCACCTTGTTGCGCACAACCTTCATCGTGCTGTTTACCAAGCCGTTCTGCTCGGTAAATGGCTCATCGGCAATGGCGATAACGGCGGGTACCCATCTATCGGGGAATTCATCGGCAAAGGCGCCACCAGAGCGGTACTTCGCAACCTCCTGCGCGATAATCTTTGCCGCCTCCTGATAGCGTGCATCACCCTCGATGCCACGCTCCTCGATAGCACGGCTAAGATTCTCCTTAGAGGGCACTACAAGGGCGATGGTATAGGGGTTTTGGTTGTTGTAGACAATGACCTGATCGATATATGGCGACTTATCCACCATAGCCTCCTCCATACCCTCAGGGCTATACTTCTCGCCATCGCTTGAGATAAGCAGGCTCTTGAAGCGACCAAGCACATAGAGGAAGTTGTCTTTGGACATATAGCCCATATCGCCAGTATAGAGCCAGCCATCACGCACGGTGTCGGCCGTAGAGTCGGGATTCTTCCAGTAACCCGCCATAACATTCTCACCCTTAATCACAATCTCGCCCTTCTCGCCTACGGGAAGCTCGCGGCCCTCCTCGTCTAAAATCTTGATTTCGAGGGGCTTTACCAAGCGACCCGACGAGCCGAAGCGGTGGTTACCCTTCGATGGCGCGTTGGTCGAGATTACGGGCGTTGCCTCCGAGAGTCCATAACCTTGGAACATAGGCACGCCGATAGCGTAGAAGAAGCGCTGAAGCTCCGAGTCGAGGAGCGCACCGCCACCGATAAAGAACTGCAACTCGCCACCAAAGGCCTCACGCACCTTAGAGTACAAAATCTTATCGAAGAGCATCACCGCAGGCTTAAGCAGCGCACGCCAGCCCTTACCCTTAGAGTAGCCATCAGCCTGATAGGCATACGAGGTCTTAAGCGCGAGGTTGAAGAGGCGCTCTGTGGTCTTTCCCTTCTTGCGTATTGTGGTCTCGATATTCTTGCGGAAGTTCTTAGCCAAGGCGGGCACCGAGAGTAGGAAGTGAGGTCGCACCTCCTTGATGTTTACGGGGACATTACGCAGTGTCTCCATAGGTGTGCGGCCCACCTCGGTAGTTGCCACCGAAGCACCGCAGGCAATCATAATGTAGAAGCCTACGACATGGGCAAAGCAGTGGTCGAGAGGCAAAATGATGAGTGTTCGCCAAGTGGGAGGAATAGTTACCACCGACAACGCCTGCTCGACATTAGCGGTATAGTTGCGATGGGTAAGCACCACACCCTTGGGGTCAGCCGTTGTGCCTGAGGTATAGGTGATTGTGGCGTAGTCATCATTTTGAAGGCTACGGCCAATAGCCATAAACGCCTCACGATGCTCCTTGAGGTACTCCTCGCCCTTAGCTACGATGCTCTCCAAAGAGGTTTCGTTCTCCTCAAGCGCTGTATCGCCCCATACGATGACATGCTTTAGGTCGGGCAACTCCGCCAAGATACGGCGCACCTTGGGCAACTGGTAGCTCGACACGAAGATAGCCCTGACATCGGCGTGGCGGAGGCGGAAGACAAGGTCGTTGGCCTCCTCCAACTTAATTGACAGGGGCACGCTCACAGCACCGGCATACAACAAGCCGAGCTCCGAGATAATCCAGTTGTTGCAACCCTCGGCAAGGATTGATACACGGTCGCCACGCTCGATGCCGATAGCGGCAAGACCTGCGCCAATCGTTATTGCACGGTCATAACTCTCCTTATATGTTGTAGGCTCAAACTTGCCATTGTGCTTCTCCAAGAGGAACTCCTTCGAGCCATACTTGGCTACCGACTCCTCGAAAAGGTCAATAATTGTGCGTTTCATATTTACTTGATATTTGAGTTAGTTGTAAGATACTCCGAAAGGCGCTCGCGCCACTCCTCGGGAAGAGGCACTGTCTGCTGCAACTCGAAGTCGAAGGCAACCATCACAGAGGAGCTCTCCGTGAGACACTTATCGCCAGCCATTATGCGCTGGTGCAGCGTCATACTCTTATTTCCCAAGCGCGACACATCGGTCGTAACGACAATATCGTCCATCAGGCGCACCTGGCCAAGATAGTCGGTGTGTGTCGATGCGGTGATAATGCGCATACGGTCGAATACGCCGGGTATACCCAAGACCTTGACATAGAAGTCGGTCTTACCCATATCGAAGTAGCTCTGTTGCCAGATATTATTTACATGCATAAACGAGTCGACATCCGAGAATCGCTTCTGCACAGGTGTTATAAGTTGCTTTGCCATAGTCGCTTAGTTACGGATTATCTCCACCTCGCCACCCTCGCCAAAGGCGATAATAGAGCTGGGCTTCAAGGTGGGCTTGCCCTCGAAACGGGGGTGAACAACATAGTCTACGCCCGACAAAATCTCCTCGGCAACATCCTTTAAGCGCTTTGCCGCAGGCTCACCCGATATATTTGCCGATGTCGAGACGATAGGCCTGCCAAACTTGCGGAGCAGGGCTTGGCAGAAGTCGTGTTGCGGGATGCGAACACCGAGCGTACCGCTCTCGGGGACAAGGTTTTTCGCAACGCCCACAGCACCGGGCAGGATTGCCGTAAGTGGCTTATCCGAGAGCTCCATAACCTGAAATGCGATGCCGGGCGCCTTATTCACATAGCGCACCACCATATCGGCATTAAGCATCAGACAGAGCATCGAGTGCTTCTCCTCGCTACGCTTCAGAGCATAGACCTTTGCCACAGCCTCCTCATTCGTAGCATCGCAACCAATGCCCCACACCGTATCGGTGGGATAGAGTATGATGCCACCCTCACGGAGCACCTCAACACACTTTTCGATAGCCTTCTGCATATACTACTGTTTTTTGTTTTTAAGTTCGTTAAAGCAGTGGCGACAGATGGGCTGATAGGTATCCTGAGCACCCAACAGCACCTGCTTATCTTCGGCAGTAAGGCGGTGCGAGTGGTGCGCCAAGTCGCCACAACGAACACATATTGCGTGCACCTTCGTTACATACTCCGCCGTAGCCATCAGCGCGGGCATAGGGCCAAACGGCACACCCATATAGTCCATATCGAGGCCCGCCACGATAACACGAATACCGCTATTTGCCAACTGACGGCACACATCAACGATACCCTCGTCGAAGAACTGCGCCTCGTCAATACCCACAACATCGACATCCGATGCCATAAGCAGAATATTCTGCGCCGACTCCACAGGTGTAGAGTGGATAGAGTGGCCCTCGTGCGACACCACATCCTCCTCGGAGTAGCGCACATCAATCGAGGGTTTGAAAATCTCAACCTTAAGGTTGGCAAACTGCGCTCGCTTCATACGGCGGATAAGCTCCTCGGTCTTACCCGAAAACATCGAGCCACAGATAACCTCAATCCAACCCTTATGCTTGTTATTCTCCAAAAACATATTTAATCAGCTTCTATTTCTATTCGTTAATTCTTAAAATCTTGGCTCCGAGAGCGTTAAGGCGCTCGTCAATAGCGCGGTAGCCACGATCAATCTGCTCGATATTCTGGATTGTGCTCACACCCTCGGCGCTCATAGCCGCGATAAGCAGTGCCACACCCGCACGGATATCGGGTGAGGTCATATTTGCAGCACGCAACGCATGCTCGTGGTTGTGGCCAACGACCGTAGCACGGTGGGGATCGCAGAGGATAATCTGCGCACCCATATCGATAAGCTTATCTACGAAGAACAATCGGCTCTCGAACATCTTCTGGTGGATAAGCACCGAGCCTTTGGCCTGCGTAGCCACCACAAGGAAGATTGAGAGCAGGTCGGGCGTAAGACCCGGCCAAGGAGCATCGGCAATGGTCATAATCGAGCCATCAATAAAGCTCTCGATGCTGTAAGAGTCCTGCTGAGGGATATAGATATCGTCGCCACGCTGCTCAAAGCGAATACCCATACGGGCAAACTGAGCAGGGATAATGCCGAGGTTGTCATACGACACATCCTTAATCGTAAGCTCCGAGCGTGTCATAGCCGCCATACCGATAAAGCTACCCACCTCAATCATATCGGGAAGCATTGTATGCTCCGTACCGCCCAACGACTCCACGCCATCGATGGTGAGCAGGTTAGATGCGATACCCGAAATCTTAGCACCCATACGGTTGAGCATCTTGCAGAGCTGCTGCAAATAGGGCTCACAAGCGGCATTGTAGATGGTTGTGCGACCCTCGGCCAACACTGCCGCCATCACGATATTTGCGGTACCCGTAACAGATGCCTCGTCAAGAAGCATATATGTACCCTTCAGGCGCTCAGCCTCAACGGTGTAGAACTCATCGCTAAGGTCAAAGTCGAACTTCGCGCCCAACTTCTGAAAACCGAGGAAGTGGGTATCGAGGCGACGACGACCAATCTTATCGCCACCGGGCTTGGGCATAAAACCTACGCCAAAGCGAGCCAAGAGCGGGCCAATCATCATCACCGAGCCACGCAGACGGCGACAACGCTGGTGGTAGTCTGCCGTGCGCAAGTAGTCGAGGTTGATATCGGCAGCCGTAAGCGCAAAGCTATCCTCCGACAAGCGCTCCACCTTTACGCCAATGGCCTCCAAAAGCTCCAAGAGCTGCATCACATCAGCAATAATGGGCACATTGTGCAACACCACTCTTTCGGGCGTCAGCAACGCAGCACAGATAATTTGAAGTGCCTCGTTCTTGGCACCCTGCGGGGTAATCTCACCTGAGAGGCGATGACCTCCTTCAACTCTAAATTTTGCCATATCTTACTCTATTTTTATCCTCTTTTTCTTACTATATATAATAATGACAAAGGTAAGTAAAATGTAGCGACCGAGCAAGGATTAGGGCGTCAAGTTTTCAACAATCCTCTATTTTTTTACCTTCAGACCAAATGGTGATTATATCTAAATTTTATTCTATTTTCCGTTTTAGAGATAGATATTTAGACTTTTATACCACCAAAATTACTCTTTTAGTCGAATAAGGTTTGCATAGCAAATATATAATTTGTTACTTTGTGCCACAAAACCAGATTAACCATAAACCGACTAATATGAAAAAATTAATTGAACAATTAGCCATCGGCTCACTCCCCAACGACTTTATCACCGTCGATGAGGATTTAGCGCTCATTCCGTTTACTTCGGAGAGCTTCAGAAACAGGCGAGAAGAGCCCAAAAGACTCAACCATGCCTTGATTGCCGTAACCACAGCGGGACACTGCAACATAAAGGTAAATATCAAGGAGTATGAGCTTGAAGCGCCAATGTTGCTAACGCTGATGCCCGGACAGATTGTCGAGTTTGGCGAGGCAAGCATCAACTTCGAGGGCTACGCCATAGCACTCTCGAAGCGCTTTATCGACATCGTAAACCTCCCCGGCTGGCAGCAGCAGTATATGAATATCTACAACAACCCTGTGCGCGAGCTATCGCCAGAGGTGCAGGGAGCAATGAAGGTGTTTTTCTCGATTCTCTACCACGCCGCCGAGGATAGCGAGAACCCCTTCCGCCTTCAGGTTATCGAGAACCTTATCCGCGTATTCTACTATGGTGGTCTGAGCAAGTTCCACAATCTGAAGGATATGCAACAGGGACAGAAGAACTCTATCGTTGAGCGCTTTATCGAGCTTGTGCGCCAGCACTACCGCGAGGAGCGACAGATAGGCTTCTATGCCGACAAGCTCTGCATCACGCCCAAGTACCTCTCGAAGCTCGTCAAGGAGAACACTGGGCGCTCGGCAGGCGAGTGGATTGAGAACCACGTGATACTCGATGCCCGCGCTATGCTCCAGTCATCTGATATGACCATTCAGCAGATTGCCGCATCGCTCAACTTCCCCAATCAGAGCTTCTTCGGCAAATACTTTAAGCGTGCCACAGGCCTATCGCCCAAGCAGTATCGCAACCAGAAATAGAATAGGGCCGACCATCGTTTGGGTCGGCCCTATCTCGTTGTTATTTAAGCGATTCTATAAACTCTGGGAACTCTGCCCACAGGGGCTCGGTAAGCAACCACCACTCACGGGCCTGAGCACCTTGCGAGGGTCGCTCCGACATAATATCTTGGCGGAAGGCATCATCATCGGGATGCTCAACGGCGGTAAACTCCGCAAAGTAGGGCTTAAACTTTGACCTGAGGAGCGACAACGCCCCATTATCCACCGCACCATCTCTGCGCCACGATGCCCACAGGCGGGCAACGACCGACTCGGCAGACTTATCCGTAAGGTCGAGTTCTACCTCGTCGTAGAGCTCCCACTCCTCGACAGTTGCATAGCAGAGCGTCAAGAGGTTAATGGCCTCGAGGTGGTCTTCGGGGTCGCAATCCAAGAGCAACTCCAACTGCGCCATCGCCATCTCCAAATCACCAATACGGAAGTGGTCGATAGCCGAGCCGTGAAGAATCATTATCGCCGCACGGCTATTGGCGTGCTCCCAACGCAACGGCATAGGCTCATCCTCTGGCAGTGCATCGGCCAAGAGTTGAAAGCCTTGGTATCGTGCCTCGCAAGCCTCGGCATAGCGACCCGCACGGTCGAGTTCATCGATGCGCTCCTTGGCACGAATAAAGTTATATTTTGCACCACCCTCCAGCTCAAAAGTCTGGTCGGGGGTAGGATTAAATCTCAGCTCCATTTTTCACATCTTTTTTAATTTTCAATAGCGCCATAACCGCCACAACTATCGTAACCACAGCACCATAGGCATAAGCCAAAGGTACAGAACCCATACCTATAAACTGGTTCGACACAAAGACAAACGACGAGCATACATAGGTCATAACGATAGCGGGCAAAAAGGCGATAATACCATAACGGCTACCTCGGCGCTTAAGCCAAGCATAAATCATCCAGAGCGTAAAGACCGCAAGGGTCTGATTCGACCAAGCGAAGTAGCGCCAGATAACATCGAAGTCGATAAAGGCGATACCCACACCGAGGGCGAAGAGCGGAAGACTGACGAGCAGGCGCTTATAGATAGGCTTCTGGTCAATCTTGAGCATATCGGCAACAATAAGGCGTGCTGAACGGAAGGCGGTATCACCCGAAGTGATAGGCGCAGCAACAACACCCAGCAGAGCGAGAACACTACCCGCAATACCAAGTGTCGTGAGGCTGATATGCGACACAGCCAAGCCCGCATCGTTGCCATTTTCAGCCATAAAGCCATTAAGACCATCGACGCCACCGAAGAATGCCATAGCCACCGCAGCCCAGATAAGCGCGATAACCGACTCCGATATCATAGCGCCGAAAAATACGGGGCGACACTGCTTCTCGCTCGTTACACAACGCGCCATAAGGGGCGACTGCGTAGCGTGAAAGCCCGAGATAGCGCCACACGCAATACTGATAAAGAGCGTGGGCACAATGGGCAGATTCTCGGCGTTGATATGCTCGTTACGCAACGATACTAACTCAGGGATTTCGTAGTCGCCAAAGAGCACAACACCCATCATCGCCAACGCCATAAAGATAAGCGCTGCACCAAACAGGGGGTATATCTTGCCGATAATCTTATCGACAGGCAGAATGGTAGCGATAAAGTAGTAGACGATAACCACACCCACCCACACAAGGTAGGGCATATCGGTCATACTTGCCAGAATCTTCGAAGGTGTAACGATAAATACGCCACCCACCAAGATCATAAGGATAGGAATCACCACCATCGAGAGACGATACATATTGCGACCCAAGTACTTACCGATGGTCTCAGGCAGACTACGCCCCTCGTTGCGCAACGAGATAACACCCGCCACAAAGTCGTGCATAGCACCCATAAGGATACCTCCCAGCGTAATCCACACAAAGGCCACAGGGCCATAGCAAGCGCCAAGGATAGCGCCGAAGATAGGGCCTGTGCCAGCTATATTGAGCAGCTGTATAAGGAAGATGCGCCACCGAGGCAGGGGCATATAATCGACACCGTCGTAGTGGGTCTCAGATGGCACGGGGGCTGACGCATCTATATCCACCACCTTTTCGAGTGCACGACCATAGATAAAGTAGGCCGCAACAAGCAGTGTAAGACAGATAAAAAATGTAATCATCTCTTAAAAAAGTTTAGTTCGCTGTGCGAAATTAACAAAAAATTACGATATTTGCACCGTCAAACAGAAAAGTTTGACCATTTGGTTGCCTTAATAGCTCAGTTGGTAGAGCACTTCATTCGTAATGAAGGGGTCGCGGGTTCGAGTCCCGCTCAAGGCTCGGAAAATGAAGACCGCTCCGAAATGAGCGGTCTTTTTTTTGAGCCTTGAGCGGGACGAGACTTCGTCTGTCCCTCGATATATACAATCCCTCCAAACCTCCCTTTGATAAGGGAGGCTTGTGGCAAGCCGCGGCTTGCAGGCTACGCCTATATATTCCTGGTTATTAGTTATTAGAGTTGCGCTCCGTTGGAGCGCCAGCTAAAGCTGAGGGGCACGAGGGGTACAAGGGGTCAGAAGGCATAAGAGGCAAAAGGAAATTTAGTGAATTTAAGGAGTGTAGTGAGGTTAGGGATAAATGGTGGTAGCGCTATTCACTAATTTCTCTAAATTCCCTAATTTCCCTAAACTCTCTTTTTTAATGCGCCCCTTTTACCCCTCAGAACCCTTCTGCCCCTTGGGGCGTAGCCCGCAGGCGAAACGCCTGCTCTCTAACAACTAAAAACTAATAACTAACAACTATTTTGGATTTTTCTCTTTTTTTCGTACCTTTACGGCGTTATATATACATATATAAAGCGTAATGAAACGACACCTGATAGCTATACTTCTCACACTCTGCGCATTGATTTGCTCAGAGCGCCTCTCGGCACAGTATTATAGCTGGGGTGTTGACCCTACATCGTTCCGCTGGAAGCAGATGAAGACAAAGGAGTATCGTGTGGTATACCCCGACACGGCGCGTGGCGTGGCAATGCGAATGAT
This sequence comes from Rikenellaceae bacterium, assembly GCA_015060115.1. Classification (GTDB taxonomy): domain Bacteria; phylum Bacteroidota; class Bacteroidia; order Bacteroidales; family Rikenellaceae; genus Alistipes. The sequence goes on along the minus strand of SUZB01000028.1, from coordinate 11,945 downwards.
GCACTACTTAGATGCCGTAGAGAGCGACATCAGCTATGGCTACCGCCACCCCCAGATGTCGATACCCTTTGTGGTGCACCCCGCCAACTTCCGCTCCAACGGCCTCGTGATGTGGCTACCGAAGCGTGTGGAGTTTCTATCTACGCCCGATGTCAATAGCTACTCGATGCCTTGGCTAAAACAGCTTGTGGCGCACGAATATCGCCACGCTGTACAGTACAACAACCTCAACCGAGGATTTATCAAGGGTCTAAGCTATGTCATCGGACAGCAGAGCTCGACAATAGGTCTTCTGCTTATGCCGCTATGGATGATGGAGGGCGATGCGGTGATGACCGAAACGGCGATGTCTACCTTTGGTCGTGGACTGCAACCCTCATTCTCGATGGCATACCGCGCAATAGGCGATGTTGCAGGGCGCTACCCAAACCGCGACAAGTGGTTTAGTGGCTCTTTCCGCGACTATATCCCCGACCACTACGCCTTAGGCTATCTGATGTGTCGCCGAGGCTACGAGCGCTTCCACACCGTTATGGGCGATGATGTTGCCGAACTCACCTCTCGCCGACCCTATATGGTGGTATCTACATCGTGGACCCTCAACAAGCTATACAGCAACTCGAGCAAGGATATATTCTCGCAGAGTTTTAGCTCTATGGAGAAACAACATAAGCAGTACGACCGTATGCTAAAGAGGTATGGTAGCACCTCGCAGAAGGGTCTCTTTATCGACACCTTCACCAAACTGCAGGAGCATTGGGCAGAGTTTGCCGAGGTAGAGCCCACGACAGAGCCCGTTACGGTTCCTGAGCCAGAGTGCTACACTAGCTACTCGCACCCGCTACCTACGGCCGATGGTCGCATAATAGCCCTAAAAGAGGACTTCGACCGCCCCTCGGCATTTGTCCTTATCGACACTGTGGAGCGTAGCGAGAGGCGCATAACATACACAGGCGATGTCTCGACACGCCCCGCACTCAGCCCATCGGGACGACTATGGTGGACTGAGTATAGGCGTAGCCCGCTCTATGCCGAGAAGGTGGCATCGCAACTATGCTATATGGATATCGAGAGTGGCAAGCCCAAGATTATTCGCAAACAGCGCAATGCGCTCTACCCCACACCTATCCGCGAACACGGCATAGCGTGGGTGGAGTACACCTACGATGGCAGCTACTCGGTGGTCGTCAATGGCCCGCTCGACCTCGACCGCCACAACACGATACCCTACGGCAAGGAGGTGCACGGTATGGCGTGGGACAACCTCACAGATAGGCTATACCTCCTAATCACCGATGACGATGGTATGCACATTGCCCGCCTTACGAAGGAGGGCTTGGAGCGTGTTACCGAGCCGGCGTATATCACACTTAGCGACCTTACGGCACGCGATGGCAGGCTCTACTACGGCTCTATCGCCTCGGGGCGTGATGAACTACACTCATTCGATCTTGCCACAGGTCGCGAATATCAGCTCTCGACATCGCGTTTCGGTTCTTTCGACCCCTCGGCGGTAAACGACACACTGCTTTTGGCTACCACCTACGACCAGCGTGGCTATATGCCCGCAACACAGCGCATAACCTTTGAGCGCGTTGTCGAGCCCACCAAGATACCTCAAAAGATGCTACTCCCGAAGGTCAAGGATTGGGATGTGGTAAACCTCGACACCGTGCGCTTTACCGAAGCTACGGCCGACAGCGTTGTACGCCGTACACCACCCCGTCGTTTCAGCCGTGTAGGACACGCCTTCAATGTGCATAGCTGGGCACCCGCCTCGTACGACCCATACGAGCTTACGGAGGAGTCGCGCATAGCCTTCAACCTCGGTGCTACGATTATGTGGCAGAATATCCTCTCGACAATGGAGGGCTTCCTCACTTGGGGCTGGAATCAGCACGAAGGCTCGGTATACAAGGGCACTATCCGCTACAACGGCCTCGGCGTAAGTCTATGGCTTGATGGTACCTATGGCGGTACGCAGAATATCCACACCGTATACCAGTACAACGCCGAGACAGGCAAGTTGGAGTACCCCGAAGCGCCAAAACTCGGCAAATACTTCTCGATTCGTGGTGGTGCAACTCTGCCTCTGCTCTTACAGCGTGGTTACCACACCTCGCAGTTGGCGCTCTCTGCATCGTGGAGCTTCTCAAACGGCATGGTGGCAAATGTCGATAAGATAAGTTTCGAGGGTGGCAAGATCACCAACTTCCACACCATAGGCTACACCGAGGGTGTGCATCAGCTATCTACGGGCATCAGCTTCTCGGATCAGGTGCGTATGTCTCGCCGCGACTTCCTGCCTCCTTGGGCCATCACCCTCTCGGCAAACTATGTGCTCAACCCCACCACCGACGACTTCGGACATCTTGTGGTGGCCTACGGCAAGCTCTACACTCCGGGTTTTGCCAAGCACCACTCGCTATCGGTGGCGGCATCGTATCAAACCTCTATCGGAGGTTTCCAGTCGAAGGCCGTACTCTCAAGTTTGGCGTATAAGTCTACAAGGCTTGTGCCGCGTGGCTTCTCGTCGTACGACATCTCGAATGATCACTACTTAGCCACCTCGATAAACTATCAGCTACCCATCTGGTATCCCGATGGAGGCTGGGAGGGCGTTATCTACTTCAAGCGCCTGAGGCTAAACATAGGCGCCGACTACGCCTCGTTCCGCAATCGCGCCTTCTCAAAGGCGGAGGGCGACATTATCAACTACCGCAAGCGTATCGGCTCGGTAGGCCTTGACCTTGGCGTAGACTTCAACCTCTTTGCGTTGCCCAACTCGGCAACCATATCGGCGACATTCTCCGTATACCGCAAGATGGTCTACTCGCCTACGAAGAGTGGCAAGATGTACTTCTCGTTTGGTTTGGGATTGCCCTTCTAACGAGCAAAAATAATAAAAAACGAAAAAACTCATTTACTAATTTATAGAACAGACCTAATTATGGGAAAGAATGAGAAAAAATGGTCGTGGTCGAAGCGCATAATCGTAGCGCTCTGGGCAGTTACCGCCACAGGTATCTTAGGCCTTACGCTACTCTTCCTGCTTGCTAAGTGGGAGGTGCTGGGCCCTATGCCTACCTTCGATGAGTTGGAGAATCCCAAGACCAACCTTGCAACGCAGATATACTCTGCCGATGGCGCCGTGCTGGGCACATACTTTATCGAGAACCGTACATACCTGTCGTACGAGGAGCTATTCCCCGAAGATAGGACAAAGTGGTTAGAGATTGATGGCCACAAGTTGCCCCCTATCGTAGCTGCGCTCCTCGCCACAGAGGATGTTCGCTTCTTCGACCACTCGGGCATCGACTTCGAGGCTACGGCGCGTGCCGGCATCATGACCGTAATCCTGCGCCAGAGCGGTCAGGGTGGCGGTAGTACCATCACACAGCAGTTGGCCAAGAACCTCTACAAAACACGCCGTCGTAGTCATGGCTTGGAGGGTAAGACAGGCACTTTTGCGGCCAAGGCGCAGGAGTATGTCATCGCAACACAGCTCGAGCACAACTACACCAAGGAGGAGATTGTGGCTATGTACCTCAACACCGTAGAGTTTTCGAACTCTAACTTCGGCATTAAGTCGGCCGCCAACAACTTCTTCGGCAAGGAGCCCTGCGACCTCAATATCGAGGAGGCAGCGGTTATCGCCGGTCAGGTTAAGGCCCCCGGCACCTACGCCCCCATTCGCCGTGGTGAGCCTAACGAGAAGGCCCGCGAGAGGCGCAATCTCGTGCTCTCGCGTCTTGCCACGACAGGCGCTATCAGCGACAAGGTTGCCGACTCGCTCAAGCAACTCCCCATCGACCTTACGCGCTATCGCCGTGCTGCCGACTCACACAACGAGGGCTCGGCAACCTACTTCCGCGAGATGGTGCGCCGTGCGATGATGATGCACGAGCCACAGCGCAAGAACTTCTACACCGAGTGGGACTACGAGGTGGCATTAGCCGAGTACCGTGATAACCCTATTATGGGCTGGTGCTACAAAAACCTCAAGGCTAATGGCGAGCCCTACGACATCTATCGTGATGGTCTGAAGATATATACCACCGTAGACTCTCGTATGCAGCGCTATGCCGAGCAGGCCGTAGCCGAGCACATGAAGGAGGTGGTGCAGCCCCGTATGAACAGCCAGATTAAGGCTCGTGGCTCGATGTATGTCGGCCTCTCGCGCCAGCAGATAAACGACCGCATCGAGAGCGCTATGCGACAGAGCGACCGTTGGCGGATGATGGCCAAGGCGGGCGACAGCGAGGAGGATATACGCGCATCGTTTGATGTGCCCACGAAGATGGAGGTCTTCACCTTCAAGGGCGTGCGCGACACCGTTCTTACGCCCCGCGACTCTATCCTCCACCACAAGGCTATTATGCGTGCTGCGGTGGTGGCTATAGACCCCAACTCGGGCTATGTGCGTGCCTATGTCGGAGGCCCCGACTACCGCTTCTTCAAGTACGATGGCGCTACGCAGAGCAAGCGTCAGGTAGGCTCTACGGCAAAGCCCTTTATCTACACCTTCGCAATCGACCATCTCGGCCTAACACCCTGTACGCCAGTGCCTAATGTTCCTGTGTCGATTGAGACTCCTGCGGGCATCTGGTCGCCTAAGGAGGCCACCGAGGTGGAGTATAAGGGCACTCACCCCCTCTACTGGGGCTTGGCAAATAGCCGTAACAACTACTCGGCGTGGATTATGAAGCAGGCCAAGCAGCCTGAGGCCGTAGCGGAGTTTATCCACGATATGGGCATTAAGGGCTATATCGACCCCGTAGCGGCGTTGTGCATCGGCTCTTACGATAGCAACCCCTACGAGATGGCATCGGCATACTGCACCTTCGCCAACGAGGGTGTGCGCATCGACCCCATCTTCGTTACACGCATCGAGGATAACCAGGGTAATGTCTTGGCAACCTTCACCCCCAAGTCAAATGATGTCCTCTCGAAGCGCGTGGCATACACGATGATTACGATGATGGAGCGTGTGGTAACGATGGGTACTGCCCGCCGTATGATTTATGAGTTCGGCTTCAACGATGTCGAGATTGCCGCCAAGACAGGTACCACGAATGATAATGTCGATGCTTGGTTTATGTGCGCCGTGCCCAACCTTGTTGTCGGCACTTGGGTAGGTGGCGAGGAGAACAGCATCCACTTCTCGCACTCGGCAGATGGCTCACGCATCGCACTGCCTATCGCCGGCAAGCTCCTTAAGAAGGTCTACGATGATGGCACACTCGGCATCGACCGCACCGATAAGTTCGAGCCCTCGGACGAGCTGCCCGACTATAAGTGCGAGATAGATATGTCGTCGTCGGCAAGCACATCGACAACCTCCGTTGGTGATGAGTTCTTCGATGACGAGGAGTTTTTCTAATGGGAAAACGCCCATTTCAGGCAAAAGAAGACAACTAATTACTACTTTGGTGGTTAGCAAGTTAGAAGAGTCTTCCGATTAAGGCCTAAGCCCAAGGCAAGAGCTATGACGATGATTTGCAGTCTTCGGGAATAGTCCTCGACGCTGAAGGCGTGCAAGGCAGAGCCTTGCCACAAGCCCCTCCCTTATCAAGGGCAGGGGTTTGGGGTGGGATATAAATATAAATTACAAAAAAAAGATGCACAGTAAGTTATAATTCTCGATTTTTAACTACCGCAGGTAGTGTTACAATAATAGGTAACACTCCAAGCTCGCTTGACGAGTGTGCCTATTATTGTAACGATGGTGCAAAGCACCTAAAAATCGAGAATCATATCATAGTAATTACTAATTATACAACAAATTTACGCTTATGAAGATTGCAATTGTTGGCGCAAGTGGCGCCGTAGGTCAGGAGTTTCTCGCCATTTTGGAGAATCATCCTATGCCCATCGAGGAGCTTCGTCTCTTCGGTTCGAAGCGTAGCGCAGGTAGCACTTACCGCTTCCGTGGCCAGGATATAGTTGTAAGGGAGTTGCAACACAACGACGACTTCAAGGATATAGATGTAGCACTCTGCTCGGCAGGTGCCTCGACATCAAAGGAGTATGCCGAGACCATCACCAAGCACGGCGCCTTTATGATTGACAACTCGTCAGCCTTCCGCATGGAAGACGATATTCCTCTTGTCGTGCCTGAGGTAAATGGCGAAGATGCCTTTAATGCTCCTCGCCGCATCATCGCCAACCCAAACTGCACCACTATTCAGATGGTCGTGGCTTTGGGCGCTATCGAGCGACTCTCGCACATCCAGCGTGTGCATGTAGCAACCTATCAGTCGGCAAGTGGCGCAGGTGCTACAGGTATGCAGGAGTTGGCCGACCAGCAGAAGGCTATCGCTACGGGTGGTGAGCCCAAAATCGAGAAGTTCGCCTATCAGCTCGCCTACAACCTTATCCCACACATCGATGTATTTCAGGAGAACGACTACACCAAGGAGGAGATGAAGATGTTCCACGAGACGCGCAAGATTATGCACTCCGACATCCGCACCTCGGCTACCTGTGTGCGTGTACCCGTGATGCGTGCCCACAGCGAGGCTATCTGGGTGGAGACCGAAGAGCCCCTCACGGTGGAGGCTGTTCGTGAGGCCTTTGCCTCAGCTCCCGGTATCGTGCTCTTCGACGAGCCTGCGAAGAAGGAGTACCCTATGCCCCTCTTTGCTCAGGGTACCGACCCCGTATATGTAGGTCGTATCCGCAAGGATCTGGCTAACGAGAACGGCATTACCTTCTGGTGCGTTGCCGACCAGATTCGCAAGGGCGCAGCACTCAACGCTGTCCAGATTTTGGAGCTTCTTATCGAGAATAAGTAGCCGAAAATGCGCACAGAATAGCCGTAGGGCGCTATGCAAAAATTATTTAAGGTGATTGCTTGCAATTAACCATATTTTTGCATACCTTTGTCGCAGATTGCGCGTATTACAGCGAATTAGGAAGAGTTTGCAAGCAATAAAAGAATAAATTCTTAAACTAAATAATAAACCTAAAAAACTACAGAACTATGGAAATTCCATTTGCAGAAGCGTATCGAATCAAAATGGTTGAGCCTTTGAAGAAGAGCACCCGTGAGGAGCGTGAGAAGTGGCTCAAGGAGGCACACTACAACCTCTTCGGCCTTAAGTCAGAGCAGGTATACATCGACTGCTTGACCGACTCAGGTACCGGTGCTATGAGCGACCGTCAGTGGGCAGCTATGATGACTGGTGACGAGGCTTATGCTGGTTCAAAGTCATTCTTCCAGCTCAAGGAGACTATCTTCAACATCACTGGCTTCGAGTATGTTATCCCTACTCACCAGGGTCGTGCTGCTGAGAATGTATTGTTCTCACACCTCGTAAAGGCTGGCGATATTATCCCCGGTAACTCACACTTCGACACTACCAAGGGTCACATCGAGTTCCGCAAGGCTACCGCTTTGGACTGCACCATCGATGCAGCTAAGGATACTCAGCTTGAGATCCCCTTCAAGGGTGAGGTAGACTGCGCTAAGCTTGAGAAGGCTTTGGCAGAGAACGCTGAGAAGATCCCCTTCATCATCGTTACCATTACCAACAACACCGCCGGTGGTCAGCCCGTATCTATGAAGAACCTCCGCGATGTTCGCGCTATCGCAGACAAGTATGGCAAGCGTGTTGTATTTGACTCAGCTCGTTTCGTTGAGAACGCTTACTTCATCAAGACCCGCGAGGAGGGCTACGCAGATAAGACTATCAAGGAGATCTGCAAGGAGATGTTCTCTTACGCTGACGGTATGACAATGTCATCAAAGAAGGACGGTCTTGTAAACATGGGTGGTTTCATCGCTACTCGTCACGAGGACTGGTTCGAGGGTGCTAAGCGTTTCTGTATCCCCTTCGAGGGCTTCCTCACATACGGTGGTATGAACGGTCGTGATATGGCTGCTTTGGCAGTAGGTCTCGACGAGAACACAGAGTTGGAGACTATCGAGACTCGTATCAAGCAGGTACAGTACCTCGCAGCTAAGCTCGACGAGTACGGTATTCCCTACCAGCGCCCTGTTGGTGGCCACGCTTTGTTCGTAGATGCTGACAAGGTTCTTTCGAACATTCCTAAGGAGGAGTTCCCCGCACAGACTCTCGCTATCGAGCTCTACCTCGAGGCAGGTGTTCGTGGTTGCGAGATCGGTTACATCCTTGCTGACCGTGATCCCGTAACTCGCGAGAACCGTTTCGGTGGTCTTGACCTTCTCCGTTTGTGCATCGCTCGCCGCTCTTACACCAACAACCACATGGATGTAATCGCTGCAGCGTTGAAGAATGTATACGACCGTCGTCACGAGATTACTCGCGGTGTTAAGATCGTATGGGAGACCGAGTTGATGCGTCACTTTACTGTAAAGCTTGAGCGCTTGTAATTTTGAATTATAAGGCAGATGTCTACTGCCGCTAACAAAAAGTCCCGACAATGAGCAGTACGCTTTAGTACAGCCCATCGTCGGGATTTTTGCCGAGCGTTGTATCTACACCTTTTGACAAAAAATTGGTTGTGCAGACCTGTAAGTGCTTCGTTAGGGAGTTTAGGGAGTTTAAGGAGTGTAGGGAGTGTAGGGAGCTTAGGGGATAAATGTCTGTAGCGCTCCTCCCTAACTTCCCTAATCTCCCTAATTTCTCTAAACTCTCTTTATAATGCGCCCCTTTTGCCCGCAGGCGAAACGCCTGCTTTAGTTTTTTTAAGACCGATAAGACCTTAAGACCTTAGGACCATTACGAAGTCGGGTATCATTTTGTCTTATCGTCCTATCGTCCTACTTGTCTAATCTAACAACTAACAACTAAAAACTAAAAACTTTCAAAACGCCATTTTCTTAATATTTTATAAAATGGCGTTGGTTGCCTTGGCTAACCAATTTTACACTTAATCACACCTCTATGCAACTAATTCTGCATAATCGTGCAATTTATGTAATAAATATCTGCATAAATAGTTGGAAATTTGCAAAATAGTCTTACCTTTGTGAAATTGAAAGAGTGCGCAAACGAAAAACGCAACAAAAGATAAAAACGATAAAACCAAATTATTAACTTTTTTACATTTATTTATGAAAAACTTTAACCGTTTCCTTATTGCAGCCGTTGCTCTTATAGCAGGCTTCGCAATGAGTGCATGTACGCCCGACGACATTGACGACAAGAAGCAGGGCACGACAACGGTAGCCGTTACTGTTGGTGATATCACCTCCAACGGCGCTACCATCACCGTGAAGACACAGGGCATCAAGGAGTATGCCTATATTAGAAGCGAGGAGCCCCGTGATGCTGCTGCTATCTTAGTGGGTGGCGAGAAGGTAGCAATCGAGGCTACCGATGTAGAGACCACCAAGGAGATCAAGATTCAGGGTCTTGAGCCTAAAACCGCCTACAAGTACTACTTCGCATTCCGCGAGGCTGATAACGACATCCTGACAGATGTTAAGTGCGCTGAGTTCACCACAACAGGCTATGGCGACAATGTCCTCACCGTTGTAGAGCGCAAGCTCGATGGCTTTGCCGTACATGTTCAGGTGCCCGCCGAGGTTAAGGAGCGTGGCAACGCTTTGCGTTACTCTACCTCATCACTCCCCATGTACAACTACTCAAAGATTGAGGGTGGTATGGAGATCGATATGCTTCTCTACAATGCTCAGCAGTTCACCACCGAGGATAAGACCGTGCGCTACGACGAGTACTACAGCTACGAGCGCGATGAGGATGGCAACTTGATTGAGAATGGTGCTGGCTATGCAGACCCCAAGGTTCCCGGTGAGCCCGGCGTATTCCTCATTGGAGAGTACGCCTATATGGACGACCCCGACGAGATGGTTGTCTATATGAATGGCGAGGTTAAGACCGTAAGCGTTAGCGAGGACGACCCCGAATTTGTCAACTATATCTCAAATGCAATCTGGTCATACCCCGCAGGTTGGTCGGCTGGCTACTATATGCCTATGTACGACTGGAAGCGTTGGGTAGAGGAGGCTGGTACCGACAGCTACGATGTTGAGAAGTACTGGACCGGCTACTACGAGAAGCTCTATGTCAACACTCAGGAGCCTGAGACTATGGCAGGCAATGTTGAGATTAAGGTTACAGACAAGACTCCTATTGATGCTTGTATTACCTTCTCAGCTTCGGACGATGTACTCTTCTACAACTACTTCATCTGCACCGAGAGTGAGTATCAGAACAATGTGATGCCTTTGCTCGACAACAACGAGGAGTATCTCCGTTGGTTCGTAGGCTCATACTTCGCTATGATGACCTTTGGTACCGATGCTGGCAGTGGCGTTACCGAGCAGTGGCTCAAGGACGACTGGTTCGTAGATACTAAGGGTCTGGCAGGTCAGCAGATTCGTGTATTGGTAGCAGGTATCGGCGACAACGATGGTACTAAGCAGTGCTTCAACTCGCTCACATTCACTATGCCTGAGGTTACATTGCCCAAGCCCGATGTTGTTATCACTCCCGTTGAGAGCGACGACCCCTATAGCGTTACCTTCAACATCAAGAACCCCGACCTTACAAACCCCATTACCGAGGCTTACTTCGCTTGTAACTATGTTCGTGAGTTCGACCAGGTTCTTAAGGAGTACTCTTACACATCATTGCTCCAGGAGATGGGTAACCCTCTCCATGTAGACAAGACCGCTATCGAGCAGATTAACTCTGCGGCAGGTTTCAACTTCACCATCTCAAGCCGCGAGAACGCTACAACTCGTCTTGCAATGCTCGTTTACAACTGGGAGGGCTCAGGCAACAACCCCGATACCCCCGGTTCACAGGCTGTTGCTGAGTACACCACACCTAAGGCTAACTACCCCGTGCGCGTGAACTCTGACCTCTTCACCACACTTTGTGGCGAGTGGGAGGCTACCGCACCTATGAAGGAGTGGGTTAACGCTACCGAGACTGAGGAGGGCTACTGGAAGGATGCAGGTAACTACACATCGCCTGTGAAGATTGCTGGTGGCATCGAGTATCCTGAGACTCTTCCTTCGGAGGTTTACGACATCTACAAGGAGTGGGGTATCGACCGCGACAAGACCGATGCACTCTACGAGGAGTTCGTAACATTGGCTAAGGATTACAACAACCGCACCCGTGGCTTCAACCGCCTCTTGTGCTTGGGTTACAACTTCGCTGACCCCGCATATATGCTCAATGTCGTGCAGACACCTTACGACCTCTTCATCTCTGACGAGTTCTCATCAGCTACCGTAGCCGATATGTTCTACGACTTCGGTCCTAAGTGGAATCTTGAGATTGACTCTGAGGGCAATGTATGGTTGCCTATCAACATCGAGCGTGAGTTCCCCATGTCTACCTTCTACTTCGGTATGGACTACACATTCTATATGTTGGCTGTAGGCGAGAACTCATATATGGGTGCTCCTGTTTACAACCAGAAGGGCGAGCTTATCTGCGACTCTAAGTTCCCCGTAGAGGTATCTGCTGATGGCAACACTCTTACTATCAAGCCTATCCTTTACAACTATAAGGATGCTAATGGTAACGACGCTGTTGAGACCTACTATCCTTGCGTAGCACAGCTCCAGTATGGTATGGCTACACCTCTTAACCCCCGCGTTAATGGCGATGTAGTTCTTAAGCGTAAGGGCGCTTCTACTCAGTCTGCATCGGTTAATGCCTCTGTAGGCCAGGTTGAGGCTAAGAGCGTAGCATCGCTCGGTGAGGCTCCCGTAGCTAAGCAGCGTACCTACTCGATGACTCCTCTTGTTATTGACGAGTCGAAGGTACGCACACGCAATGTTCGTGAGACTCCTATCGACAACTCTGAGGAGGCTTACCACGCTCGTGTTCGCGCATTGTTCAAGCAGATCTACGGTGTGGACTTCCCCACAAAGTAGTTCTTCAGAAGATGATACAAAAAAGAGGCCGACTAAAAAGTGATTTTTGGTCGGTCTCGTTGTTTATGTTTGCGATTGACGCAAAAAGCGATTACAA
>SUZB01000027.1 GCA_015060115.1 Rikenellaceae bacterium | reverse complement strand
AGAATACGCTAAAACACAATGTTTTGCATATCATTAGCAAATCTTAGAAAATGGGTGAAAATACCCTATAATTTACTAATCGTAAATGAGGATTTTGAGGGCGAGCGTAACACAGAAATACACTTTTTATTCAGCCTCCAACTTTTTTTGGCATAGGAGCAGGCACAAGGGTGCATAAGAGGATAATTTCCCTAATTCTTACGATAACAACCGCTCTCGATTTTTTGGTGTTATCAAAATGTTTCGTACTTTTGCAGGGTAATATTTATCCTTAATTTAGGCTACGATGATGAAACGAAATATTTTGTTGTGTCTGCTCTCGGTGGTGTTGCTCTCGGCGGGTTGGCTTGGCATTACGGGTCTTACGCTATTGGTGGCATTGGTACCGCTGTTGATTATCAGCGAGAACCTCTCGGACTCGCGCCGCGACTGGTGGCGTATGTGTGGCTATGCAGCAGCCACTTTCCTCGTGTGGAATGCGCTGACTATCTGGTGGGTATGGATTGCAGCGCCCATCGGTCCAATTACGGCAGGCATAGTAGGCACATTCTACAACTTGGTGGCCTTTATGACCTATCACTACACGGCAAAGCGTGCGCACCGTGCCTTGGCATATACCCTACTCGTCACGCTATGGATAGCCACCGAGTGGGCATACAACTCTGCCGATGTGATGACCTTCCCTTGGTTGTTGCTCGGTCACGGCTTTTCGGGCGATATATGGGCGGTGCAGTGGTATGAGTATACAGGCATCTTTGGCGGTACGCTTTGGGCGTTGGTGGCAAATATCGCCATCTTCGAGATTTTGCGCCACCGCACCACTGCAACCGTAGTTCGTGCGGGCATCATCGTTCTCGCACCTATCGCACTATCCTTGGCGCTATACTTTGGCTACGAGCCCTCGGAGCGCACCACGACCGTCTCGGTTGTGCAGCCCAATGTGCCCTGCTACGAGGATGAGCGCGAGGCAGCGGGCAAGATGGACCCCACGGAGAATACCTGTCGTCTATTAGCAAGCGTTCCGCAAGGCTCATCGTTTGTCGTCTTGCCTGAGTCGGCATTGGCATATATTCCGGGTGTCTACTCGGCTGACGAAGAGCATCTTGAGCGCCTGATGCCGATTTTAACGCTTATGCACGGCGGACATCTGCTCGAAACGAAGCTTATCGTAGGTGCATCTACGGTGCGCTACTATGGCGACGAAAGGAAGACATCGACCGCCCACTACTCGGATTGGTACGGCTGGTACGACCACTACAACTCTGCCCTACTGACGAATGTTTTAGGCGAGGTGGAGGATATCTACCATAAGGGCAAGCTCGTTATCGGTGTCGAGGCGGTGCCTTTGAAGAGCCTCTTCGACCTCTTCGAGGTGGACCTTGGTGGCGTATCGGGTCAGCTTGGCTGGGGCGAGAAGCACTCAGTTTTCCTCAATGGCGATGTGATGATTGGCCCTGCAATATGTTACGAAGGCCTCTATGGCAACTATTTTGCAGGCTTTGCGCGTGAGGGTGCCGAGCTTATGGCGGTAATATCTAACGATGGCTGGTGGGGCAACACCCCAGGACATCGCCGCCTCTTCGACTTCTGCCGTCTGCGTGCCATCGAGACACGCCGAGCCATTGCCCGAAGCGCAAATACGGGAATTTCGGGCTTTATATCGCCTCGTGGCGAGACGATTGGCCAAAGGTTGGAGTGGAATGAGGAGGGCGTACTCACTGCCGAGCTTGAGCTACGCGACAATGCGACACTCTACACCCGCTATGGTGACTGGGTAGCACGCTTATCGACACTCGTTGCGGTGTTGGCGTTGCTCTACTATATGGCATACCGCATCAAACGAAAAAATCACTTGGTAGACTAATATATCCCCTAATAAATATTCAGTATGAATTATACACAGACTCTTGAGTTCTTGTACAGCTCTATGCCGTCGTTCCAGCGTGTTGGTGGCGACGCCTATAAGCCAGGATTGGAGCGTGTAACAGCCTTTTGTCAGCACTTGGGCAACCCCCAGCGCAACTTCTACACCGTGCATATTGCAGGTACCAACGGCAAGGGCTCGGTATCGCATATGCTCGCATCTATCCTTCAGCAGGCGGGCTATCGCACCGGCCTATTCACCTCACCCCACCTTGCCGACTTCCGTGAGCGCATCCGTGTAGATGGCGAGATGATACCCAAGCAGAAGGTTGTGAACTTCGTAGACCGCAACCACGCGAAGATGAAAGAGCTCGACCTCTCGTTCTTCGAGATGACCGCAGCTATGGCATTCGACTACTTCGACCAGAGCGATGTCGAGGTGGCAATTATAGAGACCGGCCTCGGTGGCCGACTCGATGCTACGAACCTTATCACGCCTATCCTATCTGTCGTTACAAATATCTCGATGGAGCATACCGAGTTTTTGGGCGACACTATCGAGAAGATTGCCTCGGAGAAGGCGGGCATCATAAAGAAGAGTATCCCCGTTGTTGTTGGTGAGCGCAATGACGACTACGACCATATATTCGTAAATCGTGGCGCGGAGCTTAACTCTCGCGTAATCTTTGCCGAGGAGGAGTTCCACCTGTTGGGTGTCGAGCACTTCGACAACCTGAGCCAGCACTTCAGCGTTGAGCGTCAGCGTGATGGCCGTGTCTTTGAGCTCGATATCGACCTCTTGGGCGACTATCAGCGCCACAACATCATCACTGCGTGTGCCGCTGCCGACTACCTTGCAGAGATGACACCCCTCACCATTTCGCGCCGTGCCTTCCGCGAGGGCCTGGCCGAGACCGCAGCAAACACCGGCTTAAAGGGTCGCTGGCAGGTGCTCGCCAGCGAGCCATACACCGTGTGCGACACAGGCCACAACGCTGCGGGCATAGGCTATGTTGCCGAGCAGTTGGAGGCGTTGGAGTGCGACAGGCTCTATGCCGTTATGGGCTTTGCCAAGGAGAAGGATCTCGACAAGATTTTGCACCTCCTACCCCGCAAGGCTCACTACATCTTCACACGCGCACAGATTGAGCGTGCCCGCGCCATCGAGGATATCGCTCAGGCTGCCACCACCCTCGGCCTCGACTTCGAGACCGCACCAACCGTAGCTGAGGCCGTTGCCCGTGCCAAGGCACTCGCCACACCGAGCGATGCGATATTTATCGGCGGAAGCAACTTTGTGATTGCCGAAATCGAAGGCCTATAAAAAATCGGTTCACTAAATTTCTTGTCAGAAGGGGTTAGCTGTGGCCTCGATAAAGAAATTGCCCTGGATGGGACATACTTGAAGTATTTCCCATTCAGGGCAATGATTGAGAGGTCACAGATGACCCCTTATCACAAGAAATTATACGGGTTTGATGTTATCGTCTACCTTTCTACACCCCATCTCTCTAATTCTCTTCACTTGCTTGGCTGCCGAGATATGGGCGATAAAGGCCACAACGCAGACTAAAAGCATCGGGATGCCGAGCTTAAGGTTGCCTATGCCGATAAGCCAAAGTGTCGAGGGTGCACCAAGGATAAGCGCCACAAGGCAGGCATATTTCAAAAAGATATAGTGTCCTAACATACTCTTTCTTTACCAGTTAATGGGCTCTTTGCCCTGTTTTACAAGGTAGTCGTTAGCCATCGAGAAGTGGCGACAGCCGAAAAATCCTCGATATGCCGAGAGTGGCGATGGGTGCACAGCACGCAATATCAGGTTGCGCTCAGGGTCGGCGATAGCGCCCTTCTTCTGAGCATAGTTGCCCCACAACATATAGACTACGCCCTCCTTACGCTCGGCAATAGCACGAACAACAGCATCGGTAAAGCGCTCCCAGCCCTTGCCTGCGTGCGATGCTGCCTCGTGGGCACGCACCGTGAGCACGGCGTTGAGCAACAACACACCCTGCTCTGCCCAACGGTCGAGTTCACCCGAAGAGGGCATCGCGGCACCTGTATCGTCGTGCACCTCCTTAAGGATATTCTGCAACGATGGCGGGAAGGGCACGCCCTCCGAGACCGAGAAGCACAAGCCATTGGCCTGACCCTCACCGTGATAGGGGTCTTGACCGATAATCACAACCTTGAGCCTATCCAACGGACACTTATCGAAAGCACGGAAGATATTACGACCGGCAGGAAATACCGTTGTCGAAGCATACTCCGCCTTGACGAACTCAACGAGCTCATCAAAATAGGGCTTCGTAAACTCCTCCTTAAGGACACTCTTCCAATCCTCTGCTATTCTAACATCTGCCATTTGAATTCGGGTTGGGGTCAATAACTTTTGCAAAAATAGTATTATTTTTCTAAATTTGCATATCGTTTAACCACTTTTTTCGAAGCATTATGCGCAAATTGACCCTTTTGCTACTATTCGTCGCAAGCCTCGCAACCGAGGCCTTGGCACAGCACGAAATAAAGAGTATCATCTTCCTTATTGGCGATGGCATGGGCCTTTCGTCAGTCTCGATGATGCAGCTCGAAAACCACTACGAGCCAACCATATTTGACCGTGCAGAGAACATTGCTCTGCAAAAGACCTACTCGCTGGATAATCGTGTTACCGACTCGGCAGCATCGGGAACGGCACTTGCAACAGGCACAAAGACAAACAACACGGTGCTTGGCAAGACTCCCGATGGCGAGAATCTGGTGTCGCTAATGGATATCGCCCACCAGCGCGGTATGCAGACTGGCCTTATTGCCACCACATATCTGCAACACGCCACACCCGGCTCATTCTACGCCCACACCGAGAGTAGACACGACTACCTCACAATCACCGAACAGCTCGTTGCAAGCTCGATAGATGTAGCGATAGGTGGCGGTATGTCATTTTTTGAGGAGCTTTATGGCTCGAAGGAGGCTGCCGAAGAGAGACTCAACAAGGAGGGCTTCGAGCTTATCGAGGATATGGAGGCGCTAAAGGCCACGAAGGGCGATAGGCGTGTAATGGCGTTGCTTGGCGCTAAGGAGGTTGGCGAGAACTCAGGAAGTTACCTTGCCGAGGCTACAGCCGAGGCGATACGCCTCTTCGAGGAGCGTGGCGACGAGGGTTTTGCGCTGATGGTCGAGGGCTCACTAATCGACGGTATGGGACATGGCAACGATGCCAAGGCGATGCAGAGGGAGATGGATAGCTTTATGCAGGCCATAGAGGTGGCTGTCGAGTATGCCGAAGAGTCGGGCGACACCCTTGTTGTCGTTACCGCAGACCACGAGACAGGAGGTCTTGCAATCGTTAGTGGCAATGCCGATTTCAACCTCTCGGAGCAGGGCATAGAGTATCGCTGGGCTACCGATGGCCACTCAGGCCAGATGGTGCCCATATATCTCTACGGCACAAGTGCCGAGCGGATAAATGGCATAATGGAGAATGCGGAGTTAGGCGCCAAGCTCAAGGCGCTCCTTAGCGAGTAGAGTGCTCCATATTGCGAATACGCCACAACAAGCGTAACGAGGTGAGTAGCGCAGCCGAGCTAAGGCCGATGATAAGACCAATGGCCAAGCCCTGGCACTCCAAATCGAAGCGGTAGGCCAAGAGGCATCCGATAGGGATATTCAGCACAAGGTAGCTACACAGCACAATAGGCATAATGATACGCACATCCTGCAATCCGCGCAACATGCTAATAGATAGAGCCTGAATAGCATCCGAAAGTTGATAAATGGAGATTAGCAACATCAGCTCGGCGGTAAGCGCTATGATAGCATCGTTGTCGGTAAAGAGCGAGGCGATAGGCGTACGGAAGAGTACAAAGACCACAGCCATAAGCAGTGCCCACGCCAAACCGAGGTGGTAGGTGGCATATACCATAGGTCGCAGTTCGCCAAACGAGCGCGAGCCGTAGATATGCGACACCACGATGGTCGATGCCGAGCCGATAGCGACGGTAATCATCCACGCCACATTTGCAATGCTGAAAGCCACCTGCATCGAGCCTGCCGCAACAGCACCAAACGAGAGGGCGAGGATAGAGGTGAGGATAAAGGCTGCCGACTCCAAGACCATCTGGAACGAGATAGGTGCGCCAATGTTAAGAAGCTGACCAAAGCTCTCCAACTTAAGGCTACGGCGACCAAAGAATGCACGATAGATACGCAATCGGCGCGAGAGGAAGAAGTAGACAACGATAACGACCATCTGCATAATGCGCGAGAGGAGCGTAGCAAGGCCCGCACCCTCGGCACCCATAGCCTCAAAGCCCAACTCACCAAAGATAAATACCCAGTTAAGGAAGATATTCAGGCCGTTGCCAGCGAGTGTAACCCACATCGCCACCTTTGTATTGCCGATACCCTCCAAAAACTGCTTGATAGCGAGAAATATCATCAGCGGGATAATACTCCACACCAACATATCGTAATAGGGCAACGCCATCTCGGCTACGGCCGCCACATCATCGCCCGACGATGACATCCACCCCTGCAACACCCCGATAAAGGGTCTTAGAGCCAGAGCAACGATGGTTGCCACGATGCCCAAGCCGAAGCAGTAGATGATGCTATTCTGAAAGAGACGACCCACCTCACGCCTGTCGCCACGAGCATAGCTCTCGCCAACGATAGGCGTAATAGCGAGCGCCATACCGAGCGCTGCGAGGTAGATAAGCAGAAACAGTGAACTGCCGAGCGATACCGCCGCCAAGGGCACAGGGTCGCTCGCACCATAGTTGCCCACCATAGCCGTATCGGCAAACTGCGTGGTGAGCTGCCCCGCCTGTGCAAGAACAACGGGGGTAGCAAGGGTTATGATACGCTTATAGTATGGCAAAAAGCGGCGCACTACCATACATAATCCTTATAGAGTTCGACAAACTCTTCGGCATCGGAGGTCTGCCCCTTGGCAAACGACAAAATATCCGATACGAACAACTCACCGACATAGCCACTCTCATCCTCGGCCAAGCCACACACCACATACTCATTGTCGTAGTTGCATAGCGCCCAATCGGGGGACGAGGTGTAGGAGTACTCCAACAGGCTCTCGCGAACAGCCTCCTCGCCATACTCCTCATAGAGGCTTAAGGGGAAGACATCGAAGTGGAGGGCTGTGGCAGGCTTCTCGGTCATAACCTCAATCGAGAGGAAGTAGTCGGCATAGCCCATAAACGACTGATAGTAAGGCTCAAGGGCGACAACCTCGGCCAAATCGTATGCCGAGCACTTAACCTCAGTAATGCGGTTGGTGCCCTCGCCATCCTCCTTCGTAGTAAAGCGATAGATGAAGAGGTCGGTAGTTGCAGCTCCTGCATAATAACCGTAGACAGCTATTACAAACTCTGTGGCTGGAGGTAGCTGGTCGATATGCTCTCGGTAGACACCCGTAAGCTCCAGCGGTGCATACTTCTCCATAACATACTCCAACTGCTCCTGCTTGTCGCCATCGGGGAGGTTCTTGGCGTACATCATCACCGCCGTATACTGCTCATCGGTAGAGGGCACAATCGACACATCCACCGAGCGGGGCATAATATTCGAGAACTCCACCTCGAAGGTCATATCCGACCTCTCGACCATACCCGTAGAGAAGTATTCGACAATGGGTCTTGACACCACCATAGGCACATTGCCACCTTCTGAGTCGATAGCGTAGATAAGCGCCATATAGCGATGGTTGGCATTGAGCGTCTTGCTAAACGACGCCTCACCCTTATAACCAAGCTGCTGCATAACCTCCTCGGCACTCTTCTCCTCGAAGTAATAGAGGTGGTCGGCAACATAGAAGAAGGCCTCGGCAACAGCCACCTCGGCCTCGGCCGTAAACTCCAAGCCCTGCTCAATATATCCCGGCTCCGAGTCCTCAACAATCTGTACGGCATAGTAGCCCTCCCACGACTGGGGCTTTACCTCGAAGCAGACATCGGGGCCATCGGCGCTAATCGCGACATCGAAAGATTGCTCCTTACGCTCAGGGAGACGATCCTCTACAACGATATACTCCACATCGGTGATGGCATCGTACTTATCGCCATTGGCATAGATGCCATAGGCGTAGATAACATACTCCTTAGCAGGAGAGAGGTCCTGCCAACGCTTGGTCTGGTTGTCAGACATAGCCAGCTTGCTATTTACAAGAAACTCCTCAAGGGTGGTATCACCCGTGATATAGGTATAGAAGTATGACATATCGGCCGACACCAAATCCTCAACCGTAGAGATATTCTGGCCTGTAAGATAGCTCTTCTCGGCCATCATCACGATATATAGCATATCGCTATTGGCCGTTGTGATGCGCACCTCGCACTCCGAATAATCACACTCGACAAGCTCCAAACTGAGCCAATCTTCACACTTAGCGCTCTGCGTTACAGCGACCTTAAGCTCCACATCTGTAGATATATGGCGTAGTGTGATAGTCGTCTGACGCTCGGTATCCGAGGGGTTGGGCAGGGCTCTAAAGCTAATCACGCCAGCCTCCTTATTGTCGATATCGGCAATCCAGTCGGCATCACATATAGCCACAGCATTTATCGTCGTCTCGGTCTCCAAGCGATAGTAAATCTTGAAGTCGCCACCCAAATCATCAAGCTCCAAGCTCTCCTGCTCGACACTAAATACCTCAGATGGCTCAATACGATTGTCGGTACACGACAGAACGAATACCGACAATATTATCAATAGCAATCTGACCATCGCAAGGCAATATTAGATGTAGTAGAATGATGGCATCGAGCGCATCACGGGCACCTCGCCATCCTTCGACTCAACAGCAAAGACAATAATCATATACTTCTTTCCCGACTGCAACTGCACATTGAGCGAGCGGAAGCCTGTATAGCAGTTAGAACGAAGATACTGCTCGGCTGACGAGCCAGCCTTCATCGCATTGCGGGCATTGGTGTAGAACTTATTCGCAAGGTTCTTGATAGCACCATCACCCATTGGCGCACCCGGCTCGATATAGTGCAACGAGTCATCGGGGGCAATCTGCACGCTATAATAGCCACTCCAATCGCCGGGATCGATATTTATTGTTGCGGTATTTCCCGACATATTGCAGTTGATATTAAACGACACATCGTACATCTCAGGCATAGGCAACTCAACGATTGTAGAGTGCATAGGCGTTGTCATAGTGTAGCTATTGCCCGAAAACTCGATACCATAGCTATAAATCACATACGAAGCACCGGGCTGCATACCGACAAACTGACGCTCAGCATCACCCGTAAAGATAAGCTGAGGGCTAATACGACCCATAAGCTCCTGAAGAGTCATATTATTACGCTGAGCCAGAGTCAAGTAGTTCTCCATCTCCTTATCAACAAAGGCTACATCCTGACCTACACCCGACTGCTTGAAGTACTCGGCATCGATGATATTCGCCATATAGGGGCGATTCTTGTCCAACGGCTTATAGCTCACAGTACAGCTCTTGTAGGTAACATTCGACACTGCAAACGAGAACTTATTGAGCAACTGCTTATCCTGCAATACCATAACCTTTGCAGACTCTGCACCAGGATACTTGATTGTAACCATTGCAAAACGCTCATCACTGCTATCGCTGGCCTCGACATGCAGAACGATGGTCTTAGATGTAACCTCCTTGAGCGACACCCAGCTCTCGGTACAAACAACATCGAATTTACCACCCTTCTTAGGGTTTGACACGAAGTAGTAGAGCGGAATATCGCCACCACCACCATCAACATTAAGTTCATAGGTATCGAGCGTGATGGCCGATTCGCCCTCAGAACTGCTCTCACAACCTGCAAACACAAGGGCAATAATGCCCAAGAGCACTGAAAACATAGAGTTAACTTTCATCTTATCTTATTTTTTATACTTATTACTCAAAATCTTCGCCTCGGAGAATCTTGTCGAGCATCGTCTGACACCCATCCTCCACCAAGTCGAGCACCAACTCAAAGCCCTCGTGTCCCTCGTAGTAGGGGTCGGGGATATAGCTCCAATCGGGGTGGTGGCGCAGGAAATCACGGAAGCGGAATATCTTCATCTGTGCTTCGCGGTGCGGTGCAAGACGGAAGAGGGCCTCGTAGTTGTTATCGTCCATTGCCACGATGATATCGAAGCACTCGAAATCCTCCTCACGCACCTGACGCGAACGGTGTGTGATATCTACTCCGCGAGCTGATGCTGCACGGCGCATACGGCTATCGGCACGGTCGCCCGCGTGGCCACCGTATGTGCCGGCAGAGTCCACCACCACCCTATCGCCCACACCATTGCAGTCGATAAGTTGCTGCATCACAGCCTCAGCAGCCGGCGAACGGCATATATTTCCCAGACATACAAACAGGATGCGTTGCTTCATTGTCTCCGATAACTACAAAATTCTGCGCAAAGTTACAAAAAAGAAATTAGCTTTCATCATTTGAGAGAGTATTTCTTGCAAGAGATTACTGCTAAAGGTGCATCATTATGATGCCAAAGATACTAAAAAGAAATTAGCTTTCATCACTTGAGAGGATATTTATTGCAAGAGATTACTGCTAAAGGTGCATCATTATGATGCCAAAGATAACTAAATTTAATTAGTTATGCCAAAAATATTCGTTTAATAAATTTGGGTGTTCGTTTAATTCCTACGAATAGAGAGCAATAATTTGCTGAAAAAGACCAAAATTCAACTAAAAGATAGCATCACCAATTGCATAATTTTTGTACCTTTGTTGCGTTTAACACAAAAACAAATATTTCAAAGATATGAAAGTGAAAGCACTATTTTTGGCTGTTGTAGCAATCTTTACGCTCTCAACAACTGCCGAGGCACAGTCGCTCCCCCGCCGTGTGCGCAATATGGAGGTCCAAGACCTCGATGGCAACAAGGCTCGTCTTCCGTGGTGGGGCGAGAAGAATCTGCTTATCTTCTATGTAGACCCTGAGGTACCTAAGCAGAACCACGAATTCGTCAGCTGGATTGAGGAGACCAAGCGCCTTGCTGGCCCCAATATCGAGGGCTTCGGCATCGTAAACCTCAAGGATGCCGCCTACCCCAACTCGCTGGTGCGTAAGATTGCCGATGCGCGTACCGCAAAGAATGGTGCAACCATCGTCTGCGACCCCGACCACTGGGTGTCGAGCGCTTGGCGTTTGGGCGACTGCAACAATATGTTCTGCATCTTGCTCGTTTCGAAGGAGGGTGAGTTGGTATATGTGAGCAAAGGCGAGATGTCAAAGGAGGAGCAGCAGCACTTCTTGGAGATTGCAGACAAATACCGCTAAACGCTATGCGTAGGTGGCTCGTGGCGACAGCCTTGTTGCTGTCGTGTAGCACACTATCGGCACAGAGCACCGAGGAGGCTGTGATTGGCGCCGATACCGTTACCTATGCCTATACACCTATCGACCAGAGTGGCCACGAAGATAGCCGTGGCGACTCTGGTCGTTCACTTTTAAGTGCTCGAGCTGGCGATAACTCATCACTCGATTTTTCGGTTGCGCCCATCTACTCCTCAACAACAAATTTCGGCGTTGCGCTCAACTGCCAACTAAGCTACGGAGTACCAAAGATTAGTGGTCGCTACGGCTCTAAGCCATCATCGCTATCGCTCTACGCCTCAGGCTCTATCAACGGCTATTATCGTCTGATGCTCAATGGCATAAATCGCCTAAATAACAGCCGCGATATTCTCTCATACGGTGCTGAGGCAGGCTCTTTGCCCACTCGTCTTTGGGGCTTGAGCTACGATGATTCTATGCTCGGAAATTACCATAGCTACACCGAGAAAACGCTCTCGGCGTGGTTCCGATATAGTAGACTAATTGCTCCAAATACCCACTTGGGCATTATGGCCGATATCATCAATGCTGAGGGCGCAAATCTTAGCGATGGAGCACTACAAACGATTGGCGCAACTGCCACCAGTGTTACTACCGCCGGCATCGGACTACAACTCGACTTCGACAACTACCACAACCGCATCGACCCACCCTACGGCTTCCGTGTGGGTGCTTCGGCAACCTACCGACCTCGACTGCTAAGCAACATAGGCTACGACACCTGGCAGGCTACCCTGCTCTTCGACTACTACCAGTCGCTATGGCGAGGCGGACTTCTCGCCCTCGACATCTATGGTCGCACCCAGTCGAAATATACGCCTTGGTTGCTCCTCGCCGAGAGCGATGGCGACAGCCGTATGCGTGGTTACTACCCCGGTCGCTTTCGCGGTAACACGCTTATTTCCGTACAATTAGAACTTCGCCAACATATCTGGAATGGCATCGGCGCTGTGGCGTGGGCAGGCGCTGGCAACATCTTCTCCGATGACGACCCTTTCTCTTGGCGTAAGACCCTGCCCACATACGGTGTAGGCCTACGCTACCGCCTCGGTAGCGCATCATTCCGTGTTGATTTCGGCTTCGGCCGCGACTCGTTCAATGCCATTGTCGGCATAAATGAGAGTTTTTAGTTGTTAGTTGTTAGAGATTATTTAAGACGAGTAAGACGATAAGACAATAGGACAAGTAAGACAATAGCAAAAAAAATATGATGCCCAATTTCGTATTGGTCCTAAGGTCTTAAAGTCCTAATGGTCTTAAAAATCTTCCCCCCTCTTACCCCTCAGGCCCCTTAGACCCCTCGTGCCCCTTGCTCCCCTCTGCTTTAGCAGGCGCTCCGACGGAGCGCAACTCTAAAAACTAATCCCTAACAACTAAAAACTCCTAAAATCCCTCAACATTTCCCCGCTTTTTGTTGCTATTTGGGTTTTGTTTTGTATCTTTGTCGCGATTTACTATACCTAAGGGTATAGAGCCTTAGAAAATTTGCAAGAAAGAACAAGATATGAAAATCGCATTAGCTCAGCTCAATTTCACCGTTGGTGATATCAAGTCTAATACGGAGAAAATTATCCGAGCAATCGACAACGCCAAGAGCCAAGGTGCCGACCTTGTGGTATTTGCCGAGTTTGCCGTGTCGGGCACTCCCGCCTATGGTCTTCTCACCAAGACCACATTCCTCTCGTTGTGCGAGGAGGCTGTGGAGCAGATTGCCAAGAAGTGTCGAGGCATCGCAGCAATCGTAGGTACTCCCTACCTCACGGCGGAAGGCCCTGTCAGCGCCGCCGCCTACATCTCGAAGCGTGGCGAAATCGAGTATATCGGCAAGCGTTATGTTACTGCTCGCCGCGAGATGGGCTACATCGTAGGCTCGTCAATAGGTAGCCAGACCATCACAATTGACAACAACAACCTCAAGGTGGTCGTTGGCGACGACATCAGCCGTATGGAGGAGCTCGACGAGAGTGTCGATGCCGTAATCTCGGTAAATGCTCGCCGCTATGGCAAGGGTATTATGACCCGCCGTTTCGACAAGATGAGCCGCTTGGCATTCACCGAGGGCAAGAGCATAATCCTCATCAATCAGGTGGGTGGCTCGGGAGATATCGTCTACGACGGCACATCGGGTATTCTCAACCGAGAGGGACATCTTGTGATGCTTCTCAAGAGCTTCGAGGAGGATATGCAAATCTACGACACCGAGGCAAAGAATGAGCCCTTCGAGGTGCCGTTTACCACCTATAACGACCGTACACGCCTTATCTACAGCGCTGCTTGCCTTGGTCTTCGCGACTACTTCCTCAAGAATGGCTACGAGAAGGCCTGCGTAGGTCTTTCGGGCGGTATCGACTCGGCGGTTGTGGCTTGCTTGGCTGTTGGTGCCTTGGGCAAGGAGAATGTGCGTGTACTGCTTATGCCCTCACCCTTTACGCCCAACGAGAGTGTGGAGGATGCTAAGCGTTTGGCCGAGAATCTCGGCGTCGAGTACAGCGTACTGCCCATCATTGAGGCCTACAACGCTATGGTAGGCACACTTCAGCCTGTCATTGGCGGTACGGAGTTTGATGCTACGGAGGAGAATATCCAAACCCGCATCCGCACCACGATGCTTATGGCTTTGCAGAACAAAACGGGATATATGTTGCTCAACTCATCGAACAAGAGCGAGAATGCCCTCGGCTGGTGTACGCTCTATGGCGATACAGCGGGCACATTCAGCCCCACAGGCGACCTCTACAAGAGCGAGATTTACGACCTTGCACGATATATCAACTCGGCATTTGGCGATGTTATCCCCGATGCCATCATCGACAAGGAGCCCTCGTCGGAGTTGCGCCCCAACCAGAAGGATAGCGACCATCTGCCCCACTACGAGGTTATTGATGCTATCCTCTTCCGTATGATTGAGAAGAAGCAGCACCGCGAGGATATCATCAACGCAGGTTTCGACTCTACCGTTGTCGAGAAGATTCACACTATGGTGATGCAGAACGAGAAGAAGCGCTATCAGTTCCCTCCCGTTTTGCGCCTCTCGCCCTGCGCCTTTGGCCACGAGTGGCTTATGCCCTTGGTAAACCACTACTGCGACTAAACAACATCGTAGCGCTATGAGCCGACCTATTGAGCATATAGGCGTTGTTGAGCGTATCGATGGCAAGAGGATTACGGTGGTAGTCGAGCAACAGTCGGCTTGCGCAGCGTGCCACGCTAAGGGTTTGTGTAGCGAGCAGGGCTCACGCAAACTTATCGAGGCCGAGAGCGACAATCCTGAGTTTTTCGCCATTGGCGATACGGTGCGTGTGGCGTTGGCGAGTAACCGTATGGCGTTGCAGTCGGTAGTTTGGGGCTATATTCTACCCTTTGTGGTGCTTATCGTGGCACTCTTGGTGGCTAAGATTCTTGGGGCATCGGACGGCATAGCAGCCTTGGCAACACTCCTATCGGTTGCACTCTACTATGTCGTGCTTTATGCTCTAAGACACTATTTCGAGCGAAATATCAAATTTACAATAACTAAAGAGTAATGAACGAGTTACTATTGACAGTCCTGACACTTAGCGTGTTGGGAGCGTTGCTTGCAGTGATTCTCTTCTTTGTGGCTCAGCAGTTCAAGGTAAGAGAGGATCCCCGCATCGGCGAGGTTGAGAAGATGCTCCCCGGAGCAAACTGCGGTGGCTGTGGCTTTGCCGGCTGTCGCGCAATGGCCGAGGCACTCGTTAGCCGTGATGACATCTCAACGCTCTACTGCCCTGTTGCAGGTGGCGAGGTAATGAAGGCGGCAGCGACCTATCTTGGCAAGGCAGCCCCTGAGAAGAACCCTCAGGTGGCAACATTGCGCTGTGGCGGTAGCTGCCAGAAGCGCCAGAAGACCAACAAGTACGACGGTGCGAAGAGCTGTGCCGTGGTTAATACCATGTATGTTGGTGAGAGCGACTGCGCCTACGGCTGTTTGGGCTATGGCGACTGCGCCCACGCCTGCATCTTCGGTGCTATCAAGATGAACCCCGAAACGGGACTTATCGAGATTGACCCCGACAAGTGTACCGCCTGTGGTGCTTGCGTCAAGGCTTGCCCCAAGCAGCTTATCGAGCTGAGAAAGAAGTGGCCTAAGGATCGCGCCATCTATGTTGCGTGTCGTTCACGCGACAAGGGTGCTGTGGTGATGAAGGCGTGCAAGGCGGGCTGTATCGGCTGTGGCAAGTGTGCCAAGGTGTGCCCCTTCGGTGCAATCACTATGGACGGCTCGTTGGCATATATCGACTCGGAGAAGTGCAAACTTTGTCGCAAGTGTGTGAACGAGTGCCCCACAGGTGCTATTCACCTCGTCAATATGGAGCCTCTGCCTAAGGAGGCAAAAGTCCCCGCTGCTCCCGCAAAGGAGGAGGTAAAGGTTGAAACCGCTAAGTAAGAAGAAGTATGAAAACATTCCCTATCGGCGGTATTCATCCGTCGGATAACAAACAATGGAGCAAAGATAAGGCTATCGAGGTTTTGGAGCTTCCCGACTCGGTTGCTGTGCCTATGATTCAGCATATCGGCGCACCCGCAACACCCATCGTCAAGAAGGGCGACAAGGTGCTCACCGGCCAGCTTATCGGCGAGGCCACAGGCTTCGTATCGGCAAATATCCACTCGCCAATATCGGGTACGGTAACCGCCGTAGATATGTTGCCCAATGGTCAGGGTCAGCGTCGTATGATGGTCGTCATCAAGCGCGAGGGCGACGAGTGGGTAGAGAGTATCGACCGCTCAACGGAGCTTAAGCGTGCCTGCACCTTGGAGCCTAAGGAGATTATCGCCAAGGTCAAGGAGGCGGGTATCGTAGGTATGGGTGGCGCGCAGTTCCCCACACATGTCAAGCTCTCGATACCTGAGGGTCAGAAGGCAAATATCCTTATCATCAACGGCGTAGAGTGTGAGCCCTACCTCACCTCGGACTACCGCACAATGTTGGAGCGTGGCGAGATGATGCTTGTGGGCGTATCGTTGCTTATGCGTGCTATCTCGGTAGACCGCGCAGTGATTGGCATCGAGAACAACAAGCCCGACGCTATCGCCCACCTAAAGAAGCTTATCGTAGATGGCTCATATCGTGGCATCGAGGTTATGCCCCTTAAGACACGCTACCCTCAGGGTGGCGAGAAGCAGCTTATCGCTGCCGTAACCGGTCGTCAGGTGCCCCCTCCGCCCGCACTCCCCATCTCGGTGGGTGCTGTGGTGTGCAACGCATCGACTGCCGTAGCCGTATATGAGGCTGTGCAGAAGAACAAGCCCCTTATCGAGCGTGTTGTAACTATCACAGGCAAGCACCTCAAGGAGACACACAACTACCTCACCCGCTTCGGTACGCCCTACACCACTCTTATCGAGAAGGCTGGCGGTCTTCCTGAGGGCGATGTCAAGATTTTGAACGGTGGCCCAATGATGGGTCGTGCGTTGGTAAACCTCTCGGCACCCATTATGAAGGGTTGCTCGGGCGTTACGGTATACTCGGATGGCGATGCCTTGCGAGGCAAGGAGATGGCGTGTATCAAGTGTGGCAAGTGTGTAAATGCCTGCCCTATCGGCCTTGAGCCCTACCTCTTGGCACGCGCCTCGAAGTTGCAGAAGTGGGATATTGCCGAGGAGCATAATGCACCCGACTGCATCGAGTGTGGCTGCTGCTCATATACCTGCCCCTCGTACCTGCCCCTCTTGGACTATATCCGCATTGCGAAGCAGACTGTGATGGCAAATATCCGTGCCCGCGCTAACAAAAAGTAAAAATTAAAGTAGATATACCTTATTTATTATGGCAAACAGAATCATTGCTGCACCCTCACCCCATATTCACGGCGCGGAGTCTACACGCCGTATCATGGGCGATGTGGTGCTGGCGTTGCTCCCCGCACTCCTCGTCTCGGTGTATGTGCTGGGCTGGCGTGTGCTCTTCGTTACTGCGGTGTCGGTGGTGGCATGCGTAGCTTTCGAGTATCTTATTGCCCGCTTCCTGCTTAAGCGTCGCGCAACCATTGGCGACCTTTCGGCAGTTGTTACAGGCTTACTCTTGGCATTTAACCTCCCCACAGGTATTCCTTGGTGGATTGTCGTTATTGGCGCATTGGTAGCTATCGGCATCGGCAAGATGACCTTCGGTGGCTTGGGTTGCAACCCCTTTAACCCTGCACTCACCGGCCGTATCTTCCTGCTTATCGCCTACCCCGTACAGATGACCGACTGGACAACAGGTGTGCCCGATGCCCTCACCGGCTCGACCATCCTCGCCGATGTCAAGGCGGGATTGACCTCGGTTTCGGAGGTCGACTTTGTCGCTATGCTTGGCGGCCACATGAATGGCTCGATGGGTGAGATTGGCTCATTCGCACTCATCCTCGGTGGCCTTTACCTCCTTTGTCGTAGGGTCATCTCGTGGCATATCCCTGTGGCAGTGCTCGGCACAATGGCACTTTTCGCCTTCTTCCTCGCCATTGGCGACGGTGGCGCTGCACTCTGGCAGCTGCCCCTCTTCCACCTCTTGGCAGGTGGTGCGTTGCTCGGCGCTATCTATATGGCTACCGACTACTCAACATCGCCTATGACCCACTGCGGTATGCTTATCTATGGTGTAGGCATCGGTCTTCTCACGATGATTATCCGCGTGTGGGGCGCCTATCCCGAGGGTATGTCGTTTGCGATATTCATTATGAATGCCGCAACACCCCTTATCAACAAGTATTGTCGTCCTAAGCGCTTCGGCACTAAATAGCACACTATTATGAAGAGTTCATTGAAGAATATGGTACTTGTGCTGTTTACTATTACAGCCGTATCAGCGCTCCTCGTGGCGTTGGTCAATACCCTGACTAAGGAGACCATCGCCAATACCGAGCAGAAGAATAAGGATTTGGCAAAACTCGAGGTGTTGCCCACATTTGAGGGCGAGGCGGAGTTGGAGGAGCAGACCAAGCAGATTGGCGACTTTACGGTAGGCGTAACGAAGGTTAGCGCCAACGGCGAGGTTGTAGGCTACGCTGTCGAAGCTCCGAGCATCACAAAGAGTGGCTATGCCGACCGCATCTACCTTATGGTAGGCTTTGTGGAGAGTGATGGCCAGACCACCATCAACGGCATCAAGGTGCTCTCGCAGAAGGAGACTCCCGGCCTCGGTGCAAATATGACCAAGAAGGGCAACAAGCTTGAGCTTAGCGCCGTAGGTAAGAACCCTGCCGAGATGACCTTCAAGGTGAAGAAGGACGATGCTTCGGGCTCGTTTGACTCGCTCACAGGCTCGACAATATCATCACGCGCCTATGCCAACGCCTTGGAGACCGCATACGCTGGTTACCTCTGGGCTAAGGGTGAGCTCGACACCTCGGAGGAGGCTATTGCCGATGCCCCCACAGGCGCCTCTACCACTTCAGAGGCTGCCGACACCCCTACCGGTGCTACCGTAGCAGAGGGCGATTATGCTAACGAAACAGAGCCTGAGGCTCAGAAAGGAGAAGTAACAAATGAGTAAACTTCAGCTTATCACCAAGGGCATACTCAAGGAGAACCCCACATTTGTGCTTATCCTCGGTATGTGTCCCACCCTCGGCGTTACCTCGTCGGCAATAAATGGTATGGGTATGGGTGTTGCGACAATGGCCGTGCTCATTATGTCGAATATGGTAATCGCTATGATTAAGAACCTTATCCCCGACAAGGTGCGTATTCCGGCATTTATCGTGGTCATCGCATCATTCGTAACCATTATCGAGATGTTGATGAAGGCCTATGTTCCTGCGCTGTACGCCTCACTCGGCGTATTTATCCCGCTTATCGTGGTTAACTGCATCATTCTCGGTCGTGCCGAGGCATTCGCATCGAAGAATGGTGTCATCGACTCAGCGCTCGACGGCATCGGCATCGGTCTTGGCTTTACGCTCTCGCTCACGATTATCGGTATGGTGCGCGAGGCACTTGGTGCAGGCTCAATCTTCGGCTACAACTTCGCCGGCGATGTTATGCCCCTGCTATTTATCCTTGCCCCCGGTGGTTTCATCGTGCTCGGCTATCTTATGGTGTTGTTCAATAAAATTGCGAAACGATAATGGATACAATGAATATTTCTCAAGAGATACTTCAGGCCTTCTCTACGGGTGAGGTTGCAGTAGCGCCTATCACCATCTTTGCCATCATCATTGGCGCCATCTTCGTAAACAATGTGGTGCTCTCGCAGTTCCTCGGTATCTGCCCCTTCCTCGGCGTATCGTCAAAGGTGAACACCGCAATGGGTATGGGCGCTGCCGTAACCTTCGTTATGGCGCTATCTGCCATTGTTGCTTGGTGTCTTCAGGAGTTTATCCTTGCCCCCTTCGGCATCGAGTATATGCAGACCATCGTCTTTATCCTCGTTATCGCCGCACTGGTGCAGATGGTAGAGATTGTATTGCGCAAGGTGTCGCCTGCACTCTATCGTGCATTGGGTATCTTCCTTCCGCTTATTACGACCAACTGCGCTGTGCTGGGTGTCGCTATCCTTATGGTGCAGAAGGAGTTCTCGTTGGTTACGGGCGTTATCTACTCGGCAGCGACAGCCCTTGGCTTCGCCCTTGCGTTGGTGCTCTTCGCAGGTATCCGCGAGCGCTTGGAGATGGAGGATACACCTGAGGGTATGCGTGGCGTGCCTATTGCGCTGATCACGGCAGGTCTTCTCGCAATGGCATTTATGGGGTTTGCAAATGTAGTACCCCTACCCTAATTTCTTGTGATAAGGGGTCATCTGCGACCTCTCAATCATTGCCCTGAATGGGAAATACTTCGAGTATGTCCCATCCAGGGCAATTTCTTTATCGAGGCCACATCTAACCCCTTCTGACAAGAAATTAATTTTTCGTGATAGCGGCGCTACTATGACGCTTCAGTCGTGAGGGCGAATGGGAAATACGCGCAGTATATCCCATCCGCCCTCTCTCGTGTCAGCGCCATATTAGCACCACTCTGACGACAAATTGGCTGAGTGCTGGTTGGTAAGTGTTTTATTAGGGAATTTAATGAGTTTAGGGAATGTAGAGAGCTTAGGGATAAAGATACGAAAAGGACGAAAGAGACGAAAGAGACGAAAGGGACAACAACGAAGTCGGCTATCATCTTTCTCTGTTATCTCTGCGTCTCTGTTGTCTTTTTTAAGACCATTAAGACCATTACGAGGTTGGGTATCATCTTGTCCTACTTGTCTTACTCGTCTTATTTGTCCTAAAAAACTAACAACTAATAACTAACAACTCTATGTCATTCTGAACGATAGTGAAGAATCTCTCGGTGAGTATGACTATCGACCGCACACAAAACCTTGAGATCCTTCGTTACACTCAGGATGACTCTTCTAACAACTAACAACTAATAACTAACAACTATTAACTCCCTTCCCTCTCATTATCAAACGATTTTTGCTAATTATTTGCACAGTTGAAAATAAATTCCTACATTTGCAGCCCGTATCAACCTCTTATACTGGGCGAAGGCTACGAAAAAGGATTATCGGCGAGGGTGCCGTTATGGTAAGTCGACGCAGCGATAATGTTGAGCGATTAACTTTTTAACTTTTGTTGCAACAATGAACAAAGATGCATTGATCAGACTCGTAAACGAGCAGATGTGGGAGAAGGGCGAGCAGGATGTGCCCAAGTTTGGTGCTGGTGATACTATCACCGTAACCTACCGTATTGTCGAGGGTAACAAGGAGCGTTTGCAGAGCTTCCGTGGTGTAGTTATCCAGATTAAGGGTTCGGGCCGCACCAAGATGTTCACCATCCGTAAGGTATCGAATGGTGTAGGTGTAGAGCGTATCTTCCCTCTTTACTCACCCCACATCGACAAGATCGAGGTAAACAAGTATGGTGTTGTGCGCCGTGCACGCATCTACTATTTGCGTGATCTCACTGGTAAGAAGGCACGCATCAAGGAGCGTCGTATCGTTAAGAAGGAGGAGTAATCCTCACTCTTACTCCTTGAGAGAAGAAAGAGCCTGTCTAACTGCGATGGTTAGACAGGCTCTTCTGTTTGTCGTTCTAATGGATAGGACACCACGAATATAGACACAAAAAAAAGAGATAACTAAAAGCTATCTCTTCAATCTTTAGTGGGAGCAAAGGGATTCGAACCCCTGACCCTCTGCTTGTAAGGCAGATGCTCTGAACCAGCTGAGCTATGCTCCCG
>SUZB01000009.1 GCA_015060115.1 Rikenellaceae bacterium | reverse complement strand
TATTGTAATCGCTTTTTGCGTCAATCGCAAACAGAAACAACGAGACCGACCAAAAATCACTTTTTAGTCGGCCTCATAATTTATAATATGTCATTAATGATTTTTAGCATCTCGTCGTATTGCTCCTCCATACTCTGTAATAGTCGATACTGCGCCCGTGTGCGAACGAGGTTGTGGGTGGGGTATGCCGTTTTGTAGTAGGTGTCGCCATCGATATAATCCATCAGGAAGCGCAACACCTGCTCAAAAGTGATGTAGAGTGCCGAGAATGCCAACCACTCTTTCTCGCTTGCTGTCATCGTCTCTCCTCGCTCCGAGAGGTAGCCTTCGGCATAGTGGCGGAAGGTCTCGATGTTCATCGCTACACGGCTTAGGTCGCTATCATCCTCGGCGCCTGTATTCGTGTAGGAGCGTATGGCATCGCCAAAGTCGTTTAGCGAGGTGCTACTCATCACCGTGTCGAGGTCGATAACGCACAACACCTCATCGTTCTGGTCGAAGAGTATGTTGCTTAGCTTCGTGTCGTTGTGCGTAACGCGCTTAGGCAGTATGCCTTGCTCTACTAACTCCCAGAAAGCGAGCATCTTCGCCCTTCGGCTCTCAATCCAGCCTATCTCATCCGTAAGCTCCGTTTTGCGCCCCGCCTTATCCTCGGCTAATGCCTTGTCCCACTGCTCTAAACGCCAGCGGATATTGTGAAAACCCTTGATTACCTCGGCCAAAGGCTCGTCAAAGTCGGCGAGCATCGCCTGAAACCTACCGATGCCACGACCACCCATATAGGCGAGGCGTGGGGTGTCGGCAACATCGTGAGTAACAGAGCCTTCGATAAATAGCGAGGCCGCCCAGAAGTTCTCATTGTCGCGATAGAAGAGCTTGCCATCGGTCGTAGGGATTACGGTTAGCACCTCGCGCAGAGGGTCCCCACCCGAGGCCTTGACCTTGGCTTTTAGGTGAGCAGTAACGCGCCAAATATTATCCATCATCGCCTCTACATCGGGAAAGACGATATGGTTTTTGCGCTGAAGAATATAGCGCGACTTGGCTGTGGTAACGATATAGGTATCGTTGATAAATCCCTCGCCAAGGGGCTTAATGTCGGTTGCCGGGGCATCGAACGCAAAGTTCTCGGCAATATCGTATAAATATCTATCCCTCATAGCGTTATCTGTTATTCGGCGAAGTAGAATGTTAGACCATCGACCCTATCCCAGTCGCCTCGCGTAAAGTCGGGTATCTTGACAGGCTTGCTGCCATTCTCGATAGATATGCGTGTAAGCTCGCCCATACTGCTCCACTCGGCAGCATCGTAGACATCCATATCGAGGGGTAGGCCGTTGCGCAGGCAGTATACAAGGCGGTAATCCATAATAAAGTCCATGCCGCCGTGTCCACCAATCGAGAGCGAATACTCCTGCAAGGGCACGCCATCGACAAGTTGTAGCTGTACGGGGTGCTTATATTTTGCGGTCATCTCCTTAGCGACCTCTGCTGGGGCAAAGGTGTGGTGGTTCAAATCCTCAATATCGGGCATTGCACCCTCATCGACACTGCGTAGCTGATCGAGCTTGAAGGTGTAGCCCTGAACAGGGTATTTGTTGGCGTAGCCCTCAGTGCCAACAAGCTGATACATACGGCTATATGGGCGTGGTGTCATCACATTGTGCTGCATATCTATTGTGCATCCGTTTACCGTGCGGATAAGCGTGTTTATCTGGTCGCCCTGCTTGCACTCCTTTTCGCCCATAAGCTCCTCGGTGAGCTTCGAGCCATTAATCGACTTTGTAGACATTGCCACAAGATAGTCGAGCCTGTCGCCTCGGTGAATATTGAGTGCCTGGCAGTTTGGACCTATGCCGTGTGTGGCGTATACATCGCCATTGTGTGCTTGGTTGTACTCCAAACGCCAGTTGTCGGCGTAGTGCTCCCAGTAGGGCTCAAGGTTGTGGATATAGGCACCCTCGGCGTGGATAATCTCGCCAAAGAGCCCCTTAGATGCCATATTTAGCGTGGTAAGCTCAAAGTGGTCGTAGCAACAATTCTCCAAAATGGTGCAGTGCACGCGATTACGCTCGGCAGCATCCACCAATCGCCAGCACTCCTCTACGGTATTGGCGCTCGGCACCTCGATAGCAACATGCTTGCCGTGGTTCATCGCATACTCCGCAACCTCGACATGCAGCTGCCACGGAGTGCAGATGTATACAAGGTCGATATCCTCACGCTCGCATAGCCTCTTGTACCCCTCATCGCCAGAGTAGATGTCGGCACGGGGCATACCCGCACGCTCTAAGTATGCTTGGCAAGCCTCGGCACGCTCGGCGTACTTGTCGCATAGCGCCTTAATGGCTGTGCCCTCGATATATGTGAAGCGCTCCACAGCACCTGGGCCTCGCATACCAAGGCCCACAAAGCCCACGCGCACGGTATCCAAAGGCTCGGCACGAAACTCTATCATCGACTCTTGTTCGGCGGTGCGTTCAGGCTCTTCAAGAGTGATTATTCCATCTTCGATGGTGTATTCAACGCTCGCCTTAAAAAGTTCCTGCTCGGCATTGCAACCTATTAGCAATGCAAGGAGTAAACATTGTGCTAATCTTCCAAGTTTCATATAGTTGTGATTTTATAATTTTATCTTTACTCTCTCTCTCTCGTGACACTATTGCAACAAAATGTGCAAAGCGAGATGGCGAGTAGGGTAGTTAGCCTCTTTATGGAGCAGATAATTTTCATATCGAAGTATCGCGGTTGGCATTTGCATACAAAGTTACACAAAATCGCCAAACCTTCCAACACTTCGCCGAATAATACTTCTCATTCTGAAACGACATCTTTTTATTCAACCTCTAAAAAAAATAGAGATGACTAATTTTTCTTTAGTCATCTCCATCTTAGAATCGAATTTAGCCGCTATCGTCTTAAAGCAAGGGGCTTAGCACTCTGGCTTGATACCTGCTCGCTGAGGTCTATAGCCTCGCCATCGCCTGTCCACTCGCCACTAATCTTGTTGCCGCCATCATCAACAAGGTCGAAGGTGAAGTGATAGTCGCCATCCTCTACCTCCTCAACAGTAACCGTACCCGATACGATAGGCGCCACCTGGCTTGAATAACCCTCTGCATCAGGCGTGAGATCGCCATACCAGGTGAAAAAGATATTACCTGCATAGTCGACAATGCCAGGGAACATCGTGTGGTCTTTAACCTCAAGTGCTATGTTATAAGTACCCGTAGGCATCTTATCGCGAGCACCACCCGACTCTACCAAAAGCTCCGTTGTAAACATATCTCCATAGCCATCAGGATAGCTATTATTATAGCCCATAATAGTGATAAACCATAGGTCGTAACCCTTCTTCATATACTCGCCAAAGCAAGCTGCGGTGTAGGTTGTCTCAGCAGGGAAGTTATAGGTGTGGTCGGCAGTAAGTGTGGTGTAGGGACGCTCAGGCATGCTTACATCGTTGTCATTGAGGTTTCCTACGATGAGCTCTCCAGAGTAGTTGACCTTAATTTTAACTCCGTTCTCAGCTACAAAGTCAGCCGTAATAGTATAATCATCGCCACTACGCTCCACCGTCATAGAGCCACCTGTGATAATGGCAACTCTCTTGGTGTCGCCATCAGTATATGTAATATACGAGCCCACGAAGTGCTTGTCGCCGAAGAGATCTTCGATACGCCCATACTCAATAGCGTATGGCAGACAATAATTTGCTTCGGGCAACACAGCAACCTCATATACGCCCTCCGCCAATGGGATATACTCTGCATTATAGTCGGCATACTTAGGCATCATAACGCGACTGATATGTAAGTAATAGCCACTTGTCATAGAGCCATTTGAGTCGAACTCGCCATCAAACATCTCGATACCCACATCATCGGCAAATGGATAGAACCAACCACCCCAGTAGCGCATCTGAGCCTCCTTAGGTGTTACCTCAAAATCATTATCGAAGAATTCGTATGCCGAAGTGCCACCCTGTACGAACTGCATAGTGCCGGTATAGCGTGCCGAGAACTCCATATCGTCGAGCAACATAAGTGTTCCAACTACGGTGATTGTATAGGTTGGGCCAGTACGCTCAACTGTAACAGTACCCATTATGGGTGAAGATACAAGCTCGCCACCCTCTACAACAATATCAACATAAGAGTCGCTTGGGCTGTAGCTAAACGCCGAGTAGTCTGAGTTTGGCTCATATGTTCCACTTGGAAGCACAGGGTTAATAGGGTCGCTGTCAGCTACATTGTAAAGATCCAAGAATACCTGCATATCACCTTCCCACTCCATTTTTGTTGTATTGCCAAATGCAACCTCATAGTTGCCTGCAACCGCCTCATTATCGGTACGATATACGGCCGAGACAAGTTTGTCAAGGTCGTAACCCTCAAATGGGACATCGTCCTCGGTTGTGGTGAACTCAATGTTGGCAATAGCTTGCTTATCACCATTCACGGCTAAGGCATATGCCGTATATGCGGTATTCGCATTAAGTTTGTCGATTGTTGCCTCATTGCCCACTACCTTTGTGCCCTTAGATTTGACATCTTCGGCCGTGGCATCCGCCTCGCTACAATAGAGGTATACATCCTCGGCATTGGTAGTAGTGATGGTAAATGTAGCGCTCGTAGCTCCAACACTCTTAGTCTCAATCTTCACCGTCGGAGTCTTGTCGTTACCCTGTGGTGGGACATCCTTCTTACATGCTGTGACAGCCATAACAACCATAGCCGCCATCATTACGATATATCCAAATCTTTTCATATTATTCATATTTTAGTTTGACACACTTAATTATTCATAAAATACTATAGTACCATATCCTGAATCTCGCCCTTGTAGTGCATATAGAATGTCTTAGCATTCGAGCCACTGCCCGCAGTACCAATAAATGTAAGCTCATACTCCAAACCCTCTACGCTTACGACAAGTTCAGCCTCGGTAAAGTTCTCCGAAAAATATGGGTTATAGAGAGCAATGTTACTATAGCTATCAATAGTGCCATCCTCCATGGTGTAGCGACCGGCAGGAAGAGCATCGTTACCATCGTTACATATCGCAGGGTCAAGCATAATGTCAAGCACGAGCTCATTCCAATTACTGTCGTAGAACTTTATATAGTACTCACCTGGCACAAGGGATGGGGTATGTAAGCGTACAGGTTGTTTAACCTCAATATCAGGAGTGAACACCGTTGCGCCCTCAGGAACATCTGGTATCTCAGGAGTAGGTTCAGGAAGCATAATGCCCTCTACCAGACCGCTAAAGTCAATCGTTACGAAGTCGCCGTTGGGGAAGTAGAGCAGGCCGTTGAATGAGTACTGCACCTCGCGTGTCTCCTCGTTGGGTGTAGCCTCAACCGTTACGCTACCACTCTCAAATGGTGTCATCTGGCTATCCGAAGGGGTAAACATAAAGGTTGTATAGTTCTTGCTGAGTGCGCCCTCTGCCGCATTGCCAAGGGTGTATTCGCCTGAGGGGAGATATTCACTACCTAAGGCTGTGTAGAAGTCGCAACGCAGGGTGTAGCCGTTGGCCTCGTCGGCAAAGATGATAAAGTAGTTATCCAACTCCGAGCTGCTCTTGCTGGCCGTTGCGGTGGTGGTAGCCGAGAGGTGGTAGCCTACGGGCTCTGGCTCGGCGGTCTTAATGACGAGCTTCTCTGAGAGCACAGGCTCGAAGCCCTCGATGTCGCAAGTTGCGGCTGCATAGATGGCATAGGCGGTGTCGGGTTCAAGATTCTCGACCACAACCTCGCTCTCGGTGTTAGGCTCTGCCTCTTCGCCATTCGCCAATACCTGCTCTGCAGTAACATCGCGCGAGCCATCCTCGATGCATACCCATTTCAATACATCTGCCTCGGTAGACGATATAAAGAAGCTGAGTGTGTTCTCGGTTACCGAGCCATCGCGGAGGCTCACCGTTACATCTGGCATCGGAGTAGGCTCAGCCTCGGTCTTTACACCTGTTGATATGTAGGCCTGCTTCTTGATATTTATCGCTACAACAGCTACCGCATAGTCGGTATCGGGGGTTAGCTCCGAGCAGGTAATCTTGCCCGCCTCAGTAGTTGTACCCTCGGCGATCACCTCCTCAGCATCGGGAGCAACGCTACCCTCCGTTACGAGGTACTTTATGTTCTGGGCATCTGTCGCCTCTATTATAAAGCTAAACGATGTGGCCGATACCTCGCTAATCTCAACCGATAGCGTAGGCTCTTTCTCCTGCTCGTTGGGTTTGTTGGTGGGCTCTTTCTCGCATGCGATGGTTGCCACAACCAGAAAAGCAGCAAATAGTGCTTTCATCATTTTTTGTATTCTCATAGGCTTTTACTTTATTTGGTTATCTGTTTTCTGTATTGTCTTTCAGCTGGTTAATTTTTAGAGGTGTGCATCGCGCCTTAAAAATATTGCTATTTTTATTGATGAAAACGGACTCACAGCAACTCCTAACACATCTTTTTGACGACCAAAAGTATAATAAAAAAGAATAATTTCCAAATATAAATGCAAAAAATATAAATAAAAAATATTTTTAATTATTTGCTATAAATATTTAATAAATAGTTTTTTTGTAAAACTCTATGGATAGATGAAATTTTTTTTTACTTTTGTGGTCGATAGATGTCTAATGAGACTAATTGCTAATCTTATATTATTATGAATATGGTGAAAAAGAGTACCCTTTTTACTTTGTTGTTTGTAGCGCTTTCGTTTGCTATTGTAGCATGTGAGAATGAGAAGCCTCACGAGACCCCCAACCCTGACAATGGTAAAGAGCAACCTGTTCCTGGGCCTCTGACCGAGAGCCATACGCTAATGATTATTATGCAGGGAAACAATGGTCTTGCCGAGTTTTTGGACTCCAACATGCAGCGTATCATCACAGCTTACTACGATGTCCCCACTGACATTGGCCGTATCCTTCTGTTTTATGACCGCGGCAACTATACTCGCCTTACGGAGCTGTACCTCGACGATGGTATGGCTAAGCAGCGCCTTATCGAGGAGTACCCTACATCGACCTCTACGGTGGATAAGGATTTTTTGCGAGGTGTAGTCGAGCGAATGAAGGAGGAGGCGCCTGCCGATAGCTACGGCCTTATTATGTCGTCGCATGGTGGCGGTTGGGTCCCTGCCGACCTCTATGATGTCTACCTCTTGGGTGAGGGTAGCCGTGCCTCGGAGCCTGTTGCCGAGCCTCTGTTCTATGGTCAGGATGATGCAGATTGTATGGAGATTCCTGAGTTGGTGGAGGCGCTTGGCAGCACCCATTTCCGCTATATTATCTTCGATGCCTGTATGATGGCAAATATAGAGTGTCTATACGATATACGCAACTTGGCGGACTATGTTGTTGCCTCGCCAACAGAGATTTTGGGCGCAGGCTTCCCTTATGAAGATTTCTTGCCTATGCTCTTTGAGCGCACCGACCATAAGCTAAAAGAGGTCTGTGAAGCCTATATGGAGTATTATCGCGACTCGTCAGGCACAATTGCACTTATTGATTGTAGCAAGATAGATGCCCTTGCCGATGCAATGAAGGCGGTATATAATGAGGCTAAGGCTGTTGATGTTGGTATGATTCAGCCCTACGACAATTTTAGCTATCATCTATATTTCGACTTGGGTGATTATGTCGAGAGTGTTGCATCGGGTGCTACATTGGAGAATTTCAATAAGACTCTTTCGGATGTTGTGGTCTACTCGGGCAACACCGATACCTTCTTTACCGTAACAGGTACTGATGATGCCTATATTCCTATTGAACACTACTCGGGCTTGTCGTGCTATATTCTCCAAGAGACCGACTGTCCCGAAACTGCCAAGGCTTGGCGCGCCACAGCTTGGGCACAAAGAGTAACACAATAGAAAGAAAGGCTGTTGTGGGTGCTTGCACCTAACGGATAAATCAATGACTTAAACTAAAGGAGATGACTAATTTGCTTTTTAGTCATCTCCACCTACTCAAATTGGTCGGGATGACAAGATTGGCTACTACGCAGACCGAAGTCTGCTCCGCTTAACGCCCATCTTGGACGCTCCCTTAATGGCCTGCACAAAGCTTTCGTCGCCAAGGCACTTGTCGCAAGCGACTACTTTCTGTTTGCCATACACCCTTTGATGCAAGCATCAGTGCGTATAACAAACAAAAAGTCCTCAA
Organism: Rikenellaceae bacterium; assembly: GCA_015060115.1. GTDB lineage: Bacteria > Bacteroidota > Bacteroidia > Bacteroidales > Rikenellaceae > Alistipes. The sequence goes on along the minus strand of SUZB01000009.1, from coordinate 75,154 downwards.
TCTTTTGATTGAGGACCTTGGCTTACTCAGCTTTGTCGGGATGACAAGATTCGAACTTGCGACAACACGCCCCCCAGACGTGTACTCTAACCGGGCTGAGCTACATCCCGAACTGGTTTTGCGAGTGCAAAGATAATAACTTTTTTTTGAATTGTGCAAATTTATCGCAAAAAAAATGTACCTTTGAGGTATGAAATTCAGTGTCAAGATAGCTCTTGTTGTGTTAATTGGCTCGTTATGTGCGAGTTGCACGGGAAGAGAAGGGTCGGCAAAAGTTTCGTTCGACCATTCGGTTTATGCACCGAGCTACGCTTTGGGCTACGAAATATTGGGCGATGATGCCTCAAATAGCCTTATTCGGGTGTCGCGCCCTTGGCAGGGTGATGCTGTCGTGGAGCAGTCGTTGGCGATATTCTCGGATAAGGCGAGTGCCGAGGGCTACGATGGTCAATATATTGTAGGTCGGGCTGAGCGCGTGGTTTGTATGTCGACAAGCCATATAGCGATGATCGAGCTACTGGGCAGGTCGGAGAGTATCGTGGGTGTCTCGGGCAAGCAATATATTATGTCGGAGGCTATTGCGGGCAACCCTAAGGTTAAGGATGTTGGCTACGACAGCTCGTTGGACTATGAGGCATTGGTTGTTTTGCGCCCCGATGTGGTGTTGCTCTATGGCGTAAGTGCCGAGAATACCGCTCTTACTGCCAAGTTGCGCGAGTTGCATTTGCCCTATCTCTACCTTGGCGACTATACCGAGCAGTCGCCACTTGGCAAGGCTGAGTGGTTGGTTGCCGTAGCCGAGATTATGGGTTGCCGCACGCAGGGTGAGCAGATGTTCTCGGAGATTGTAGAGCGCTACAATGCTGTACGCGATGGGGTGGTGCGCTCTGCGAATAGCCCCAAGGTGATGTTTAACACGCCCTACCAAGAGGTGTGGTATATGCCCTCTGACGATAGCTATATGGTGCATCTCTTGGAGGATGCCGGTGGCACCTATATATATAAAGGTTGTAATAAAACAGCCGGCTCGGTGGGTATCAGCCTTGAGGAGGCCTATATGCTTGTTTCTAAGGCCGACCTTTGGCTAAATGTCGGACAGTGTAGCACACTTGACGAGCTAAGGCAGTCGGCACCCCACTTTGCTCGCAGTGCTGTTGTGGAGCGTGGCGATGTCTACAACAACAACGCCCGCCGTACCTTGGCGGGTGGTAGCGACTTTTGGGAGTCGGCCATTGTGCGCCCGGATGTTGTGCTTGAAGATATGGTTAAGATTGTGCATGGCGAAGATGATAACCTCTACTATCACCATCGCCTAAGGTAGAAATATGATGAATAGCCGTTCACAAAATATACTCTTTGTCCTACTCTCGATAGCGCTGGTGGCCCTGGCCATTGGCGACCTCGCTATTGGCACTACGGATATCGCCCTTAGCGATGTTTGGGCAGCGCTTGTGGGTGGCGCTACTACGGATGAGTATCGCACTATCGTCTGCGAACTGCGTCTGCCGAAGGTCGTTGTTGCTATAGCTGCTGGTATGGCGTTGGCGGCAAGTGGTTTAGAGATGCAGACCCTCTTCCGCAACCCCCTCGCTGGCCCTTATGTCCTTGGTATCAACTCTGGCGCAAGCCTTGGCGTGGCTCTCTTCACGCTTGCTGCACCTGTTGTCGGTGCTCTGTCTGGCTCGGTATTTATGCGCCTTGGCCTTACGGGTATGGCGTGGATAGGCTCGGCTGTTATCCTCGTTCTTGTAATGTTTCTGTCGCGTAGGATAAAGAATATCAATGTGATACTTATCCTCGGTATGATGCTCGGCTCGGCTATTAGCTCTGTTGTCGGCATCTTGCAGTATCTCGGCACCGAGGAGTCGTTAAAGGCCTTTGTGGTGTGGACTATGGGCTCGCTTTCGACCGTAACGGTCGATGATTTGAGCGTTATGCTCCCCGCCGTTGTTATCGGTCTTCTGCTTGCCATTGTCGCCATTAAGTCTCTCAATATGTTGCTCTTGGGCGAGAGCTATGCCCGTACTATGGGCTTGCGTGTGGCGCGTTCGAGGGTCGTTATCTTCCTTTCGACTACGCTCCTTGCCGGTAGCGTAACGGCATTTTGTGGTCCTATCGGCTTTATCGGCCTCGCTATACCTCATCTTGCGCGTATGACCTTCCGCACGGCTGACCACCGTGTGTTGATGCCCGCCTCTATGTTGTGGGGTGCTGTGTCGATGCTTATATGCTGTGTGGCTTGCGATATTGTAGCGCGTGGAGGTGTGATGTTGCCTATCAACACTATCACCTCGTTGCTGGGTATTCCGATTATAATTATTGTTGTACTGCGTAACCGTAACTGCCAATGATAGAGCTTCGTGATATATGCCTTTCGTTTGCTGAGCGCACGCTTATTAGCAATGCCTCGGCACGCTTTGCCTGTGGCACTATGACGGCTCTCCTTGGTCGTAACGGCACAGGCAAGAGTACGCTGCTGCGTGCTATTGCCGCCTTGGGGAAGGTGCAGGGAGGCGAGGTTGTGGTTGATGGCCACGAAATATCTACGCTATCGAGCGTTGAGCTTGCCCGCCGTGTCGCCTTCGTGAATACAGAACGCATAGATGTTGAGGCACTTACGGTTTATGACTTGGTGGCTGTTGGTCGCTCTCCATATACCGACTGGATGGGTCGTCTTAGGGCTGATGATGAGCGCGTTATAGAGCGTTCTATGCAGATTGCGGGTGTCGAAAATATGTCTCGGCGTATGGTCGCTACATTGTCCGATGGCGAGTGTCAGCGTGTGATGATTGCCCGTGCCTTGGCGCAGGATACGCCTATTATCTTGCTCGATGAGCCTACCGCCTTTCTCGACCTGCCTAACCGCTATGAGCTTTGCACGCTCCTTAGTCGCTTGGCGCACGATGAGGGTAAGTGCATAATATTCTCGACACACGAGTTGGATATCGCACTCTCGCTTGCCGACTCTATCGCCTTGGTGGATACGCCTGTGCTTCACCATCTGCCTACTGCTGAGATGATTGCTTCGGGCAATATCGAGCGACTTTTCGATAGCGAATATGTCTCGTTTGATGCTGCTACACAGTCGATAAAGCTCTGTAAATAAGTTTTTTTACCGAGTTTTTGCAAAACTTTCGAAAAACATTTTGCTATATAGAAAATTTTGCGTACCTTCGCACCGCTAATTCGCTCACTTTTAGTGAGTGTTAGTGGTTTGGCCCGTTCGTCTATCGGTTAGGACGCAAGATTTTCATTCTTGAAAGAGGAGTTCGACTCTCCTACGGGCTGCACTTGGCGCGTCATATTTCGGTATGGTGCGTGCGGTTTGGAAGATTTTAGGAGCGGGCTTTACGCCTATCCGAAAGCAGCTACGGCTGTCAAAAAAGTTGCCGCCCGGCAGGGCAGTGTTCAGATGCCGATAAGCGATATGCCTCGTGAAGGTGATTGTCGCAGTGGTCAAAAATAGGAGGAGAGGACCACATAGGTAATAAGTGCTAACCTACTTAAAAATGTCGATGTAGGGGCTGTTACCAAGGTCGGAGAATCTGAAAAGCCGGGAAACACAGAATTATTTAAAAGTAAAAATAAAAAAAAGATTTAGAACTATGGCAAATCACAAGTCATCGAAGAAGAGAATTCGTCAGACCATTACCAAGCGTGCGCACAACCGTCTTTATCACAAGACTGCTCGTAACGCTGTAAAGGCATTGCGTAACACCACTGAGCGTGCAGCTGCTGAGGCATTGCTTCCCAAGGTAAGCTCAATGTTGGACAAGTTGGCTAAGACCAATATTATCCACAAGAACAAGGCTGCTAACTTGAAGAGCTCATTGGCTTTGCATGTAAATGCACTTTAATTTCTTGTGATAAAGCCGCATCTGCGGTCTATCCAAAAGGTAAAATACCGAGGGTTGTAATGTTACAGTCCCTCGGTATTTTCTTTGTAGTTGCGCCGCTCAATCCCTATCTTATGGCCCACTCCCTCCTCTGCTGATACAATGCTTGGGCCAAGCACAACTTGCTGTGCCGCACAATATCCCGTCTGTCTTAGGCGTTAGTTAGGTACAAATCCTAAATATTTTACTCTATGAAAAGACTCTTTTTATGCGCTATGGCGCTTGTTGTTGCCTTTGGCGTGTCGGCACACGAGCCTGAGAGCAACGAGGTTGTTGTAAATGGCTATGCCGACCGTATTGTTATACCCAATAAGTTCACCCTCGCTATCACCATCAACGAGAGCGACTCTAAGGGCCGTATGTCGCTTGATGAGCAGGAGCGCACGATGACCAAGGCGCTCAAATCGGCAGGCTTCGATACCGATGAGGCGTTGTGCTTCAAGGATAATTTTAGCGCCTACAACCGTCGTGGCGCCTATGCTACACGCTTCTATGAGTTGGTGGTCTTTGGTGCCGAGGATTTGGCGAGTGCCTTTGCTACGCTTGAGCCGCTTAATCTGCATAGCGTGTCGCTTAAGAGCGCTACTTGCACCGACATAGACACCATTCGTGAGGAGCTTCGCCGTGAGGCTATCCGCGATGCTAAGCGCAATGCCGAGGTCTTGGCCGAGGCTATCGACCAGTCTATCGGTCGCTGTACCTATATCCACGACTATAACTCGAATGGCGATGTAGTCTTTAACACTAACTCTTCGATGAAGATTCGCGGTATTGCAAGCATTAACTACGATGCTATTGCCGAAGAGGCAGCCCCCGAACCTATGGAGTTTGCCGGCTCAAAAATCAGCCACACCATTCAAGCCAAGTTTGAACTAAAGTAGGCCTTAAAACAATAACAGCCCGACCGTTTTTCGCGGTCGGGCTGTAAAGGCTAAAACTTAGTTATTTTTAGAAGCCATTCTCTTTCTTGAAGTTTGAATAGCACTCTCCATTGAGATATAGCTTAGTACCCTCGATTTTGTACTCTTTCTTGCTTGTTCCACCATACTGAACATTGGTCATCGTAATGGTGTTGTTGTCAAATTCGTACTTGTACCATACAGGATGTGCATTTTGTTCAGTGGGTGGCAGATTGAGATCTGTATATACAACATAGTAAGTAAAACAATCATTAGGTGTCACAAATTCGATATGTTCATTGTGGTATTTATCGCCTACCTTCTTAGTAATATCCCAATCACCCATAAAGCGATGGTCTGCCTCCTTCTGCTTGTTAAAAATCGTTTCATGCTTAACACCGTTATCCTCGCTTACCAATGTGAGTGTATTGTATTCAATACTATAAGTAATCATTATGGGCTCTTCTCTGGGGTATGTCAAGTACAGGTTATCGCCTTCTACTTTCCACTCAAACCCGCTGCGATTGAGTCCTACAAAGCTTCCATCGAGGCGTGATGAGTCATTTGCAAGGTATCCGCTGCCATCTTCCCAGAAATATAAAGACGACACTTCGATAATGTCGTATGCTTCAGACTCAGCCGTTACTGTCCAGTAACCCAATATTTCGCTTTTTACTCCTGAGTTCTCAGGTGTTGGGTTACTTACATCTTCGTTAGTATTGTCCCTTGCGGGCAAATACTCCTTTTGGCACGATATAGCAGCTACTGCTACAACGGCCAATGATAGTAATAATCGTTTCATAGCTCTACTTTTTTTAATTTATAATGGTGTTGCCGAGTGCCTTGCTCGGTCTAACATTTTTGTATACCTTGTCCGTAGATGCTCTGAGGGCTGATGCTCCGCGCTATGGCGCTTGCGATAGCGCGGAGTGGTCAGCCGTGTTCTAAATCTCGAACTCTCCCGTGTACTCTCCACAATCGGTATAAATTAGAATCTCATAATAACCCTCTTCGCCTGAGAGGAGAAGTGTTGTTGCACCAACACCCGAAACACTATCGCTCCACATCTCGTCAGTCGTAAGGTTGCTAACTACAATATCGGCATCGCCAAGGTCAGCATTAAATACCACGGTCAATGCACCATTAAAGTAGCTTGCCTCAATAACGGCAGTAAGTGATTTAGGTTTGGGATTCGGATTTAATGGTTTCGGGTTAATCGGAATAGGTCCAAAAGGATTCGTTGGCTTCGGATTATCCGCAATAGCCACCGATGCAATTAAAATTGCAGATAAAAGAGTAATTAGCTTTTTCATAACATAAAGATTTTCGAGATTGTTTAACCTACTGCAAAGTTACTGCATTAACATATTAAAACCTTAAATTTATACCCTCAAAAATCTATCACTACGCATTTATAACACTCTGAAAATCAGTAAAATAAATGGGCTGATATATTTTAATTTCTATCAGCCCATTTAACGCAGTTGTAACTAATTGAATATCAATTAGTTATATACAATACACAAATATTGCACGGTAGATTGCTAAAAATCAACAAGTTACTACAACACGCCGAGAAGTATTTCTATATATTGAGAGTTACTTTTTATTATCTTATGACGCAGTCGAGATTTAAGATTATAGACTGCATCTACACTCTTCTTCATAAATATACTAATAGCGCGAGGTGAGAAACCAAGTGCCATATATAAGTAAAGTTGCGTATCATCTTCCGTAGCATTTGGAATTGAAGAACGGAATTTTAACATTAGGTTATCTTTGTAGGTATTCACAAAATCCTCCATCCTCTTAATTGCTTTTTTTGTCGGAACTAATATCATCAATCAAAGATGAGACCTCACGATAGATTCTCTGCTTCTCGTTATTAAAGCCTTGAGCCTCAAAATAGGCACAACTTAGCTTATCAATAGTGTCGAAGCGTGAAGCAAAGAGCTGCTCTATGATATTTTGCTGACTTAGAATCTCACTATCTTTAAGTGTAAGAATATTGCGAAGTTCTGATGCTATCGCCATACTTTGTGCTATCTCCACTTTGTGCTTATGTTGTTTATCCTTTATATAATATATAAATATTAGCACAATACCCACGGACAGTATTGTGAGTAGATAATTTATAAAACGAGTCTTCTGTTGAATCTCCTTAGTGCTTGCCACTTGGTCAGATAACAAATCAACCTGACTCTGCAGCAAAGAGTTATTTATAGCATTAAAGACGAATTTATCTTGTTCAGCAACCATCTGCAGATGAAAATTCAAGGCTTCTGTATCATTTCCTTGCAACCTAATAATTATATATTCAGCATATGCAAGTTGCATTGGATTGATTATTAATTCTTGTTTTGCCCTGTTTAATAGAAGATAAGCTTGATTTAAATTGCCATCTATAGCAGATAGTATTGCAGATATACAATAATAATCACATAGACTATAAGTGTTTAAATTATGAGTTTTTATCCTATTAAATATATTTCTACAATTTGAATAATCATTCAGCTGGATATAGTTATAGCATAACTCAATTTGAGTGTCAAACATATGTCCATATTCATTAAGCCTCCCAAATTCATCTTCAGCAATCAAAAGCATCTTAATTGCTGCTTCAAAATCGCGCATTCTATTATAAATGATTGCAATGTCATAGGTGGCGTATGCACTATGAATAGGTAACTCTGCCTTATCAAAATACTCCTTTGATTTCTGATACTCCTCCAAAGCATTTTGGAATAGACACTCTGCACCATAAATCTCGCCCATTGTGCGATGCACAAGACCCAAGAGGCGAGGATTGTCGAGGTGCGAAAGCGACTTTTCGGCCTCCAAAAGCGAGAACATAGCACGGGCATTCTCGCCCTCGGCCTGCATAACAAGGGCGTGCTGATATAGTGCGCGAGCACGCTCGGCGTGGTTATCGCTCTCAATATAGTAGTCGAACAGCGGTTGAGCGATAGAGTCTCGATTGGGAATCAAATCACGATAGTAGTGCGCCTCGGCAACAACGAGCTTATAGTGTGCTCGGTCGTGCCTGCCGCGCACACTCTCAGGGTCGATGCTCTGCACCACCCTTAGCGCCGAGTCGGGCAACTCCATTGCAATCTCCTCGGCATAGGCGATAAGCTCCGCACTCCGCTTATCTGTGGCGCAACCTACCGCCACGAACATACACGCCACAATAGCACCCAGACAACCGCACCGCGATATTGCCCCCCGGCTGCCCAACGCATTAGCTATATACTCTCTAATTCCACCCATACGCTCTGCGAGTTTCGACACACTATCCATTATAGCACAAAGTTATAAAAAATCAGCGAAATAAGCAAGTAGAGTGGTTAATTTTTAGTTGTTAGTTGTTAGTTATTAGTTGTTAGTGGGTGTCATCCTGAGTGCAACGAAGGATCTCAAGGTTTTGTGGGCAGTCGATGGTCTTACTAACCGATAGATTCTTCACTTCGTTCAGAATGACCGAGAGAGTTGTTAGTTTTTAGTTGTTAGTTGTTAGTTATTAGTTGTTAGTGGGTGTCATCCTGAGTGCAACGAAGGATCTCAAGGTTTTGTGGGCAGTCGATGGTCTTACTAACCGATAGATTCTTCACTTCGTTCAGAATGACCGAGAGAGTTGTTAGTTGTTAGAGATATTAAGATGATAAGACCATAAGACCATAAGACGATAAGACGAGTAAGACCATTAAGAAGAAATATGATCCCCGACCTCGTAAAGTCCTAAGGTCTTAAAGTCCTAATGGTCTTAATAGCTCTGCGCATCTCTAACAACCAACAACTAAAAAAAATAGGCCGACCCGATGGATCGACCTACTCTCTTATCAGCTATGGATTACTCCTCCTGACGGTAAGTGTGCTCTACATAGATAGCACGCTGCATAGCCTCGCGCTTTGCGATTGAGGGCTTTGTGAAGTACTGACGACGACGCAACTCCTTCAAAACACCAGTACGCTCATACTTACGCTTAAACTTCTTGAGGGCGCGCTCGATGTTCTCACCCTCCTTAACAGGCATAATAATCATAATTCTATTCTTTTTTTTAAGTTATAAATCGTTTTTGTTTCTTAAGACTCTTTTGGGCTGTCTCCGCCTGAGCCTTCTCGGCTCACTCCCCTTTGTTTGTTACCCTCGATAACCTCGCTATCTTGGGTAGTGACGCTCCTTTTATTTATATAGGTCTGTACCAAAATCAAGATAGGGTGCAACTCTCGCTGCCTCCTCCTCGGTGAATATGTCATCATCAATCATCTCTTGAATGGTACTCCAACCTCCTTTCAATTCGCGTTTGTTAATAATTCGCCTAAGCATTCGGTTCGACAGATATGGGTGAACCTCCAATACTTTTGGGCTCGCAAAGTTAATACTTATTTTTTTAATATCAACACTATCAGCATAAATTTGTTGGGAAATTATGCGAAAATTCTCGTCTGTAACCACATCAAGCTCCGAAATTTGCTCTACGGAGTAGTATCCACCGAGCAACTCGCGGTAACGCAGAATATCTCCAACGCTCTTAGCGCCTATGCCACGCACTCGGCGCAAGGTTGCCGAGTCAGCAGTGTTGATGTTTATAGGAAAGCTAATCTCCTCACGCTTCGAGCGAAGCGTAGCGATGGTGTCGCGCTTCGGAAATATGATATAGGGGCGCAGGCGCTCGGCCATTGCGCTATCTACGGCGTAGCACTCCGCAAACTCCTCCATAGAGCGGTAGCCACCAATCATCTCACGATAGCGCACCACAAGTTCGGCCTCACGGCGCGACAAGCCGAGAGAAAGCAGATAGTCTGCCGTAGCGGTGTCGATAAGAAATGGGGTATATGTTATAGAGTCAAGCGAGCGACCTTGCTCCGAGTGATTGTCGTAATGCTCTCTGCGATAGTTGTTTGAGGGCTTGATGCGAAACTCCTCGCCAATGATAATATATGGCTCAATAAGGAAGTACAACGAGTCGGTCATACCGTAGCAGAGCGCCACATCCTCCCTTATGCGAAACACTTTGCCCGCCTCACGCCACTTAAGGATGCTGACAGCGATATTTCGCGGTAGTCCCGCCTCGGTCATTGTGCGATAGTCGGCAGTGTTGGGGTCGAAGGCCGAGAAGTGCGAGATAGAGTCGGCAGCGACCTCGGCTCGCTCGGCAATATCGGGTGTCGCAATCTCTCTTCCGTTGGGTCGTGCAAGGAGCATCAACGCCATAGCGATGATGACCAACGGGATAAGGATTAGTGCTCCTCGGATATTTTGCTTCGTTGTCTCACGCATCACTCTACCACTCTGCACCCTCCGAGAGCCACAATTTACGATAGCGCCTTGATGGCGACTCCACCAACTCGCCAATGCCATACTCTGCCCAGCGCTCATCGACATAGTGGATTGTATCAGTAGACGAGGTAACGACATTGGGGAAACGCTTGGGGTTATTGCCATAGCCGGGGCGCTTAGAGCGGGCATCGATAATCACGACATCGCCAAAGAGACGAATATCGCGCTTAGGGTCAGTGTTAGCCGCTGCAAGCCAGAGCAGGTCCGAAGCTCGCATGTGTCCCGCAGCACCACGATCGAAGAGTGCGACATACTTGATGCCCTCAATGTTATTTTCTGTAAGATAGCGCTCTACATCTATCGTTTCGTGCCACTCCCACTCGGCATAGAGTATCAAGAGTCCTGTTTCGCGCGTAAGCTCGGTATTGAAGAGCTCGACACCACCCACTGGGCGTGCTGTGCGCGGTGCGGGGAACGAAATAGGAACTCTCTTTAGGTCGATATCCGTAAGGTCGATGGCGAGTTTTGCGCCATAGCCCGTTGTTGGCGATGAGTGGTCGAGAACATCGAGGATACCTTCGGAGTGTATCAAGTGGCGCTTGGGGTCAAGGCCACGAAGCAGGCGGAAAATCTCCTCTCGGTTGCGCAGATTTGTCGTTTCGGGCGTGATAACCAAGTACTTATTGAACATCATCTGTCCTGCACCCCACAAGCCCTGAGCAACCTTTGCTGCCTGACCCTCGTAGCGCTTGGCGATAGAGACAAGGGCGAGGTTGTGCGCCGTACCCTCCATAGGCATATAGAGGTCGCGCACCTCAGGCTGAATAGCGAGGCGAATAGGGGCAAGGAAGATGCGCTCGGTAGCCTTGGCGATATAGGCATCCTCCATTGGCGGCACGCCTACGATGGTAGCGGGATATACCGCATCACGGCGCGAGGTGATAGCCTCGATGTGGAATCGGGGATATAGGTCGGTGAGCGAGTAGAAGCCCGTATGGTCGCCAAAAGCGCCCTCTACAGCGAGCTCCTCTGAGGGGTCTACCCACCCCTCCAAGACAAAGTCGCAGTCGGCAGGCACCCAAATATCGTTTGTCAGACACTTTACCATCTTCACAGGGCGCTGGCGCAACATACCTGCCAACAGCATCTCGTCCATATTGTCGGGCATAGGTGCCGTAGCGGAGTAAATGTATGCGGGGTCGCCACCGAGAGCAACACTTACGGGCATACGCTTACCTAAGCGCTTATAGCCATCGTAGTGGCGAGCACCGGTCTTATGGCGATGCCAGTGCATACCTGTTGTATGGTTATCAAATAGCTGCATACGATACATTCCCATATTGGGAATACCCGTTTCGGGATCTTTGGTGCAGACCATAGGGAGGGTGATAAATGGCCCTCCATCGGCTGCCCACGAGGTGAGTATCGGGAGTCTGCTGAGGTTGGCATCCTCGCCACGCCACACTACCTCTTGACACTCTCCACGGCCACTCGACTTACGAGGAAACCACTTGGCAACATCGGCCAAGAGGGGCAACATACGGAGCTTATCGACAAGGCTATCTTTGGGCGACATCACCCCCTTTAGCAGGTTGTCGATACGGCGCGAGATATCCTCCAAATCCTCTACGCCAAGAGCCATAGCCATGCGCCTATCCGAGCCCATAGAGTTCATCAGCACAGGGTAGGGGGTGCCTGTATTCTCAAAGAGAATAGCCTTGCCACCGCCCTCCATCTTAGAGATGCGGTCGGTAATCTCGGTAATCTCAAAGCGGGTGCTGACTGGCGCAGTGATGCGCAGTAGTTCACCCTCTCCCTCTAACTTCTCGATAAACTCCCTCAAGCGCATAGCCCTAAAATATTATTTGCAGAGTGCCAAATCTATGACCTCGTTGTTGGTACGCACATAGTGGAACTTGAGGCCACAGAGGTACTCCTCCTTAATCTCCTCGATATCTTTGCGGTTCTCGTCCGAAAGGATAAGCTCGGTGATACCGGCACGCTTAGCAGCCAAAATCTTCTCCTTGATGCCACCAACAGCCGTTACACGACCACGCAAAGTGGTCTCGCCAGTCATCGCAATACGCTCCTTGACCTCACGGCCCGTAAATGTCGAGACGATAGATGTTACCATCGTAATACCTGCCGAGGGGCCGTCCTTGGGTATTGCGCCCTCGGGAACATGAATATTGATGTCGTTCTCCTCGAACATCTTTCGGTCGATGCCCAGCTCCTCGTGATGCGCCATAACCCACTCGTAGGCGATAGTTGCCGACTCCTTCATCACATCGCCGAGGTTACCCGTAAGGCTTAGTTTGCCCTTGCCGGGGGTGAGAATCGACTCGATATAGAGGATGTCGCCACCCACCTCGGTCCACGCAAGACCCGTAACCACGCCACGCATACCAGCGATGTCGTATCGGTCGTTGCGGAACTTGGGCTTGCCCAAGATAGGCTCCAAGTCGCCCTTGTCGAGTGTCGTTTTGAACTCCTCCTCAAAGGCGATGGTCTTGGCACGGTTGCGTGCAATCTTCGCTATCTGCTTATCAAGACCACGAACACCCGACTCACGGGTGTAGTCCTCGATAATCGAGACAATAGCATCGTCCGTAAGCGAGAGCTTGTCATCGGCTACACCGTGAGCATCGCGCTGCTTCTTTACCAAATGGTTTTGCGCGATAAATACCTTGTCCTCAAGGATGTATCCGGGAATATTTATCATCTCCATACGGTCGCGCAACGCTGCCGAGATGTTGTTTACATTGTTCGCCGTAGCGATAAACAGCACCTTCGAGAGGTCATACTCCGTATCGAGGTAGTTATCGTGGAATGTGGTATTCTGCTCAGGGTCGAGAACCTCCAAAAGGGCGCTCGAGGGGTCGCCATGGTTCGAGCGAGATACCTTGTCGATCTCGTCGAGGATAATCACAGGGTTAGAGGCACCACAACGCTTGATAGTCTCGATGATACGGCCAGGCATAGCACCGATGTAGGTACGGCGGTGGCCACGAATCTCCGACTCATCGTGCAAGCCACCAAGCGAGATACGGCCAAACTTACGGCCCATAGCCTCCGCTACCGACTTGCCCAACGATGTCTTACCCACTCCCGGAGGGCCGTAGAGGCAGAGGATGGGTGATTTAAGGTCGCCCTTGAGCTTGATTACGGCAAGGTGCTCCAACAGGCGCTCCTTGACCTCCTCCAAGCCGAAGTGGTCCTTGTCCAACTGCTCCTTGACGAGCGCAAGGTCGAGTCTATCTTCGGTCATCTCCTCCCAAGGAAGGTCGAGCATAAGTTGCAGGTAGTTCATCTGCACCGAGTACTCGGCAACTGCGGGGTTGAGCCTTTCGAGCTTCGACACCTCCTTGTCGAAGAGCTCGGCGGTGGCCTTCGACCACTTCTTCTTTTTGCCCGCCTCGCGGAGATTGTTGATGTCGGCATCTACGCCATCACCCAACTCGTCCTGAATTACGCGCATCTGCTGCTGGAGGTAGTAGTCGCGCTGCTGCTTGTCGATATCCTGCTTAACCTTGTTCTGAATGTCGTTCTTAAGCTCGGCCAACTGCTGCTCACGCACCAAAATCTCCAACAGACGGCGTGAACGCGCCAAGAGGCCGGGTGCCTCCAAGAGATGCTGACGGTCGTCATCTGTAAGGTCCATATTCGAGCAGATGAAGTTTACGATAGCTCGGCTCGAATCGAGGTTCTTGATAGCAAATGCCGCCTCCTTGGGCATCGAGGGCGAGATGTTGATAATGCTCAACGCCACCTCCTTGATAGAGTCCACCAACGCTGCAAACTCCACACTCTTAGGGTCGGGCGTAGAGTCTTGAATAGGGGTGATTGTCGCCTTGAAATAGGGCTGAGTGGTGATATATTCGCCTACCTCGATCTTCTCCAAACCTGCAAGAATTACCGTGAGGTTGCCGTTGGGCATCTCCAAAATCTTGAGGATGCGTGCCGAAGTACCAATCTTGTGCATATCATCGGGCTGTGGGTCTTCCACCTCGCTATCTATCTGCAACACAGCACCTAATAGGCCATCGGCAGCCTCCACCGCACGCACCAAGGCGATAGACTTGGCACGACCCACCGTGATGGGTGTAACCGAGCCGGGGAAGATTACCGAGCTACGAAGCGTAAGAATGGGAAGAACCTCGGGAAGCTTAACCTCCTCGATGGTGTCATCGCCACCCGAAACAATAGGTATCACCTGATGCTTGCCATCAAAGAGCTCTGGCACCAAGTGCATTTCATCAAAATCTTTATCTCTGTTATTCATATCCATACAATTTTACGCGGCAAAGGTACTTATTATTTCTCTGAAATAAACCTCTACCGGTAGTTGTTTATAACATTTTATTGACAATATCAACGCCAAAGTAGCTTATTTTGTTGTCTATTGACAAAAAATAGAGCAAGCAATGCCTACTCTATTACTCACTACTCACCTCTCGGCACTCAGTGATTAGATGTGTTTATCGCCAGTGTCGTACTTCACATCCTCGATAAAACTCTTGATGCTCTGCTCCTCGTGGCGAGGGCATATCATCAAAACATCTTCGGTGTCTATAACGATATAATCTTTTAGTCCGCTAACTACTGCGACCTTCTCTTTCGGAATGTTAATCAGTGTGTTGCGTGTATCATAGGTCTTTACCACACCGCCATTCGATGCGTTGGCATAGCTATCCTTGCGCGATTGGTGATAGACCGCACCCCAAGTGCCGACATCGCTCCAGCCGAAGTTGCCTGTGCGGACATATACATTTTCGGCACGCTCCATAACGCCATAGTCGATAGATATCGCCTTGCACTCCGAGAACACTTTCTCTATGGCTCGCTCCTCGCGCTCCGTGCCCAAATCATCGGCAATAGAGGAGAATAGCGTGGCGTGATCGGGAAGGTATTGCTCGATAGCGGCGATAATATCCCGAACGCTCCAAATAAAGATTCCGGAGTTCCACAAAAATTCGCCACACTCCAAAAATGCCTCGGCCATTTCGCGGTTAGGTTTCTCGGTAAAACACTTTACGCGACTTATCTGTTTTTTGTTCGAGCGCTGTATGTATCCGTAGGCTGTTTCGGGGCGTGTGGGGTTAATACCAATGGTCATCAACGCGGGCGTCGTGGCGATAAAATCAAGACACGACTCAACCGTAGAATAGAACTCTTCCTCGTTGAGTATCAAGTGGTCCGAGGGAGTAACTATCATCTCGGCATTGGGGTTCGCCTTGCGCAGTGTATATGCAGCGTATGCGATGCACGGCGCAGTATTTCGACCTATCGGCTCGCACAAAATCTGCTCATCGCTAATCTCCGGGATATGCTCCTTGACAAGGTGCTTGTAACGGCGATTTGTAACGACTATGAAGTTCTTAGATGGGATAATTTTGGCAAATCTTTCGTAGGTATGACGAATGAACGAGCGTCCTGTATCGAGCATATCCAGGAACTGCTTGGGGTGGCTCTGACGGCTCATCGGCCAGAAGCGAGAGCCTATGCCACCCGCCATTATCACACAGTAACGATTACTATTCATAGCGCTATGTAGAGTGTTAAATTTTACAAATTTATACAAAGATAAAAATTTTTTCGTATCTTTGCAATCTCTTTGACCCTATTTTCTAAGAAAATAGTTGAGCAATAAGAGTTTTTATAAAGACCAAGAAACAATGAAAATTAGACTTTTTACACTGCCTAACTTGCTGACAATGGCGAACTTGCTCGCTGGCGCCGGCGCTGTTGTAGCCGTTTTGCAGTACCACGACTATCAGCTTGCCTTGTGGCTTATTGTCGCTTCGGCCATCTTCGACTTCTTCGATGGCTTAGTAGCTCGTCTGCTCAACCAGATTTCACCCCTCGGTGTTCAGCTCGACTCGTTGGCCGATGATATCTCGTTTGGCTTGGTGCCCGCAGTCGTGATGTTCGACCTTGTTCGCTCTTCAGATAGCGCCTTTGGCCTTGGCGCTGAGGTAATTGAGCCTCTTTCGTATATCGCGCTTATAGTCGCTGCATTCTCGGCATTGCGCCTCGGCAAGTTCAATATCGACACCACGCAGACCTCGGAGTTTGAGGGTTTGCCTACACCAGCTAACGCCTTGATGCTCCTATCGTTGGCCGTACTTCAGGAGTCGGGACATATAGCGCTGGGTGCAGAGTGGTTGCTCGTTATTGCTGTTGTCGCTTCGTTGCTCTTGGTAAGTCCTATTCGTATGTTCTCGCTAAAGTTCAAAGGCTTTGGCATTAAGGGTAACGAGTTGCGATACGCATTTATTTTGTTGTCGCTTGCGCTAATTTTCATCGTTTCGACATACTCAATCCTTGCAATAATCGTTCTATATATCGCAATATCAACTCTTCGTTGGTTGTTCACTAAAACTGAAAAGGCTGAATAAATGAGATTTACGCGGTTGATAATGGTCATATCTTTGGCGGTGGCAATCTTGCTGCCTCTGTCGTCGTATGCCCAGTTGGATGCCGCATCTTTGGCTCGTGCCCAGCGTGAGCAACAGCGCCAAGGTTTTGGCACGGACAACTCTATGGGTATGAATGGTCTTCCCGGTATGGGTCAGGATATGATGGGCGAAGAGGGTATGGAGGGCGTACAGGCGGACTCTACCGAGAAGGAGAAGCGCTTCCGCCGACCCTTGGAGTCCTACTACTTCAACGACACGGTGCGTGCCCTGCCTAACTGGAAGTGGCATATCGACCGCTACTACAACCGAGTGAATATCGAGCCTCTGGATACCACGCTTGCCGACTGGCGTATCGACTATGTCTTCTACCGCAAGGGCGTTGGCGATATGGCGCTTGGTGGCCTCGGCCAGTCATCACAGGCTGTCAACTGGTTTGACCGCAGTCAGGATCGCGACTTCTCGTTTGCCCGAAGCTACGATGCCTACACGGCACGCTTGGAGAATGTGCCATTCTACAACGCCAAGAAGCCACTCACGAATATGATGTACTTGGAGTCGGGACAGAAGCGCTACCGTGAGGAGCACTTCGAGTTGGTACATTCGCAGAATATCAACCCCTCGACCTCGGCAAATGTTGTCTACAAGGCCCGCAGTACGATGGGCCGTTATGACTGGCAACGAACCAAGAATCACGCTCTCTCGGTGGCTGTGGCGCATACGGGCAAGCGTTATTCGGTGCATGCCGCCTATATGAACAATACGATTACCACTCGTGAGAATGGTGGTGTTGTTGGAGAGTGGGCTATTGCCGATACCACCTTTGAGATGCCCTCAGGTGTGCCTATGCGTCTGGCTAAGGCCGAGGCGCACAACCACTATCGCAACCACGCCGTAGTCCTTAAGCAGGCCTTTGCAATACCTTTGGAGCGTGTTACCGAGTACGACTTCTCGATTGCCGACCTCTCGGCAGTATATATCGGCCATCAGTTGGAGTACAACACTTGGTCGAAGGTCTATACCGACAAGAGGGCTACCTACTCCAATGAGCGTGGCGAGTACGATGAGGAGACGGGCAAGTGGGTGAAGGTTGATGGCCTCGAATACTACGAGGACTGGTTTATCACACCTGAGACTACACGCGACTCTATCTCGGAGCGACTGCTCTCGAACAAACTATTTGTACAAATCCAGCCGTGGGACCGCAACGGCATAGTCTCGACTATCGATGCGGGCATCGGCTACGACATACATACCTACTCTTACCTCAGGTTGAAAGACTATATATCGGGTAAGATGACCAAGGACAAGCGCCACTCGTGGTATATCTATGGTTCTACGGGTGGTAAGATTAAACGATATGCCGACTGGGGTGTTAATGCCAAATACCACCCTTCTGGCTATCGTGGCGGTGATCTCTCGGTGGGTGCCGATATTACCCTCCGAGCCTTCATTCGCGAACATCCCCTGATTCTCTCCGGTAAGTTCCGTCAGGAGCTACGCTCGCCGGGCTACTGGCAGGAGAATCTATTCTCAAACCACTATACTTGGTTTAACTCCTTCTCTAAGGAGTCTGAAACTCGTTTCGAGGTGAACTTTGCAGTGCCTGACATAGCTCTTGAGTTGGGCTTTTGGCAGGGCGTAATGGGCAATATGCTATATTACGGCAATGACAGCCGCGTAGCACAGCACGCGGGCACAGTGAGCCTCACGAGTTTGTACGCTCGCAAGGATTTCCGTATCAAGGGACTCCATCTGGATCATAGGGCATTGGTGCAGTTCTCATCCAATGAGAGTGTGCTTCCCGTACCACTTCTTAGCGCCTACCTCTCGTACTACTACGAGTTTTGGGTTGTGCGCGATGTGTTGCGTGTGCAGATTGGCTTGGACGGTCGTTTCAACACGGCCTACTATGCTCCGAGCTACAACCCTGCACTCTCGGTCTTCTTCAATCAGCGCGAGGTTAAGGTAGGCAACTACCCCTACATCGACGCCTTTGTGTCGGCCAAGTGGAAGCGTATGCGTATATTATTGAAATTCCAGCACTTGAACCAAAACCTCTTCGGTAATGGCGAATATTTCCAGGTAGCACGCTACCCGCTAAACCCAAGAATGTTCAAGTTTGGTATCTCGTGGTCGTTCTACGACTAATGGTGAGTACACGCCGTTTAGCAGCCCACAAACTACTAAACAATGTTAAGAAGAGTATCGTTTGTGATTCTTTCTGTCGCAGCACTTGCGATTTATGAATCATCAGTGGGTAACGCCACTACCCCCGTTGCGCTTCACGAGGTGGAGCCCGTAGAGGAGGTAGCACCCACACCCGTTGCCACACCCGCCGAGATGGTCGAGGAGTGGGTAATCTCGCGTTTCGACCCCATTATGCAGAAGGTCGGCGAGGAGGAGGGTCAGGATTGGCGTTTGATGAGTGCTATCGCCTATAGCGAGTCGCGCTTTATTGAGAACCTCGTGTCGAGCCAGGGTGCAGCCGGCATTATGCAGATTCGCCCCGTTGTGGCTCGCCACTTCAATGTTCCTGTCGATGATATCGACGATACCGAGACAAATATTCGTCTCGCCGGTATGCTCCTTACCGAGCTTGCCGATATGCTCCGTATTCCTGCGGCTACGCCTACGGAAGATCGTCTGAGCATCATCCTCGCAAGCTACAATGCCGGTATCGGTCATGTCCTTGATGCCCGTCGCCTTGCGCGTTACGAGGGCGCCAACCCCAACTCTTGGGGCGATGTGAGCCGCTACCTACAACTCAAGGCCGATCCCGCCTACTATGAGCTTGACATCGTCAAGAGTGGTAAGTTTACCGGCAGCAAGCAGACTTTGGGTTATGTGTCGCAGGTAATGCGCAAATACAACCAGTACTGCGCTATCGCATCTTAATCTGTTGTGATATAGGTGCGTCAGCTTTAGTTAGAATGGCGGATGGGAATACTTGAGTATCTCACATCCGTCATTTATTTTAGGTGTGTGTTCAGGGAGGATTCAAGGAGGGCTGATTGCCTTAACTGCGTTTTCTATGAAATTTTCTCTGTTTTTGACCGATAAGACCTTAGGACTTTAGGACTTTAGGATTTTTTTAGGACCTTAGGACCTTAAGACCTTAAGACCTTACGAGGTCGGGTATCACAATTTTTTCTTATCGTCTTACTGGTCCTAAATCTAACAACTAATATCTAACAACTAACAACTAAAATCAAAGGTCTACTCCTAAAGCGGAAGTAGACCTTTATTATATAAGGTATGGTGCTTACAGTACGCCGTCGTATTCCAACTGTTGGCGCACCTTTGTCCAATTGACAACAGGGCGACGGACACCATCAATAAACATAATCGGACAGCCCAACGCCGAGTCATCGATATAGAGGTGGGCATACACCTTTGCAGACTCTGTCCACTCCTCCTGCTCAGGGTTGCGGTTAGATGCCCAAAGCTCAATCTTACGCTCCTTAAACCAGCGCTCGGCAGCCTCCAACTTCTTGCCCGAGCGCATGGTGAAGAGTATCAGACGATGCCCCTTGGCAACAAGTGCCTTGAGCGTATCGACTGCACCCTCGACATCAAGTCCTACATCGGGGTAGTCGTGCTCGACACATGTGCCGTCAAAGTCCACGGCGATAATCATCGAGTTATCCATAATTTATTAGTGGCGCTTCTTAAAGAGACCCTTTAATCGGTGCAGACGGCGCTGCCATACCGAGTACTCCTTATCCTCGTTGTAGTAGTAGTTGTAGCTGTAACTATAGCCGTAACCGTAGCCATAAGAGCTGCGGTTGTGGCTCACGCCATTGAGCACGATGGCCATATTATTAAACTTCTTCTCGCGGTAGAGCTGCTCGATATCGGGCAACTGGCGACGGTCGAGGTTACCCTGACGCACAACATAGATGGTGAGGTCTACGAAGCGGTCGATAATCATTGCATCGGCAACAGCCATAGCGGGGACATTGTCGATGATGATGTAGTCGTACATCTTGCGCAACTCTGCCATCATAGCATCCACACGCTGCGACATAAGCATCTCCGAGGGGTTGGGTGGCTGAGGACCGGCGTACATCATATCGAGGTTGTCGTGCAACGATGTCTTAGAGATAGCATCGTTCAACGACGAGAGCGTACCCGAAAGGTAGCTTGTGAGGCCTCGGCGGTCGTTGCGATGACCCATCTGCTTTGAGAGGGTGCGACGACGAAGGTCAAGGTCCATAAGCAACACCTTCTTGCCCGAAATGGCCAATGTCATAGCGAGGTTGGTCGATATAAAGGTCTTACCGCTATGAGGAATTGACGAGGTGAGCGTGATAACCTGCATATTGCGGTCCACCGACATAAAGTTGATGTTGGTGCGCAAGATGCGGAATGCTTCAGAGATGACATCACGGCTATTCTCTTTAACCACAACATTGTAGTCAGCCTTGCCCTCGAAGCGTGGAATATCGCCAAGGAAGGGTGCTGACAATGCCTCCTCAACCTCACGGCGTGAACGCACTGTGGTGTTCAGAAGCTCCATAATGTAGAGAATGACGAAGGGAATGATAGCACCAATAACCAACGCCATAAGGTAGATCATCATCGAGCGGGGGCTGATGGGGCGGTTGCTACCATACGCCAAGTCGATAACGCGAGCGTTGCTCTCGGCAGTAGCTCCCGTGAGGGCATTCTCCTCAAGCTTGGTAAGCAGGTAGATATATAGCTCCTCCTTAACCTTCTGCTGACGAGTAATCGAGAGTAGCTCCTTCTCCTTGGTAGGCGAGCTTGTCATACGCGAATCGGCCTTGCGCTGCTCGCTACTTACATTGGCAATCTGCAACTTAAGACCCTCGATATGCGACTCCAAAGAGGTGATGATAGCGCCACGAACAGACGAAATCTGAGCCTTGAGGTCCATAATAACGGGGCTATTCTCCGAAGACTCAGCCAAGAGGCGCTGATAGTTCAGCACATTGGTGTTGTACATATCAATCTGCGAAGCGAGAGCCGACGATGCGCCACTCATCGAGACTGTGGCTGCGGGGATAAGGCTGCTGCCCGAAGCGTCGTTACGCACATAGTCGAGGATATACTGCGCAATCTCCAAGCTACCCTCCAACGACATCGACTCCTTCTTGAGGCGAGCAATCTCCTCGGCGCTCAACGATGCCTCCTCCTGAGGACTATAGATGCGGTTCTCCTTCTTGAACGATGCAATCTCGTCATCGGCAACATTAAGCTCCTGACCGAGGGTGAGCAGTCGCTCGTTGATAAACTTCTCCGTAAGGTTCGATATCTCGCGCTTATCGTTGATAGCATCGGCATTGTAGGCATCGATGATACCGTTGATAACATCCTCGGCACGCTTGGGCACAACATCTGTCATCGAGATATTGATTACCGATGCCATCTTATCGGTAATATTGCACTGCAAACGCTTGCGGTAGGCCTCCGTAATCTCGTTGAGAGGATACTTCGTAACATTTACCCTCTTGTCGGTGTACTGGTCGATGTAGGGTGTAGGCACAAATACAATCTTGCCAAGAGGCGTGGTGATTGTATCGCCCACCTCGGCAGTAGCCTTGAAGCTCTGCTCCTCGCCCTTGCGGTCGCGGAAATCATCTATTGCAACCTTGCCATCTTTCTTGATGGTGTACTTAAACGAGCCTGCATCGCTGGGTGCTGCGGTGATAAACTTCACAAGCAGAGGTGTGCTGCCGTAGATATCCGAGGTGCGGATACGACCCGACACCGAGTAGTTGGTGCCAAGGTCATAACGCTTGACAACCTCCTCCATTAGGCGGCGAGATTGAAGAATATATACCTCGTTGTCTACCGAGCGACGACCCATACCGCCCATAATATCGCTAAATGCGACAACCTCGGCTGCAGAGCCCTTACGCGAGTCCTTCACGAGCACCGAGGCGCTACGCTGATAGACAGGCGCTGTGCGACGAAGATAGAATGCGGCGCAGAGGCAGCATACGATGATTGATAGTGCAAACCAATACCAATTCGAAAGAATCAGCTGCACAAAGTCGTAGAGTGTGAAGCGGGGCAACGATGATGTGCTCTCACGCTCAATGTTTTCGTTGTATTCGGTCATAGTGCTATTATGATGCTGAATATTAGGGTTTAGTTGCGAGGATAATGGTCATCACAAGCGATGCCAACGAGATACCTGTTGATGCCAACGAGATCCAGAACGAGCGATTCTGGTTAATCTCGGCAGTTGCAGCCTTATACTTGTTGGGACTTACGATGATAACATCGTTCTGCTGGAGATAGAAGCAGGGCGAAGAGAAGATATCCTGCGAACGAAGGTCGAGCTTCGTAATCACATTCTTGCCATTCTGCTCGCGGATAACGGCAACATCCTCACGATTACCATAGATGGTCATATCGCCAGCCAATGCTAATGCCTCGAAGATTGTGAGCTGGTCCTTCTTGATGTCGTAGCGACCGGGGCGTGCCACCTCACCGATAATCGATATTGTAAGGTCGGCAAAGCGTACATTGACCTTGGGGTCGGCGATATATCCACCCTCCTTAATCTTCTGCTCAATGTCGCTTGCCACCTCCTCACGGGTCTTACCGGCGCACTTTATCTCGCCAATGATGGGCATATCGATATAGCCACGATCATCAACAGTAAGAATCTGCAAGCTGCTCGATGTGGCTGTCGAAGATACTGTGTTACCTGTCAAGCTCGAATAGCTTGTCGAGGTGTTGAACGGAACGGCCAACTCAGGATTTTTAGAGTTTACCACAACGGTAATCTGGTCGAGAGGCTTGAGGCGGATAAGGTAGTTCTCGGGGAGGTTAATCTCCGAGCCGTTCTCCACATCCTGCAAGTAGAGCACTCGCTCCTGCGCATTACACGAGGCGAGGATAATGGCTACTGCCAAGGCTAAGAGTTTGAAATACTTCATATTATTGCGTTTTATTTGTTATCGTTTGCTCCGTTGCACACGCTACGCGCGCAACCACGCACGCATATACATGCGCACATATTTTTGCAAAGTTACAAAAAAAATCTAAATGAGCAAACAAAACGGGGGTAGCTCACAAAAAATGAACTATCCCCGATATAGGTGAGAGTTGTTAGTTGCTAGTTGTTAGTTTTTAGTTTTTAGAGTTGCGCTCTGGGGAGCGCCAGCTGAAGCTGAGGGGCACAAGAGGCACAAGGGGAGATAGAGCGTGCGTGCTAACCTCAAGGTGGGTAAGACTATCAAGACTCCTGCTAACCTTACCACCCCTTTTTTCCCTTTGAACCCTTTTGCCCCTTGGGGCATAGCCCGCAGGCGAAAGCCTGCTCTCTCCTCTAATTCTTGTCGAGCCATTCCAAGAAGTCCGAGGTGCGGCTACGGCTAACGATAACATCCTCCTCCGAGCGTGGGTTGAGCTGGAGTTTAAGGCGTGTACCGAGGTGCTTAGAGATACTGTCAATAGCACTTATTGACACTATGCAACTGCGTGATATACGGAAGAATAGCGTGGGATCAAGCATCTCCTGCACCGTATCCAACGAGTAGTCCAAGAGGCGGTGTGTGCCGTTGCGATTTACAGCATAGGTGCTCTTATCCTCCGAGTAGCAGTAGGCAATCTCCTCGACGGGAATAATCACAATTTTGTCGCCAGCCTTGACAATAAAACGCTTCTTGAAGGTTTTGTCATTAGAAGACTTCTGGCGCACCATATCGAGCAGAGCCTCGATATTATGGGCATTTTTAGCCTCGATACGCTCACGGCAACGCTCCCATGCACGGCTTAGCTCCTTTTCGTCAATAGGCTTCAACAAGTAGTCGCGCGTATCACGCTTAAAGGCGTTGATGGCGTAGTTCTCGTAGGCGGTGGTGATTATAACATTGGCGTTGATTTCAACCTTGTCGAAGATGTCGAAGCAGACACCATCTGAAAGTTCGACATCCATAAAAATTACATCGGCACCCTCGGGGTTCTCCTCTAACCATTTTATGGTTGTTTTCACCGAGGTGAGCATCTCGACAATGTGGCTATCGGGGCAACAGCGCTCGATAAGGCGACGCAGGGTAAGTTGTGCGGGGATTTCGTCTTCGACGATAAGTACCTTTATCATATTATCGGAAGTTTTACAATAAACTCATTTTCAGTCTTTTCTACAAATATCTCACGGCGTGTGATATCCATATATTGTCGGCGTATATTTGCCAATCCAAGGTGCGTTGATGGCTGACCATGCGTGCGCTCTTGGAGGTTGTTGCTAACCGTTATAAACTCTTCATCGCACTTTATCTTTATGGTCAATGGCGACTCTGCCGACACGATGTTATGTTTAGTAGCATTTTCGACCAATAGCTGGAGTGAACAGGGCACGATACTCTTATCGTAGAGGTTCTCGTCAATATCTATTACAAAGACCATTCCCTCGATAAATCTCTCGCGTAGCAGGTCGATATACATCTTGGTAAAGTCGAGCTCCTCGCCAATCTTAACCAACGGCTTCTCGTCGTTGCGCAACATATAACGATAGATGTTTGCCAGTTTGCGAATAAAGGTGCTGGCACGCTCGGTCTCCTGCTCCTGCACTAAATAGTCGAGGATGTTGAGCGAGTTGAACAGAAAGTGCGGATTTATCTGCTGTTTTAGCCTCTCGTACTGATACTCCGAACGGCTTAACTGAAGGCGTGATATGCGTGTGGTCTGCACCAAATAGCATATTGTAAAGACCAGAATTTCAAGCAGAAGTGCCGATGGCAACAATATTATAAGCTCACTTGGTGATGCCGCCGGAGACTCCATATTTGGCAGGTCGTAGTAGCTGACAAGCGATGTAATGATGACAATCGCCGTAATCCAAGTCATAAGCACTACGCCTCGGTTGCGCCACTTCTGAAAACGCATCATAATCACGATGTTGCCCGTGATAAGGAGAATTACCGCCCACGAGTTGCTCATAATCTCCGAGAGCGTAACATAGAGCATACCCTCCGAGAAGATCTCAACGCGGAATAGCGCCACATAGACAAGGCGAATAACGAGAATCGAGAGGGCTACGATGATAATATTGCGAACAGATGGTTGCCAGGTAGTTCCCGTGTTACGGAAACGCTTGTTGCTCAGCGTTATATTGTGGGTCATAAGGCCGAGCAGAATAGTGATTATAAATGTCGAGATGGCTGGCGCTATGATGTCGTTACCCAAAATCTTGCTAATCGGTTGCCAGAGCCACGAGCCGATAAGAAAGCCAAGAATGGTGCAGACAAGCGTCAGGATACCCATTAGCTCGATACGGGTTTGGTTGCGCATCGAAACGACAATGACCATAGTGATGGTAAGAATCGTAAGTGGGATATCATCGTTGTAGTCCATCATTCGTCCGATAATGGCTACTGCGAAGTGTAGCAGGGCGAAGATGACGATAATGGCGATGTTCGATATATTTTGTCTCTTCATCTTTGGTTAAGTGCTCATTTTTGCAAAGTTAAGAAATTAATCGCAAAAAACAAAATCTAACCACATCTCTTTTTTCTCTACTCGTCTGTCGTTATTCTCCACTTTTGGCGATTTCCTCGACATAGTTATTTGACCCTTTTGCATTGTTCTATAATTCCAATACTCCATTCGGTTGGCTATTTTGGCTATTCGTCGCAAAATTTATACCCTTTGGGTATGATATATTTGGTAGTTTACATTTTTTTTTACAAATTTGTATTGATGAGAGTATGTAGTTTTTAATATTTTTTACATAATTATTAAAATATTTTACAAACACGCCTCTCACGATGGTGAATTTTAGTCTTCGGACACAGGCTGATTTTACCAATAAAAATGAAAAAATTTACAAAAAACACAAACAATAACTATGCAAAAACCTAATCTTTCATTTTGGCAGATGTGGAATTTGAGCTTCGGATTCTTCGGTGTTCAGATTGCCTATGCTTTGCAGAGTGCAAACATTAGCCGCATCTTCGCAACTCTTGGTGCTGACCCCCACACCTTGAGCTTTTTCTGGATTCTACCCCCATTGATGGGTATGATTGTGCAGCCTATCGTAGGCTCAATGAGCGACAAGACTTGGTGTAAGTGGGGTCGTCGTAAGCCCTACCTCTATATTGGTGCTATCGTTGCCATTATCGTTATGGCGTTGTTGCCCAACTCAGGCAGCTTCGATATGACCGTCAAGGCGGCGTTGGCATTTGGCGCTATTATGCTGATGTTGCTCGACACCTCGATTAATATGGCTATGCAGCCCTTCAAGATGATGGTGGGCGATATGGTCAATGAGGAGCAGAAGACAAAGGCTTACTCAATCCAGAGCCTCTTGTGCAACGCTGGCTCGTTGGTAGGCTACCTCTTCCCCTACATCTTCACATTCTTCGGTGTTGCGAATATCGCTCCTGAGGGTCAGATTCCTCCCTCGGTTACTTGGTCGTTCTACATCGGTGCGCTTATCCTTATCCTCTGCGTGCTCTACACAGGATTTACCGTAAAGGAGATGAATCCCGAGGAGTATGCTCGTTTCCACGGCATCAAGGAGGAGGAGAAGGAGGAGAAGACCAACCTTATCCACCTCTTGCTCCACGCGCCTAAGGCATTTTGGCAGATTGGTCTTGTGCAGTTCTTCTGCTGGTTTGCATTCCTCTATATGTGGAATAATACGACCGGTGGTATCGCCGAAACTGTTTGGGGCGCTCTCGATCCCAAGTCTGAGGGCTTCCAAGAGGCAGGTAACTGGACTGGCGTGTTGTTCGCCGTGCAGGCTATCGGCTCAATCCTCTGGGCTATGGTGCTACCTATGTTCAAGAATGTAAAGGTGGGCTACTCACTTAGCCTCGTGCTCGGTGCTGTGGGCTTTATCTCGACATACTTTATCCACAACCAGTATCTCTTGTTCCTTTCGTTCATTCTCATCGGTTGCGCTTGGGCTGCTATGCTTGCTATGCCCTTTGCGATGCTCACCAACTCACTTTCGGGTAAGTCTATGGGCTCATACCTCGGATTGTTCAACTGCACAATCTGCCTTCCTCAGATTGTTGCCGCGTTGGTTGGTGGCTTCCTCCTCAAGACCTTTGGTGGCGAGAAGGTGGAGCTTATCTCGAATGGTGTAGCAACCGAGGTGCAGAGCGGTCAGATTATGATGCTCGTTATCGCTGGCGTATCGCTTCTTTTGGCGGCTGTTGCGGTATTCGGCATCTCTACTCGCAAGGCGAAATAACAAACCAAACATATTTACTAACTTTATTATTAACTAACACTAAACACTATGAGAAAATTCTTAACTATGTGTTTGGGTCTTGCCCTCATCGCGATGGCAGTTCCCGCCCAAGTGTTTGCCCAGAGCAAATACGAGGTCAAAGGTGTGGTAGTTGATACTACCGGATCACCGGTTATCGGTGCTTCTGTTGTTGAGCAGGGCACGACAAACGGTGTAACCACCGATCTTAATGGTCAGTATGTGCTGCATGTTAACAGCGCTGACTCTGTGGTTGTAATCAGCTTCATTGGTTACAAGTCAGTCTCTTTGGTGGCCTCTTCTGAGTTGCTTCAGAATGTAGTCCTCGAGGAGGATTCTGAGATGATTGACGATGTCGTTGTCATCGGTTACGGTGTAGTAAAGAAGAACGACCTTACAGGTTCGATCTCTACCGTAAAGGCTGACCAGACCAACAAGGGTCTTGCAACATCGCCCACCGACTTGCTCCGTGGTAAGTCTGCAGGTGTTGTTATCACCTCTGGTGATGGTGCCCCCGGTTCAGCAGCACAGATCCGTATCCGTGGTGGTTCGTCACTCAACGCTTCGAACGATCCCTTGGTTGTTGTCGATGGTCTTCCCATCTCTAACTCAGGTATTTCGGGCGTAGGTAACGCTTTGGCATCTATCAACCCCTCGGATATCGAGTCATTCACCGTATTGAAGGATGCTTCGGCTACAGCTATCTACGGTTCGCGTGCATCTAACGGTGTCATCATCATCACCACCAAGAAGGGTTCGAAGTACGACAATGGTGCTCCTCATGTAGCTGTTGATTTCACAGCATCGTTGAGCCAGAACGCCAAGTATGTTGATGTTATGACCGGCGACGAGATGCGTCAGACTTTGGAGTGGTACTACGGTACTCAGGATACTGATGCTTACCGCTCGGCTACCAAGTACACCGACGCTAACGGCAACTATATCAACACCGATTGGCAGCGCGAGATCTATCAGCTCGCTCAGTCTTACGAGGGTAATGTATCGCTTACCGGCAACATCAAGATGGGCGAGAAGAACCACCTTCCCTACCGTGTTTCTTACGGTTATTTGAATCAGGATGGTACTTTGAAGACATCTAATATGTCTCGTCACACTCTCTCGGTTAACCTTAACCCTGTATTGTTGGACAACCACCTTACTATCAGCCTTAACGGTAAGGGTATGATTATGGATACCCGCTTTGCTAACACTGGCGCGGTATCTCAGGCTGTTCAGTTCGACCCCACCAAGCCCGTATACCTCTCTGACGAGGAGGGTGGCATCAATGGCCGCTACACTTGGCGTGGTGTCGATGGTAAGCATAACACAATGGCTAACCAGAACCCCGTAGCTTTGCTTGAGGATAAGGTAGACCTCGCTAACGCTAAGCGTTTCGTAGGTAACGCCCAGATCGACTATAAGATTCACGGTTTGGAGGATCTTCGTCTTAACCTTAACCTTGGTGTCGATGTTTCGAAGTCTAACGGCACTGTAGATGTGGCTCCCGGTACTGAGCAGTCACGCCACGCTACTGCTGAGGCAGGTTCGGGTTCACACACCAACTACTCACAGCTCAAGCGCGACCAGACTTTGGAGTTCTACGCTGCTTATGCTAAGACTTTGGGTGACCACTCATTCGATATTATGGCAGGTTACTCTTGGCAGCACTACTACTACTCTAACTTCAACGAGACAATGCGTGTTGCAGATGTTGCGAAGTGGGATGTAGACTCTAAGGAGCCTTATGTAGCTTTGGAGAACACCGCAGCTAACTACTACCTCTCAGAGCCTAAGACCTCTAAGGGTGAGTACTTCCTCGTATCGTTCTTCGGTCGTGCTAACTACTCTTACGCTAACCGCTACTCGGTAACTGCTACTGTTCGTGCCGATGGTACATCGCGTTTTGCTAACAACAAGTGGGGTATCTTCCCATCAGTAGCTTTGGCTTGGAATGCTAAAAATGAGTCGTTCTTGGAGGACAAGGATGCTATCTCAGCTTTGAAGGTTCGTTTGAGCTACGGTCAGACTGGTCAGCAGGATGTAGGTGGCTTGTACGACGCACTTCCTACCTATTATAACAATACCCTCGGTTCATACTACCCATTCGGTGGTTACGCAGAGGGTGCTGGTTTGATCTTCCCCATTAAGCCCGTAGGCTACAACGCCGACCTTAAGTGGGAGACTACCACCACTTACAACGCAGGTATCGACTTCGGTTTCGTTGACAACCGTATCACTGCAAGCGCCGACTTCTACTATCGTGAGACTAAGGACTTGCTTAACTTCACCCCCGTGCCTGCTGGTGCTAACCTTACCAACTACCTCAACGCAAACATCGGTGACTTGAAGAATATCGGTGTTGAGTTTGAGTTGAACGCTGTTGCTATCCAGACTAAGGATTGGTACTGGAATATCGGTGCTAATGTTGCTTGGAACCGCAACGAGATTACTCGTTTGACCAACGACGACGAGGCTGAGGGCTACTACGGTGTTGATACCGGTGGTTACTCAGGCGGTGTTGGTGGTACTTGCCAGGTACACCAGACTGGTCAGCCTACTAACTCGTTCTATGTATACCAGCAGATTTACGATGCTGAGGGTAGACCTATCGAGGGCTTGTATGTAGACCGTAACGAGGATGGCGTTGTTAACGAGAAGGATAAGTATGTATACAAGAAGGCTGCTCCCGATGTAACCGTAGGTTTCAACACTCAGCTTTCGTGGAAGGCTCTTACACTTGCTATCTCGGCTCACGCTAACATCGGTAACTATGTTTACAACAATATCGACTCTAATGGTGAGCTCTTGACCGACCTTTGGACAAACAACTTCACCAACAACCGTGTTGTTACTGCTCCTCAGACAAACTTCCGCTCTTCGGGTCAGTATTTGTCAGACTACTATGTTCGCAATGCATCGTTCTTGAAGCTCGATAACATCACTTTGAGCTATCGCTTCAACCTCGGTAAGGCTTGCGACCGTGACCTCACTCTCGACTTGTTCGGTACTGTATCGAATGTTGCTACTTTGACTGGTTACAAGGGTATCGATCCTGAGATTGCAGGTGGTATCGATAACAATATGTATCCTCGTCCCCGCACCTATATCCTCGGTGTGAAGTTCAATTTCTAATGGTCTAAAATCGTAAATGTATTATGAAAAATATTAAAGTTTTAATGTTGGCTGTTGCCGGAGTTTTCACTCTCGGCTTGAGCTCGTGCGTTAAGGATTTGGAGACCACTCCCATCGATCCTAATGTGCAGCTTCCTCAGGATGTCTTGAAGGACGAGGCGGCTTTCGAGGCTTTGCTTGCAAAGTGCTACCAGGGTCTTGCTTGCTCATCATCAGATGGTGCTAACGGTGGCCCCGATATCAATGGTGTTGACGGTGGTTTCGGTCAGTACCTCCGTGCTTACTTCAACCTCCAGTGTTTGACCACTGACGAGGCTACTTGCTGCTGGAATGATACTGGTCTGCCCGATATGCACAATATGAACTGGCAGGCATCTAACCAGTTTATCGTTGCTATGTACTACCGTATTTTCTATCAGGTAAGCCTCTGCAACGAGCTTATCCGTCAGGTCGAGGCTAACCCTGCTGGCGTCGAGTTCCAGAACAAGGGTGCTTTGATTGCTGAGGCTCGTGCTTTGCGTGCTTTGTCTTACTACCACGCTATCGATATGTTCGGTAATGTGCCTTTCGCTACTGAGAACGACGCTGTAGGCGCTCAGGGTCCTCGTCAGATCAATCGTGCGGACCTCTTCGCTTGGCTTGAGAAGGAGTGTAAGGAGCTTATCGAGGGTAACGACCTTGCAGCCGAGGGTACTAATGTTTATGGCCGTTGCGACAAGGGCTTCGTTAAGATGATTCTTGCGAAGTTGTACCTTAACGCTGAGGTTTATGTTGGCGAGGATCGTTATGCTGATTGTGCTGCTATCTGCGAGGACCTTGTCGATAATTACGATTTGCAGCAGTCAATTACACTCGCGGTTCTTGATGATAATGGTGAGCCAATGCTTGATGAGAATGATGAGCCAATAGAGGTAGAGATCAATGGTTTTGAGCTTTTGTTCTGCGCAGATAACCACCTCCGTACTGCAAACTCTACTTTCGGCGCTCGCAACGAGATTATCTTCGCTGTTCCTCACGATGGTATCAACACTACCTCTTATGGTGGCACCAACTTCCTTATCTTCGCTGGTACTGGTGGTGATATGAATGCTGCTGAGGCTGGTATCTCTTCTGGTTGGGGTGGTTTGTCTGTTACCAAGGAGATCGCAGATCTTTATGAGGAGGGTGATGCTCGTGCTATGTTCTTCACCGCTTATGATAAGGTGATCGTTGATATCTTCAACTTCACTTCGGGTGGTTACAAGTCTATGAAGTTCCGCAATGTTAACCACGACGGCTCTGCTGCTCAGACCACTGGTTTCGTAGATACTGACTTCCCATTGTTCCGTGTTGCTGATGCCTACCTTATGTTGGCTGAGTGCGCTGCTCGTGGTGCTGCTGACAACGCCAAGGGTCTTGCTGCTTTGAACGCTGTTCGTGAGCGTGCAGGTCTTGAGAAGGTATCATCTTTCACTGCTCAGGATGTTCTTGACGAGCGTGGTCGTGAGCTTTTGTGGGAGGGTCACCGCCGTTCTGACCTTATCCGCTTTGGTCAGTTCACTACTGCTGACTATCTTTGGGAGTATAAGGGCTCTGTTAAGGAGGGTGTAGCTGTTGCTGACTACCGCAACCTCTTCCCCTTGCCCCCCGCAGATGTTAACGCAAACTCTAACCTTAAGCAGAACGCTGGTTACTAAAAGGCGAGTTAGTATCAAATAAGTAAAACTAAACGAAATGAAAAAGTTATTATATAGCATTATCGCTCTTACGGGTCTTGCTTTTGCATCTTGTACCCAGGAGCATATCGATGTGCAGTATAATCCCGAGAACGCTGTAGCTCCCACTTTGGGTGCTATCGAGGGTTGCGAGCTTTCGGATGGCGGTGCTGACATCGTTGTTGAGTACACCAAGGCTGATTTTGGTGTAGCTACTGCTAACGCACATAACCTCTACATCTCTAAGTCGGAGGATATGGCAGATATGAAGAAGGCAAAGGCAGCTTTTGCTGATGCTACCATCACTCTTACTCAGGCCGACCTTAATGTCGTAGCTTTGGACTTCGCTGAGGCTGGCACAGAGGTAGATCTCTACTTCGCTGTTGTTGCTAACCTCAACACCGACAAGGGTGCTGCTGTTGCAGGTACTGACCTTATGTCAAATGTTGTTAAGGCAACCTTTAAGTCGTATGTTGCTGATGTATTGCCCACCGAGAAGTTCGAGAAGGTTTGGGTTATCGGTAACTACTGCGGTTGGGATCACTCAAAGACTCAGTTCCTCTTCGACTACAACGCTACTGGCACTACCTTCGCAGGTATCGTAGACTTCGCAGATGCTGAGGGCGTATCATTGGCTAACACTGGCTTCAAGCTCACAGGTATCGCTGGTTGGGACGATAGTTGCAACTGGGGTGAGGAGACCAAGGCTACCGAGGTTGACGAGCCCGCATCTATCCAGCTTATCACTGGTGGTGGTTCACAGGATATTATGCGTTACGCTAAGCGTTTCTACGCATTTGAGTTCGACAACACCACTTTGGTATTGAAGAAGTCTTGGGGCGCTGACCAGATCGGTATCATCGGTCTCAACGGCAACTGGGAGAGTGACATCGTTATGGAGTACAACCCTAAGTGGACTCGTTTCTATGCTGATATCGATGTTGCTGAGGCTACCGAGATGAAGTTCCGTGCAGATGCTGCTTGGGACATCAACTGGGGTGTTGACTGCGCAATGGGTGGCGACAATATCGCTGTTCCTGCTGGTCAGTATCGTGTATACTTCAACCCTGTAACTGGTCTTATCGAGTTGAACGCTAAGAACTTCGGCACTGATGAGGATACTGGCGCTGGTACTGGCACTACTCCTGAGCCTCCCACCGAGACTACCTATGGTCTTATTGGTTCATTCAATGGTTGGGGTGAGCCCGATGTTGACCTTGTTGCTCGTGGCGATGGTTGGTATGTTGTCGAGGATGTTGTTATGAATGCTGCTGAGGGTGAGGAGAACAAGTTCCTTATCCGTTTGAACGATGCTTGGTCAAACAAGTTTGGTTTCGCTGAGGATAACACATTTGTGACAATTGATGCTAAGAATACTCTTACTGCAGAGGGTAAGGATATGTTTATTGCTGCTGGCACTTACGACTTCTACTTCAACCCTGAGGCTTCGGAGTTGTATGTAATGACTGCTGGTGCTGCCGATCCTACTCTTCCCTCTGATGCTAAGGCTGTGAAGGTGTACGCTGATGTTAAGGCTGCTGGCTGGGAGAACTGCAACATCTACGGTTGGGGCGACCTTGGCGAGTTTGCTGGTTCTTGGTCTGGTACTGCTATGACTGCTGAGGGTGACTACTTCGTATACCAGTTCGATGCAACTGCTTATGGTAAGACTGTAAGTATTGTTTTGAACAATGGCAACGGCGATCAGACTGTAGATATCAAGGATATTGTTCTTAATGATGATGTTGTTATCACTCTTACAGACAACGAGGGTGGCAAGTGGAACTACACTGTTAACGGTGAGGCTCCTGTTACTCCAGAGCCTCCCGCAGAGACTACCTATGGTCTTATCGGTGACTTCAACGGTTGGGCTTCTGATGTTGACCTCGTAGCTCGTGGCGATGGCTGGTATGTTACCGAGGCTCTCAATATCCCTGCAGAGGGTAAGTTGCTTATCCGTTTGAACGACGCTTGGGACGAGAAGTATGGTAACGATGGCTCGAAGCTTACTCTTGGTGAGAACGCTTTGACCTATGGTGGCGCTGATATGTGGATCGACGCTGGTGATTACGACTTCTACTTCAACCCCGCAGCTTCTAAGCTTATCTTAGCTGTTGCAGGTGCTTCTGATCCTACTGCAGGTGCTGACACTTGGAGCGTTATTGGTGACTTCCAGTCAGGCAACTGGAACTCTGATGTAGTTTTCGTTGAGGCTGGTGACCTTTTGGTTGCTCAGGATGTTGTATTTGCAAATGCCAACAATGAGGGTCTTGCATTTAAGGTTCGTAAGAACTATTCTTGGGATACAAGCTACGGTGTGACCGACACAACTGTTCGTGAGCTTGGTGCTGCTATTGTACTTGATGGCGGTTCTAACATCTTTGTTAATGGCGAGGTTGGCGTTGCTTATGATGTTTATTTCCGTGTTTCGGATATGACCATCTGGGTAATGGCTGACGGTGCAACTCCCGCACTCTAATTACCTTAAATATAGTATCGCGTGCCTGCGCACGCGATACTATCCTTTGGTTGGGCGGCTTTGATCGGCCTCCCAACCCCTAACAAACGAATACCGACTATGAAAAAGTTACTTTGGGCAGTGTTGCCCCTTGCGATGCTTATGGCGGTGGCGTGTGGTGGCGATGATAAGCCAGTATTCCCCGATGACCCAAATCCGGAGAAGCCTGTGCCCGACCCTAAGCCAGAACCCGAACCAGAGCCTATGCCCGATGTGGAGAAGTTCTACAAGGGAACGACAATGTCGTTTGCTAACTATATGATAGACTTCGGTTTGGAGTACCGCGAGGGTGGCGAGGTGACCAACCCCTATACATCTATCAAAAATCACGGTGCAAACATTGTGCGCTTGCAGCTCGACCGTGAGCCATTTGCCGAGATTAACGGTGTTACGATTGACTGGCAACTTATGCCCCGTGTGGTGGAGGATGCCAAGTGCGCCCAGGCCGAGGGTCTCGACATTATGCTTACGCTTAAGCCCGACTACGACAAATACTCCTCTACGGGCGCTACGCACAACAATATCCCTGAGGATTGGAAGTCGTTAGACGAGGTGACGCTCGGTGGCGAGCTTTACAACTGGGTCTTAGAGTCGTTGGAGGCGCTCCATAAAGAGGGTATCGACCTCAAGATTGTGGCTGTGGGCAACGAGGTTAATATCGGCTTCTTGCTCAACGGCACGCACGATGGCGCACGCACAGCACGCCTGCTAAACTATGGCCATACGGCAGTTCGTGACTTTGCCCGCAAGTATGAGCTCGATATTCTCTCGGCACTGCATATCGCCAACCCTGCAAAGTTGGGCTATATGGATACCTACACCGAGAGTGGTTGCACCAACTTCGATATTATCGCTCTGTCGTGGTATCCCGGCACAAATATCGGCCACTCGATGGGCTCTTATGCCAACTTTGAGGCATTGGGCAAGGCTATGCAGTCGAAGTATGGCAAGCCTATTATGGTGCTCGAAACAGCACACTCGTTCACCACAGGCACCGTAGCAGGTCAGTGGATGGGCGACTGGTGCGACAATTCGTACAACTACCCCGACTGGAACGATGCCACAAACACTACGAACTACACTCCCGCCAAGCAGCGCGAGTGGCTAAGGGCGTTGGCCGAAGATGTAAAGAGGGGTGGCGGTATCGGCGTAATCACCTGGGGCACAGAGTCGCTGCCCGACCTCTTGGAGGGCAAGGCACAGGGACACGGCACAGGACTCTATACCTATCCCGCTGCTTGGGGCTACGGCTCTACTTGGGAGAATAACTCCTACTGGGACTTTACCAACCAAAACAACCTCCACGAGGGTATCGACTGGATGTTGGATATCGAATAACGCGAGAGATAAATTACTAAAACACAAACAAATATGAGAAAGATTTTTTCTACTATTGCCCTTGCGCTCGTTGTCGTAGGCTGTGCTCAGCCTGAGGCAAAGTTTGAGCGTGGCAATGCAGCTGCGGTTGTGCCTATGTCCATCAAGGCGGGCACTACGGCTCACTATCTTACCGACTACTACCCCCAGTGGGTGGGTGCCGATGGCGTAACGACCGCTGATGAGCGCTTGTCGCTCAATGCCCTAACTGAGGATTGGTCGGAGTTTGAGGTTACGGCTATCGACGAGGCTTTGGTATCGACTATCGATGTTCTTCACGGCGAGGAGACCCTCTCTATCGTTATCTTGGGTGGCTCGCGTGATACCAAGGGTAGCTATATGTCTACCACTAAGGCCGAGAATGGCGTGGTTTCGATTGCTACTACCGCACCCGTAAAGGAGGCATTGGCAATGTGGCAGAATGTGCGTTTAGAGGGCGTAAAGCTCTTGGATAACGCTATCGAGGTTACTATCCCCGCTCGCGCTAAGGATTTTCAGCGCTCAGTAATCCGCGTGTTCGCTGCCTCGGAGGAGGGTCGTTTCAACGACATTCTTCTTCCTTTGGAGTATGGCGAGGTTGTTACCGACCCTGCGCTTATCCGCCGTCAGGACAACCAGTCGCAGATTCTCTACTCGTTGATGATTGACCGCTTCAACAACGGCAATAAGGCCAACGACTGGAAGATAAACTCTCCAGAGGTGTTGGACAAGGTTGATTATCAGGGTGGTGACATTGCGGGTATCACCGCGAAGATTAACGACGGCTTCTTTACCGATTTGGGCATCACCACAATCTGGATTTCGCCCATTACGCAGAATCCCTACGATGCTTGGGGTCAGAATGTTAATCCCGACACCAAGTTCTCTGGTTATCACGGCTACTGGCCCATCTACAACACCAAGGTTGATGAGCGCTTCGGCACCGATGAGGAGCTTCGCACGATGCTCGCTACGGCTCACGATGGCGAGATGAATGTTATCCTCGACTATGTGGCTAACCACCTCCATATCGACTCTCCCGTGCTCAAGGAGCACCCCGATTGGACTACCGACCTCTACTTGCCCGATGGTCGCAAGAATATCGGTCAGTGGGACGGCGAAACACGCCTCACCACTTGGTTTGATGAGCATATCCCTACACTCGACACACGCCGTGAGGAGGTATGCGACCCTATGACCGACACAGCGCTCTACTGGGTGCGTAACTTCGACTTCGATGGCTATCGCCACGATGCGTGCAAGCATATTCCGTTGAACTACTGGCGTATGCTTACACATAAGATGAAGTCGGAGATGCCCGACCGTGCCTTGTGGCAGATTGGCGAGACCTATGGCGATGTTGAGCTTATCGGCTCGTATGTCAAGACAGGTATGATTGACTCGCAGTTCGACTTCAACCTCTACCACACCTCACGCGATGTTATCGTTGATACCAACCGCTCGATGCAGGAGATCGTGCGCACCGTAGAGGAGTCTGAGGCAGCCTATGGCTCACACCACACTATGGGTAACATCACCGGCAACCACGATAAGCCCCGCTTTATCTCGTTGGCAGGTGGTGATATGTCGCTCTGGTGCCCCGATGACAAGGCTGAGGGCTGGCACCGCGAGGTTGTAGTAGGCGATATGGACAAGGGCCACGCAGGCTTGCAGCTTATGAAGGCTATTATCTCGACAGTTCCCGGTGTTCCGTGTATCTATCAGGGTGACGAGTATGGTGTTCCCGGTGCTAACGACCCCGATAACCGCGATATGATGACCTTCGAGTGCGCCAACGACTATCAGGCTAAGGAGTTGGAGCAGACCAAGGCCCTCTTCAAGGAGCGCCGCGAGTCGATGCCTTTGATGTATGGCGACTACCGCACACTCTACTCTGACGATGCCGTTTGGGTATTTATCCGCCACTATATGGGCGACTGGGCTGTTGTAGCGATGAATGTTCGCGATACGGAGGCTGAGGTTATCGCTGAGTTGCCCTCATTTGTCGTATGCTCGGCTGTTGAGTGTGGCGAGTGTCGTGGCTTCGAGACCGCAATTGCAACAGATGGTGCAGCTGTTGAGTGCTGTGGTGGTGGCAAGGTTAAGATTAACCTACCCGCTTATGGTTATATCGTTGTAAACAAATAAATTAACAAAAAAATAGAGTTATGAAGAGACTATTTGCTTTGGTTGCACTCGTTGCAACATTGGTAGGTTGTGTAGGCAACGCCGAGAAGGTGGCAGAGAGCCCCGCATTTGACAAGTACAATTCGGTAGTTTACGAGCTCAACATTCGTCAGGCTACCGAGGAGGGTACCTTTGCTGCAGCAGAGGCCTACCTGCCCGTTTTGAAGGATATGGGCGTTGATATCGTATGGCTTATGCCCATCAGCCCTATCGGCGTAGATGGCCGTAAGGGTACTCTTGGCTCATACTACTCGATTATCGACTACAAGGCCATCAACCCTGAGTTCGGTACTATGGAGGACTTCGATAAGTTCCTTGCTACGGCTCACGACCTTGGCCTCAAGGTTATCATCGACTGGGTTGCCAACCACACCTCACGCGATGCCAACTGGTGGAAAGAGGGCAAGAAGGATTGGTATGTTATGGACGAGGCAACAGGCCTTCCTATCGTAGAGTACGACTGGACAGATATCGCCAAGCTCGACTACAAGAACGAGGATATGCGTGCTGCTATGCTCGATGCCCTCAAGTTCTGGATTGAGAAGGGTGTAGATGGCTACCGTTGCGATGTTGCGATGAATGTCCCCGGCGACTTCTGGAAGAGGGCTTGGGAGGAGGTTCGCGCCATCAACCCCGATGTTTACCTCTTGGCTGAGGGCGAGGAGACTTGGTTGCACGATAGCGACTTCGACGCTACCTACGCTTGGGAGCTCCACCACATCTTCAACGCTATGGCTAAGGGTGGTAGCGAGACTAAGAATGTTGCCGGTGATGGCACCATCAAGACCGATGCAAAGACGGTTCAGGATTTGAAGGACTACATCGCTCGCGATGACGAGAAGTACCCCGCACCCGCTATGCGTCTTATGTTCACCTCGAACCACGACGAGAACTCTTGGGCTGGCACTGAGATGGAGCGTATGGGTGATGCGCACAAGACCTTCGCAGCCCTTA
Organism: Rikenellaceae bacterium; assembly: GCA_015060115.1. Taxonomy (GTDB): domain Bacteria; phylum Bacteroidota; class Bacteroidia; order Bacteroidales; family Rikenellaceae; genus Alistipes. Next base: position 35,624 of record SUZB01000009.1, on the reverse strand, counting down.
CTTTCGTGTTGCCTAAGGGTCAGCCCCTTATCTACACTGGTCAGGAGATTGGTCTTAACCGCCGTTTGCAGTTCTTCGAGAAGGACTCTGTTGTAGAGCTTGTTGATAGGGAGTATGGCAAGGAGTACCGCGACTTCTACAAGGCGTTGTGTGCTTTCCGTCACGAGAACTCTGCGTTGGCTGCTGGCGCTGTTGTTGCCCCCGTGGTATATCTTGAGGGCGCTCCTGAGGCAGTCTTGGCATTCACTCGCGAGAACGAGGAGAACAAGGTTTTCTGCTTGTTCAACTTCTCGGCTGAGCCTCAGGTTGTAACATTCACCGAGGCTGTTGCTGGCGACTACGACTGCATCTGTGGCGAGAAGAAGAGCATCGTTGCTGGCGAGCAGATGGAGCTTGCTCCTTGGCAGTATATGCTTCTTGCGAAGTAGTAAACTTATCGAGCGACTAAGAGGGCAATCGTGGCTCTTTTAGTCGCTCTTTTTCTCTTTTTACACCAAAACAGGCAATGTACACAAACCCTGAGTGGAGCCATAGCGCAGTGCTCTACGAGATGAACATACGACAACTCACCGCCGAAGGCTCATTTCGTGCCGCCACCGAGCGACTCGCTTTTCTGCGCTCTATCGGCATCGATGCTATATGGCTAATGCCCATCTACCCTATTGGCGAGGCGGGGCGCAAAGGTAGCCTTGGCTCTTACTATTCAATCAAGGACTACAAAAATATTAACCCTGAGTTTGGCTCTGAAGCTGATTTTAGGGCCTTCGTCAAGGCGGCTCACGCCCTCGGTATGAGGGTTTTGCTCGACTGGGTGGCCAACCATACGGCACGCGATGCACGATGGCTTACGGAGCGCCCTGCCGACTGGTATGAGCGCGATGAGCAGGGTGTGGCTAAGGTGCCTTGGGATTGGACAGATACCGCAAAGCTCAACTACTCGAACCACGATGTCTGGCTCGGACAGATAGATGCTATGCGCTACTGGGTCGAGGAGTTCGGCATCGATGGCTTCCGTTGCGATATGGCGATGTTGGTGCCCATCGAGTTTTGGCAGGAGGTCTCTACTGAGCTACACCGCATCAAGCCCGACATCTTTATGTTGGCCGAGGCCGAGGAGGACAACCTCTTCGACCGTGCCTTTAACGCCAGCTACCAGTGGAATATCCACCATATTATGGTCGATATTGCCAAGGGTGCACGCCGTGTGTGGGATATGCGCAATGCTATCCACTCGGAGCGAAAGAAGTACCCCAAGGAGGCCATCCGTATGAGCTTTACCTCGAACCACGACGAAAATTCGTGGAGTGGCTCGGAGCAGGATAGGTTTGGTGCTTCGTTGGAGACGATGACCGCTATGACCTTCCTTATGCCCTCGACAATGCCTCTTATCTATACCGGTCAGGAGGTGGGCTACAACCATTCGTTTAAGTTCTTCGACCGCGACCCTATCCCTGAGGATAGCTATCGCGAAAACCGCACTACGGAGCTATATCGTCGCTTGGCTGCGCTGAAGCATAGCGAGCGAGCCTTAGCTGCGGGCGCTGTGGGTGGCGAGATGGTCGAGATTGAGAACAACGCCAAGGATTGTATGTTTAGCTTTGTGCGCGAGGTCGAGGGTAGCCGTGTTGTTGCCATTGTCAACCTCTCGCCATATACTATCCACGCAGACTTCCATACAGGCATCTATGCGGGTGATTACCGTGATGCCCTTACAGGCGAGAAGGAAGAGCTTAAGGAGCATTTCGAGCAGGATCTCGCTCCGTGGAGTTACCGTATTTTAGTGAAGAAATAGATTAGTATGAAGAAAGTAATCTCTATTATTATGTTGTTGGCTGTGGCCCTCTCCGTAACGGCCGCAAAGCCTAAGTTTGAGTTGCGCCACCTTGAGCCACTGTCGTGGTGGGTGGGTATGAATATGCCCTTGCAGCTTATGGCAAATGGCGAGGGTATCTCGGCATTTGATGTCGATATTTTGCCCGCTAATCAGGGTGTTAAGGTGCGTGCCGTGCATCGTGCCGACAGCCCCAACTACCTCTTTATTGATGTAGATATTGCCGAGGATGCTGTTGCTGGCGACTATATCCTACGCTTCTCGGACGGCAAGCGCAGCTACGACCGTAGCTACACCATCGCCTCTCGTGAGGAGGGCTCACGCCTTCGCAAGAGCTTCACTACGGCAGACTTTGTCTACCTTATTATGCCCGACCGCTTCGCTAATGGCGATGAGTCAAACGACTCTACTTGGAATACCGTAGAGAAGGTAAATCGCTCTAATCCCGGTCGTCGTCACGGTGGTGATATTCAGGGTATTATCGACCACTTAGACTACATCGCAGACCTTGGTGCTACGGCTATCTGGTCTACGCCTATGTTGCTCGATGATGAGAATGGCGCATCGTATCATGGCTATTCGTGCAGCGACTACTACCTTATCGACCCCCGTTATGGCACCAACGACCTCTTCAAGGAGTATGTTGAGGAGTGCCACAAGCGTGGCCTTAAGGTGATTATGGATATTGTGCCCAACCATAGCTCGACATCGCATTGGTGGTACAACGACCAGCCCTTCGAGGATTGGACTCACCAGTGGGATAAGTACACCCAGTCAAACTGGACATTCTCAACGAATATGGACTTCAACGCCTCGGCTTCGGACCTCTATCAGATGGAGAGTGGCTGGTTTGATCGCTCAATGGCAGATATGAACCTCGACAACCCCTACCTCTTGCGCTACTTCCAGCAGTGGGCTATATGGTGGATTGAGTTTTCGGGCCTCGATGGCTTCCGTGTCGATACCTATCCCTACAACGAGAAGATGCCTATGAGCCAGTGGTGCAAGGCTGTTATGGACGAGTACCCTAACTTCAATATCGTGGGCGAGGTGTGGACCGCCTCTATCCCTCAGTTAGCATATTGGCAGGGTGGCAACTACAACAAAGATGGCTTCAACTCACACCTTAAGTCTATTATGGATTTCCCGTTGCACGATGCTATCCGTGCCGCTATGACCGAGGGTGGCAATAAGTTCGATTGGGGCAAGGGTATGACCCGCATCTATGATGTTCTTTCGCACGACTTTGTATATCACGACCTTAGCAATATGATGATTATGGCCGGCAACCACGATACCGACCGCGTGGGCGATGTTGTCGAGGGTGATGCCCGCCGTATGAAGCTCGTGGCGGCTATGCTCTGCACTATGCGAGGTATGCCCCAGATGCTCTATGGCGATGAACTTATGTTCCGCTCTACCGACCGCTCTAAGGGTCATCCCACCCTGCGTGTGGACTTCCCCGGTGGCTGGGAGGGCGACAAGCTAAATCTCTTCGACCGTGCCGAGCATAAGGGCGAAGAGAAGGATGTCTTCGACTACACTCGCACACTTATGAACTGGCGTAAGACTAAGGAGGTTATCCATAGCGGCAAGACACTTCACTTTATCGACCGCGACAATACCTACGCCTACTTCCGCTATAATGATGAGAGCGTGGTGTTTGTATATATCAACAACTCCGACGACGAGCGTATTGTGCCTTGGCAGCGCTACTCGGAGATTAGCGCCGACCTCAAGGTTGGTAAGGATGTCGTTACGGGCAAGAGCGTTGATATGTCGCACGCCAAGGTTGCTCCCGCAACGGCTCTTATCGTAGAGTTTGAGCGATAGTGTAGCATCTTGCGATGCAATTTATTAGTCCGCCACCGAAAAAGTGGTGGACTTTTTTTGTTATTCAGCGTAAAAATATTATCTTTGTTCTCAAGAAAAAATCTAAATCATTAAAGATATGAAGAAATTCTTGTTTACTATCGTTGCGCTCCTCGCAGTGAGCGCCGTTTCGGCACAGTCGCCTCGCACCATCGCTGAGGCTCAGGCACTCTACGACAACACCGTTATCGACCAGCGCCGTGCTGTTGAGGAGGCTAAGTCGGAGGAGCGTCTTACAGTTGATGCTGCCGAGAGCCGTCTTAATCTTGTAAAGTCTGACCTTCAGGAGGTTAAGGAGAACTATCGCCGCGTTGTCGAGGAGCAGAAGGCTCGTGTTGCTAAGGCCAAGGCCGAGCTTAAGTCGGCTACCGAGCGCTACAAGCAGGAGTCTGCCCGCACCAAGCAGGAGGTTGCTGCTGCCAAGGCTAAGACCAAGTCTATCGTTGAGGACCACAAGAGCCGTGTAGCTCAGGCCAAGTCGGAGATTGCTCGCGTCAAGGCTGAGGCTCAGGCTGCCAGTGGCAAGGAGGCGCCCAAGAACAATAGAAGGTAATTTGTTGTGATAAGAGGCCATTGCGACCTCTAAGCGATAAGAGCGAATGGATATTTTGAGTATTCCATTCGCTCTTTTTTAGTTGTTAGTTATTAGTTATTAGTTGTTAGATGCGCTCCTGGGGGGAGCGCAGAGAGTTTTTAAGACCATTAAGACGATAAGACCTTAGGACCAATACGAGGTCGGGTATCATACTATGTCTTATTTGTCCTACTTGTCTTACTCGTCTTAAAAAAATCTCTAACAACTAATAACTAACAGCTAACCATTCTTACCTAATCGCACCCAATTTTTGGAAAAAACAAAATTTGTTACTATGTTTGTAAGTTGAAATGACATCAATTTACAATTGGATAGTTTTATAGCTGAGCAGGCAATAACGAATTTTAACCAAATATTTATCTTTATGAAAAAATTTTTATGTAACATCAAGTCTATCGCGGCCTCTTTGGCAGTGGTAGCGATGCTCGCCACATCAGCAGTATCGTGTCAGTACGACGATACCGATTTGTGGAACGAGATTAACAACATCAAGCAGGAGCTTGCTGACTTGCGTGCATCGATTGAGTCGGAGCTCAACGCTATCAAGGAGCTCGTCAATGGTCAGGTTACTGTTACCGATGTACAGCAGCAGGCCGATGGTAGCAAGCAGATTACCTTGTCTGATGGCACCAAGATTTCGGTATACCCCAAGGGTGATAAGCTACCCGACAGAATCGTTACCGTGTATAGCGAGAACGGAGTGCTCTACTGGGCTATGTACGATGGCCTTGGCAATGCGAACCCCATTATGGTAGGCAACCAGAAGGTGCCCGTATCGGATGTAGCACCTATGACTCAGGTGGTAGATGGCGCTATCGAGGTATCGTTCGATGGTGGCAAGACTTGGATTAAGACCGGCTACGAGGAGTCTACCGCAGATAGCATCATCAAGGATGTCGTTGTTACATACTCTGACTGGCAGGTTGATTCAGAGGGTAACCCTCAGCCTTTGTACTGCACAATCACCTTTGCTGATGGCTCGACAATGAAGCTCGGCATGCAGAATGGTAAGCTCGTTTTGCCCTTCGACTCAATGTTTGTGCCTTATGGCTCTCAGATGCCCTTCGCACTCGAGATTGACGATGTAGCAGACTTTATGACCACTACTCCCAAGGGTTGGGAGTGCGAGGTTACGCTCGATGCCAAGAACAACCGTATGACTCTCGACTTCTCAGCTCCTGAGTATGAGGCGATTGCAAATGGCGAGGCTGTAAACAGCGGTGTTGCAAAGCTTATGGTCGTATTCAACAACGGCTCATCGGCAATCGCCAGCATCAAGCTCTCGACAAATCCCGCTAACGCATACTTTACCAACGAGGGTGTATATATCGAGGCTGGCTACGGCACCAACTACATTCTTTGTGGTATTATTCCCGCATCGAGCTTCAAGGCCGACACTATGATTAACAGCTGTAACAATGTTCTTGGCGGTGGTACCTCTCAGTATGTATATCAACTCTCGTTTATGGAGACATTCACCGAGTTTGTGCCTTATAGCGAATTGCGTTCGCAGGCTATGGTGGCAGGTACCGAGTATGTCTTCTGGTATATCGCTCCTCGCACCGATGAGAATGGCGACTTGTATGTTGATAGCAGGGAGCTAACGACAGTCTCTTACACTCATAGCTCTGTTAAGTTCTCTGTTGCTGATGCATCGTTCTTCGATGTAGATGTTAAGTTTGAGGTTAAGGGCTCGGAGGGCTATATGCTTGGCGTTACCAAGGCCGATGAGTTTAATGCAGCAGAGCTTGCGGCGTACTACACCGAGAACTACAGCTATCTGAATGCCACTGGCGTGGATGTGAACTATTCAGGTTCGTTGCTTGAGCTTTTGGGCTCTTCACAGGAGTTGAACTACGACACTGAGTATGTATTCTGGTATATCGCAAAGAACGACTCGCGCGTAATCCTTGAGGATAATGTGCTTAACTGGACATTCTCTACTCAGGGCTTCACCGAGGGTGGTAACCTCGCTATAGAGGTAGTTGGTGAGCCTGTTGTCGAGTATAAGTCTATCGATATGGAGCTTGATACCGATGGCGAGCATATTATGATTTTCTACAATGCTATGCCCTCGTATATGGCTACTGCATACCCCGATGACAGCTACATTCTTGAGATGCTCCTTTCGGAGGGTACTCAGGTTATCTCTAATCAGACCGTAAAGGCAAGCTATAAGGGCACTGAGCCCGGCGAGAAGGTAACATTCTTCGCTGTTGCTGTCGATACCGATGGTAAGATTGGTAAGGTATTCAAGCAGGAGTACACCACAAAGAGCTTCGTTTACAACGAGCTTGAGGTTGCCCTCACGCTTGTAGACTACAAGGTAGATAACACCCTTATCGCTGTGTCGTGCGATGGCGCTGTAAGCTACCGTTACATCTATTGCGCTCTTAACGATGCTAAGTGGAAGGAGCAGTATGGTGGCACAGCGAAGAAGGCTGGTGAGTACATCATTCAGTATGCTGGTGCTTCGGATATTTACGATACTGCGGATGCAGATAACGCCCTCGTTGATGGCAATATCTTCCTTAAGGGTCTTAACACCGAGACCGAGTATGTGCTTGTATGCGTGGCTATTGATGCTGATGGCGTTGCTTCGCACCCTGCAACTTGCTACTTCGAGCCTATTGCCAACATCGGTAATATGGTTAAGCGCTCGGACGCGAATTGGGCAGAGGGTAAGCCTGTGATTACCATGGGCGAGACCCACGATGGTGAGTTCTTCAACATCTCATGGTACACTACTCCTCAGAAGGGTTATGTTGCCTACTCTATGGTTGATCACCCCGAGAACCTTATTAGCGACTACTACAACACCAATATTAACACTCCTGAGAAGCTTATCGCCTACATTGTAGCAGGTTGCGACAATGGTAAGCGTGATTGTGGCCATAAGTGCGAGTACTCGGAGGATGGTTACTCTCGTACTTGGAAAGAGATGGAGGATATTAATGGTGATGGTCGTATCGAGTTCGACGAGTTGGTAGAGTACCATGAGGATAATCTCCCCGGTGTCTACAACTCATTCTTCTATGGTACTAAGGACGAGCACCTTATCTATGTTACATGGGTAGGTGAGGATGGTAACTTCCACGAGCCTTTCGCTTGGGATCCTACCAATGATGTGGAGGTTGAGATTATTTGGTAATCCAACCCTTTAGCTATAAGAAATGCCCCGAATAGATTCTTGGTCTATTCGGGGCATCTCTTTTACACGCAGTAGCTCTATTTCACGATGATAGCCTTCACAATATCTATGCCTGCCATCTGGTTGATGCGCCCGGCTATGTCATCACGACGATAGAATAGTTCTTGACGCATTACGCCGGAGCTGATGCGCACGGTGAGGATATGGTTTTCAAACTTTATGTCGGTTGTAGCCCTCGCCGCAGCATCACCTACCGCCATCTTCCAATACTCCGGCAGACGACCCTCGGCAACCTTTGCTGCGACATAGGGGCGGGCGAAGAACTCCTTGAGTATCTCGCCTATGGTTGTTGTCTTGGTTCGTCTCATTCGTGATGTTTGCCCTCGGCAATCGTAAATAGTTTATACTCGGCACCCGCCTCGCTCAGCGTGCGTTGTAGGCGGTGCTTGTTGCAGTCGGTGATAAATATTTGGCCAAACATCTCGCTACCAACCAGGCGCAGTAGCTGTGCCACGCGACCCATATCGAGCTTGTCGAAGAGGTCGTCAAGTAGTAGTATGGGCTTCTCGTTGTTATGCTCTGCAAGCAGCGTATACTCAGCCAATTTTAGCGCTACGAGGAACGATTTTTGCTGACCCTGTGAGCCAAACTTGCGTAAGGGGTACTCCGAAATGGTGAAGATTACATCGTCGCGATGTACGCCAACGGTGGTGTGCTCGTTGATGAAATCTTTACGGCGAGAGGCGAGCAACATATCTGCCATTGTCCCCTCCTGAAGGTCGGAGCGATACTGCATACCTATTCGCTCTCTATCCGACGAGAGTAGGGCATAGTAGCGCTCAACAAGTGGAAGAAGCTGCTCTACGGCCTTTGTACGGCGCTCAAATATGGTCTTTGCACACTCGTCAAGCATCATATCGTAGATTAACAACATCTCCTCCGAGGGGTTTGCCTTGAGTAGCTTGTTGCGCTCCTGCAACGCCTGATTGTAGCGTATCACCGCAGCAAGATATTGGCGGTCGGTCTGCGAGATAAAGCGGTTGAGATACTTGCGGCGCTCCTCTGCCGAGTCGGATATAAGGTCGCTATCCGAGGGCGAAACAACGACAATGGGGAAGTGGCCGACATGCTCCGAGAGTTTGTCGTACTCCTTGCCGTTGCGCTTCAGAATCTTGCCACCACGCCGTGAATAGCCACATACAACCTGCTCTAAGCGGTTGTTGTCGCTTGAGAAACTGCCCTCGACCAAGAAGGACTCCTCGCCATGTGTTACGCACTGCGAGTCGCTTATGGTGTGCATCGACTTTGCTAACGCGAGATAGTTTACGGCATCCATAATGTTTGTTTTGCCCGCACCATTGTCGCCAACAAAGCAGTTGATGCCCGCCGAGAGCTCCAACCTCTCATCGCGGATATTCTTGAAGTTGATTATCGAGAGCTTGTCAAGTATCATACATCGTGGTTTTGTCTACAAAAGTACGCTTTTTTTTGCTATGGCGCAAGATAATTTATAGTGTGGCGATATTTTTTGTTGGGAAAATTGTGAAATCCAAACTATTTGTTGTACCTTTGCGAGTTACTATAGCAAAAATAATTTAATTACTTATACTTTATTATGGCAAACAATGTTAAGAACGCCGAGGCTGATGTAATGGTTGAGGCAAAGGGTAAGTTGGAGTTGTTCTTCGACAAGTATGGCAACAAGATTCTTTGGACTCTTGTTATTGTAGGTATCATCGTATGCGGTTACTTCGTATTCCGTAGCATGGCTGAGCGTCGTGCCGAGGCTAAGAATGAGGCTGCAAGCGTAGCTTTGGCTGCTGCTGTTACAGCTGAGGATTTCGCAGCTGTTGTAGCAGATTTCGAGGGTAGCGATGTTGCAAACAACGCTGCTTATATGGCAGGTGCCGACTACCTCAAGGCTGGCGACTTGGTAAATGCTAAGAAGTATCTCGAGATGTATGTTAATGGTGAGGGCGCTGCTGCTGAGCTTATCAACGCTCAGGTTTATGGTCTTCGTGGCGATATCGCTGTTGAGGAGAACGACTTGCAGAGCGCTGTTGAGCTCTTCAAGAAGGCTGCTTCGGCAAGCGATGATAGCTACTCATTTATCACCTACAACGAGAAGCTCGCCTTGGTTTATGCCGCTATGGGTGATGAGGCTGCTTCGGTAGAGTGCTACAAGAATATCGTTAAGGAGTACCCCGCAACTGAGCGCCAGTATCAGCGTTTCATCAAGGAGTAATCCCTGTATAACTGCTATTCGCTATGATGGAGCCCATGTTGCGTAACGAATTGGATGCTACCAATATGCGTATTGGTGTTATCGTTGTGCGCGACTTCAAAGAGCATACCGATGAGCACCTTATGCCGCTTATCGACAATCTTCTCGCGATGGGCTGTCATCAGCAGAATATCGTTGTTCGCACCATACCCTCAATCTTCGATGTGGTGATTGCCACACAGTTCTTTGCCGAGTATACCGATGTCGATGGTGTCGTTATCCTCGCCCCCGAGAACAAGATTATGGGAACGCTGTCGGTGATGAACGGCATTGTGCAGATTCAGGTGCAGTGGAATATGGTTGTTACTGTGGGTGGCGCCAGCCGTGCCGAGGATATTGTGCAGATGGTGGAGATGCAGAATGAGATGGAGGAGGAGGTGGCCTCACAATCCGAGAACTTCTCGTAATTTCTTGTGATAAGGGGCATCCTTCGGCGCCTCAATCTAAAGAGCGAATGGGAAATACGCCAAGTATGTCCCATCCGCTCTTTCTCTTTATCGGCGCCAAATTATGCCCCTTCTGACAAGAAATTGGCAGAGTGCTGACTGGATGCAAATCTATTAGTGAGTTTAAGGAGTGTAGTGAGGTTAGGGATAAAGAGACGAAAGAGACGAAAGAGACGAAAGGGACAACAACGAAGTCGGCTATCATCTTTCTCTGTTATCTCTGCGTCTCTGCGTCTCTGCGTCTCTGTTGTCTTTTTTAAGACCATTAAGACCGTAGGACCTTAAGACCTTACGAGGTCGGGTATCATTTTGTCCTACTTGTCCTACCCGTCTTACTGGTCCTAAAAAAATCTAACAACTAACAACTAATAACTAACAACTATTTTGCTTTTTGCTCTTTTTTTTGTACCTTTGCATTTATGGACGCACGATATAAATACGAGGGTGTTGAGCTTGCCTATTCCATTGAGGGTGAGGGAGATACGGTGATATTGTTGCACGGCTGGGGCTGTGATCGCAATATCTGGGTGGCTACACGCGAGTGGCTTCGAGCATCGAAGCGTGTTGTTACGGTCGATTTTGCTGGCTTTGGCCTAAGCGACGAGCCTCGCGAGGTGTGGGGTGTCGAGGAGTATACCCGCTCTCTTGAGGCGTTGGTGCGCGAACTCGGCATTGTGCGCCCTACGCTTATCGGCCACTCATTTGGAGGTCGTGTAGCCATCGTCTTCGCATCGCGCAACGAGGTGGAGCGTGTTGTGCTCACCGATGCTGCGGGCGTAAAACCGCGCCGTAAGCCGAGCTACTACTACAAGGTCTACTCGTTCAAGCTGATGAAGAGCCTTTTGCCGCTGCTTATCGGCAAGCAGAAGGCGCAGATGCTCATCGACCAGCGCCGCCGTAAGTCGGGCTCTTCGGACTACAACCGTGCTACGCCGATGATGCGTGCCATATTGTCGAAGGTCGTAAACGAAGATTTGCAACACCTTATGCCGAGTGTCAAAGTGCCTGTTTTGCTCTTCTGGGGTGATAAGGATACCGCAACACCCATCACCGATGCCTATATTATGACGCGCAAGATGCCCGATACCATTATGGCTGTTGCCGAGGGTGCAGGCCACTTTGCTATGTTGGAGCAACCTGAGTTGTGGTTCTCGTCGTTGAGCTCATTTCTTAATATCGAGTAGCGTATGGAGAGTGTAATACTATATTTCTTCTGCTTTGCGTGGCTTTCATTTTTGAGCGCCACAGTGCGCTATTCTACGCAGATGTTTCAGCAGAATAGCTATCGTAATGAGCGCTACAATCGCTGGCTAAAGCAGAGTGGCGAGTGGCACTCTCGTGCCAACCTCTTGGCTGTGGTAGGTGCTGTCGTTACCCTCTTTACCCACCATTGGGCGGTGCTCGTGCTGTTGGGTCTTTGGATGATGGTTATCGCCGTTGCGGAGTTTAAGATTGAGTATAAGATAAAACTTGCCTATACGATGCGTGTTAAGCGCCTCTTGCTTACTCGCTATCTGCTTGTTGCTTTAGCAATGGTTGGCGCAAGCTATCTCGATGACCGTTTTGCAATACCTCTGTTGCTACTGATGACCTTGGACTACTGGATTATCCTTGCCAATGCTATCAACCGTCCTTTGGAAAAGGGCATCACTCGTTGGTACTACAACGATGCTAAGCGCCGTCTCAGCTCGATGCCACATCTGAAGATTATCGGCATCACGGGTAGCTTCGGCAAGACATCTACCAAGCACTTCTTGTATCGAATCCTCTCGGAAAGGTATAATGTGCTGATGACTCCCGGTAACTTCAATACCACCTTGGGTGTTGTGCGCACTGTGCGTGAGCACCTTAAGCCCCACCACGAAGTCTTTATCGTGGAGATGGGTGCTAAGCAGCGTGGCGATATCAAGGAGATTTGCGACCTTGTATGTCCCGAGATGGGCATCATCACCTCGGTAGGCGAGATGCACCTCGAAACCTTTGGCTCGGTGGAGAGTGTTGCTCGCACCAAGTTTGAGCTTATCGATGCTCTGCCTGAGGGTGGTGTGGGCGTTGTGAATATCGACTCCGAAGCGGCATATTGCCACCTTAAGAGTAATAATATCAAGGCTTTGACCTATGGCATTGAGAATGCGGAGGCGGAGTATCGTGCTACGAATATCGCATACTCGGCTACCGAGACCACCTTTGCCCTAAGCCACGGCGGTAGGGTAGACGAGGGCTATGCTACGCATATCCTTGGTCGTGGTAATATCCTGAATATCACGGCAGCCTTAGCCATTGCCGAGCATCTTGGTGTCTCGGTGGATGCTTGTCGCCGTGCCGTTAAGCAGATTGAGCAGGTAGAGCACCGCCTCAGTATGCGCCGCAGTGGTGGCATCACAATTCTTGACGATGCCTATAACTCCAACCCCACGGGTGCGCGTATGGCGCTGGAGGTGTTGCACGATTTTGCCACCGATGGCAAAAAGTATGTCGTAACCCCCGGCTTTGTCGAGATGGGTGCTAAGCAGTACGACAATAACCGTGTTTTCGGCTCGGATATCGCTCGCGCCAACCCCGATGGCGTGTTTGTAGTCAATGAGGTCAATCGTGAGGCTATAACTACGGGTCTATCGGAGGGTGGCTACGATTCGACAAAGATTGCCACCGTTGCCTCGTTCCAAGAGGCTATGGCGGCACTGCAACCCCAACTCAAGACGGGCGATGTTGTGCTCTATGAGAACGACCTGCCCGACTCGTTTAAGTAAACAAAATAAACTCAAATACAGCAATGAAGATTAATGTAGGTGTAATTTTTGGTGGCCGCTCGGTAGAGAACGAGATTTCGGTGATTACCGCAGCGCAGACTATGGCAGCGATGAACGAGGAGAAGTATAACATCGTGCCTATATACATCTCAAAGGAGGGTCGCTGGTATACTGGCGACAAGCTCCGCTCAACGGATAACTATCGCGATATGAAGGCGTTGCTTGCATCGGTAGAGGAGGTATATTTCCGCCCCGCCTATGGCGACAACAACCTCTACAAGGTGCGTAAGCCCCTCTTTGGTAGCGCCGTAGCTACGACCATTGATGTTATCCTTCCCTGTCTGCACGGCACATCGGGCGAGGATGGCTCGTTCCAGGGTCTTATCGAGCTTACGGGTATCCCATACGCTTGCCCCAATACGCTTGCCTCGGCAAACGGTATGGATAAGATTACGATGAAGATGATTCTTAAGGAGAGTGGCATCCCCGTTGTGGAGTACGCTTGGTTCTCGGATAAGGAGTGGCTCTCGGAGCGTGAGTCGTGCATCGAGCGCTCTGAGAAGTTGAACTATCCCCTTATCGTCAAGCCCGCAAACCTTGGCTCTTCGGTAGGTATCAAGGCTGTTCACAACCGTGAGGAGCTTATTGTGGCGGTGGATAATGCCATTAAGTATTCGAAGCGCATCATTGTTGAGCGCCTTGTCGAGCGCCTTAAGGAGATTAACTGCTCGGTGTTGGGCGACTACTACGACTGCGAGGCATCGGTATGCGAGGCGCCTGTGCGTAGTGGCGAGATTCTCAGCTACGAGGATAAATACTTGGGTGGTGGCAAGAATAAGCCCTCGGAGGGTATGCACTCTACCGTGCGCGAGATTCCCGCTCGTCTGCCTGAGGATGTTACTGCCTTTATCCGCAAGACCGCTTGCGACACCTTCCGTGTCTTGGCTTGTGATGGCGTTTCGCGCATCGACTTTATGATTGACGAGGCGAATGGCGGTATCTATGTAAACGAGATTAACACCATTCCCGGCTCCTTGTCGTTCTACCTCTGGGAGGCTACGGGTGTTAAGTTCGACGAGCTTGTAGACCGCCTTATCGCCATCGCCTTTAAGCGTAAGCGCGACTCGGAGTTTAAGACTACCAGCTACTCGGAGAATATCTTTGCCTATCAGGCTAAGCATGGCGCGAAGCTCGGTGGTGCAAAGGGCTCAAAGAGATAACAAAGACTAAATTTCAACCTTATGACTTCACTATACGACAACATAATCTTTGGCCCTATCCGCTCACGCCGCTTGGGCCTATCGCTCGGTGTCAATTTGCTGCCTATCGACTCTAAGTTGTGTAGTTTCGACTGCATCTACTGCGAGTGTGGCTGGAATGACGAGCACCCCGGCAAGCGCCGTTTCAATGCCCGCGAGGATGTCAGCACGATGCTCGCTGAGACCTTGCAGAAGATGGTTAAAGATGGCACGCCACCCGATGTAATCACCTTTGCAGGAAATGGTGAGCCTACGCTTCACCCTGAGTTTGAGCAGATTATCGGCGACACCATCGCCCTTCGCGATAGGTATTGCCCCGCTGCCAAGGTCTCGGTTTTGTCTAACGCTACGCAGATTCACCGTGACGATGTGCGCCGTGCTCTCTTGCGTGTTGATAACAATATCCTCAAACTCGACTCGGCATTTGACTCTACCGTTCAGCTTATCAACAAGCCTCAGGGCAACTACACCGTAGAGCGCACCGTAGAGCTCCTTAAGGCCTTCGAGGGCAGACTTATCGTGCAGACGATGTTCCTTCGTGGCGAATACCTCTCGAAGCGCGTAGATAACACCACCGACGAAGAGGTTGAGGCGTGGTTGAAGCTTGTCGAGGAGATTAAGCCTAAGCAGGTGATGGTCTACTCGCTCGACCGCGATACCCCGTGCCAGACTTTGGAGAAGGTCGAGAAGGATGAGCTGCGCAAGATTGCCGAGCGTGTCGAGGCATTGGGCATACCCTGCTCGGTAGCATAATCCGAATTAATTTAACAAAAATAGACTATGGAATTTGAAGGTAAAGTAATTGAGATTCTCCCTCCTGTGTCGGGTCAGTCGGCACGCGGTACTTGGGAGCGTCAGACCGTTGTTTTTGAGCAACCCAACAAGCAGTATGGCAAGGAGATAGCCGTAACCTTTATGAATAAGGGTCAGGAGGTTGCTACACTCCGCGTAGGTGAGATGTACACCGTATCATTCGATATCGAGAGCCGCAACTATCAGGGTCGTTGGTATACCGATGTTCGTGCTTGGCGTGTACAGCCTCTCCAGCCTGCAGCACAGCCTCCTGTGCAGGATATGCCTCCCTTTATGGAGGAGCCCCAGCAGAGTTATTCGGCAGGGGGTGCAGGAGTGATTGACGATATGCCCTTTTAATTTGTTGTGAAAAGGCAGCATCTACTGCCGCTAACAAAAATAAATGCGAATGAGCAGTACGCCAAAGTACAGCCCATCCGCATTTTTTTGCCGAGCGTTGTATCTACTACCTTTTGACAACAAATTGGGTCGTGCAGAGCCGTAGGTGCTTTATTAGGGAATTTAGTGAGTTTAAGGAGTGTAGTGAGCTTAAGGATAAATGTCGGTAGCGCACTCCCTAACTTCTCTAAATTCCTTAATCTCTCTAAATTCGCTCTTCTTTTGCCCCTTGGGGCGTTAGCCCGCAGGCGAAACGCCTGCTCTTAAAAAAAAACTCTAACAACTAAAAACTAATAACTAACAACTAAAATCAAAGGAGATGACTAATTTTCTTTTTAGTCATCTCCTTTGATTCTCTTAGTTGAGGTTAAGTCGCTCAGCGCTATACAAGTAACGCTTAATCGAGCGCTTGGGAGTCTTAACAAACTCCTCGCGGTGGATTACGATATTGGCAACCTTCTCATACGAAGCAACCATAGTGTTGAGCTGCTTGAGGTTCTCGTCCATAATCTCCTGGATATTCTCAAGGTTAACACCCTCGGCATTTGCCAACTCATAGTCGGGCACGACAAGCGCTGTGAGACGACCATTGTTCTCGATAACCAACGACTCGGCAACCATATAGAGGTTGTTGAGGCGCTCCTCAATCTCCTCAGGGTAGATATTCTGACCCGAGCCGGTGAGAATCATAGTCTTGCAACGGCCTCGGATATAGATGGTCTTGTCGGCATCCATAGTACACATATCGCCAGTGTGTAACCAGCCATCCTCCTCCAAAACAGCCTTTGTAGCCTCCTCGTTCTTGTAGTAGCCCTTCATTACATGCTCACCACGAACAAGCAACTCGCCAGGAATGTTCTGAGGGTCGCGCGAGTCAATCTTGCCCTCCAACAAGCCATCAAGCACACGGCCACACGAGCCCGACTTGAAGTACTGGGGAAGCTCGAAGCTGATAAGCGGAGCGCACTCGGTCATGCCGTAGCCCACGGTGATGGGGAACTTAATCTTGCGCAAGAAATCCTCGGTCTCCTTGTTGAGAGCTGCACCACCCACGATGAAAATCTCGACGCAACCACCAAACTGCTCCATAAGCTTAGCGCGGATAGTAGAGTAGATAGCGGTGTTAATCAACGGAATACGCATCGCAATGCTCATAGGGCCCTTCTCCAAGAGGGGAAGAATACTCTTGCGGTATACCTTCTCAAGGATAAGAGGTACCGAGCATACGATATTGGGACGGG
This sequence comes from Rikenellaceae bacterium, assembly GCA_015060115.1. Lineage (GTDB taxonomy): Bacteria > Bacteroidota > Bacteroidia > Bacteroidales > Rikenellaceae > Alistipes. The sequence goes on along the minus strand of SUZB01000009.1, from coordinate 19,004 downwards.
TAACCTTCATCGCCTCGACCAAAATCTTGGGCGAGGGGATACGACCCAAAAGGGTGATGTGGCCACCGCACGCCAAGGGCGAGAGGAAGTCGAAGGTACAGCCGTAGGCGTGTGCCAAGGGGAGGAACGAGAGTGTGCGTGCACCCTTGCGGAAGAAGTGCTCGTTGGTGTCGGGGTTAATCATCTCTCGGGCAAAAAGAATGTTACCTGTAAGGTTGTTTACGGTAAGCATAACACCCTTAGATGAGCCGGTGGTGCCCGAAGTGTAGTTCAACAAGCAAACCTCGTCGTTGGCAACCTCGGCATACTTGATATCGTTGGCGCTGAAACCACGAGGATAGGCATCGCGGTAGTGCATCACGATATTCTTCATATAGTTGGTGAGCTTGTCGCCGCTCTTCTCATAGATTACATGGTAGTCGGTAAGCGAGAATACCGCCTCGATAGCGGGAATCTGCTCGCCCTCAATATCGTCCCAGAAGTTGTCGCCCAAGAATAGGAGCTTACTCTCCGAATGGTTGATAATGTTGATTACATCGTTGGGGTTGAAGTCCTGGAGAATAGGCACGATGATAGCGCCATAGGTGATTGTGGCGATGTAGCTGATGCACCAACGGGTGTTGTTACGACCGATAAGCGCAATCTTGTCGCCCTTCTCTACGCCAGCCTCCTTGAACATAAGGTGTAACTTGGCAATCTCCTTGGCCATTTCGTAGTACGAGAATGTCTCGCCCTTGAAATAGTCGGTAATAGCAGCCATCTCGCGGTTGTCGCGGAAGCTCTGCTCGTAGATCTTAATAAGGTTTTGCTCCAACATAATATAATATATGTATAGTTAATATTTGTCGTCCTTGTGGGTACTCTTTCGGCACATTATCGTTACAAAGATACAAAATAGAAATTTGGTTGTATCACCTGAAACGAAATTTCGCAGTTAGAGGATAGTGTTGTATCACCATCGTTTCGGGGGCAAAGGTACAAAATTTTTGCTACCAACGGAAATATTCAACCGATTTTCTACTCTTAATTTTTGCGTTAATCGACACGATGTTTACCTATATGCTTGACTAATAACTAAATATACTATATTTGCGAGGGTGAAATTATTGGCCTAAAATTTTCTAATTGTAATATGGTATAGTATACTAATGGGTCTTTATACCTATAAAGAGTCCAATTTTTCCATTACTCTTTGAAAAAAAGAAAAAATGTACTATATTTGTATCTTCGAATGGCTCTTTAGTTCAAGGGATAGAACGAAGGTTTCCTAAACCTTAAATCCGGGTTCGAGTCCCGGAGGGGCTACTAAAATATTAGGATTATGATTGAGTTCTCTTCAGCACAGAGCGCCTCGAATGCGCTTGTAGGTCGCTTGTTTAAGAGCGTCTATATTCAGATGGCGGCAGCCCTTGCCGTAACAGGTCTTACGGCTTGGTTTGTGGCATCGTCGCCCGCTATCCTTGAGTATATCTTTATGAACCCCGCATCAATATGGATTCTTCTTTTTGCGGAGTTGGGCCTTGTGTTGTGGCTCTCGGCGCGCGTTATGCAGATGTCGATGGGCACGGCAACACTCCTATTTATCCTCTATTCGGTGCTTACGGGTGTTACATTCTCCTCCATCTTCCTCGTCTATACAGGCGAGACCATAGCCACCACATTCTTTGTTACTGCGGGCACTTTCCTCGCTATGAGCCTTGTGGGCTATATCACACGCCTCGACCTTTCGCGTATGGGCAGTCTGCTCTATACGCTCCTTATAGGCCTTATTATCGCCACCGTTGTCAATATCTTCCTTAAGTCATCAACCATCTACTGGATAACGACTTATGCGGGTGTGGTGATCTTTACCGGCCTTATAGCGTGGGATACCCAGAAGCTTAAGCAACTCTTCTTGCAGTATGGCACTGCCGATGAGAGTGGTCATAAGCTCGCTCTTCTTGGTGCGCTCACCTTGTATCTCGATTTTATCAACCTATTCCTAATGTTGTTGCGTATTTTGGGTGGTAACCGCGACTAATTAATTTCTTGTGATAAGGGGCATCCTTCGAACTATCCCAAAAGTAATCCCCCAAGGGCTGTACTAAGGTGTACTATCCCTTGGGGGATTCTTTTGCGATAATCCAAATTAAGCCCCTTCTGACAAGAAATTGGCTGTGTGCTGACTGGATGCAGGTTTATAAGGGAGTTTAGAGAGTTTAAGGAGTGTAGTGAGGTTAGGGATAAATGTTGGTAGTGCTCTTCCCTAACTTCTCTAAATTCCCTAATTTCACTAAACTCTCTTTATTAATGCGCCCCTTTGACCCCTCAGAATCCTTGTGCCCCTTGGGCTTTAGCCCGCAGGCGAAACGCTTGCTCTCGTTTTTTTTAGACCGATAGGACCTTAAGACCTTAGGACCTTACGAGGTCGGGTATCATATAGTCCTACTTGTCCTATTGGTCTTACTGGTCCTAAAAAACTCTAACAACTAACAACTAATAACTAATAGCTCCTTTCCCTTTTTTCATTCCCGATAAAATCGTGTTACAAATCCGTTACATTTCGTTTTTGCTATTGCACGATTTTTTATTGCTCTATATTTTTGTGTCGTGAAAATTACAAAACTATATAAACTATGTTACAAATTTTGACACTTCTTGGCGCTCTCGGTATGTTCCTCTACGGAATGAACCTTATGAGCGCAGGCCTCCAGAAGGCTGCAGGTAGTAAGATGCGAGGTATGCTTACTGCAATGACCTCAAACCCCTTTAAGGGCGTGCTTACAGGTCTTGGCATCACTACGGTAATTCAGTCGTCTTCGGCAACTACCGTGATGACGGTAGGTTTTGTAAATGCGGGTCTACTCACCCTCTCGCAGGCAGTAGGCGTGATTATGGGTGCTAATATCGGTACAACCGTTACGGCATGGCTTGTGTCGTTGCTCGGTTTCAAGGCCGATATTTCGCTTTTTGCTGTGCCCCTTATGGCCGTGGGCTTTATCCTCAGCCTCTCGAAGAGTGATAAGCGTCGCCACATTTCGGAGCTTATCGTAGGCTTCTCGCTCCTCTTCCTCGGCCTCTCGCTGATGAAGGAGTCGGTGCCCGACCTTAAGGAGACCCCCGAGGTGCTGGCATTTATCCAGAACTGGACAAGCTATGGCTTTGGCTCGGTGCTTATCTTCCTTGTCTTCGGTACGGTATTGACCCTTGTGTTGCAGTCATCATCTGCAACAATGGCGCTAACGCTCATTATGGTGAATATGGGCTGGATACCCTTTGAGATGGGTGCTGCGATGGTGCTCGGCGAGAATATCGGTACAACAATCACTGCAAATATCGCAGCTGCCGTAGGTAACGCCAATGCACGCCGTGCAGCAATGGCACATACGCTCTTCAATCTCTTTGGCGTATGCTGGGCGCTTGCTCTCTTCCGCCCCTTCCTGATGCTTGTAGGTACGGTTATCACTTGGCTTGGTCTGCCCAACCCAATGGATATTGTTCACTCGTCGGAGATTGCAATGACTGCCGATGAGAGTATGTCAACACTCTACGGTGTCTCGATGCTCCACACACTCTTCAACACCTTCAATACCGCTATCCTTATCTGGTTTGTGCCCGTTATCGTGAAGATTGTAGAGCGCGTTATCAAGGATAAGAAGAGCGATAAGGAGGATACAGTGAAGCTTAAGTTTATCGATGCCGGCCCTCTCTCGACTGCCGAGCTCGCTATCGGTCAGGCACGCAACGAGGTTATCCACTTTGCCGAGATTTCGCGCAACGGCCTTGGCTACATTCGCCAGCTTGTTAATGCGAAGAGCGACAAGGAGTTCGAGCAGATGTGTGCTAAGTTAGTTAAGTACGAGGAGATTTCTGACCGCATAGAGTATGAGATTGCGCAGTTCCTCAATGCCCTGCCCGAGGATAGCATCTCGGAGGATACACGCACCGAGGCTAAGCGTATGTATAAGATTATTGGTGAGTTGGAGAGCCTTGGCGACTCGGGCGAGGCTGTGAGCCGCATCCTCACTCGCCGTAACTCGCACCAGCAGAAGTTCTCTGCGGAGCAGGTTGCAAATATCGAGAAGATGCTCGACCGTGTAGACCGCGCATATAAGGTGATGATCGAGAACCTCAAGGCTGAGCACTTCGAGTCTATCGACTTGCGCTTGGCTACCGACTGCGAGATTGAGATTAACGAGCTACGCAACACCTTGCGTGAGGAGGAGATCTACCGCATCGACCGTGGCGAGGGCGACTACCGCAACTCGGTATACTACCTCGACACCGTATCGGAGATTGAGCGAATGGGTGATTTTATCATCAACATCTCGCAGGCCTTGGAGTAGCAGGCTAGAGGCTGAATAAAAAGTGTATTTTGTCGTTACGCTCGCCCTCAAGATCCTCATTTACGCCTAAGTAAACTGCGGTTTTTCGGGCTTCGCAAGCCTAAAACTACATCTTTTTATTCAACCTCTTAAAACTAAGGGAGATGACTAATCTGCTTTTTAGTCATCTCCCTCTCTTTGTTTTTACCACTTAGTTACAAAACGCTGATGCCAGCGCCTGCTGCATAGTAGCTATGAATCTTTACCTTGCCTGCGGTGTCGAGAATGGTCATCACGATGATGTCGCCACCCCACGAACTGTCGTACTTGAGCAACGACTCGATTTTGGGGTTAAATGAGCTACCCGAATCCTCGTAGCGATACTCGTTACCCTCAATAACCTCCTTGTATGAGCCCAAAATACGCTCAGGGTACTCCTTAAGGTTGCTCTTGATGAGTGATTCGATATCGCTCTTTAGGCCACTTACGCGGAAGAACCACACCTTTGCAACATTGCTACTGAAGTTGGTGGCCTTGAGCGCAACGCTGATGCGGTCCTCGTTGTCGCTGAGAACCTCTACGCTCATTGTCGCCGAGCCTGTGCCATTGTAGCTAAGCGAGCCCTCCTCGATGATTTCGTCGATAGTGGTGTAGTAGTCGGTGTCGAAGCCTGCCAAGCGAGCTACGCACACCATAGCGCCCGCATTGCCATCGTTGTCTACTGCCGAGGCATAGAGATAGTATCTGTCGCCGGGGTGATAGATGCTGATATTGGCTGTTGCAACGCCATCAACAACGGTGTACTCCTCGCGGTAGTTCTGATAGCCGTTTGCATCGAGAATATACTCCAGATTATTGGCGTATGCTTCGTGGTCGTTAGAGGGTGCTGCATAGAGGCGTACTCTCTCCGAGTTGCCCTCTACGGTGAGCTTTACGCAGAGTGTGTCGTGTGTTGTCTGCTCCTCGATTACGGCCGATACAATCTTTGCTGTGCCTGTGAGTGTGGGACGCACGGTATTAAATGAGGTGAAGGCTACATCGCCAATCTTACCATCTTTGATGGCAATGGCATAGGCGTAATACTTATGGTCAATCTCCAGACGGTTGCTCAATTGACGAGATATAGGCTCGTTGTAGATTGTGGGTACCGACTGGGGCATAGACACAAGATATTGCTTAATCTCCTCGTCGCTCTTACCCTCGAAGTCAAAGGGGTTCTCTGTATCTGCAGCTGTTATAACTGGGTCTACATAGCCGAAGATAACCTTGCACTGCTCCGAAGCTGTGAGTGTTGCCTCTGCCGAGGTCTCGGTGATTGTGCCCATATTGATGCTTAGCTCCACAGAGCCGTTAATCTCGGCTACGGGAACAATAAACTCCTTGGTCGATACATTGTAGTTGCCACTCTCATCCTCGCCATATACGGCAATAGTGTACGATGTGCCGGGGATAAGTATCAGACCAGCGTTCTCCGAGCTGTCGGTGCGTGAGTTGCGCACCAAGTCCTGCTCGGTGAATGTGCGACTCTCGGTAGCGGAGTTAAATACCGCGAAGGGGTAGTCGGGGTCGGGGTTGAGTGATGACTGCGCCTGCTCAACGAAGAGTTTGCGGTCGTATGCCGAGGTGTGAACAGCGCCCGCAACATACTTTACGCAGTTGTCGTGCTTCGTGATGTTGGCATCGAGGGTGAATGCTGTGAGGTTCTCGATAGCGATATCTGCCATAGGGCCTACGGCCTTGAACTCCACCTTGACAGGCTCTTCTGAGTCATCGGCAATATTTGCTGCAACGAACTCAAAGGTGTAGGCTACATCGTACTCTACATCGTAGCTTACGCTATTAGCCTCAGCGCCCTCAACAATTGTACAATCACCATCGTTTACTCTCCAACTCCAGTGGTGTGTATCCTGTGAGGGTACGACCTCGAATGTTACGCTCATCGCCTCCTCATCGAACATAGGCTCCGATACGCTGATTGTGGGCACAGCAAGCTCGAAGCAATACTCCTTCTCCACCTTCTCGCCCTCAATCTCGCCACAAGTGGCGTATGCCTCAAGTTTGTAGGTGGCGTTCCACTCGTATGGTAGGGTTAATGTCTGCTCCGAATTGTCCTCCACCTTGGTGTAGTCGCTCTCCTCGCCAGCCTTGTCGTAGGCTCTCCAATACCAAGCTGTAGTTGCCTTAGAGGGGTAAATCGTAACCTCTACCTCGTTATTGTCGTTGAGCGCAATCTCACCAATGGTAAGCGCTACCTCGCCTTCGGGCATAGCGCAAAATCTCTTTTCGGCAATGTCGCTCTTGCCCACCTTATTCTCGGCATAGGCCTTGATGGTGTACTCCACACCATAGGTTGCTACGAACTCGATCTCCTTGGCTGCAGCACCCTCTACCTTGGTGAATGTTTCATCGAGGGTGTCCGAGCCGCCCTCCACACGCCAATACCACGCCTCGGCATCTGTCGAGGGGGCAATCATCACCTTTACCTTCATTGTTGCTGCGTCGAACTCGGGCTCAGCAATGCCGATGGTAGGCTTGTTCACGGGCTTTGTGTCTGGCTCTTTGTCGCAACTCAAAGCAATGAGTGCAACACAAGCTGTCATAAGAACAGTAAATAATTGTCTTAGTTTCATAATTGTGTATATTAGTAATAAAATTCTTCAGGTTTCTCTATCGCAAAGATAAACTCCATACATACTCCCGATGTGCGTGCCCACCACAACATTCTATCGTTTTGGAATAGGTCTACACGATACTCCTCATTCCAGTCGCCCACGCCATTGTCGTAGGTGCCTCGAAGGGTGTATGTGCCACTCTCCTCCTTTGTAATTGTATATGTGCCAGTGGTTTGGCGTAGATACATCGAGCCGAGGTTATCCCACATCTCGTAACGCGCCACCTCGCCATCTTTAGCCGGCGCAACAAAGTCGATATACATCATACTCTCGTCGAGGAGAGGCTCGCCATTTAGGTGTGTTAGTCGCCAACAACCCATTAGTGAATTGTAAGTAACCTCTATTGTCTGTTGCTTTTCATCTTCGATGGGCACAGGCTTCTGGCACGCGGTGAGTGCCATAAATAGAGCTATTGTAGCCAAAAAATAGGTCTGTTTCATCTTATCTCTTTATAGTTATTCTTATCATTCGTTCTGTTGGTCGTGCCTCGCAGCCCTCAACTACTATCATCGTCTCGATGTTGCGCGTAGGTAGCGTGCGTGGTGTGTAGCTAATCACTATCTCGCCCTCTTCGCCCGGTTGTAGCGTTGCGGGGTGAAGGCTAAACTTAAGCCCCTCAATTGTGGGGCGGGCGCTAAGTGTTACGGCTCTATCTCCCGCATTTGCCACCACGATACGCTCACTGCGCGTAGAGCCAATCGTTAGGCCATCGAGTGTTACCGCTGTGCGACTTAGGCGCAGTGTGCCCATCTGCTTGCTTAGGTGCAAAAACCTGTCGGAGGTGCTTATCTGGCCTACAATCGTTAGTCGCTCGGTGGGGCGAACGCTGTCAAGGTCGGTGTAGACGAAGATGTCGGTGCTAAACTCACCACTACGCCCCGCAGGGTTGTATCCGACCTCAATATCTCGGCTCTCACCTGCCTCCAACCTATCAATCTTGGTCAGAACCTCAGCGCACGAACAGGTGGTGCGCAACTCTTGGAGGGTAATAGCTTTTGTGGTTGCGTTCTTAAGCGTAAACCTCGCTACGGCGCTCTTCGCTTGGTCGATAATCCCCAAGTCGCACTTTGCGGTTGTGGCAACAACCTTACCTCGTGCCTCAGCCGAGAGCGTGGGATAGACCAACGAGTCGAGTGCCGAGCGCGAGAGCAGAACTCTCTGTTGTGCAGAGAGTGCCGATGTCGAGAGTAGCGACAGAAGCAGTATGCAGGCTATGCGACGCATTACAAAATACCGTTATCGTTAGCGCCACGGCGCACAATGATATTTGATGTGTGGCTCTTGCCACCCTCAAGTGTGATAGTTAGGGTGGTGTTGCCCTCGCTGAGTGCCTTAATCTTAAGGGTAGTGCCTTGAAGCGTGGCTGTTGCAACGGCCGTGTTGCCAACCTCGGCAAAAGTAGGCTTCTCAACGAAGTAGTCGCCAAGCTCAAGCGTATAAGTGCTCTCTGGAGCGATATATATATTAGGTAGGCGCATATCACGACCACTGCCATCTATTGCCTTGAGCAGTGCGCCGGCATCTACCTTATGACCCATCTTGCCCTTATAGCCACCAAGTGCAATCTTGGTGGGTGTAGCACCGGGAGAGGTGTGATTCCAGTGAATTAGCTTGTCGCCAACAAAGTAGCTGTCGATATCCTCGCCTGTCGAGACCATCAAATCTCGGAACTCCTCCCAAGTGAAGTGGCGCTTAAGCTGTTTGGCGTATGCCAAGCCGAGTGCCGCAACACCCGAAACATGGGGGCAGGCCATCGAGGTGCCCTCATAGTAGCCATAGCCCGGAACTCCATTTACCACAAGCGTAGAGAATATAGCGCCCTGCTCACGGAGTACTCCCTGCTCGTCGTACGCCTCGTCAGCCTCACCGGGTGTGCCATAATACTCCAAATCGCCACCAGGAGCCGACAAAGCGACCTCCGAGCCATAGTTCGTATAGGTGGCGGGAGTGTAGTCGGCAGCTAAGGCGGCAACAGAGATACACTTCGAATAGGCTGCGGGGAACGATGACTGTGCAGCATACTCGTTGCCCGATGCGAAGATTGCAAGGCCACCATCAATAACGCCATTGGGCGAGCCGGCGTTGTGGATAAAGTAGTCCAAAGACTCCTTCTCCAAGGGGTAAGTTGCTGCCCACTCCTCTTCGGTTGCAGGGCCAGGAATATAGCCCATTACAAGGTTCGATTTCGACGAGTGATAGCCCCACGAACACTGCAAGATAACAGCACCATTATCGGCAGCATACTTCATTGCGCGAGCCTCCAAGGCTAACGATGCCGTGTAGGCGCCATCGAAGAGTTGTAGCGTCATAATCTTCACGCCACCGTGTCCCTTGCCACCACCTGCAATACCCGCTACGCCCATGCCGTTGTCGTTTACCGCAGCAATGGTGCCGGCAACATGGGTGCCATGTCCTGTATTACCTGTTGTGGTCCAAGATGTTACGGGCGTATTGCGTGCAAAGTTGTAGCCATACTTGTCGTCCTCGTAGCCATTGCCATCGGCATCAACGCCAGCGTATAGCTCCTCGCCCTCGTTAATCCAGATATTGTCGGCTAAGTCGGGGTGGCTCCACATCACAGCCTCGTCCATTACGGCCACGATGATATCCTCATCGCCCGTTGTTAGCTCCCACGCCTCCTTGCAACCTGCATCGCAACCTGCCATAATCGGTGCCCAAGATTGAGCAAATGTGGCATTGCCATCGTTGATATAGCACCACTGGCGATACATCTCAGGGTCGTTGAAAGGCATCTCCGTAGAGCGTGTTGTAGCACGGCTCTCTGCCTCAGCACAACTTATGAAGTGGGGCTTCGAATTGCGGTTGTAGGCGGGGTAAATCTCGCGGTTGCACTGCAACTTATCGACCTCGCCAAGCAGCGACAGACGCTCCATAGCCCCTGCTAACGACTCGCTCTTGTCGAAGCGCACGATATACCATAGGTGCATACCTACCTCGCGTGTGCGTGCCTCGTGGCGGCTGTCAATGGGGAATACGCGCTCGAAGGAGTAGGCGCCGAGAATGTCGAGCACCTCGTCGGTTGAGGGGATACCTGAGCGTGTGGCCTCGCCCGCCGAGCGTGTCATAGTCTGGTCGAGGATAGCCTCCATCTCGGGCTTAAACTTGATGATAAGCTCGCCCTCGATAGCCTCATCGGGGATTACGACCACAGTGTTGGGCTTGGTATCAACGGTGGCAATATCATCTTTCGTACAGCCCACCGAGGCGAGCAAAAGTGTAATATATATAATTCGTTTCATAATCGGCTATTCTCCAATTTCGTCCTTAAACTCATAGCGGCCTCGGTAGAGAGGGTAGCTCTCGAAGTAGTACTCCATAGAGTTGGGCACATTGTCAAACTTAACGCTAAGACCACGACTATCCGTAGCGGGGCTCTGCTGCTCAAACACCAAGATGTTGGCTCCCCACTCCATTAGGCGAGGGTGGTAGAGCAACCAGTCGGGAAGCTCGCCAGTCATAAAGTTGAGGTTGATACGCAACGAGTGCATATTGGGCAAGATGCGGGGTAGCTGATGCTCAACAGCCCAGTTTAGCGTGTCGCCCGCCTCCTTTACATCCTCTGCGGTGTAGGCTCTAACGCCATTTTCGCCCACCTTGAAGTCGGGTAACGAGCCCTCGATATAGTTGAACGATAGGCCGAGCTCTTCGAGGTTCTCCCAGAGCAGTAGGCGCTCGATGTCGTCAGAGGAGTTCATATCGCTATATAGGCCGATACCCTCGGTCGTGCCACGCAGGTCGTTTGTAGACTTGCGGCGGTTGGCGGTGAGGTTGAGCGAGCTAAGCTTCGGGAAGTTATCCTCGCTGATAACCGCTGGCAGGCGGTCGAAGTTGTTGGAGTTGAGGTCGAGAATTTCGAGCGTGTCGCCAAGTTTTGCGAAGTTCTTGGGCAACGACGACAGACCAAAAGCGCCTACACGCAGTGCCTTCAAATACTCCAACTCGCATATCTCCTCGCCCATATCTATCGACTTGAGCATTGTATTGACATTGCCAAAGAGCGATAGGGTCTCAAGATATTTCAGGTACTTAATCTCGTAGGGTATGCCCTCCTCGGTGTTGAAGTAGCTAAGGTCGAGGTCGCGCACACGACCCACAGCCTCAGGTGAGGGTAGCGACTCGTCATCGGCACTCCATAGGCGTAGACACTCCCACGAGGTCATAGGCTTCTTGGCATCTATTGTATCTTCTGCCCAGCACTCCAACTTTTCGTAGATAGTAACAACGGCCAACGAGTCGCCAGCGCGGTCATCCGTAATGGTGGGTGCTGCACCCTGACGCACGATGATTGTGGCCTCGGCACCGCCCTCCTTGGCTCGAAGGCGCAGGGTGGCAAGACGCTCGCTATTGCGGGTGTTCATCTTCCAGTTGCAACGCAGCGTGGTGGTGCGTGGACGAGCACCACGGTTGAGCTCCACATTGTAGTCGGCAACGGTGAGCCACTCCTCTTCCTCTTCGTCGAACTCCGTGATGACATCGAAATCTACATTTGTCTCAATCTCGGTCTCGAACCATCTGTCGTCGCGCTTGGCAAACGAGGCAATCTCCTCGGTGGCACTCAGTGGTGTGATGGCCTTGGCAAAGCCCGACTGCATAACCTCGATGGTGCGGTTGGAGTTCTCGGCGGTGGTAAAGCGGATAAGTGTCGAGCGGTTGTCATTCGTGAGCGAAGAGTCAATACGCACGCGGGCCACCACCTCACCACGACCATTGGCGGGCGAAATCATCACCCAAGGCTCGGTGGTCGATGCTCGCCACTCTTCCGAGGAGCGAATATTAAGCTCGAAGCTACCGCCCTCGGCCTGAGCCTCGATAGTGGTCCTATCCACCTCAAATTCGGGGAGTGTGGGGAGGTTATCCTCCTTGCACGAGGCGCACGCAAGCGCCAAAACTATGATTGCAAATATCTTTTTCATAAGCATCTTCATCTTAATCGAGTTTTAGGGCATCGCAACCGCGAATATCCTGTGTCGAGTCGTAGACTAATTCGTAGTAGCCCTGTCTGATGTAGGGGCATACATTGCTCACATCTATCGAGATATTGGGGTTGTCCTTAATCTCGAAGAGAAGGATATATGGTGAGATAACATCGTCAATCAGGCCGTAGTCGTTCGAGCCGATGTAGAGCGCCGACATCTTGGGGTGGTTGCCGATGCCTGTGGGCCAATCCGAGAGTATGCGGTTACCCTCGTCGTCGCGCTGCTGGCGAATACTGATGACGGTGAGAGCCTCGATGTCGAGTATATGCTTCGGAAACTCCGATAAGGCGTTGCACGAAACATCAATGCCATAGAGATAGGGTAGGTTGGCGTTGCAAATATCGGCATCCGGAAGGTCGTTAAGGCGGTTGTAGCTAAGGTCGAGGGTCGTGAGATACGAGGCATATCTGCCACGAAGCGCACCCTCCTCGATATGGCGCATACCATTGCCACCCATCATCAAAACATTGACGAGCGAGCCAGAGTTGAATATAGCCTTGGGCATCTGGGTAAAGCGGTTGTTCGAGAGGTTGAGCGTCTCGGTGTTTACGCCGTGCCACTCATCGCCACCCTCCAACTCCGTGATGTCGTTGTTCGAGAAGTTGATAGAGATAACGGTATATACCGAGTTGGCGGTGAAGATGTCGGGGAGCTTTTCGAGGCGGTTGTTACGTGCCGAGAAGTTCTCAAGCTGGCTAAGACCGCAATAGTAGCCATCTTCGGCGGGGTAGATGCGCTCAATTTGGTTGTAGTCGTAGTAGACATTAACCAACGAAATCTCCTTGCCAAAGGGGTGAACGACCTTTAGGCGGTTGTTGGTGCAATCCAACAGGCCGAGCTTTACCATACGCTTCAGGTAGTCGTGCTCGGGCGTAGCCTCAAGGTTGTTGTAACCCATATACAAAATCTGTATTGTAGCACCCGCAGGGCTGTCGATAATCGCCTTCCAGTCCTCAAGTAGCTGCTCACCCGTGATGCCCTGATTGAGCGATATGTTTAGCGACTGCAATGCGGGCAACTCGCCAAGCATCTCCATAGGCAGACGCTCCAACTTTGCGCAGTTGTAAATCTCGACATCCGTAAGGTTCGTAAAGTTGCTCCAGCTCCACTCGTTGCGCTCCGCGTAAAACTCCGACGAGGGGTCTACATCGCGGAAGAAACCATCGGCAGTGATAGGGCTGTTGGCGATAAAGAACTGCTCGAGCTTCGTAAGACGCTTCATGGCGAGCGAGATGCCCTGAATGTCATTCGTTACCTCGCCAAATGCCATATCCAAGGGCTTGATTTTGGGCTCTCGACAGATGATAGGCCTCATCTCTGGGTCGCGGTTGATGACCTCGCGAAGCTCCTCCGAAAGCGACTCACGGCTATCGTGCTTAAGCACGCGGTCGTGGTAGTCCATAGCGCTGATGCGTGCCGAGGGCTCTGCATCGAAGCCTCCAATCATCTCGTTGTGGTCGCCAAGATAGAGGATGCGTAGCTCGCTGAGCTGGCCGATAGCATCGGGCACAATACCACGAGCACCAAAGCCCGAAATATTGAGGTTGGTGATGCGACCATCGCCATCGAGCGATACGCCCGGCTGGTCGCCCCACATATCTATATCCTTGTTGAAATCCCAGTTTGCACCAGAGGTGTATGCCTCGCCGTGATAGCTCCAGTTGGGGCCATCAAGTGCCAACCACAGCTCGCGAAGGGCTATATAGTCCTTGATATGCTCGGCTGTGAGCGATAGGTGCACGGGGATTGTTACCTCGGTCGGGCTGTTATCCTTGATTGCAAACTCTACGGCTTGCTCCTCAAGGGTGCAGTGCTCCAAGAGCGATGAGGAGTTCTTCAGAGCGTATGTTAGGTAGTCGGTAACGATGTAGTTGCCGGCTTCAAGCGTCTGAGAGCCAAGTGTTACGGCATACGACGAGCGACCATTGCGGTCGTAGTACTCCTCGTCCATGGCGCCATCTGTGAACTCCTCGCGGTGCTCGACATCCAAGCCACGAAGTGTGGTCTTAACGCCCGTAAACTTATCCTTGACGATGATATCCACCGAGCGGATATTTTTGAATGGGTAGCTGCCCTCGGCTCGGGTATCAAACTCCTTTTTGAGAGCAAAGCTGATTGTGCCACGCTCCACGCACTCCACACCTACGGTATGTTGTGTAAGGCCGTTACAAACAATGCTAAACTTATCGGCCAAGTTGCCCGAATATAGCTCCCTGTCGAGGTTGTCGTAGAGGCGGAAGCCAATGAAGGTGTAGTCGCCAGCCAAGAGGCGTAGTTTCTCGCTGTATAGACCCCACTCGGCACTATCGGCATCGTAGCTCGACAGCGGAAGTGTCTGCGAGATTGTAGCGCCGTTGTGCTGTATGACAATCTCGATTTTCTTTGCATCGCCAAGCTTATCGAGGGGCGTTGTGGTGCGTGTGGCATCCATAGTCGCCGCCTTGACTAACTTAAACTGCACATAGCCATATTCGGTGGCGGTGTTGTCGCCACCTCGCTCACAGCCCACAAAGGCAAGCGTTGCGAGAAGTATAAGTAGTTGTGTTATAAATTGTTTCATTGTCCTATGCTATTTTGTGGGTGGCGTAACCACCAAGAGTTTCTCTGCTTTGCCGTCGAGCTTAAAGAGTATATATACCTCCTCATCAAAGTTGTCGTTGGGGCCCCAGAGGTGGATTGCCATAACCTCGTCTTTGTTCTCGCCCATATAGTATTCGTTCTCCGAGATTTTGAGCAGGCGACCCTTGTAGTGCAGCTCGGCCGTTGCGCGACCGCTCTCCTGTGTCGCCGATGTCCACTCCTCGATGCGGGGGTCGATGATGATGCCGGGGCGCTTGCCCTCAACCGCATTGACAAAGGGGCAGGTGTAGGCCAGCGTTACGCCATACTCCGCCATCTTCGTCTCGTCGGTATAGACCTCGGCAGGGATTTCGTAGGCTGTTAGCGAGTGGTAGATATACATACCCTCGTATGCGCCAACCTCGCTAAAATCTCTCTGCGTAAAGTCAAGCATCGTACATGGCATATACTCGTATCGTAGGGTCTCGATGCCGATACCTGAGGTGTAGTCCAATTCGAAAAGCGATGCCTTGATATCGCCCTTGATCTCCTCGTAGATGCCTGTGGGGAATGCCATTACAAGGCCATAGCGGGTGGTCGTTGAGGGCTCAACACTAAGGGTCATCGTTGCGCGGTCGAACTTAATCCACTCAGGATTTTCGGTGTAGGTAGGTATGCCACGCACAACCTGCATCTCGAAGCTCACAACCTCGAACTTATCCTCACGGGCAGCGATAGAGTAGCGAATGTCGCCATCGTAGGGTGTCGCCTCGCCAGTGAAGTCATCGACAATGCGTTTCTCGGTGCCATCGAGCGATATCTCCCAGCCGAAGGTCGTTCCTGCCTCGTTTAAGATGGTAATCTCGCGGTCGCTCATGCCATCAAAGATGATTGGCACTGCAATGTTCTTGCTCCCCTCCTCGTTGCTAAAGGTGATGGTGTGGCCATCTTCGACCTTTACGGGGTAACGCTCACGACTGCCATTCGCAACGATGCGAGCACTTGCCGTGATGCGCTTGTTGGCGCCACCGCTGATAGCACCACCCTCGATATCTACCCATTCGGGGAGTCGGGTGGCAGCAAAGCGGAAGTTTGCCTCGATGCTGAATTGCAGATACTCCATCGAGCCAATCTTTATTACCTCGGTGGGGTTGCCCTCGCTGTCAAAGATGCGTAGTTGGGCGCTCTCGGCCTTGCGAATGATGGTTGCAACCACCGAGCTACGCTCACCAATATGGAGCGTGAGGTGTGCCTCGCTATCAGTGAGCGCCTGGCTCTCATCGGTGATTGCGAGGGTGAAGGTGTGAGTGCCTGCCGTGCCAGCGATATCCTGCACCTGCTCCGTAAGGTTGTAAATCTTGCACCATAGGGCATCTGACGATAGGCGCCAGTCGTGCTCCATAGTTAGTGTTATCGAGGGCTTGTCGCCCGCCTCGCACTCTATGGTCTGAGGCTTGGGAAACTTAGCCTTTGCCAGCGGGTCACGATCGCACGAATAGAAGAGTGTCGCCACGGCGAGAAGTAGTGTTATAATGTTGTGTTTCATAATCGCTAAGTTTAGAAGCCCTCACGCATAATACGCTCGGCCTCATCGTCAGAAATCCACTCGAGGATATTGCCAAATAGGCCTATCTCGCCTATGCCATCAACATACATCACGGTGTAGAGCATCATAAAGCCCTCGCACATACTGTAAAACGATACATAGCCCGAGAGATCCATATTCTCAGAGGCATACTCCTTGGCCTCCGTAATAAGTATCTTGCCATCGCCATAGATAGTGCCGAAGGCCTCACCTGTTGGGCCTAATATCTGGGTGTCGGTAAGTGTAGCTATGGGGTTTAGACGGTCGCTACTATCGAGCTTTACACGAATGTCGTAACCATCGTAGAACATATCCTCGATGATGACGATATTGTTGTCGTGCTCCACTGTGGCGTGTACTAAGCGAGAGTCGGCACCCATATACTGCATGCACCATGTCGAGGTGAGCACGGCATAGCCCTCAAAACGGTTGATGTCGAAAGGACAGCACCTCTGCAAGATAATCTCGCACTCACCAGCTGTGTCGTTGTCGATAAAGCTCTCGTCAACGGCCAAACGAAGTTTTAGGCTGAGTATCTCGCCTACCTCAAATTTTTCGGGATTGCCCTTGATGCGTAGTGCGCACGCCTCTTTGTCGGCTTTTAGCTGGATGGTGTAGCTCTCCAACGAGAAGTGAACACCCTCGATTGCGCTCGACTCAGCGGCTACAACCTCGATGCCGATGTTACGCGCTTCGTTGTGTGGAAGTGTTGCTATGATGGGCACCTCGAACCACTCCTCGCTCTCTTGCACACCAAAGGCGTAGCTCGCTGACGAGAAGTGATAGATGCCACCGGCAACCTCTACATTATCCTTATTGCATGCCACTGCAAGCAGAGTGCTTAAGATAAGCAGTGTTTTAAGAATTGATTTTTTCATATAATTGTTTGTTGCGTTTTCCCCTTTTTCGCTATGCGTAAAATGGTTATATTTTGCAAAAATAATAATATTTTCCGATAACTATATGCTTAAGTATCTTTTTTTTGGATAGGAAAAGAGTTAGGAGTTGTTAGTTGTTAGATTTTTTAGGACAAGTAAGACGATAAGACGATAAGACAAGTAAGAAAAAATGATACCCGACCTCGTAATGGTCTTAAGGTCTTAAAGTCCTAAGGTCTTAAAAAAAAACAATGAGAGTTGTTAGTTGTTATAAGTTTTTAGGATAAGTAAGACCGATTAGACAAGTAGGACAAATAAGAAATAGTGTGATACTCGACCTCGTAATGGTCTTAAGGTCTTATTGTCTTAATGGTCTAAATCCAGACTTTTTAGTCAGCCTCTTGGTAGGACCCAGCATCGAAATTTCGAACTCGTTTATTGAGGATTACAAGCGTGTAATTCAGTGCGTCGAGTATATATGATTGCGCAGCAATGCAAGGCAATGCCTTGCCACAAGCCTCCCTTATCAAAGGGAGGTTTGGAGGGATTGTATATATAGTCGAGGACATCAGTCCTCCCCCCGCTACCATAAAAAAGAGGAAATCCGATTTGGATTTCCTCTATGGTAGCGGGGGGAGGACTCGAACCTCCGACCTCCGGGTTATGAGCCCGACGAGCTGCCAACTGCTCTACCCCGCGATGTATCGTTAAATGGTCTTAGCGACCGATTTTCCTTATTTGCGTCTGCAAAGATAATACAAAATATCTTCCTGTGCAAACTTTTAATTAAAAATTTTTACAATTAGTAATTCGCTTATGTGCTAAACATCTGTTAAGCAGTGCATTAACTATTTAGACTCAATAACCTCAAAATCCTTAATCCATACCAGTGGAGCACCCGTTGCAGCGATTGCCTCATCGCTAAGCTCTACCGAGAGTATACCCTCTGAGTAGGGGGCAATATCGTAGGGTTGGTAGACAAGCATCAGGCCAGATTCGGTGATAAGCACCGATTCGGGGATATGGATATTTTCGGGTGTGATGCTTGGGAACACTGCTTCGCCATAGTCGTAGCGTAACTTATTATATATAAGGGCACGCATAGCATCGCCCCACTCGTCCTCCAAAAGATAGGCAAAGTCGTAGAGGCTACCAGTTGCAACATCGTAGCAGTCGTAGATTAGCGACTCGTAGCCGTGAGCACCACCCATAAATACATAGTACGATGTCTCGAAGCATACCACTCTACCCTCGCGAGAGAGGATAGGCATCTGCTCTATGCGGCTTTCGCACTCCACACCAGCAAGTACACCCTCTTCGCTAATCTCCGCTTGGATTGCCTCGGCAATGGCGTCAAGGTCGAAGATTGTAGAGTTCTCATCGATGCGCTCGGCAAAGGTGCGACGATAGTTCATAGTGTCGATTATGGCAAGGGCATCGCTCTTATCTGCATTTTTGATGCGCTGAAAGAGTATCACGGTGCGCGATACACCCTCGTTGTGGTGGTCGTAAGTGTACTCCTCGAAACGGGGAATGGGTGCTCCATCACTATTTTTTCGGTTGCAACCAACAAAAATTGTTGCACTGGCAACAACTACTATCAGGGTAAAAAGTAGGTTCTTTCTCATTATTTTGAATATTTGTTACGCAAATATAACCATTTTTACTATAAAATTCAAAAAAAATGAAAAAAAATTGCAAAAAGTTTTGGAGAATAAAAAAAAGGCTGTATATTTGCATCGTCAAAAGGAAACAACCCGATGACAAAGCTTAATGGTGGATTCATCTAAGGGCTAGGATACGTGCCTCTCACGCACGACATAGGGGTTCGAATCCCCTATCCACTACTCAAACGGACAACTTCGGTTGTCCGTTTTTTTTGTTGCCGAGTTCGTCGCAAGTGGTTGATGTCATCGACCTATGGGCTTATTGGGGCTCAGTCGTAAAATCCGGTGGAGCGATTCTGAAAAAAGGGCTCAGTCGTAAAATCCGGTGGAGCGATTCTGAAA
>SUZB01000008.1 GCA_015060115.1 Rikenellaceae bacterium | reverse complement strand
ATTGTAATCGCTTTTTGCGTCAATCGCAAACATAAACAACGAGACCGACCAAAAATCACTTTTTAGTCGGCCTCATTGTATGATGCTAATTTAGTCAGAAATGTGCAAAATAATATACCAAATACAACTTCCAAACTTTTTATAAATTTAAGAATGAAAGTAACCAATACACAGATTAACATTCCTAATTATACCTCAAACAATAAATTATGCTAAATTATAATTAGATCAATATAATTATGATGTTAAAAATATTTTTTTATATCAAACGGATCCTTAAATATTTCAGGATGCATGAAATAGCAACCTTCAACTCTACTTTTGTCTGTTAATATTTGCGGTGTCATTTTATTCTAGTTAGGGTACTTTGTTAAAGTTGTATATTTCTATGCCATTTTACACTCCAAAGTTATATGAAATTTCTCATAAAGCTTTTGCAGTATTCGAATTATCCTATATATTGTACAAATAGAAATTTAAATCTACAATTTGCAACCAACAGAATAAATATACTATGATAAGTATAGTAAATATGATAAGTATAGTAAATAAATATTTCTTACACTTTTTCTTTATTTTGACAAATACTCCTCTAACGCCGATTTTATTGTATCTGCAGAGTAGTAATAGATATTATCCTCTGTTCGTGAGTGGTCGCGACAACCTTGTAGCCACTTACTTTTCAGCCATCTATCAAGTGTTGGGCGTGTGATACCTAACGCCTTTGCTAAGTCTTGTTTGCAAAGCAGTCGCTCACCCTGCATATTGGTGATAAATAGTTCGTTGCGATGCGCTGCTAACCAATGGTCAAGCCTACGCAAAGATTTCTCAACACCCTTCAACTCCTGCTCATAACTTTCGTATGCCCACACCCGCAAACTAGCCATATCAAAGTTAGCAAACTCCTCTCGCTTGCTCAACTCTGCCACAAGCTTATCACAGCACTCCAACTCTGAGGCTTTAATCTCAATCTTTCGTCTGCGAGGCATAAATTTTCTATAAGAGGTATGTTACTTTGCATATTTTGCAGACTTTTACTCTGCTTTCTTGGCTCGATATTGCTGGTTAGGGTGATTCATTGGATACTTTCTCTCTAATAAACCGTCATTAATCATTCTCGCAATATAATAATTCTTAATATATTGAGGGCTTCTACCTACTAAATTGGCAATGTCTTCTAATGAACAGAATTCCTGACAACTATTAAGTATAGCTTGTTGCATTTCACCCTTACTATATCGTTTCTTACTAGCAACATTACTAGCAACATTACTAGCAACATTACTAGCAACATTGTCGTCTATGGTTTTGTCTGCAAAATCTATATCCAACTGACCATCTGCTACATAAGCAGCATCTGCAACATTAACCCCGAAGACTGTAATATTTGCTACCGAAAATGTTGCATCACCATTTCCATTCTCTCGCAACTCCTTCTGAACGCGGGCAATACCTCGATTATATCTATTGACATATCCCAATAATTTCATTGCCTCGGCAATAACGGGATTACGATAGTCATTGACATTCGGGAAGTTCTCCTTATTGGCATTACCGTACAAGCCACCAGCATTGTCAATTTCTATACGATTCTGATATTGATAGAATTTTATCGGCGTATTAGATTGATAATCTCTATGCATTACAGCATTCATCAACAACTCTCGAACAGCCCAAGTCGGATAGTTATAAACCATCTTCTCACGCAATGGACTTATCGGCTTCGGGCTCTTCTCCACAATTGCAGTTTCAATGAATGTATCGAGTTTTGGCAGGATATCAAGCAAGCAACCTGAAAACTTATGCTCATTAACAATATCCGCCGCATTATCCTCGCCTTTAAAGCGAACATACTGAACATACGCACCTGGAAGGTAATACTCTGGTCGCTTACCAAACAACAATATCGCTGCATAGGTTGGACAATCCTCTTTTAAACTATATAATCGGAGTGCTGCCATCTGCTCCTTAATATCACGCTTATCATCCACAAGCACATCTTCATCAACAGCCGCAGGCAGATAGATATTCTTAAACAAGTCTAATTTCAAGTCGTCGAGTGTTGCTTCCTTACAAGGATATGTCTCAAACGACCATAGATTAGCCTGCCTACGCTCTTTCAATGCTCTCTCCTCCGCCTCGGTAGCAATATCTTTTCGTGGACCAATACGAATCCAAGTCTTGCCTTTGAACTTGACAGGCGGAAATGGATGAGGCACAACCTCTACGACAAGCAAATCGCCCTCATCGTATGAGAATTTCTCAACACTCATTGATGGAAACGGAAGAATGTTACCATCAGAGCGAATGGCTGTAATAGTTTTGTATAGTTTATCATCTACACGCAACCCCGAAAGCTTTCCATTGTCGTGTGCGCCAAGAATAAGGTATCCATTCTTGCCACTTCCAGGCATGTCGTTTGAGAATGCACAGATAGCTTCGCAGAACTTCTTCATATTGTCCTTAGAAGATGTGCGCTCGATGTGATAATTCTCAATATCACCTATCATCGCCAATGCTTGGCCTTTGCTAATCATATCCTGTATGCTTTTATATCTGATTACAAATATACGAATTTTTTACTTTCCTGCGAAATATGGGTGATTCATCAACTCTATCGCGGTCTGTTCCTCGGTGATTTTGATGTATTTCATAAACTCCTTTTCGGTTTTATGTCCCGTAATCTTCATAATCGCAATCGTGGGGATACCCGCTAAATACATATTTGTAGCTCCGCTACGGCGTGCTGTGTGAGTCTTAACAAGCTCACATTTCTCAACCAGGTGCGACTTCTTCTCGCCACTCTCAACATACGATACCTCTACCATATCGACAATGCCAGCCTCGCGAGCAATCTCCTTGATATACTTATTCACCTTTTGCTCGTATGCTTTTGGCAAGCGATTTTCGTACTTGTCGAGAATCGCTTGCAACTCTGCACGAATAGGGATAACAACCTTATTGCCCGTCTTCTGCTGCTTGAGGTCGATAACTTTTTGACCGTTATCCAATGTGCGGATATTACCCTCATTGATTGTTGAATAGTCACTAAAACGCTGCGCAGTATAACAACCTACAAGGAAAATATCCCTCGCAATACTCTTGTGCCTATCTCCCTTCAAATCAACCTCGGCAATAGCCCTAATCTCCGACTCCGTAAGATAGATATTCTCCACCTCTGCTGTCAGTACACGAAACTTACGACTCTCTATCAAACCATTATCGTGCAAGCCTTCCTCGCGAGCTGCGCGCATAATGATTTTAAGTTCCTTAACATGGCGACCAATCGTGTTTATGGAGTAGCCCTTGGCGGTGAAGTATGCAACAAAATCATCGTAAAACTTCAAATCAATATCGCCAAAGTCATATCGCTTGTGCATCGCTTTGCAAAACTCGTCAAACTGAATAATAAAACCTTTGTAGTTCTTGATTGTTGAGAGCCCGTAACGCAACTTGTGAATATTAAGACGCTCGCCACTCTCCATCTCTCGTACATATCGAGCAATATAATCCGAGAGCGACTCTCGGCTACGCACACGCTTGCCATTGACAACACTGCAAGGATGATGGAACGCATAGATAATCTTCTCCAACTTCGTCTTTGTCATTGCGTGTTCGGGATCTTTGGCAATCTCTCCAAGAATAAAACTTCGCAACTCAGATAGATTTTTCATCAGTTCTCTTCCCTGCTGCTCAGTGAAATCTTCTACCGCAGTATAGCGACTCTTTACGGTCTGACGCTTATTATCCCACGCATCTGTCAATACCAAATACTGCGTATCGGCATAAAACTGATTCCCTCGACCAACGGTGAAGTGTATTTGCACCTTGGTCAATTTATTTTTTTGCGTTGATCGCACACGATAACAAAAGGTTGCCATAGTTTATAGGTTTTACTTTGGCAAAGATAGTGATTTTGTCATACATTTGTAATACCATCGCAAAATTTTCTCAAATATTATTTTGCTACAGTTTTCGTTCGGCGTACATAATCTATTTATATATAAGATAATTAAAATTAAAATAGATTTGTTTCGATTAAAATTTATAGCGTTCGCTTCAGACCTCACCAAAGAGGTTGAATAAAAAGATGTAGTTTTAGGCTTAAGTTCCTTTTCACCGCTCACGCTCGGCATAGTCTGCAAGCAGCCTCTGCCCTCGCTTAATCGCGGCGCTGCGAAGCCCGAAAAACCGCAGTTTACTTAGGCGTAAATGAGGATTTTGAGGGCGAGCGTAACGACAAAATACACTTTTTATTCAGCCTCTTTTATTTTACTTCTTACGGCATCTCCTCCGGGATAGGGAGCAAAAAGCAGAGCGCCACACTCCATTGCTCATCATTTCACCCATAATTTTAGACGGTTCACCCTACACTTTTGGGCTTTTAACCCTTGAAAGCATAGAAATTCCAAAAAAATAACTACCTTTGTAATAGCCAAGGTAGGCCCAACAGAAAAAAGTTTACCCTTTGGGTACGACCTTTGCCCCGTGAAGCGTTATTAAAGAAGAGAAAAAATTATACAACTATGAGAAGGTTTGTAATGATAATGAGCTTTGCTGCAATGTCGATGTTGCTCGGCAGTTGCTCGGCTCTATGGAATTCGGCATCGTATGGTGCCAGCGACCTATATCGCACCGACAATCGTACCGAGGTAGCAAATCGCCTTAAGGCTGAGGCCGAGGCCGAGAGAGCTGAGGCCGAGGCTCGTCGTGCTCAGTGGGAGGCACGCTTAGCCGAGGAGGAGGCTGCACGCGCCGAGAGAGAGTATTACGCATCGTCGTACTACGATGAGGAGCCCAACTATCGCAACATCGTTGCCGATGACTATAGTAGCGCCTATGCTCGTCGTCTCTATGGCTTCCAGTCGCCAAGCTACCGTATGCCCTCAAGCTACTACAGCCTATCGGCAAGAACCGCAATGTACTATGCCTCGGCTTACGACCCAGCATACTACAATGTGATGGTATCGGGAGATCAGGTTTGGGTTGAGCCTAAGTACATCACCTCGATGTTCGGCTCGTGGGGTGCGGTAAACATCTCATTTGGTCTCTACTCATCGCCTTGGAATTTCGGCTGGAGCTTCTACACCCGTCCCGGCTACTACTCATGGTGGGGCTATCCTCACTACTCGTGGTATGACTGGAACTGGAATATATGCTATCACGGCCACCACTACCACCACTACGACTGGTGGTGGGGAGGTTACTACCCGCACCATCATCACCACCACGGCTACAACCCTGCGCCTCCGCGTCCGCCACAGCATCGCCCCGACCACACTCGTCCGGGCAATGACAACCGACCCGGCTTCAACCACACAACAGGCTCAGGCGCATCGGCAGGTCGTCCTAACGAGAACCTCAACGGCAACCGCGTGAACACCGGCAACCGCTACCAGTCGCCCACCAACAACCGTGTGGAGAGCGCTGTAACAACACGCCCCACAGGCAATAGTGGCTCGGTATCGACAGGTATCTACAATGGTAGCAAGCCTATCGTAGGCACCTCAGCGGGCAAGGGCACAGGTAGCACCTCGACATCGTCGTCGAGCAACCGTTATAGCGTAAGCAGCAACACTACCACCTCGGTGGGCGTTGCAGCGGGCACAACGAACAACAGCCACAGCTCGGCAGGTAACTTCCGTGGCTCTTCGAGCACGACAAGTCGTAGCAACTCGTTCAGCGTGAGCTCGGCACTTAACAGCAGCTCATCAGCATCGAAGGGTAGCTCGGTATCGGGTGGTGGCTCAACATCGACACGCCGAGGCACTACCGTAGGCTCGTCATCGAACAGCAAGAGCTCATCGACCAGCGTGCGCTCGTCATCGTCAGGCTCATCGAACCGCTCTTCGTCATCGAGTTCGTTCCGCTCGTCAAGCTCGTCGAATCGTAGCTCTTCAAGCTCGTCGAATCGTAGCTCTTCAAGCTCGTATCGTAGCACTCAGCAGTCGAGCTACAACGCTACACACACCGGCTTGGGTAGTTCGCGCTCATCGTCAAGCAGTTCATCTTCGGGCAGCCACTCTTCGGGTAGCTCACGCTCAGGTGGTGGCACAACATCATCGCGCCGCTAAAGCATAAAAAAGGAGGGGAGTATGCCTCAACACGGCATACTCCTTGTTTCTCTTACAACCAAACTTAACGCACTATGAAAAAGCTATATACATTGGTTGCCATAGCCCTTGTGGCGATGGTTGCGACACCTCGACTCTCGGCACAGGAATTAGAGGTAAACTTCGGTGGCACAGCACTAAACAACGACATTATCACTTGGGGCGACATCTACAACCTCTCAAACACTGCCCACAACTACGGCACAGCACGCTCAATGGCTATGGGTAACGCCTTTACCGCCTTGGGCGCCGATATGATCTCGGCATCGCTCAACCCCGCAGGTGTCGGTATGTATGTCGAGAGCGATATCAGCCTCTCGCCTATGATGCAGTTTACCAAGAGCCCCACACGCGGTGGCGAGCCCTACTACAATGGTGTTCCGCGCCGTGAGCAGAAGTTCAAGGACAACACCTCGCGCTTTGGTATGTCGAGCGTGGGTGGCATCTTCACCGCATATCGTGGCACAGGCGCTGTGACGAATGTAAATGTCGGCTTTGCCTACAACCGTATCGCCGACTTTAACTATAGCTACCGCAACGCCTCGCTTGGTGAGTCGGCAATTAACTCTATGGCAAACATCTTCTGCTCGATGTCGACCATCGACCGTTTGCAGACCGATGCAGATGGTCGTATGGAGTTTGGCAACGACCCCTACCACTGGGGCGCGGTGCTTGCCTATAAGAATGGCCTTACGAACAAGGACGATAAGGGCTGGTTTATCGACCGTATCTCGCCCGATGCCGAGATTGACCAATATTCTGCCGTCCAGACCCGAGGTTCGATTGGCGAGTATGCCATAACCTTCGGTATGAACTTCGTCGATAAGTTCTATATCGGTGCTTCGCTCGGTATTCAGTCGATTAACTATCGCCGTACAACATTCTATGGCGAAAACTATATCTATGCCGATGGCCTATACCCCTCAGGCGAGGAGATGCCCTATCAGCTTGACTATATGAATTATAGCCAAGCCACCGAGCTTTCGGGCACAGGCGTAAACTTCAAGATTGGCGCCACCTACCGCCCCTTTAAGTTCTTGCGCCTTGGCATCGCCTACCACACCCCAACGGCATATAGCGTGGCGTTTGGCTACGAGGCAGAGATGTGGTCGCGCACATATAGCGCAGGGTCTAATCCCGATGGCTATGAGTACGACAAAGATGGCTACTTCTACGACAATGTCGAGAGCCCTGAGTGGGTTGATAACGGCCAATATTCGTGGAACTTCCGCTCACCCCACCGCTTGATGTTTGGTGCGGCACTCACAATCCTCAACCGCATAATCCTCTCGGCAGACTATGAGCGCAGCTGGTATCAGTCGGCACGCCTACAGTCAAGCCCCATATATGGCCTTAGCTACACCTCACAGCTAAACGAGTACTTCAAGGGTGGCAACACCGTGCGCCTTGGTGCCGAGCTCAACCTACTGCCCCTCATTGTAGTGCGTGCAGGCTATATCTGGAGTGGCAACAACTTCCGCAATGGCTATGAAAATCAACTCTTTAGCCACCCCTTGACTAAGGAGCAGCACTATGTTACAGCGGGTCTTGGCTGGCGCTTCGGCTCAACGGTATATCTCGACCTTGCCTACCAGTATGGCATAACCGAGCGTACCAACTACAAGACATTCTATGCCGTGGAGACGAGCGACACCCATAGCTTTGACCCCATTGAGAGCATCGCTTTCAACACTAAGACAAAGCGTCATCACGCCGTTCTCACCCTCGGCTTCAGATTCTAATGTGATGTCGAAATACTACCCTACTAACCTATGAACAGACTGAGCGAAATATATCGTGATTGGATCACCGGCATACTGCTCGACAGTGGTTGCTCGGAGGCAACCGCTACGGCAATTAACCGCTGGGTAGCACTCCTTATCATCATACTCTTGGCCTACCTGATAGACTTTATCGTGCGCCAAGGTGTGGTGCGTGTAGGTCAGAATATCGTTGCCCGCACCCGCTCGAAGTGGGACGATAGGCTCTTCGACAGAAAGCTAATTCGCCGACTTTGCAGCCTCGTTAAGCCGGTGGTTATCTATGTGCTGTTGCCTATGGCATTTTCGGCAACAGATGGCAGTGGCGACACTATATATCAGCTACTTACTAAGGTTGCGGAGATATACTTGGTATATGCGAGTGCCCGCTTTGCAAACACGCTGCTCACCGTGTCGTTTGAGTTTGCCGAGCATAAGCCCTCGTGGCACGGCAAGCCCATCAAGGGACTGCTTCAAACGGGACAGGTTATCGTTATCATCATCGCCGTTATCCTTATTGCCGCAATCATCATCGACAAGTCGCCCGTACTGCTTCTTACCGGTCTTGGTGCCTCGGCAGCGGTTTTGTCGTTTATCTTCAAGGATACGATTCTCGGCCTTGTGGCGGGCGTACAGCTCTCAGCGAACGATATGCTGAAGGTTGGCGACTGGATTGAGATGCCCTCACGCGGTATTGATGGTATGGTCGAGGAGGTGGCACTGACGACAATCAAGATTCGTGGCTGGAACAACACGACACAGACCCTACCGCCCTATCTGCTTATCAGCGAGCCTTTTGACAACTGGCAGGCTATGCGCGACAGGGGTGGCAGACGCATCAAGCGCTCGTTAAATATCGATATGACGACTATCTCGTTTGTTAGCGACGAACTTGTCGAGCGCCTGAGGAGCAACCCCACGACAGCAAAGCTTATCGAGGAGGTAGCGCCCATCAGCGACACTATGGCCGAGCCTACAAACCTCGACCTCTTTATGCGCTACGCTGAGAGGTATATCCGCAACCACCCTAAGGTGCATAAGGAGATGCTTATCATCGTGCGCCAGCTCCAACCCTCGGAGTGGGGCTTGCCCGTAGAGATATACTGCTTCTCGAAGGCAGTAGACTGGATACCCCACGAGCAGCTACAGAGCGAGCTTATCTCGCATATTGTGGCACTTATTCCCCTCTTCGACCTCGGCATCTACCAAGCACCTACTGCATTGGCACACGGCAAGAGAGAGAGTTGAGAGTTGTTAGTTGTTAGAGATTTTTTTAGGACCAGTAAGACCAATAGGACAAGTAGGACAAAATGATACCCGACCTCGTAATGGTCTTAAGGTCTTAAAGTCCTAAGGTCTTAAAAAACAGAGAGGTTTTAGGGAATTTAGAGAAGTTAGGGAAAGCGCTACCGACATTTATCCCTAAGCTCACTACACTCCCTAAATTCATTAAACTCACTAATACATCCACCTACCCAATCCCCACGACCTAATTTCTTGTCAAAAGGGGCATAATTTGGCGCCGATAAAGAGAAAGAGCGGATGGGACATACTCTAAAGTATTTCCCATTCGCTCTTTTGATTGAGGCGTCGAAGGATGCCCCTTTTCACAAGAAATTACCTGTGGGTGTATTGGTTATCTGTGATATCCTCGATTGCAAAACATTCGTAGACAATGGTGTAGCCTCCATAGGCAAGATTGCTGGAGCCGTGGCTCTCCTCCTCGTAGAGGAAGCCGAGGCGGTTATCTGCCTGCCAAGCCATTGTCGAATATGCCGAGTTGAGCGTAGAGACCTGCTTTACACCGTCCCAGTCGCGAGCGAGCTCATAGGGCGAAACATAGTCCTCCATCTCATCGGCAAGCTCCTTATAGTAGATGCCCACATTTGCACGGTTGGGGCCAAGGGGTAGCGACTGCAAAAGGAGGTGCACAGGCTCGTTATCGGCAGTGCGCACTACGGGCAACACCATAACCTCGCCATTTGTCGAGTTCGACACCGCTGTAACACCGCCATTATCCTCGCCTGAGAACTGCGCCTCGTCCCACGAGCCTGCGCCAGTGGCGACATCATCGCTATATGTGAAGATGTTGTAACGGCGACCGCCATCTACGCGCGAGCTGATAAGCACGGTGCCGTTGGGCAACTCCTCAACCTTAGGCTCGTCGGCAGTGCGATATACCGCTGGCTCGTTGATATCGCCCAGTATCTTCCAGCTACCGCCAAAGTCATCAGAGAAGAGGACATAATTCATATGCGTAGCCGTATTATCGCGCACCAAGACAGCGCAATAGAGGCGGTAGTAGCTACCCACCTTTACTGTCGAGCTCTGCATAATGCGTCCCGAAGCTACGAACATCGAGCGCACAGGACCATAGGTCGAAGCATCAAACTGCGAGTAAATCGACTCGGCGATATCCTCTGGCTCGCTCCAACTCTGGCCACCATCCTCGGAGTAGAAACGCGCGATACACTGATGGCGCTGGCGTGTACCATTCTGGAACGACACATTACCTGCGCACGACAAGACAAGTACACGACTTGACTCGCGGTCGGCTACGATGCA
Source organism: Rikenellaceae bacterium (assembly GCA_015060115.1). GTDB lineage: Bacteria > Bacteroidota > Bacteroidia > Bacteroidales > Rikenellaceae > Alistipes. Next base: position 81,476 of record SUZB01000008.1, on the reverse strand, counting down.
GGGGTCGCCATAGCCTACCGACATAAAGTCCTCGGCCTCAGCTCCTCGGCCCTCGATAAGAGGCATCACCTCGCTCCAAGTATTGCCGTTATCCTTCGAGATGCGATAGTGGAGGTCGATACGCCCCTTGTCCGTAACACCGATGTCGGTGCCACTATGACGATAGTCTGCAACGGCGATAAGCGTGCCATCGTTCGTCACCGCGAGAGCGGGAATGCGATAGGGAATATCAGAGGGGTTGAGCAGCTGAAAGACCTCGAAACGCTCTGCCGGAGGCAACTCGGGTTCGGGCTTCTCGCCACCACCCTCAGGCTTGGTGCAGCCACACGCAAAGGTCGAAATGGCCATAGCCACAGCGCATAAAAACAGGATATTCTTTCTCATAACTAAAGGTATGTTCTATAATTACTTACGATAGGTATAATATGCACCTGCCTGACAGGTGGGCATCAGCACGATGTCGTTGACATTCATATGTGCGGGCAACGAGAGCATCCAAGCGATAGCCTCGGCGATATCCTCGCCCTGCAACGCCTCAACACCCTTGTATACGCCCTCGGCACGGGCCTTATCGCCGTGAAAGCGCACCTCCGAGAACTCCGTCTCGACCATACCGGGGCGCACCTCACCAACCTTGATGCCAGCGCTCAACAGGTCGGCACGCATAGCCATCGAGATAGCGTGTACCGCGTGCTTCGAGGCACAATATACCGCGCCATTCTCATAGGGCTCGGTACCGGCAATCGAGCCGATGTTGATGATATGGCCACCCTGACCCGCCTCAACCATAGCACGGCTGATAATCTTGGTTACATAGAGCAGACCCTTGACATTGGTGTCAATCATAGCGTCCCAGTCGCGTGAGTCGCCCTTGTCGATATGCTCCAAGCCGGCTGCCAAGCCAGCATTATTGACAAGGATATCGACACGGCCGAGAGGCTCAAGATTCTCGATACACTCCTTCTCGGAGCGGACATCGAAGTTAAGCACACGGCATTGAGCACCCTTGGCCTCTACCTCCTTGCGTAACGCCTCCAAGCGGTCGAGACGACGACCTGTGATGATAATCTCTGTATCTGCACCCGCAAGGCGCAATGCTGTTGCACGACCAATGCCCGATGTGGCACCTGTAACAAGTATTCTTTTCATAGTCTATTGAAGTTTTAATTGTTTTCGGAATTTGTTTTACAAATTTACAAAATTTATCGTACCCCACACCATTCCACAAAGAAAATTTATTAACTTTGTACGATTATCGACTTATAACGACATTTCGCAGTTATGAAAGATGTACTGAAATATTACAAGGATTTCCCTAAGGAGGGTATCATCTTTGTGGACATTATCCCCTACTTGCAGCACAAGGAGGTATTTAATAAGTTAGTCGAGGAGATTGGCAAGGCATCTACTTCGGCCAATATCGTGGCACCTGAGGCTCGTGGCTTCCTCTTCGCCGCACCCCTACTCTGCACCGCTTCGCACATCGAAAATATCATTCCTGTGCGCAAGAGTGGCAAGCTACCCTTCGCCGAGGGCGACCTCAAAGAGGTGCTTATCGAGAAGGAGTATGGCTTCGACAAGCTCTACTACCGCCTCTCGGACATCGCTGCCGGCAAGGCCGAGGGCGACACCATCTACCTCACAATCCTCGATGATGTGCTCGCTACGGGTGGCACAGCCGAGGGCTTGGCTCGCTCGTTGGAGAACGAGAGCATCGCAGTAGATGGCAAGGAGTACAAGGTAAAGGTAAAAGAGTTTGTCTTTATCGTAGAGATTGAGGAGTTGGGTGGCGCCAAGCGCCTTGAGAGCATCGCCCCCGTGCGCTCAATCACGAAGATTTAGGTCGTTTTAGCGATACCGCAACGATGGCGGAGGTGTTGGCACAAGAGGTAAAGTATGTCGGTGGCGTGGGCGAGGTCCGCGCACGCCTCTTGGAGCGTGAGGTTGGCGTAAAGACAATTGGCGACCTTCTTATGCGCTTTCCCTACCGCTACATCGACCGCACACGCATCTGGCAGATAGGCGAGATTACCGAGGATATGGAGTCCTCGTTTGTGCAGCTGCGCTGTCGCGTTATCGGCAAGGGCTATCAGGGCGAGGGGCGCAAACAGCGCTTCACAGTCGAGGTTACCGACACAAGTGGCTCGGCAGAGCTTATCTGGTTCAATACCGCAAAGTGGATAGACAAGATGGTCGAGGTGGGCAGAGAGTATATGATTTTCGGCAGACCCTCGATGTTTCGTAACCGCCTGAGCATCGCCCACCCCGATATCGAGGCTATAGAGCAATACCTATCACGCAAGCAGGAGAGTGGCTTTCAGGGCATCTACTCCACCACCGAGCGCCTATCGTCGATGATAGGCACCAAGGCGATGTACAACATTGTGCAGCGTGCTTGGCAACTCGTTGCCTCCGACCCTAAGGCATTTGCCGACCCACTCCCCGAAAGCCTTCGCCGAAAGAATGGCCTTATTTCGCTTCGTGATGCCATCTACAACATCCACTTTCCGCAATCCTCGGAACAGCTACGCCAAGCGCAATATCGCCTAAAGTATGACGAGCTGCTCGGCGTTCAGCTCACCATTCAGGCACGCCGCTCGGAGCGTAAGGAGCGAGGCAACGGCTTCCTCTTTCCGCGTGTGGGCAACGCCTTCAACACCTTCTATCACCAGAAGCTACCCTTTCAGCTTACGGGTGCTCAACAGCGTGTTATCAAGGAGATACGCGCCGATATGATATCGGGCAAGCAGATGAACCGCCTCTTGCAGGGCGATGTGGGCAGTGGCAAGACTATGGTGGCCTTTATGTCGATGCTGCTGGCTATAGACAACGGCTTCCAGGCCTGCATAATGGCGCCCACCGAGATACTTGCTCGTCAGCACTTTGCCTCGATGTCACGCTTTGCCGAAGGCATCGGCGTAAAGGTCGCAATACTCACCGGCTCGTCAAAGGCCAAGGAGCGCAAGGCAGCACTTCAAGGCATCGCCTCAGGCGAGGTAGACATCCTTATCGGCACTCACGCCCTCATTGAGGATAGGGTGCAGTTTGCCAACCTCGGCTATGTCGTTATTGACGAGCAACACCGCTTTGGCGTTGAGCAACGCGCCAAACTGTGGACTAAGAATCTGCAACCGCCACATATCCTTGTGATGACCGCTACACCCATACCACGCACCCTCGCTATGACACTCTATGGCGACTTAGAGGTATCGGTCATCGACGAGCTACCCCCTGGCCGACAGCCCATTCGCACCTACCACTACTACGACTCGGCCCGCCTTAAGATGTTTGGCTTCCTGCGTCAGGAGATTGCCAAGGGGCGACAGGTCTATGTGGTCTATCCGCTTATCAAGGAGTCGGAGAAGATGGACTACAAAGACCTCTACGATGGCTTTGAGTCGCTGTCGCGCGACTTTCCCCTGCCACAATACCGCATCACGGCGTGCCATGGCAAGATGCGCCCTGAGGATAAGGATGCCGCGATGATGGAGTTCAAGCGTGGTGAGGCACATATCCTCGTTGCCACCTCCGTAATCGAGGTGGGCGTAGATGTGCCTAATGCTACGGTTATGGTTATCGAGTCTGCAGAGCGCTTTGGCCTCTCGCAGCTACACCAGTTGCGTGGCCGTGTAGGTCGCGGTGGCGAACAATCCTACTGCATACTAATGTCGGGCGAGAAGCTATCGAAGGAGAGTCGTCAGCGTCTGGAGGCTATGTGCGCAACAAACGATGGCTTCGAGCTCTCGGAGCTTGACCTTAAGTTGCGTGGCGCAGGCGACATTCACGGTACACAGCAGAGTGGCGAGGCCTTTGAGCTCAATATCGCAAACTTAGCTACCGACAGCCAGATTTTGCAACTCACACGCGACGATGCGATAGCCATTCTCGATGCCGACCCCCGCTTGGAGCGAGCCGAGAACTTAGCTCTGCGTGCCCTGCGCGAGAAACACTATAAACGCGAGCGTATAGATTTTTCCGATATATCGTAATAGACAACGCCAAAAATCGTTATATTTGCAACCAAGAATAAAACAGAGAACTATATATGGCATTAATTAGATGTAAGAAATGCGGTAACCCCGCCTCAAGTCGCTCGAAGGCGTGCCCCATCTGTGGCGAGCCTATCGCTCAGGAGGTTGCCTTGGAGAATACCACCACAGCTGCGAGCGCCCCCGAGAGCACTCCTCAGAGCACAACAAGCACTCCTTCAGAGAGCGCACCCAAGACACTTAACGACATCTTGGCAGAGGGTCGCACCTCACAGCCCCAGACACTCAACGAGCGCCTTGCAGCATCGCAGGAGTCTAAAGAAAAGGCCCAACCTTCAACCGAGGAGGCGACAACCGCTGAGGCAGAGCCAACGCCCATCGTACCCCCCGTTGTGCAGTACGACTACCCTGCCGAGGATTTCAATATCGACGATGTCGAGGAGGAGTTGCGCCGCCGTGACCGCTCGGTGAAGGGGTACAAAACTGCCGTTATCATCCTCGCACTGTTGCTTATTCCGCTGACATTCTTCGTGGTAAGGTATGCCGGCAAGGTTAAGACCGTCGAGGAGGATTACGCCCTTGTAGAGTCGGCACGCAAGATTTTCGAGGAGCAGAACTCACTGCTTCAGCGCGATGCCGAGAGCCTTGTTTCGGAGCTCGAAAGCCTTAAGGATAAGAACGATACGATGATGGTGAAGTATCAGGAGGCGGTAACGATGCTTGAGCAGTTGCAAAAGGAGAAGACCTACAACTATGAGCAGCTTGCCCGCTACAAGCGCGAGGTGGCAACGCTCAAGGGTGTGATGAAGGGCTACTTGCAGCAGATTGACTCGCTCAACAACATCAACCGCAACCTTCAGGCGCAGAATGTCGAGTATAAGCGCGAGATTACCGATGCCCAGCTTCGTGCCGATGTTGCCGAGGAGAAGGCCGATGAGCTAAACACCAAGGTGCGTATCGGCGCCGTAATCCGCTCGAGCGGTATTCGTATGTCAGCGCTCAACAGCAACAGCCGCGAGGTGCGCCGTATCAAGCAGGCAACACGCCTCCGCGTAGATTTCGAGCTTACGGCCAACGAGCTTGCCGAGCCTGGCGAGAAGAGCATCTACATCTGCATCACCAACCCCGAGGGCTTCACACTTCTATCGCCTGAGATGACAGTATTTATGTTCGAGGGCGAGGAGATGGTGGCATCGGCAATGCGTAAGGTAGACTACGAGAATGAGTCGGTGCCCGTGAGCATCTACTACGATGGTAGCGCCTTTGTTAAGGGGACCTACAAGGTCGATATCTACATCGATGGTCGCCATAGTGGCTCACAAGAGACCTATTTCGAGTAACGAGCTATGGCTGAGGAGTTTAAGATATGCACAGGCAGTAAAGAGGAGCGCTATAAGCTCCTCTTTGCTGAGGCCGAAGCTATGCTCCGTGACGAGAGCGACGAGATAGCCTCGATGGCCAACCTCGCTGCAATGATAGACCAAACCTTCGGCTTTTGGTGGACAGGCTTCTACCGCGTTTTGGGTGAGGAGCTTGTGCTCGGCCCCTTCCAAGGCCCAGTGGCTTGCACACGCATAGGCTATGGCCGAGGCGTATGTGGCACAGCGTGGCGCGAGGAGCAGACCATCATTGTCGAGGATGTCGAGAAATTCCCCGGACATATAGCGTGTAGCTCGCTATCGCGTAGCGAGATTGTTGTGCCCGTATGGCGAGATAAGACGATTTGCGCAGTATTAGATATTGACAGTGAGCATCTTGCCACCTTCGACTCTACCGACCGCGAGTGGCTCGAAAAGATTGTGGCGCTTCTAAAATAGTAGCGTTACATTTACAGCATAGTTGCGCGGATAGCCATACAATTTCAGATTATCAAAGGGGCAAACATAGCTTCGCTTGCCAAAATCATGGCGACGAACACGGTGCTGCTCATAGCCATTTATGACATAGTCTGTGCCGAGCAGATTTCGCACCGCCACCTCCACAATCAACCTATTTTCACCAAGGTACAAATTCTTCGAGAGCGATATATCGGCACTTAGCGCATCTGGCAATCGCTCCTGACCAAGCAACTGCTCTCGTTCCTCAGGCGAGATGTCGAGCTGAGCAAAGCGCACCATACGCCTAATCGGCGAGGCCTCGATATACCTAAACCCCCAATACTTAACGCCCAACTTGGCGCTCCAACCACCACGACTGAACTCTATATCGCCATAAGCCGTCAATTGAGGTGTCTTGCCTCTTACACCACGCATAGCGCTCCGGCCTCTGGCAATCAGACTATTATCGACATCGGAGAATACCTCAACCTCAGGGTTGCGCGAATGGCGATAACTGCCAGCCGTAAGCGAGAAGAGCGAACTAAAATATGTAGACCACGCCACCTCTGCATCCACCGCCACACCAAAGTTCAGATAGCCCATACCACGCACTACGGCATCGGCATAGGTGCGCGTGAGGTCATCGAAGTAGCGCACAACACTCATAAGGCGCGTTGCCGAAGAGAGAAATGCCGTAACTCCAAGACGCAGCTTTGGCGAGTCATAGCCGTAGGCCACCGAGGCGAATAGCTGGTGGCTCAGCTCGGGCGACTCCACAACACGATTGTTGTAGTTGGTCTGCAAGAATAGGTCATTGGCTTCGGGGCTCACACCTCGCAACGACAGGCTGAGAGCGAGGGTGTGCGACAGTGTCTCGTAGCTCCAATCCGCCCTTAGGCGATAGGGGGCAAACCTAAGCTTGCGCGACCGCCCAAACGACCCCGACCCGGGGAATATCTCCTTCTCGTAGCGACCTCGGCGCCATAGCGCCTCACCCGCAACACCTCCCTCAATGCCAAAGGCCATCTTATCCCTGCGCCAGCCGAGCGCCACAAAGCCCTCAAAGCGCCTTCGTGCGATGTTAAAGTCGTAGCCAAAGCGGTCGCCCTCCTCAATTCGGCGGTTAGGCTCACGCAGGTTGTTCTGCAACATATTGCAATAGGTGTCATCGTCTTCCAAGAAGTAGTCGAGGTCTACAATATGTGTTGCACCAAGTAGGTCGCGCATCTCCTTAAATCGCCTATCATTCTCATAATCAAGACTTACGCCATAGCTTAAATCTACACGCCCTATACGGCTCTCAAACTCCGCCGAGAGCGCAGCGTGTGCCAAATTCGAGCGCCTACTCTCCACGGCATAGACAGCATGGCCATCACTTTGCACAATATTGGCACGAAAGAGCCTATCCCAATCAATCTGCGTATAGCGCCTATCACCCCTCTGCCAAGCATCGGTAATCGCACGGCGGCTCTCATCGTCCGAAGCAAACGAGGGCAGATAGCGGTAGTTGTCGGGCATCGGCGTAATGGTGTTAAACCACGCCAACGCCGTGCGACCAGAGCGCTTAAAGCCTACATCGGCATTCAGCGCAAGTGTCGTGGCTATGCTTAGACGGCGAGAGTAGTTGATGAAGAGCTCGGGGTGGAGAGTCGTTATTACACGACTACTTCGCACATCGCCAGACTGAATACCCCAAGCTGGGTTGTAGCGCTTATTGCCCGAAAGGGCTATTGCCTCGTCTGTCGTTGCCGAGCGCAGGCCTCGCTCCGACCAAGGAAGAAGGGCGATAATCGAGAGGTTGTCGCGACGAGTACGGCGAACGAGATTTAGGGCAATATCTACCGCATTGCCAGCTATGCCCTCTACATATATATCGCGTCCCGTGCGTACGCGCGCGTACTGCACAATCTGCCAACCCTCATCTTTGAGCCTTATGCCATCGGGCGTAGGGCGATAGATGCCTCGGTGTGTCAGGCCACCCCAAAGACCACGCCCCGAGAGATTGAGGCGCAGATATTGACCCTCACGCCTTAGGGCACGCTCTTGGCCAATCTCGATATGGCGCTTATGGCCATCTATGCCTTCGTAATAGCCCAATGAGCGCAAGAGTGCAGCCGAGGAGTAGTCAATCGCAAGACGAGCAAGGCGATGCTCCTCGTCAAAGCCATCGCCAAAGCGGTTGTGCGACACCTCGCTAAGCTGATAGCGTGCTGAACGGGCGATAGCGGCAATATCCATAGCCGTGATTTGTGGGCGCACAACGCTGTCGGCCACAGGCTCCCACCACCACTCATCGTCGTCGTAGAACTTAAAACGACGATACTCCTCCTCGCCCTCTTGCGCTACGGCAAAGGGGGCGGTGAAGAGTGCAACGAGAATGACTAAAAATATATAAATTCGGCGAGTAGGCATCGGTTAATTTTAAGTTTGCGCATAGCGATACCAAAGGTATAAAAATTTTTTCTTTCTGCCTCAGACGACCCTCGGCTAAGGGTGAAAAATAGCCTATTTTCTAAAATTATTGGTTTTATATTTGGTGGTTCAAAAAAAAGTCTATAACTTTATAATCCTGAAAGGCGTTTAACGATTTAACGCCCGCCTAAAACGGAAAACAAAAAAACCTAAAAAACTATCAAATATGAAAAATTATTCAGCAAAAGAGATTAAGAACATCGTTCTTATTGGTGCGCCTGGCACTGGAAAAACTACCCTTGCCGAAGCAATGGCTTTCGAGGGTAAAGTTATTGACCGCAGGGGTAGTATCGAGAACAACAACACACTCTCGGACAACACCGATATAGAGCACGAATATAAGCGTTCGATCTATTCGACAACCCTCTTTACAGAGTTTATGGATCGTAAGCTCAACATCATCGACTGCCCCGGTTCGGACGACTTCTGTGGTTCGCTCTTCTCGGCTTTCAAGGTGGGCGATGTTGGCGTTATGGTTCTTAATGCTCAGAATGGCTGGGAGGTAGGCTCAGAGCTTCAGTCTCGCTATGCTCGCCTCTTGAACAAGCCCCTTATCGGCGTTGTTAACCAGCTCGACGGCGATAAGGCTAACTTCGATGCTACCGTTGAGGGTATTCGTGCCAACTCATCGGTTAAGCCCGTTATCGTGCAGTACCCCATCAACCAGGGTGCAGGTTTCGACTCGTTCATCGATGTATTGATGATGAAGATGTATAAGTTCGTCGATGAGAATGGTAAGCGCGAGGAGCACCCCATTCCCGAGAACGAGTTGGAGCGTGCCAATGCTCTTAATCAGGAGCTTGCTGAGGCTGCTGCCGTTTATGATGACGCACTTATGGAGCTCTACTTCGAGAAGGGTTCACTCACTCAGGACGACATCCGTGCAGGTTTGAAGCTCGGCGTATCGAAGCGTGATGTAATGCCTATCTTCTGTGCATCAGGCAAGCGCGACATCGGTACTAAGCGTCTTATGGAGTTTATCATCAATGTAGCTCCCGGCCCATTGAAGGCGCCTGCATTCCTCTCTACCGAGGGTGAGGAGCTCATTGCAAATGCCGAGGAGCCTACAGTAGTATTCGTATTCAAGAGCCAGATTGAGCAGCATATCGGCGAGATCACCTACTTCCGCGTTATTCGTGGTAAGCTCACCGAGGGTATGGAGCTTGTAAACTCACGCACTGGCAATAAGGAGAAGCTTTCGCAGCTCTTCGCCGTAGCTGGTAAGAACCGTGTTAAGGTTTCAGAGCTTTCGGCAGGTGATATCGGTTGCACCGTGAAGCTTAAGGGCACTCGCACCAACGACACCCTTGCAGCTCCCTCTGCACCCGTTACCGTTGAGCCTATTGTATTCCCTGAGCCTCGCTACCGCGCAGCTGTCAAGGCTAAGGAGCAGAACGACGAGGAGAAGTTGGGCAAGTTGCTCAACGATGCTAAGTACGAGGATCCCACCATCCTTGTTGAGTACTCTAAGGAGCTCAAGCAGACCATCATTCAGGGTCAAGGTGAGCACCACCTCAACATCCTCAAGCAGCGTCTTTCGACCGAGAATAAGATGGAGATTGAGTTCTTCGCTCCTAAGATTCCTTATCGTGAGACTATCACCAAGGTAGCTCAGGCCGACTACCGCCACAAGAAGCAGTCTGGTGGTTCTGGTCAGTTTGGTGAGGTTCATATGGTTATCGAGCCCTACTACGAGGGTATGCCCGAGCCTTCTAAGTACAAGGTTAACGGTCAGGAGATTGCCGTTAGCGTTAAGGGCAAGGAGGAGTATGATATGCCTTGGGGCGGTAAGTTGCAGTACTACAACTCTATCGTTGGTGGTGCTATCGACGCACGCTTTATGCCCGCTATCTTGAAGGGTATCATGGAGAAGATGGACGAGGGTCCGTTGACAGGTTCTTACGCTCGCGATATCCGCGTTGTCATCTACTACGGTAAGATGCACCCGGTAGATTCAAACGAGCTTTCGTTCAAGCTTGCCGGCCGTAACGCCTTCAAGGAGGCATTCCGCAACGCAGGTCCCAAGATTATGGAGCCTATCTACAATGTCGAGGTACTTACCCCCAGCGAGTATATGGGTGCCGTTATGAGCGACTTGCAGAACCGCCGTGCTATGATTATGGGTATGGAGTCAGATAAGGGCTTCGACCGTCTTAACGCGCGTGTGCCTTTGGCAGAGCTCTATCGCTACTCTACATCGTTGTCATCTTTGACTTCGGGTGCTGCGACCTACACTATGCAGTTCGCACAGTACGAGCAGGTTCCCGCCGATGTACAGGATAAGCTATTGAAGGCTTACACCGACACCGACGAAGAGTAATTTTCGATTATAAGGCAGACATCTACTGCCGCTAACAAAAAGTCCCGACAATGAGCAGTACGCCATAGTACAGCCCATCGTCGGGATTTTTGCCGAGCGTTGTATCTGCAGCCTTCTAATCAAAAATTAGGGGGTAGGAGGTAAGGATATTAAGGAATTTAGTGAGTGTAAGGTGAATAAGGAGTTTAAGTATAAATGTCGGTAACGCTATCCATAAGTTCCCTAAATTCCTTAAATTCACTAAACTCACGACTAAATTGCGCCACAAAAAAGGTGATGACTAAAAAATAATTTAGACATCACCTTGATACCAAGAGGTTGAATAAAAAGATGTAGTTTTAGGCTTAAGTTCCTTTTCACCGCTCACGCTCGGCATAGTCTGCAAGCAGCCTCTGCCCTCGCTTAATCGCGGCGCTGCGAAGCCCGAAAAACCGCAGTTTACTTAGGCGTAAATGAGGATTTTGAGGGCGAGCGTAACGACAAAATACACTTTTTATTCAGCCTCTTATTCTATTTACCGTTGTATGAATTCATCGTACGGTCGGGGCCGATAGACGAGAACGAGAGAATGGCATCACCAAAGAGCTTCAGGCGCTCGGGCATCAGTTTTAGCTCATCGTCCGAGAAGTCGCCGAGAACATAGTCCACCTGATGGCCTCGAGGGAAGTCGCCTCCCACGCCAAAGCGAAGGCGGGCATAGTTATTATCTCCCAATAGCTCGGTGATGTTCTTAAGTCCATTGTGGCCACCCTCCGAGCCACTCTTGCGCATACGGAAAGTACCGAAGGGCAACGCTATATCGTCCGACACGACAAGCAGATTTTCACGCGGTATACGCTCCTGGTCCATCCAGTAGCGCACAGCCTTGCCCGAGAGATTCATATAGGTCGAGGGCTTGAGCAGCAGGATGGTGCGCCCACGATGCTTAAGGGTCGCCATAGCGCCATAACGCACCGTCGTAAAAGAGATATTGGATGCCTCGGCTAAGGCATCCAACACTCTGAAACCTATGTTGTGCCGGGTAGCGGCGTACTCAGCGCCAATGTTACCCAAGCCGACAACAAGATACTTCATCTTTTTGCGGTGTTAAACCACTCTACTACTGAGCAGCGCGTGATGCACGAGTTACGCGAACAGCGCAAACTGCGGTAGTTGCAGGAGTAACGAAGGTGAGGTTCTCACGCTGGAGATCACCAACGAAGATGGTCTGACCAACCTGCAAGGGAGTAACATCAACAACGATCTCATCGGGAATAAACTCAACAAGACCCTTAACAGTGAGCTTACGAGCAGAGAGCTGAAGCTTACCACCAATCTTAACACCCTCAGCGTTACCAGTAAGGCGTACAGGAACATTAACTGCTACGGGCTTGCCCTCCTGAACACGGTAGAAATCTACATGGAGAACCTGCTCACGAACAGGGTGATACTGAACCTCGCGCATAACAGCCTTCTCTACCTTACCGTCGATGTTGAGCTCAACGATGTAAGAGTTGGGAGTGTAGATGAGCTGGTTGAGCTCCTTAGCGTCGATAGTGAATGCTACCTCCTCGCCACCACCATAGATGATGCAGGGTACCTGACCCTCGCGGCGTGCTGCCTTAGCGAACTTCTTACCGAAATCCTTACGAGCAGTACCGTTAATCTGAATTGACTTCATAATAGTTTGATAATTAAATGTTTAACTTCGATGCCACTCAGTTGCAATAGTCAGTCGCAACCCCATAGACATCTGCTTTGGACTGCAAAGGTAGTAAAAAAAAGGTAAACACCAACTTTTTTCCTCATTTTTTCGAGAAGTATTCGCATGCCTATCTCATTGGCTCTTGGGCTGTTACCACTCAACAGAAGAGACTACAGCTCTCTTCTATTGAGCAGGGCATGCGTAATCGTCAGCTCGTCCACATACTCCAGCTCATCGCCAAAGCCGATACCGCGAGCAATGGTCGTAACCTTGACATCGGGGAAGGCCTTGAGGCGATTAAGGAGGTAGAAGAGCGTGGTTTCGCCCTCAACAGAGGTAGATATTGCGATGATGACCTCCCTAACTTCGCCCGTTAGGAGCTTATCGCACAAGAGGTCGATTTTTAGGTCAGATGGGCCGATGCCCTGCATAGGCGAGATAACGCCACCGAGGACATGGTATTGGCCGTGATATTGCCCAGTATTCTCTATAGATAGAAGGTCGCCAACCTGCTCGACAACACATATCGTAGAGCGGTCGCGGCGCGTATCGCTACATATCGGGCATAGGGCATCGTCAGATAGGTTGTTGCAGCTTACGCAGTGGCGAATATCGTGGCGAAAGCGCACGATGCTATCTGCCATAGAGTCCACGACCTCTGCGTCCATCTTCAGTATGTGCATGGCCAAGCGCATCGCCGTACGGCGACCAATGCCGGGCAGGCGCTGTAGCTCGCTACATACATTATCCAGCAGGCGCGACATAGGCTATACGATTTCGATAAGGTTGGTGCGTATCCACCCCTTCTCGCCATCGGCAAAGAGAATCTCTGTCCAGCCATCGTGCTCACGCACTATGCCTACGGTAACACCCTGCGAGGGTTGGCGGATAATCTTAGAGGCGCTATCGGGTGAGGCGTGCACAGGCGTTGTATCCGAGCATACGACAACTGCCATCTCGTGCTTCTCGGCTGCCGAGCGCGACGATAGAGCGAGGGCTGTCGAGAGCAGACATACAAAGGTGGCTATGAGAGCCACCGCAAAGCATACCTTGCGCAGTGCCACACGACGCGAGAGCAGATAGCCGAGGGCAAAAGCGAGTGCCATAGCGAGCATCACAAGCTGAATCGCTGTCCAGCCATTAGCCGTCAGCGAGTCGCGCAGTGAGCGCCATAGCGAGGTGATAAAGCTCACGGGAAGTGGCTCGGTATCGTTGGTATAGTCGCGTGCTATATCGAGGTTGTAGCGTGCATCCTCCATTGCGGGGTTGAGTCTTAGAGCACGGCGGTAATTGACAATGGCGTGGCCAAGCTCGCCACCAGCAAAGGGGCGACCCTCGGTAGCAACACTCTGCTGACCGAGCTTAAACCAAGCATCGCCAAGGTTGTAGTATAGGTCTGCCGAGCCATAGCCGAGCTCAGCAACACGCTCAAAGGCCTCGACAGCATCGCCGTAGCGATTCTCGCCATAAGCCACAATAGCCTCACTCCACTGGGCCTCAGCCTCAACATCCTTCTCAGCGGCCACAGCAACACCAAGAGAGAGACAGAGTGCAAAAAGGGAGAGTATATACTTATATCTATTCATAATCTTATCGTTTTACTACCGCCTCGATTTTCGATATTATCTCTACCGCATCGCCATATACCTCGCCCATATCGCCATCGGTAGATGGGGCATACTGCGCCTCGTCGGCACGCGAGATAATGAGGCAGAACTGCTCGGCATCCGAGGCAGAGACGCCACGGCGATAAAGCTCCTCGCGGATGGTCTCCTTCGTGAGCAGAGAGAGCGGAATATTAAACTTATCGCTGATATAGCCCCACATAGCGCGCAACATCTCCTCGTAGAATGCGTGGCGGTTGCCCTCCTGCATCGAGCGCTGAGCAAGGCGCAGGCGCTGAACAGCCACCTTGTCGGCACGCTTCATTCGGCGAGCCACGATATTGCGATTCTCGCGGATGCGGCGGCGCATAACGACATATATGGCCACGAACATCGCCACCATCGCCACTACCACAAGCCACCACATAGGCGTATAGATAAATATCGCAGCAGCACGGGGCTGAAGCTTCCCAGTATGGATATAGCGAATATCGCGGTCGAGTTGCTTCATACGGCCACCAAAGTCGGCATAGCTATCTGCGGTAGGTGCCGAGGCAGAGGCCGCTGTGCCATCATCCTTTACGGTGAGCACAAAGCGCTCCGAAGAGAGTGTTACATACTCGCCCTTGACAAGGTCGAAGTAAGTGAAGACGATAGGCTCTATAACAAACTCACCCGCCGAGCGTGCCACAAAGGGGTAGGTATAGGTGATGCTACCCGTAGTACCCGCCGACGATACCTTGACATTATCTTGCACCTTGGTGTCGTACAACTCAAACGACTCAGGTAGGCGGAGCTTGGGTGTTGTGATAAACTTCAGATTACCACTTCCCGAGAGCGTAATCTCCACCTTCTCGGCGCTATTTGCCATAATCTCGCACTGAGGCATCGAGCTACGCATCGAGAAGCTACCCACAGCGCCATTAAATGAGGCGGGAGCGCCCAATGGGAACTCCTTGACATGGATTGTAATTGGCTGCGTGTTAAGTTGACGCTTGACATTGTAGGTGCGCAGACCGCCAAATATGGGGTCGAAGCCTCGGTTATCCTGCACCGTTACTGGAGCTATAACCTCCATATTTACGGGGTCTATCTTGATATCGCCACTGCGCTGTGGCGAGAGCAGATACTCGGCAATCTTGTATGTCTGGTATATGCGACCCTTGTACTCCTCGCGCGAGGGTGTGTTGTCGAAGGTGAGCTCCTGCGACCAGAAGTCGTTGAACGAGGGCATCTCAAGGCTCTCTATGTTCGAGAGGTCGACACGGGTGTAGAGCACCAGCGATGCTCGAATGGCCTCACCCTTGTATACATCTGTCTGTGAAAGTTTTAGGCGCAGGAGAATGTCATCTTTGCCTATACGCCTTTCGGGCGACTGCTGGCTTGGCGTGTCGCCCTGTGACGACTGGGGTCGCTGCTCCTCGCGCTCCTTGATAATCTCGATATCGAGAGGTCGCGTTGTGTAGCTCTTACCATCAACCGAGACACTTGCCGAGCCAATGGTATATTTACCCTCTGCCGAGGGCATCACTATGTAGGTGAAGCTGCAACGGTAAGAGCTTGACTCTTCGCCATTTATCCACTGCACCGAGCGACTGGTAGACTGGCTTGGGCCTGCCAATAACTCAAATCCCGCCTCCGAGAAGTCGGGGCCACGGAAGCTATCTTTGTCGGGCTTGGCATCCACCGTGAACTCGACACGCAGGGTCTCGCCCACAGCCGAGAGGGTGGGCGCATCTACCGTAAACGACACTTGTGCCGATGCCACAACCGATAGGAGCATCGCCACAAGCGAGAGAATAGTAAATCTCAGAGAATGTATATTCATCAATAGTTAGTTTTAGTTACCGACACTTGTCTAACGCCTCGGCAAGGCGTTTTATTGTTTAATCTTCGGAAAGAGCCCACCACACATGTGTGTGGTGAGCCAAACCGAAAGATATTTATTATTTCGGCAATCTTTTGCAAGCAAGCAAGACACCGAAATAACGGTGCTACACGCCCCAATTAAAAGCGGAGAGTGCCGTTAGTTTGGTGGATTGTCGCAGATTGCAAATCCGCAGCATACCTAAGCGTATGTGAGGAATTTGCAAGCAAGCAAGACGCCGAAATAACGGTGCCACACGCCTTCTAATTAAAAGCGGAGAGTGCCGTTAGTTTGGCAGTCGGTCGCAGGCGGTGAGAGCGGAGTTTACTTAAGGTAAATGAGCATCTCACCGACAAGCCGAATATCGAAATAACAGTGCTACACGCCTCCTAATTAAAAGCGGAGAGTGCCGTTAGTTTGGTAGTCGGTCGCAGGCGGTGAGAGCGGAGTTTACTTAAGGTAAATGAGCATCTCACCGACAAGCCGAATGCCGAAATAACGGTGCTACACGCTTTTAATGCTGGAAGTCGGCGAAGAAGTCGTTACCCTTGTCGTCAACTATAATAAACGCAGGGAAGTTCTCAACATAGATCTTACGAACAGCCTCCATACCAAGCTCCTCGAAGTCTACAACCTCAACCTTCTTGATTGAGTTCTTGGCGAGGATAGCTGCAGGACCACCGATAGAGCCGAGGTAGAAGCCACCGTTGTTCTTACAAGCATCGGTAACCTGCTGTGAGCGGTTGCCCTTAGCCACCATAACCATCGAGCCACCAGCCTTCTGGAAGAGGTCTACATAAGAGTCCATACGGCCTGCTGTGGTAGGACCAAATGAGCCAGATGCCATACCTGCGGGGGTCTTGGCAGGCCCAGCATAGTATACGGGATGCTTCTTGAAGTAGTCGGGCATAGGCTTACCCTCGTCGAGCATCTGCTTGATGCGGGCGTGAGCGATATCACGCGCTACAACAAGCGTACCCTTGAGGTTAAGACGGGTCTTGATGGGGTACTTCGACAAAATCTCGCGCACCTTGTCCATACCCTCGTCAAGGTCGATCTCAACAGCGGGCGACATAGCGGGAGCCTGTGCGGGGAGGAAGCGAGCAGGATTCTTCTCCAACTTCTCAAGGAAGATACCCTCGGGGGTAATCTTTGCCTTGATGTTACGGTCTGCCGAGCAGCTTACGCCAATAGCAACGGGGCAAGAGGCAGCGTGACGAGGAGCGCGGATAACGCGAACATCGTGGATATAGTACTTACCGCCAAACTGCGCGCCAAGGCCAATCTCCTGACAAATCTTCTCTACCTTAGCCTCCCACTCCAAGTCGCGGAAGCAACGGCCACCCTCGTTACCCGATGTGGGGAGCTCGTCGAGGTAGCCGGCAGATGCCTTCTTAACGGTAGACAAGCACATCTCAGCCGATGTACCACCGATACAGATTGCGAGGTGGTAGGGAGGGCACGCCGAAGTGCCGAGGTCGAGGATATGCTCCTTGATAAACTTGGTCAATGACTCCTCGTTCAAGAGCGCCTTGGTCTGCTGATAGAGGAAGGTCTTATTTGCCGAGCCACCACCCTTGGTGATGAACAAAAACTCATACTCCATACCGGGATGACCGCCATAGATGTCGATCTGCGCGGGGAGGTTGGTTGCCGAGTTCTTCTCCTCGGTCATCGTGAAGGGCACAACCTGTGAGTAGCGCAAGTTACGCTCCTTGTAGGTCTCATAGACACCACGCGAGATGCACTCAGCATCGTTAGCGCCGGTGTAGACATCCTCACCCTTGTGGCCGATACAGATAGCTGTACCTGTATCCTGACAGGTGGGAAGCTCGCCCTCGGCAGCCACGCACTGGTTCATAAGCATAGTGTAGGCAACAAACTTGTCGTTGTCCGTAGCCTCGGGGTCCTCGAGGATGTTTGCCAACTTCTGGAGGTGCGAAGCGCGAAGATAGAACGATACATCGCTATATGCCTCCTTAGCAAGAAGCTCCAAACCCTTGGGGTCTACCTTCAAAATCTTGCGACCATCGCACTCAACGACCTTAACATAGTCCTTAGTCAAGAGGCGATACTCGGTCTTATCCGCCTCGATAGGAAACGGCTCCTGATAGATAAAATCTGCCATATCTTAATAGTTGTTAGTTATTAGTTGTTAGTTGTTAGAATACTTCCGCTAAAAAAACATTTTAACCCATTTTAACTCATTGGGTTATTAGCCTATAAGCTATTGATGAAATCAATGATGCCGAAGACGAAGACTACCGACACCAAAACGGGGCATACCCACTTCAACAAGAAGCGGATAAAGGGGTAGGTAGCCTTATCGACACCACCCTCGGCGGTAAGCTCCGCACGCATATCCTCCTTCTTCCAGATCCAACCCACAAAGATAGAGGTGAGGATACCGAGAACGGGGAGCATAACGATAGCAGTGAAGCTATCGAGCAGAGCAAAGAGATTCATACCTACAACCTTAAATTCGCTCCACGCACCAAGCGACAAAGAGCAAGCTGTAGAGAGCAACAGAGCACCGATGGTAACAACCGTTGCACCTGCCTTACGGCTCATACCGCGCTTCTCGACAAAGTATGATGTTACGGCCTCGTGCATCGAGATTGTCGATGACAACGCCGCAAGACCCAACAAGAGGAAGAAGAGTGTTGCCCACAGGTTACCGAAAGGCATCGACGAGAAGACCTTGGGCATAGCAACAAACGCCAACTGCATACCGCTCTCATTCTCAACACCTGCCGAGAAGATGATGACAGCAGCGGTGAGCGCCACAACAGTGTCGAGCGACACTACGCTGATTGCCGTGCCAGCAATCTTGGTGCCCTCCTTGAAGTATGAGCCATAGATAAGCATAGCGCCCATACCGATAGAGAGGGTGAAGAATGCCTGACCCATAGCATCGAGGAAGGTCTTGCCCGTAACCTTCGAGAAGTCGGGAGTAAAGACATTGCCCAACGCCTCACGACCCTCGGGCAACCACAACGAGTAGACTGCCAAAACGATAAGGATGCCGAACAAGAGGGGCATCATCACCTTAGATGCCTTCTCTATACCGCCCTGCACACCACCGATGATGATAAAGTGGTTGGCAAAGATAAAGAGGTAGGTAAAGATGAGAGGCTTCCAAGTAGCTGTCGTAAAGTCCTTGAAGAACTGACCAAAGTCGCCACCGACGCTATTCATCGCCGACTCGATAGCGTAGTTGAGTGTCCAGCCCGAGATTACGAAGTAGTAGCCCATAATGAGGAATACCGACACGAGGCCCATAGCTCCGAGCCAGCCCCATCCACGCTTGATGGTGGCGAAGGCATCAATGGGGTTGCGCTTGGTGTTGTGACCCACCGAGAACTCCGCAACAAGCAGGGGCAGACCCAAGAAGAGGATACAGCCCAAGTAGATAAGAATGAAGGCGCCACCACCGTGCTCCGAGGTGATGTAGGGGAAACGCCAGATGTTACCGAGGCCGATTGCCGAGCCTGCGGCAGCGAGGATTGCGGCAACCTTACCGCCAAAGCCTCCGCGTGATGTTGTCTTTTCAGCCATTATACAATCCTGTTACTCTATTTTCAGACAATATACTATCCTATTAATGTTACACTTACTCGGTCGATTTTGCCACCCAACGGAGGCGCAATCTTCGCCACTGTACACTCCACGCTCTCAATCTGGGGAAATGCCTCCTTTACCGCCACGATGATATTCTTCGCTGCCGCCTCGATGGTGCGCTGTGTGCGCTGCATCGTGCGCTCGACAATCTCGAATACGGTGAGGTAGTTTACCGCCTGGCGAACATCGTCAGTTTCGGGTAGCGTACCAAGGGGCGTGGTAATCGCCAAATCTACACGAAAGCGGTTGCCCACCTGCTGCTCCAAGTCGTAGCAGCCGTGAAACGCTCGCACATAGATGCCTTCGAGGCGAATGGTGTAGTTAGAATTCATACCGACCTGCAATGTTTTAGGCTACTCGACAATGATAAGATAGTAGTTCTTCTTGCCACGCTGTGCAAGTAGGTACTTACCGGCGATAAGGTCGCTATCGGATAGGCTACGCATAGCATCTGTTACCTTCTCCTTGTTGAGTTGCACACCGCCACCCTGCACCATCTTGCGGCACTCGCCCTTCGAGGGGAATACCTTGCAGAGCTCGGCCACGATGTCGATAAAGGGCTTATTGAGGTCAGCACGCGAGATTTTGAACTGGGGAACGCCCTCGAAGACCTGAAGCAGGGTTTGTTCGTCCAGCGAGCGCAATGCCTCAGAGGTGGCATTACCGAAGAGGATGTTCGTTGCTGCCTGAGCCTTCTCCAACTCCTCCTTAGAGTGAATCATAGTGGTAATCTCCTCAGCCAAGCGCTTCTGCAAGATGCGTAAGTGGGGAGCCTCGTCGTGCTCCTTGATAAGGCCCTCGATAGTCTCGCGGTCGAGAAGCGTAAATATCTTGATGTAGCGCTTTGCATCGTCATCGCTGACATTGAGCCAGAACTGATAGAACTTATAGGGCGAGGTGTAGCGAGCATCGAGCCATACATTGCCCGACTCGGTCTTACCGAACTTCGTGCCATCGGCCTTGGTGATAAGGGGGCAGGTGATGGCGAAAGCCTCAGCCTCAGCGCCCAACTTACGGCGGATAAGCTCAGTACCGGTGGTGATATTACCCCACTGGTCGGCACCACCAAGCTGCACCTTGCAGTTGTACTCCTGATAGAGGTGCAAGAAGTCGTAGCCCTGCAATAGCTGGTAGGTAAACTCCGTAAACGACATACCATCACCCTCGCCATTGAAGCGCTTCTTAACAGAGTCCTTGGCCATCATATAGTTTACGGTGATGCACTTGCCAATATCGCGTGCGAAGTCTAAGAACGAGAACTCCTTCATCCAGTCGTAGTTGTTCACCAACAAGGCGTGGTTCTCAGCATCGGAGTCGAAGTCGATAAGGCGGGCAAGCTGGTTCTTGATAGCCTCCTGATTGTGGCGCAAGGTGGCCTCATCGAGGAGGTTACGCTCCTGCGACTTACCCGAGGGGTCGCCAATCATACCCGTAGCACCGCCAATAAGGGCGATGGGGCGGTGGCCACACATCTGGAAGTGCTTCAAAATCATCACACCCACCAAGTGGCCGATATGTAGTGAGTCGGCGGTGGGGTCGATACCCAAATATGCCGTCGTCATCTCCTTCTGCAACTGCTCCTTAGCGCCGGGCATAATCGTATGAATCATACCGCGCCACTCAAGCTCCTGAACAAAATCCTTAATCATCGTTTTATAGTTTTCTATTTGTTTTTTTAATATCTGGCTCGCCCGACCTCGGCCTACTCGGCATCGAGGTTAAGGCGCTCTATCATCTCCGTAAGTTTTGCATTTTTCGCCACAAGGTGTTTCAATCTATCCTCGATTGTGATGGGTCGAGCCACCTTTATCTTCTCGTTCACCACAACCTCAATCTCGATGTAGCCATCTACCTCCGCCATCTTGGCAAGGTAGCCCTGCCACTCACGCTTGTCGCGAAGAATATCCTCGCAAAGCTCCTGCGAGGGCACCGTAACCGTTACGGTGTTCTCCTTGATGCGCATCTCGGAGAATATCTTGCGGAAGCGTGGACGCGAAACACCGAGGTCGGCATCTATCTTTTGGCGAGCACTCTCCAACTTTTCGGCGCTATCAGGGTCAATAGTGCTCTGGTGTACCGCCTCGGCAGCTGCCTCCTCCAATACTCGCTCCGATGCGGTCTTGGCACCACCGTTCACCATCTCCTTAATCGAGATACTGCCCGCCATTCGGCGCATCGTGGGGCGCTTAGTCTCCTCCTTTTGCTCCACCTCCGTAGCCTTAGGCGCAGACACTGGCTGTGGTGCAGGCGCGGGCGCTGGTGTAGGCTGAGGAGCGGGAGCAGGTTGCGGGGTTGGCTGGGGCGCGGGCTGTGCCACCTCGGGCTGTGCGGGTGCCGTAGCTACCAACTCAGGCAACGCAAAATCGGTTGCGAGGGTCGAGTTATCTACCTCGCTATTTTTTTTTTGACCGAGACCCGCAATCTTCATAAGTCCCAGTTCAACAAGCAATCGTTGGTTCGACGACTGTCGTATCTTGCCATCGGCCTCGGTAAGCAACGCTATGGCATTGAAGAGGAACCCTTCGTCTGCCATTGTCGCCTGCTTGCGGTAGCGCTCAACAAGCGTACCCGTAAACTCGATAAGTCCGATAGCGGGGCCCTTTGCCATAAGCAGGTCGCGCATATGGGCATTCAGACCCGAAAGGAATACCTGAGGCGAGAAGCCCTTCGACAGTACCTCGTCAAAGAGCATCAACGCATCGACATAGCGGCCACCGAGCAACATCTCCGTAACACTGAAGTAGGTGTCGTAGTCGAGGACATTGAGCGTTGCCGCCACATCCTTATACGAGAGATTCGAGCCACAGAACGATACCGCCTTATCGAACATCGAGAGAGCATCACGCATACCACCATCGGCCTTGTGGGCGATAAGGTTGAGTGCCTCGTCATCGGCCGTAACACCCTCCTTATCGGCTATGTAGCGCAGATACTCCACGCCGTCCTCAACCTTGATGCGGTTGAAGTCGTAGATCTGACAACGCGAGAGGATGGTGGGGATAATCTTATGCTTCTCGGTGGTAGCCAAGACGAAGATAGCGTGGCGTGGTGGCTCCTCAAGGGTCTTGAGGAAGGCGTTGAACGCCGCAGCCGAGAGCATGTGAACCTCGTCGATAACAAATACCGAGTAGCTACCCTGCTGAGGTATGATGCGCACCTGCTCGATAAGGTTGCGGATGTCGTCTACCGAGTTGTTGGATGCTGCATCCAACTCGTGAACATTGAGCGAACGACCCTCGTTGAACGAACGACACGACTCGCACTCGTTGCAGGCCTCGCCATTCTGAGGATTCAGGCAGTTGATGGCCTTGGCGAAGATGCGGGCACAGGTGGTCTTACCTACACCGCGAGGGCCGCAGAAGAGGTAGGCGTGTGCCAACTGACCACGCTCGATAGCGTTCTTCAAGGTCGATGTTATATGACGCTGACCCACGACCGAAGCGAAGGTCGAGGGGCGATACTTGCGTGCTGAAACTACAAAATTTTCCATAACTCGACAAAGATACAAAAAATTTCGCTCACTCGTATGCGCACACGCGAGAATTTTTTGGTTACGGAATTTTTCATATATTTGCTCACGAAAACAGATATAAATTCGTAGATATGAGACGCACCATACTATCACTTCTTCTCCTATGTCTTGCCATTACGGGCTATGCTCAGGCAGATGGCTTCAACCTTATCGTCGTGGGCGACCCACAGCCTCAGACCGAGGAGCAGTTCAACCGCCTTGAAAAGGATATATTTCCACATATAGCCACCATCGTGGAGGAGTATCGTGCAACGGGCTACCCCACAGCCATATACCTTACGGGCGACAATGTCTGGGATACGCTCGACCTGATGCCTCGCCTGAAGGGGCTCTTCGACACCCTTGGCATACCCGTTCTCACCGTTATCGGCAACCACGACCACGACCGCACAACGGTAGGCGACAAGGCGGCTGCCGTAGCTCGCTACGAGGAGGTATTTGGTCCTCGCAATTACGCCACACACCTCGGCAAGACGCTCTTCCTCGCGCTCGACAACATCGACTATACATCGTATAGCGACTACCGCATCGCAGTTGATCGCAAGCAGCTGCGCTGGCTAAAGCATACGCTTAAGCAGAGCACTGATACTGAGCATATTGCGATACTTATGCACGCTCCGGCGTACAACTATCGCTCAGACGAACTAAACGACTATGCCCGAAAGATTTTGCGCCGCACAAAGGGGTACAAAGTGGACTTTATCACAGGTCATCGCCACCTTAACTCGACAGCCGACATTACTCCCGAAATCATCGAGCACAGCGTAGCGCAGGTGGGTGGCAACCTATGGTTTGCGCCGATGTGCCCCGATGGCACGCCACACTCGGTATTGACCATCGAGGAGCGCAGCGGTGAGTGGAGTTGGCGCTACCGCCTGCTTGGTGAGAGTGCCGAAAAGCAGATTATGATAGTCGAAGATAACGCCGACGAAGTCGTTATCCGCATCGTAGGTTGGGATAAGAAGTGGAGTGTTGAGTGGGCCGAGAATGGCAAAGATATGGGCGCTATGGAGCGTACCGACATGGTCGATCCCGACTACCGCTACTATGTTGAGAATGAAGCAGATTACAACGATATGGTGATGGGACATCTTCGCCGAAAGCTAATATCATTTCCACACTACTATCGCCTAAAGCGCACCACCGAAAATAGCGAAATTACTATTACAGCGACTGACCGTTTCGGCAGAAAATATACCATAAAGAGCGAGTAGCGTTAAGGCCGTAGAGCCTACTTCGCCCCATCAATCTTGCGAGATACAGCAAGTGTGGCGATAGAGATGCGGGCATCGGGAACTGAGGCAAGAATGGCCGAGGCGAGCGATGCCAAGGTAGCGCCAGTAGTCAAGACATCATCGACAAGGAGTATATGTTTGCCACTCAGCGCCTTGGGATTAACCACCGAGAAGAGATTTTCGACATTTGCCCACCTCTCGCCCATCGAGCTACGCGACTGCGGAGGATTGTTGCGGTGGCGACGAACAGAGCGCCTATCGGTGGGCTTGCCTATCTCACAGGCAATGCTCTCGGCAAGGTACGAAGATTGGTTATAGCCTCGCTTGATGGCCTTGATAAAGTGCAGAGGTACAGGCATAACGACATCGACATCATCATAAAGACCCGACTCCCGCAACTCACGACCATACCAGCGACCAAAACTCTCGGCAAGGCGCCACTCACCGCCATACTTAAAGCGGTGGATAAGGCTGCGCCACTGGCTATCGTGCGAGAAGTAGAAGAATGACGAAGCGTGCACCAGAGGGATTATACCCGCAAAGTGCTCCTTGGTGGGGTTATCCTCCGTTTTCCAGAAGTTTGTAAGAGGGATAGTATAACGACACATAGTGCAGATGCCGTGCATCGAGCTCGACACATCGCCACCGCAGACTACACACCCCGAAGGGAAGAGCAACGAACTTAGGTCTGCAAGAAGATTAGAGAGCATCGACATCTATAATAAGTGTTACACGCTTATACTCCTCATGCTCCACCATAGCATCACGAGCCTCGGCGATAAGCTGTCGGGCACGCTTAAATGATGCTCCATTCTCGATTTTCAGCATCAGCTCCGAGCAGTGCTCGCCACGAATCATCTCGCGAGCCGAAGAGACAGGGCCCATAAGGCGTGCGCCGAACTTACGGCGCAGAATATCGCCAAAGAAGTGCGAGGCACGATGCAGCAGCGAGTAATCCTTATGGCGCAACATAAAACGCACAACACGCGAGTATGGCGGATAGCCAAACTCCTTGCGTTCAGCGAGTTCGCGCGATGCCATAGCCATATAGTCGCCCACGGCAACAGAGCGTATTACGGGGTGTTGGGGTTGCGAGGTTTGAATAATGACCCTGCCCCTGTCGTTGCGCCTACCGGCACGACCTGCCACCTGCATCATAAGCTGAAAGGCACGCTCCGAAGAGCGGAAATTGGGCTGCATAACGAGATTATCGGCATTGAGGATACCAACGGTAGTAACACCTCCAAAGTCGAAGCCCTTGGTGATAATCTGCGTGCCGACAAGGATATTTGTCTTTCCCTCCTCGAAGCGGTGGACAATACGGCGAAATGCCGACTCTGAGGTCGAGGTATCGCCATCAAGGCGGTCGACAACGGCATCGGGAAACATTCGCTGAACCTCCTCCTCAACCTTCTCGGTGCCGAAGCCCATAGAGCGCATATCCTGCGTTTGGCAGTTGGGGCAGACAGCGCTACGCTCCTCGGTATAGCCACAATAGTGGCACTCCATACGATTGGCGCGGTGCTGTGTAAGCGTGACATTGCAATGCGGACAGCGAGGCGAGTAGCCACAAGTGGTACACTGCATATAGGGTGAGTAGCCACGGCGGTTTTGGAAGAGCATAACCTGCTCACCACCAGCGAGTGAGCGCTCTATATTTTGTAGCAAGTCGAGGTTGAAGTGCGTCTTGCGCTCGCCACGCTTCAAGGCACGCAACGAGTCGGAGATAACGACTTCGGGGAGCACACCTTCACCCCAACGCTCCATAAGCGGAGCATAGGCATATTTGCCCGAGAGGGCGTTAGCATAGCTCTCCAACGAGGGGGTGGCGCTACCGAGCACCACACGCGCATCCATAAGGCGAGAGAGGAGAACAGCGGCATCGCGGGCATTGTAGCGTGGCGAGGGGTCACACTGCTTATAGCCCGTGTCGTGCTCCTCATCGACCACGACCAACCCAAGATTTTTCAACGGCAGGAAGAGTGCCGAGCGCACACCAACAACCAACTCACCACCCGAAGATGCAGCAAGGCGCAGATAGGTCTTGCCACGGCGATACTGCGTAAGGCGTGAATGGTAGGTGGTGGTGCGACCCTCGAAGATGCGCTCAAGGCGCTCGATAAGTTGCGAGGTGATGACAATCTCCGGAACGAGCATCAGCACATCACGACCACGGGCGAGGGTCTCGGCGATAAGGTGGATATATATCTCGGTCTTGCCAGAGCCTGTTACACCGTGCAGAAGGGCTACCTTATTGTCGGCGTGGGCTGCGTGGATAGCGTCGAGTGTTCGCCCCTGCACCTCGGAGAGCTCAGGTAGTAGAAAGTCGTTGGCGGAGTTCACCAAGTCAACAACACGGCTCTCCTCGACAATCAGGCCTCGGCGCCGAAGGTCTGCAATATGCACCGCCTCGGCATCGACCAGACGGCGAGGCACAAAGCCATCTTTGGCACTGCGCTCCACGGCCAAAGCGGCAATCCTATCCATAGTCTCAAGGCGGCGGGGAGCACGGCGATGCGCTTCGTGGTACTCCAACAACGCCTCCTCCGAGCGCAGGCTCTCCTTAAGGGCGATATAGCTCTCGGTGGGCGCATCAATCGTACGCTCGTCAATCTCGGCAAGGCTACTCGCCGTAGGCTTTGCCAACGAGGGCATAGCAACACGCATAACCTCGCCTACCGAGCACATATAGTAGTCTGCAACCCACTCCCAGAGCTGTTGTAGCTTCGGAGTTACCAACGGCGTGGAGTACAACTTACGCAGGATAGGTTTAATACGCTTAAGGTCGGGCTTCTCGGCAGAAATACTCCAGACTATACCTGTATAAAAGCGGAAGCTGCCAAACTGTACGACCACGGCATCTCCCACCTCGACAGCCAGACTCTCCTCCAACGAGAAGGTGTACATCGGCTGTGCCAACGGCAGGACTACCTGAGCGTAAAGCATGGCAGCTTCGCTTTAAGGGGTATTATTTATAGGCTAAACCCCGATTAGGCCTTATTTAGGGCATCGAAGCCCTGACCGTAAACACCCATCACAGAGCCTACGGTAAGGAAGGCGTTGGGATCTTGCTCACGGATAAGCTTAAGGATTGTCGAAGTATCGCGCTTACGGCAAACAACCATAACAGCCTTCGAAGGGGTCTTGGTGTACCAGCCCATAGCATCGATAAGGGTTGCGCCACGATGAGCCTTGGTGTTAATCATCTCGGCCATAGCCTCATAATCCTTGCAGAAGATCAAAATCTGGTTAGACTGCTGGTTACCCGACTGAACGAGGTCAACGGTGTAGCCGATAACGGCAATCATAATGAAACCATAGACCATACGAGCAAAGGCTGCTGACGAGAGAGGCTCGATAACGGTGTCTACACCAGCGATAGTAACGGTAGTGGTGAGGAACAACGACGAGATAAGGATACCGCAGTCGGTGCCAAGCAACACCTTGCCGTAGCTTACGGTGCGGAACTTATTGATAATCATCGCCACGATATCGGTACCACCGGTAGAGCCACCCTGCATAAACGATACGGCGATACCTACACCGCACGATGCAGCACCCATACATACGAGCAACAAATCACCCGCTGCAACGCCCTCGAACATACGAACCATAATGCCCTGAGGGAAGAAATCAGACTCCACGATGTTGAACATCACCGACATCATAAGGATACAGAAGAGGGTCTTGATACCGAACTTCCAACCCACGATCATAACGCCGAGAATGAGCAAGATAACATTGATGATGAAGACCAATGTACCGATAGTGAGGAACGAAGTGAGGCTTGCGGGGATAATGGCATTGATAAGAGTTGCCAAACCTGCAGCGCCACCACCCATACCACCAGCGGGCAATACGCACTGAAGCCAGCCAAAGGCGTAGCAGAACATACCAAAGGTCATCAACAGATACTCTTTGATACCGATAATGATGTCACGAGATGAAACCTTCATAACGCAAATCTTGTTAGTAGTTATTCGAAATCTTTATACTTTGTTTCACTTTTTCGGGGCAAATGTACAAACTTTCGCCCAAATTGAGCAACATTTGCCAACTATTTTACATAGTTGTCTACAAAGAGTGGCTAAAAAGGTTAAACCAAACCTCGTTAGCCACACTCCGCCTTAGTACCAAACGCTCTTCTCAGCACCCATATTGAACTTAAGCAGGCCACCTGCGATAACCTCCTCGTGGGTGATATAGTTGCGGTCGAGGGCTACGCCATTGAGTTCAACGCTCTGCACATAGCGGTTAGCCTCGCTATAACCTAAGCGCTCAACACGGAAGATGCCACCCTCAACATCAATCTCGGCACCATCAACCATAGGCACACCAAGAACATACTTGCCTGAGGCGGGCTCTACGGGGTAGAAACCGAGGGTGGTCATAACATACCAAGCCGACATCTGACCTACATCCTCGTTGCCCGAAAGGCCATCAGGCTCGGTAGAGTACATCGTTGCCATAACCTCGTACAAGCGGTCTGCCGCCTTCCAAGGCTCGCCCAACATAGTGTAGAAGTAGATGATATGGTGGCTGGGCTCGTTGCCGTGAACATACTGACCGATAAGGCCTGAGATGTCGGGAGTTACATCCTCGCCCTCCATCTTAGTATCGGCAGTGAACAGGCCATCGAGGCGCTCCAAGGTGTTCTCCACGCCACCGAAGCGCTCAACCAAGAGGTCGAGATCCTGAGGCACAAGCCAAGTGTACTGCCAAGCGTTACCCTCGCAATATTCGTTGGCGATGCGCGATGCGTTGAAGGGATTGAAATCCTCGCGCCACTCGCCCGTAGACGACTTACCGCGAACAAAGCCCGTAGACTCATCGAAGTAGTTGAGCCAAGAGTGGCTACGGTTATCAAGGTAGTGATAGGCCTCCTCCTTGCCCAACATCTTAGCTACCTCGGCAGCTGCAGCATCGGCGATAGCAAACTCCATATCGTGGGCGATAGACTCTGCCTGAAGGTCATTGGGCATATAGCCATACTGCTTGCGGTAGCGACCGCCACGCATATCGTGCATATACGATGTCTCGATAGCCTTCCAAGCACGCTCCGCATCGATACCCTCGATACCCTTGGCTACGGCGTCCGAAACGGCGATAATACCGGGCGAACCAACCATACAGCCGTTATCCCAGCCCCAGAGGTGCCATATAGGCAACCAGCCCTGCTCATCGCATAGGTTAATCATAGTGTTGATGACATCGTCCATACGCTCAGGGTGTGTGATGGTCATCAACGGGAGTTTAGCACGGTAGGTATCCCACAACGAGAAGGTGGTATAGGTGTCGTGGCCGGGGTTGGGGTGAATCTCCTGATCAGCACCACGATATGTGCCATCGACATCCGAGAAGAGCGAAGGAGCGACATACATGTGATACATCGCAGTGTAGAATATCTCCTCCTGCTCAGGTGTTGCACCCTCGATACGAATCTTACTTATCTCCTCGTTCCACTTGGCATAGGCCTCCTTGCGCACGGTGTCGAAGTCGGCAGCGGCAACCTCCGTATCGAAGTTGAGGCGTGCGCCATCGAGGCTTGTTGACGACAAGGCGACCTTCACGCCGATAGCCTCACCAGCCTCGGTGTCGAAGTTTATGCGGAAGTAGAAGTTATCCTCGCCCTGAGGCTCGAAAGATGTAAAGGGCTTCGAGAACTCAATAACGAAGTATACCTTCTGGTGGTTTGCCCAACCGTAGGTGTGGCGATAACCCTCAACGCGGGTGTCGCTAACAGCCTCGGCAAAGAGTGCCTCAGGGCGATCCCAGCAACCACCGTGCACAAGGTCGAGAATGATAGCGGCATCCTCGCCCTCAGGGAAGGTGTAGCGGTGCAAGCCACCACGCTCGGTAGCTGTCATCTCGGCAACGATGCCATAGCGAGTGAGGGGCACAGAGTAGTAACCGGGCTCTACAACCTCCTGGCTACGGTCGGCCTCCGACCAGAAGCCTGTCGAGTAGTCGCCAAGACGACCACGACCATAGGTAACCTCTCCCATAACGGGCATAAGCGTAACATCGAACAAGTCGCCACAACCAGTACCCGAAAGGTGGGTGTGCGAGAAGCCGATAACCGAGTTCTCCGAGTCGTGGTATCCTGAGCACCAATCCCACTCCTGAGAGATGCTTGTAGGGCCCACCTGAGTCATACCAAAGGGGACATTTGCACCCACAAATACATGGCCGTGGCCACCTGAGCCAATCTTGGGATTAACCTTTGCAGCATAATCCGTAGCGCTCTGCGTTGCACAACCAACGAGCATTGCGGCAGCAACAAAAACAGTAAGTAACTTCTTCATTTTAAGTCTATTTTATAAATTTGTATACATCTGTAGATCCTTCATCAATTGCCACAGAGCATTCTAAAAAATATATCAACCCTACCTCACAAACCCAGTTAGTCAACTATAGGGTTAAGTTGTATCGGAGGTGTCAAAGGTTCGGGGAATACTGGTTTATACAATACTGCAAATGGGACCTCTTGTATAAGATCATAGTTGGTGTTAAGTAAAACCATTTCATAATTACTTATCACTGCACTATTATTACCGTTCATTATTAAACCCACGCTGACGGCATTGCAGAAAATGTCTAAATCGAAGAAAGGGAAAGTCCATTTATATTCTCCGCTTACTTTATCTCCTTCTAATGTTTTTCTCACATTATTACCCTCATCATTGTAACCGATATAGCATTTGTTACCTTTAATGTACTTGTTGGCCAATGACAAGATATTGTCTTCGCTACCAAGTGCTAAATTTCTGAATGTAAAGGTTAAGTCCTCGGTATGCACACCTACTTCGTATGTTCCATCCTCTTTTACCCAATAAACGCGCTTTACTGAATCTATCACTACATACTTGTAATTCACACTGAAAGGCGTCTGTAAATTAATTGTAAGCGTTCTTGTCGGACTCTTTTCACCCTCAGAGGTTATTAGACTAACTGCAATAGTTACCAATTCATCCTCTGCAATCATATAGGTTGCAGTGGCACCTGAACTTTCTACATCGTTCAGCACACCATCGCTATCAATAATCTTCCATTCAAAATTAACTTCACCACTCGCTACTAAGTCATTGATAAACTCTGCTTCGCTATCTGTTACGGTTGCAGTGAATTCATATCCCACATTAGGATAATATTGCTTGGTTATGCAGAATTCTGGCATTCCAACTTTAACGGTTCTCTGCTTTCTGAATAACTCACCACCTCTATAAGTTTCTGCCGTAATGGTTACAAAGCCATTACCCTTTGCGACCAATTTGCCGTTTTCTTCAAACTCAGCGATAGTAGGATCTGAAGATGTCCAGGTAATCGTATCATCTAAATTTAAACCGCTTACCGTAAAAGTAGCAGTTGTTGGGACAATTGCTGGACCCTCAATTTTCATCCTCATTTGTTTGTATGCCCAAACAAAGCTATTAATTCCAGTATCAATAATATGATGTTCAACTTCATCCGGAACAAAGAAAGCATCGAATGGGGTGTCAAAATTTAGAGTTGAATAATCATTATAAAAATCAGCATACAATAAATTTTGCGTAATATTACTAATGCTCAACGCACTACACGAAGGAATAAATAAGATGTTCTTTGAAAAATCAAAATTAAATTCTTTAGTGTTCAAATAGAATTTATCATAAAAATCAGAGATACCCTTATCAATATTGTAAATCGATCCACAGCAATCATCATAACATAGAGATACGCTATTAGGTATTGCAATAACAGAATCATACAATGTTTTATTAATCTCGCAATCTAAAAATTTTATTGTTTTTTTAAGATGAAGATTAAAAGTTGACAACGGGTCATTCCTAGAAATATTCTTCCACATCGGTTGCACTTTTGCATTTACATCTAGGCTTGTTTTATTAAACGCTAGTCTAAATTTTTGCCAATCAGTAAGTTCTCCTCCAATTTGTTCCTCAACTAAATCTTCAATAATATTATTTAAATGGTGATTTACGATTAATGTAGACCAAAAATTAGAAGAGATTTTTCCATCTACACTCAATAGATATTTGTCGTTAATTAAATCTTCATTAATTTGATAAGTAGCGCCATTTATTATGGCCAAATTCTCAATATTTCTACCACAATCTCCACGCGGGAATCCTAATTCATTTAAAGTATTCTGCCAATCGTTATGAATAGAGTTATCTAAATTGCCATCTACATCAACATAGTTTATGAGCATCTGTTTAGCTGCATCAGAATGTAATATGTTATAATATGCATACAGTATGTCTTTAGTAAATTTATCTGGAATTATATGGTCATTTTCGTTTAAACAGCATATTAGTTGATGAAAACAATAGATCAGGCCCAACGGTACATTTGCTCCAAGATGTGGAACATCCTGAGAAATAAATGTCGACACATAGTGGGGCTTGTTTGCCAACTCCATAAAACGAAGAGCATACCTGGTTACCAGACCACCCATACTCTGGCCCACAATAACTAATGGTTCAGAAGTTGTTTTGATATTATTAATATATTCAATTATATCAATAAGCAAATATGCATTTTGCCTAATATCCGCAGTAGAATTATACCAATCTATGTAAATATAGTCAAATTCTCTAAATGGATTGAGTCCATTATCAAGATAGTCACTGTAAAATTCATCATATCTTGTAGCTCCAAACAAATCATCTGCATTCAGCAGATTTAATCCAACAGGATCAAAACCTTCAACTACTATAAAAGGTTTAGTTATACCATTATTTGATGCTAATTTTATCGCAACATTGGCAGATACACTTCCATTCACAGATGTAAACTCACGCATTATAAACTGCTCATCAGGATCTTCTGTTCCATTTAAAATTACATTGTACTCTGATGCTATGAAAATCTGACAGTGGGCATTCAAAACCTCTCCGTCATGCATGACTGCCCTTAGTCGCAAAGTTTTTAGACCATCTGTGGCGTAGACAACATTTATATCGCCAGTAGAGTATGGGGATATGAACCTATAACCCAGTCCATCACCAGCATCAAAATATAACTTTGAGAAATTACAATTTCTTAATTCTATCGGGTGCAAAAGTGTAAATGAAATATTAGAATTAGTATATATTTCAGAACTTGGTGCAAATGCAAAAGCGTAGGACTGATTATACGGATTAATCCATACTCCATCTTTGAAATTATCGTATACCGTTCCATTTCTGTACGATATTAGATTATCTTGAAGAGCATTTTCCTTTATTGAGTTATATTTGAATAGAGTCGATATTAATGTAACCTTTCCTCCTCTATTTATCGGGCGTTCTACATCGCCCCAAATATCATACGGGATAGGATTTGTCTGATTATTAACGACTGATGATCGTAGAGTTCTAAGAATATTAGTAAAAGTATGTCTATCTACTAATGTACTATCTGTTAAACTCTTTCCATTGTATGCCCTAACATCAGTATATTCAATTGCATAATCCAATAACAAGCCAGTTGGTACCATATTTTTATTAAGCCCTCGAAAAATGCGATCTAGTTCATCTCGCATCACTTCCTCTCCATCATTCTGAGCGAATGCACCACCGATAGATAGTATTGTGATAACGCATACCACAATGTAGTTCTTAAAAAACTTCATAATTCCTCCTCTTTTTTATTATTTACTTGCGACCGGCGAACGAGCCGTTTCTAACCACTAATTTCTCACCATCTTCCTCTCCCTCTTTCACTGCTGTAAACTCAAACTCACATTTAAATTCACTAATGCTTGAATTATGATTAGGGTAGTATTTCTCTCCGTTAGCTAGCACAATATCTGTGAATTTAAACCATCCATCATTTGATAAATACCGCTCCCCATCTATTAGAAGTCTAACATCTGCTCCACAATAGTAATTTGATGTCATAAAGTCACCACTTGTTTCTAAAAGGTATTTTTTGTTTATCTCTAATGGGTACTTTCTTTGTAATATGTTAAAATGAAATTCAGCCTCAGGACCATTACCTCGTTTAGGTCCCAAAAGATGCGTTCCCATATCAAATTCAAAAAAATACTGTTCGCTGTGTCTTATTATAGAAAAACGTATATTGCGATATGGAGTTCTCCTATAATCTTCATCACATATTGCAACATATTGGCGGTTGTTTAAATTTAACGATGGCGCATCTATGCACATAGATAGATTGCAATAACTTTTATGATTTTCATCTTCTTCGCAACTGGATACAATAGTGGCTACTATAATGATTGATATCCAAGTAATAATCTTTTTCATAATCTACTCCTCCTCAGTTTTAGTATTTAACTCCTCGATATAATCCAAATATTTGTCGTATACTTCTTGACTTACGCCTAAGTAGCTGGCTGCCTCGCGGTTAATAGAGAGGACATAAATACTATCGCGTAACACTATACGACTCATCATCAAATTGTCGACATCTGATTGCGACCTACTAATCATAGTAATACTATCCACAGGCTCCTCAGTCGCCGAGCGAGTAAGTATTGATTCAAGAGACTCACTATGACTCCTGTTGTCAGATAAATTCCTATCTTCTTCAATAGGATCGCTCACGCAAGAGTTGAGCATTGCAATAACTGCAAAAATACTAAGTAACTTTCTCATTTTAATATAGTTTTAGATTTAATTCCTTTGCCTTCATAAGCTCTTCGTGCGAGATACGGAAGCGGTTGATAGACTTACCGCCAAGCTCCACGCCATTGCGTCTAATATGGTCGCCCTTGCCCTCGGTCGTAATAACGATAGTACCATAGTCGGTATCCATCTCCACACGCTCGAAACGAGGTGTTGTGATGGTATAGTATGGCTCGCCGGGGCAGTCGGGATAGATGCCCATCATCGAGAAGACGGCCCACGCCGACATCGTGCCTGTATCATCATTTCCGGGCAGACCATCGGGCTCGGTGGTGTAGTTCTCGTCAAGCAACCTCCGAACCCACTCCTGCGTAAGATATTCGTAGCCCTTAACACGGCTAAAGAGGTAGGGGTAGGCGATATCGGGCTCGTTGGTGGGGTCGTAGTGGCCATTCTCGAAGACCCACTCAAGGCGCTCGACAAACTTTTTGCCACCGCCCATAACCTTGATAAGACCCTCGATATCGTGGGGCACGAAGAAGGTGTAGTTCCAAGAGCTACCCTCGTGGAAACCTATGGTATTCGAGAAGTTAGCGCCCGCAGCGGGGTCGAAATCGCCAACAAACTCGCCACTCTTGTCGATAGGTCGCATAGCGCCATCCTTCACGGAGTAGTAGTTGCGCCAGCCCGAAGCACGGCGCTCCATATCGCGGGCAAACTCCTCATCACCCATCTCGCGGGCAAAGGTGGCGAGGGCGTTATCCGCAACATAGTACTCCAAGGCGTGCGATACGGAGTTATCGCCCGACATATCCTGCGCAAAGACACCTACGGGGATATAACCTCGCTCGATATAGGGGTCGATATCACGACGAATGGGGTTATCCTTGCCCGGCGTTGTTGCCGAGCGCTTCATAGCAGCGTACGCAGCCTCGACATCGAAGTCGCGGATGCCCTTGAGGTAGCTATCCACAATCACGGGGATAGCGGGGTCGCCCTCCATCGTAAAGGTCTCACGACCATACAGCTCCCAACGAGGCAACCAGCCCCACTCCTTCGACATATCGACCATTGTGCGCACCATATCGCTCTGCCTATCGGGGTAGACCAATGTGAGAAGCTGATGTAGGTTGCGGTAGGTATCCCACAACGAGAATACCGTATAGCGGTTGTAACCACTGCCCACCGTGCCACTCTCCATCTTGGGATACTTCGTATCGACATCGCTAACAATATTGGGGTGTAGGAGTGCGTGGTAGAGGGCTGTATAGAATATCGTGCGGTCAGCATCCGAGCCACCCTCCACACGGATGCGGCCAAGTGCATTGCTCCAACTACGCTGTGCCCCTAAAAGGGCATCATCAAAGCTTCGTTTGCCACACTCTGCCTCAAGATTTCGTCGAGCACCCTCAATCGACACATACGATATGCCGACTCTAACCTCTACCTCGGTGCCTGGCTCTACCTCGCCCAACGAGAAGCATACGCCAATATCGTCGCCCATAATCTCGCGCGAGTAGCTTTCGTAAATCTTATACTGGCCACTATCGCCCGACCACGCCGCCTCGACACCTGTCATCTCAGGTTGTCTCTTCCAATAGCGCACCTTGGTGGCAGGCTGTGAGATACGAGCCACAAAATATACAGGAAATACGGCTTGGTTGGTGTAGCAGAAGGTGCCCAAAAGGCGCATACCCTCGACCTCCGTAGCGCTCACCTGACGAAGCATAGCGCCCGACTCGTTCGATAGCGCAGTGCCAAGGTCGATGATGATATTTGCCTCGCCACCCTCATTGAAGGTGTAGCGCTCGACAGATGCTCTATCGGTTGCGGTAGCCTCGGCACGAATATTAAACCTATCGTATGTCGTTGCGTAGTAGCCGGGCTTGGCAACCTCGTCTGAGTAGGTTGAGCCTCGGAGGGCTGCATCGGCCTCCATTGCACCCGTTGTTGCCATCGTAATAATAGCACCCATCTCAGGGCAACCCACGCCACTCAAAGCGCCGTGAGCAAAGCCTACGGAATAGTTGTTGCGAATATCGTAAGGCGTTGACCACCAACGGGTATCCTTGTCGTAGCGGTTAAGCTCCGAACCTGTAACATTGAACGGCACAACGGCCATCATACCGTGTGGCACAACAGCACCAGGGTGTGTTGCCGAGTAGTCGGCAGTGCCGATAAATGGGTCTACATATTGGGTGTTATCGCTCTGTGCTTGCGCCTTGATGCACACGCTTGCAATAAGGAACAATATTAGTGTTAGTTTGCGGAGCATAGTTACTTCTTATTTTTGGGTGTTATCTTATAGACATAGCCTCCACCAGCTGCCATAACTCTTCCCTCTAAAGCCTCTCTTAGCGCCTTAACATCGTACGAGGGTATTACGAAATGTTCGTAGTCTGTGCCATCAACCGAGGCGTTGTCGCCATCTATCCACACCTCAATAGACTCTACCTCACAGTCAAAGTCGGTAGGCAGAATCAAAGGTATAGGTCGTGGGGTATTGCCATTGAGACCTGCTATATACTCAGATTTATCGTTGGCTGTGGCTGTAACAATGACATACTCGCCAATATAACCCTTATGGACTCTTTTACCACTCCATACCGTAGGTATTTCGGCGAGGAAATTGGTGTACTCTGGCTCTTTCTTGTATGCCGTTGGTGAGTCGCAGAGCATGGCAAGTGGCTGATTATAGACCACATACATCGCCAGCTGATGACACCTTGTACCCTGACTCATTGGGCGTGAGTAGTTTGGTTCGTACTTTTCACATGGTGCGTTGCGCATAGCACCTGGAGTGTAGTCCATAGGGCCTGCCACGGCACGAATAAACGGAATTGTTACATCGTAGGTTATCTGGTCGTGCTCCCTGCCGAGCCACTTCATCGTCTCAAGGCCGTGAACACCCTCAAAATTTATGGCGTTGGGGTATGTTCGCTGCAGACCCGTAGGCTTGTAAACACCGTGATAATCAACGAGTAACTTGTATTTTGCCGCAATCTCGGCCAAGTCATAAACAAAGCGCACCATCTCCTGGTCATCGCGGTCGAGGAAGTCTACCTTCCACCCCTTAACGCCCATCTCGGAGTAGTGCTTACATAGACCCTCTATATCACGATTAAGCGCCCAGTAGCCAGCCCAGAGAATGATGCCCACGCCACGCTCCTCGCCGTAAGCAACTAACTCGGCAATATCTATCTCAGGCACAACCTGCATTAGGTCTGCCTCACCCTTAACCGACCAACCCTCGTCGAGGATTACATACTCGATGCCGTAGCGCGAGGCAAAGTCGATATAGTACTTATAAGTCTGGTTGTTGATACCCGGCTTGAAGTCTACGCCCTCCAAGCCCCAGTCGTTCCACCACTCCCAGGCCACCTTGCCCGGCTTAATCCACGAGGTATCCTCGATACGGCACTCATCGGCAAGCTCCCACACAAGGGTGTTGTTGGCAATATCTCTATCCTCCTTGCCTACGGCAACAACACGCCAAGGGAAGGTACGCCTACCCTTGCACTCGGCAATATAGGGTTTGCGACTCTTGACCATACCCTGCAACATATTGTAACCGCCACGCTCCACCACATCGGGCACAGGGGCAAACTCGGTATCTATCGTGCCATCTTGGTCGCGATTCGAGAAAAACATACCGGGGTAATCCTCAAGGTTAGCCTCTGAAATCCAGGATTTTAGACCCTTATGCTCCAAGAATATCGGAGCGAAAATCAACCTACGCCAGTCGATGTCCTTAAGCTTCGTAATCGAGTAGATATTCTCAAACGAGGTCTCAAACTGCGTAGCGTAGTCCGAGGTGGCATCGGGTCGGAAATTGACATAGGGAATCCACGCCTTGTCATTGGCATCAAACGAGAACTCCGCCAACTCATCGACAACGGTAAACTCCTCGTCTATGTTCGAGATAAAGCGGTAGGCAACGCCATCATCGCAGACACGCAACTCTACACTGTAATCGCCAAAATCTACAATGGCACTATCGTAGATATAGTAGGAATCATACTCCCCCGTTGGCACAACCTTCGCATCGCGGATATTCTCGCCCCAAACGCCCTTAGATGTGGTCATCTTAAGGCGCGAGGGTGCCATAATCTCCTTGCGCGTGTCGCCATTTTGCTTTGCGCCATAGCCTATCGACCAACGAAGTGAGCCATCACTCCAGTCGAGGGTGATGGTAGGAAAATCATATACCGAACTACCCCACTCGTTGTGTCTTACCTCAACACGGCGCTCCTCGCCGAAGGCATAGCCCACAGAGAGAACAGCGACGATAAATATTGCAAGCAACTTTCTCATAATCATCTCTTTTCGGCAGTTGATAATAGACCGCACGCCGCCTCGATATCTTCGCCACGCGATGCACGCAGGGTGGTTTGGATACCGCGCTTGGTGAGCGTATCACGAAACTCGATAATTCGCTCCAACGGTGGAGAGAAGAATGGCGAATCGGGGATACGGTGGAAGCGGATAAGGTTGATACGGCACTTGATGCCATCTAAGAGGCGCGAAAGCTCCTTGATATGGCGTGCGGAGCAGTTCATATCCTCCAACACGATATACTCAAACGAGACTCGGCGCTGGTGTGTAAAGTCGTAGCGACGAAGAATATCGCACACCTCCTTAATCGAGTAGGCGTTCTCTATTGGCATAATCTCACGGCGCTCCTCAGGGAAGGGGTTGTGCAACGACACTGCAAGGTGCACCTTCGACTCATCGAGCAGTCGGGGCAGGTTCTTCGCCACACCCGCTGTCGAGACGGTGATGCGTGTAGGCGACCACGCCAAGCCCCACTCCGAGGTGAGGATGTCGAGCGTGCGCAGAAGGTTGTCGATATTATCCAACGGCTCGCCCATACCCATAAAGACAAGGTTGGTGAGCCTATCGCGTTCGGGGATAGAGATTATCTGGTTGAGAATCTCGGTGGCAGGGAGCTGATGACGAAAGCCCATACGCCCCGTAGCGCAGAATTTGCACCCCATACGGCAACCCGCCTGCGAAGATACACAGAGGGTCATACGCTCACCATCGGGGATAAGCGCCGACTCGATATATTCGCCCTCGGAGGTGCGGAAGAGGTACTTTTTGGTGCCATCAGACGATGTCGATACCTTGAGAGGTGCCGACAAGCCGAGGTCGCAACGCTCCTTAAGCCTTTCGCGTGCCACCTTCGAGAGGTTGGTCATATCATCAATCGTGCCTACGAAGCGCTTGTAGAGCCATTGTGCGATCTGCTTGGCGGCAAATCGTGGCAATTCGAGCTCCTTGGTGAGCATCTCCAACTCACTAAGCGAGGCGCCATATAGCATAGTTCGGGGGTTGGTACTCATAAACAAATCCACTAATCGACTACAAATTTAGTGAAAAATAAATATTTTTCCACCTGATTTGATATTTTTTGAATTTTTATATGTATATTTGCATAGCAAAGTGCGCGCGTGCGTATGACTGTGCCACACACTTTCGAGGATAAGTTACTAAAAACTAAAAAATTAACTATAAATGGAGATTAAGAAATCACCCAAAGCGGATCTTGAGAACAAGAAGTCGCTTTACCTGATGATTGGTCTGGTGATCGCTCTCGGTATCACAGGCCTTGCATTGTCTATCAGCTCTAAGCCTGAGGCTGGCGAGTACAAGCCACCCAAGAAGGAGACTACCGAGGTTGAGCAGATTGACAACACCCGTCAGGACCAGCCAGAGACACCTCCTGAGCAGCAGAAGGCACAGGCTCAGGTTGTAACCGATGTCCTCAACATCGTATCTAACGACCAGAAGATTGAGACCAACATCGTATTTGCTGACGATGCTGACGACTTCGACGACTTCGATATCATCATCGAGGAGAAGGAGGAGGAGATCGAGGAGGAGGAGATCTTCGTTAATGCTGAGGAGATGCCCACATTCCAGGGTGGTGATCTTTCGAAGTTCCGTAACTGGGTACAGAGCAATGTTAAGTATCCCCAGATTGCATTGGAGAACGGCATCCAGGGTAATGTAGTTATCAAGTTCGTCGTAGAGAAGGACGGTAAGCTCTCTAACATTCAGGTGCTTCAGTCGCCCGATAAGACCTTGTCGGAGGCAGCTATCGCAGTGTTGCAGAAGTCTCCTAAGTGGAAGCCCGGTAAGCAGCGTAACAAGCCTGTGCGTGTTACCTACACCCTTCCCGTATCGTTCCGTATCCAGAACTAATAGCTCTTGGAAAAGGTTTAGGGGTTGTCCGGCGAAAAATTCGGACAGCCCCTTTTTATTCTTTAGCCCTCGTTTGGGCAAACTGTTGTGGCATAGTTTTCGGGGCTGAGCCCACTATGCAAAATAAACATACCTATATTATATATAGATGAAAGAGGAGAAGCAAGATAAGCCTAAGGCGCCACGAGGCCCACAGCCCACAGTCGAGGAGCGCGAGATTCGTGCTGTGCTGGTTGCCGTAATCCGCGACAGCCAAAACCCCGCTACGGCGATGGAGTACCTCGACGAGCTGGAGTTTTTGGCCGAGACCGCCGACATCAAGACCGTGAAGCGCTTCACACAGCGCCTGCCACAGCCAATGTCGAAAATCTATGTCGGCCCCGGCAAGCTTGAGGAGATTGCGCTATGGTGCAAGGAGAATGAGATTGATGTCGCCATCTTCGATGACGAGTTATCGCCCGCGCAGACACGCAACATCGAGCAGGCTATGCCCTGCCGTGTTATCGACCGCACACGCCTGATTCTCGACATCTTTATGTCGCGTGCCCAGACCGCATACGCCAAGACACAGGTGGAGTTGGCGCACAACGAGTATATGTTGCCCCGCTTGGCTGGCCTCTGGACACACCTTGAGCGTCAGCGAGGTGGTACAGGCACTCGTGGTGGTGCCGGTGAGCGCGAGATTGAGACCGATAGGCGTATTGTGCGCAACCGCATCACAAAGCTCAAGGAGGACCTAAAGAAGATTGACCGCCAGATGGCTGTTCAGCGCTCCAACCGAGGCAATATGGTGCGTGTGGCATTAGTGGGATATACCAATGTCGGTAAGTCTACGCTTATGAACCTGCTCTCGAAGAGCGAGGTATTTGCCGAGAATAAGCTCTTTGCAACGCTCGACACCACAGTGCGCAAGGTGGTCTTTGACAACCTACCCTTCCTGATGTCCGACACCGTAGGTTTCATTCGCAAGCTCCCCACACAACTTATCGAGTCGTTCAAATCGACACTCGACGAGGTGCGTGAGGCAGACCTGCTGCTGCATGTGGTGGATATCTCGCACCCCGGCTTCGAGGACCAGATAGCCGTAGTTAAGCAGACCTTGGCGGATATTGGTGCAGGCGACAAGCCCACATTCCTGGTATTCAACAAGATAGATGCTTATACCTATACACCCAAGGAGGAAGACGACCTAACGCCCGCCACAAAAGAAAACCTCTCGCTTGACGACCTTAAGCAGAGCTGGATAGCTAAGGCCAACACGCCCTGCATCTTTATCTCGGCTATTGACAAGGTAGGTATCGAGAAGCTCCGCTCCGACCTCTACGGTATGGTGCGCGAGATTCACGCGGGTCGCTATCCGTTCAACAACTTCCTCTACTAAACGACTAATAACCAAACATTTGATGCTATGGTAACGATACTCAACAAGCAGAATACAATTCTGAATAAGTTTCTCGCCGAGATGCGCGACAAGTCGATTCAGCAGGACTCTATGCGCTTCCGCCGTAATATGGAGCGTGTAGCCGAGATTATGGCCTACGAGATATCAAAGAGGCTAAACTACAAGACACGCATGGTCGAGACACCGCTCGGCATAGCTGCCGTAGAGGAGATCTCGGATAAGATTGTTATTGCGACAATCCTGCGTGCCGGCCTACCCTTCCATCAGGGCTTCCTCAACTACTTTGATGATGCAGACAACGGCTTCGTGTCGGCATACCGTAAGAGTCGCCCCGATGGCTCGTTTGTGGTCGATGTGGAGTATGTATCGACCTCATCACTCAAGGGCAAGACACTGATTTTGGTAGACCCTATGCTCGCTACGGGCACATCGCTGATGCTTGTATACGATGCGTTGGTGCGCCGTGCGGGTGAGCCCGAGCACACCCACTTTGCCGCAGCCTTCGCCTCGGAGCAGGGTGTGGATTATGTCTTGAAGCACACCTCACCAGAGAAGTGCACCCTGTGGTGCGCAGCCGTAGATGAGGAGCTCACCTCGAAGTCGTATATCGTGCCCGGCATTGGTGATGCCGGCGACTTAGCATACGGCGTGAAGCTGTAAGAGAGAACAAAGAGCAAAGACCCAAAAATCTTTGCTCTTTGTTTTAGTTGTTAGTTGTTAGATTTTAGAGATTAGTTGATAGGACCAATAAGACGATAAGACAAAATGATACCCGACCTCGTAATGGTCTTAAGGTCCTAAGGTCTTAACGGTCTTAAAAAAAGACAACAGAGACGCAGAGACGCAGAGATAACAGAGAAAGATGATAGCCGACTTCGTTGTTGTCCCTTTCGTCTCTTTCGTCCTTTTCGTCTCTTTATCCCTAAGCTCTCTACATTCCCTAATAAACTTGCATCCAGTCAGCACGCAGCCAATTTGTCGTCAGAGTGGTGCTAATATGGCGCTGACACGAGAGAGGGCGGATGGGACATACTGCGCGTATTTCCCATTCGCCCTCACGACTGAAGCGTCATAGTAGCGCCGCTATCACGACAAATTAATTTCTTGTCAGAAGGGGTTAGCTGTGGCCTCAATAAAGAAATTGCCCTGGATGGGACATACTTGAGGTATTTCCCATTCGGGCTTCTGACTGAGAGGCCGAAGTAGACCCCTTATCACAAGAAATTAATTATTTGCGTGCGTTCTTCGCCTCAATACACTCTGTCGCGTGGGGCACTCTTAGGAGTCGCTCACGCGGAATCAGCTTGCCTGTGGTCTTGCAGATGCCATAGGTCTTATTCTTGATGCGGACAAGCGCCATCTCAAGGTTGCGGATAAATTTTGCCTGACGCTGTGCTAACGAGCCATACTCCTCGCGAGAGAGCGTAGTGGCGCCCTCCTCCATCACCTTAAAGGTAGGTGAAGAATCTTCGGTATCGTTCTCGTTGCTTGTTGCCGAACGCAACATCTCATAATCGGCACGCGCCGAGGCGAGTTTCTGCTCTATCAATACGCGGAACTCCTCGAGCTCAGCATCGTTGTAACGGGTTTTCTCCTCTGCCATAGTCGTATGCGTTTTAGTAGCTGTTTTGAATTTTATTAAACAAGTATAACATAGCTGCGAGCATATTTCGGGTTCTTTGTGGCTCTTTTCTGCATCTTTACATTTTGAAGATTTGAAAATAGCCCGCTATTCCCTGCGTCTTCAAAATGCAAATATGCAGAAAATAGCCTCCAAATAACCTCGAAATAAAATTCAAACAGCTACTTTTTAATTTACATTTCTTAATTAAATAATTGTAAAATTAAGCAATTTTTATGACATACACAAATATATTTCAAAAAAAAGTGTGGACACCGCTGTCCACACTTCTCTATTTAGCAACCCAAAGTTGCCCGAAACATAGCCCTTAGGCCTTTGT
Organism: Rikenellaceae bacterium; assembly: GCA_015060115.1. GTDB lineage: Bacteria > Bacteroidota > Bacteroidia > Bacteroidales > Rikenellaceae > Alistipes. The sequence goes on along the minus strand of SUZB01000008.1, from coordinate 37,194 downwards.
AACGGCAATCTTGAGGGGTACTTCGTCGATATCAGAATCTACTACGAACTGACCCGCAGGAGCTGCCACAGCCTTAACCTCAACGGCCAAGGTCTGCTGTGCGATATACTTAGCAAAGCTCTCAACAGCGGGCGATGTAAGCTCGGTTGCCTCAATCTCAACCGTAATCTTGTCCGTTACCTCGAAGCCAGACTCCTTACGGATATTCTGGATACGATTGACAAGCTCACGGGCGATACCCTCACGGCGCAACTCATCGGTGATGGTGATGTCGAGGGCTACGGTGAGCTTACCCTCCGAAGCAACCAACCAGCCGGGCATATCCTCCGAGGTAATCTCGAAGTCGGCAGCGGTGGTTACAATCTTCTCGCCATCAATATCGAGGATGGTCTCGTCATTAGCCTCGATAGCTGCAATCTGCTCCTGAGTGTAGCCGGCAACGAGGGCGGCAATCTGCTTCATATACTTGCCATACTTAGGACCGAGGGTCTTGAAGTTGGGCTTGATACGCTTGGTGATGATGCCTGTGGTATCGGTGATAAGCTCGATATCCTTGACATTCACCTCGTTCATAACGAGTGTGCGCACCTTCTCGATATGAGCAGCCATCTCCTTATCCAATACGGGGATAATAATCTTCTGGAGGGGCTGACGCACCTTGATGTTCACCTTACGGCGCAATGCCAAGACCATAGACGATGCACGCTGAGCAAGCGACATCATAGCCTCCAACTCCGCATCGATAAGTGCCTCGTTGCACTTGGGATACTCTGCCAAGTGTACCGACTCCTCGGTGTGGCGACCGCTTGTGGCATTAAGGTCACGGAAGATGCGGTCGGTGATGAAGGGTGCGATAGGCGCAGCCAACATAGCGACGGTCTCCAAGCAGGTATACAAGGTCTGGTAAGCAGCGAGCTTATCTTCGGTGAGCTCACCACCCCAGAAACGCTTACGGTTCAAGCGAACATACCAGTTCGAGAGGTTCTCACCAACAAACTGGTCGATGCGGCGTGCTGCGGGGGTGGGATCGTAGTCCTCCAACGAAGCGGTAACATCCTTAACCAACGAGTTGAGCTCCGAGAGAATCCAGCGGTCAATCTCAGGACGCTTCTCAACGGGCACATCAGCCTCAGCGCCGGTGAAGCCATCGATATTGGCATAGAGCGCGAAGAACGAGTAGGTGTTGTAGAGCGTACCGAAGAACTTACGGCGGCACTCATCAACGCCATCTACATCGAACTTAAGGTTGTCCCAAGGCTGCGAGTTAGAGATCATATACCAGCGTGTAGCATCAGCGCCATACTTCTTCAAAACATCGAAGGGGTCTACGGCATTGCCCAGACGCTTCGACATCTTGTTGCCGTTCTTATCCAAGACAAGACCGTTAGAGATGATGTTCTTGAATGCCACAGAGTCGAACAACATAACCGCAATGGCGTGGAGCGTATAGAACCAACCACGAGTCTGGTCTACACCCTCGGCGATAAAGTCGGCGGGATATATCTGGTCGAAGCCCTCCTTCGACTCGAAGGGGTAGTGAACCTGAGCATAGGGCATAGCGCCAGAGTCGAACCATACATCGATAAGGTCGGGCTCACGACGCATAGGCTCACCCTTAGACGAGAGAAGAATGATATTATCGACATAGGGGCGGTGAAGGTCGATATTGTCTGTCGAGTAGTTCTCCTTTGACATATCGCCAACCTTGAAGTTCTTATAAGGATTCTCCTTCATCACGCCAGCAGCTACTGCCTTCTCAATCTCCGAGATAAGCTCCTCGATAGAGCCGATGCACTTAAGCTCGGTGCGGTCCTCGGTTGCCCAGATGGGGAGCGGAGTACCCCAGAAGCGTGAACGCGAGAGGTTCCAGTCGTTGATATTCTCCAACCACTTGCCGAAACGGCCAGTACCTGTTGACTCAGGCTTCCAGTAGATGGTCTTGTTGAGCTCCATCATACGCTCACGGAGCGCTGTGGTGCGGATAAACCACGAATCCAAGGGGTAGTACAAGACGGGCTTGTCGGTACGCCAGCAGTGGGGGTAGTTGTGGGTGTGCTTCTCAATCTTGAAGACCTTGTTGGCCTCCTTGAGGCGGATTGAGATATATACATCGAGATTCTCGGCAGCAGCGGCAGCCTTCTCGTCATAGCGACCATCAACCGTAAACTGGGGGTCGTAGGCGTTCTTCACGAAGCGACCCTCATACTCATCATACGATGCAGCAACACACTCCTTGACGAACTTCTCGTCAAGCTCAGCCTTGAGGAAGAACTTACCTATGAAGTCTACCATAGGACGGGTCTCGCCACGCTTGTTAATCATAAACAACGAGGGGATACCTGCCTGACGCGCTACGAAGGCATCATCAGCACCAAAGGTAGGCGCGATGTGAACGATACCTGTACCATCCTCAACGGTAACATAGTCGCCAAGGATTACGCGGAATGCCTTAGATGAGGCCTCCTGCCAGTTGCCCTTCTCGTCAGCCTCAACGGGCTTAACCCAAGGCAAGAGCTGCTCGTAGTGCATACCCTCAAGCTCCGTACCCTTCCACTTACCGACAACCTCGAAGGGGATAAGCTTATCGCCAGCCTTGTAGTCTGCCAAAGCGATGCCCTCAGCCTTCTTGTTGAAGATAGAGTAGAGCAAAGGCTCAGCAACAACGGCGGTAATCTTCTCCGAGGTGTAGGGGTTATACGAACGAACGGCTACATAGTCGTACTTGGGGCCCACGCAGAGTGCGGTATTCGAGGGCAAAGTCCAAGGTGTGGTTGTCCAAGCCAAGAATACGGGAGTACCCCAGCCCTCCATCTCGGCCTTAGGCTCAAGGATGCGGAACTGCGCGGTACAAGTGGTATCCTTAACATCACGGTAGCAACCAGGCTGGTTGAGCTCGTGGGTTGAGAGGCCGGTACCTGCTGCGGGTGAGTAGGGCTGAATGGTGTAGCCCTTATAAAGCAAGTTCTTGTCGTAGAGCTGCTTAAGAAGCCACCACAAGGTCTCGATAAACTTATTGTCGTAGGTGATATATGGATCGTCCATATTCACCCAATAGCCCATCTTGCGAGTGAGGTCCTCCCAGATGTCGGTGAACTCCATAACGGCCTCACGACACTGCTTGTTGTACTCCTCGATGGTAATCTTCTTGCCGATATCCTCCTTTGTGATGCCGAGTTTCTTCTCTACACCAAGCTCAACGGGGAGACCGTGAGTATCCCAGCCCGCCTTACGGTGAACGAGGTAGCCCTGCTGGGTCTTAAAACGACAGAATACATCTTTAATGGTACGCGCCATAACATGGTGGATACCGGGCTGACCATTTGCCGAGGGGGGACCCTCATAGAAGACAAATGTGGGGTGGCCCTCGCGTGTTGTGATACTCTTATGGAAGGTATCCTCAGCGGTCCAGCGTGCCAATACCTCATCGGCAACGCCCGCAAGGTCAAGACCTTTATACTCAGTAAACTTTTTCATACCTAACTTTTGGTAAAAAATTGTGGCTCTACCCCACTACTCCTCCGCGTCGTCCTCCTCAGACTCGGCCATTGTGGTGTAGACATTCGTAACATCATCGTCCTCCTCGAGGTGCTCGATAAGCTTATTAACGGCCTCGCGCTCCTCAGGCGTAAGCTCCTTGGTGTCGGTGGGGATGCGAACAGACTCACCCGATACAAGCTCGTAGCCCTTCTCCTCGATCCATGTCTGAATCTGGCCGAATGACTCGTAAGCAGCGTAAACGGTTACCTCGCCCTCCTCAGCGTAGAACTCATCAACACCGAAGTCGATCATCTCGAGCTCCATCTCCTCAAGGTCGGCACCTGCTGTGGGCTTGAACTTGAATACGCACTTGTGCTCGAACATAAAGCCTACCGAGCCAGATGTACCGAGAGTGCCACCATACTTGTTGAAGTACATACGCACCGAAGCTACGGTACGGTTGGTGTTATCGGTAGCGGTCTCAACCAAGATAGCGATACCGTGAGGGCCATAGCCCTCGTAAATCATCTCCTTGTAGTCTGCCGAGTCCTTGTCGGTAGCACGCTTAATTGCACGCTCAACATTCTCCTTAGGCATATTCTCAGCCTTGGCGTTCTGCATCAAAAGACGCAAACGAAGGTTTGTCGAGGGATCGGGACCTGATGCCTTAACTGCCATCTCGATCTCCTTACCAATCTTCGTAAATACACGCGCCATGTGTCCCCAGCGCTTCATCTTTCTCGCCTTGCGATACTCAAATGCTCTTCCCATAGTTAGAAAATTTTATTTTGATTTTTGATTATTATTTGCTCTTACGCAACGCGCGCATACATATATATACACACAATGGGGCAAAGGTAAGAAAAAAAGAGCAAAATTCAAAGAGGGAGTCGTTAGTTATTAGTTTTTAGTCGTTAGTTGTTAGTTTTTAGATGTTAGGACAAGTAAGACCAATAAGACGATAGGACTAAAAAGATACCCGGCCTCGTAAGGTCTTATGGTCCTAAGGTCTTAAAATCTAACTGCGCTCGCCTTGAGCGCAACTCTAAAAACTAACAACTCCAACAACTAAAATGATACCCGACCTCGTAAAGGTCTTAAGGTCTTAAAGTCCTAAGGCCTAAAAAAGAGCACTGGGTAAAATGGGTATAGTGGGTAAAGTGCAGAGTACCCAAAGTACCCAAAATACCCTAAGTATCCACAATAGCAACACCCCACCTCAAAAAAAAAATCGCATTTTCACATATTTTTTTTATATTTTTTTACATGACGAAATTGGTCAAGTCATTTGCGTGGGGCTATATCGTAAATAATTAACTACCAAAACATTATGTGTATAGCCGAAAATATGAGTTTTATGGCCATTTGAATATATCTTTCTTTTAGTGTGAAAAAAATAACAGCATATAAGTTTTCGTTATCGGCGTATAAGTATTTTTGATTTGCAAAATTGAAATTGTGGTTTTATATTTGCACCAGAAAATAATAAAGATAGCTAAAAAAAGATTAGAAAAAGAGATATATTTAGTAGTGTAAGAAAGGTTAATAATTGTTTGTGTCCGTGGGGGTTGTCTACTTGTGAAAGCTGACAACCCCACATCTTTTATAGGGCATAGCCCTATAAAAGATGTGGGGCATTTGCCCCACCTATATATACAATCCTCCCTAAACCCCTCCTTTGAGAAGGAGGGGCTTGTTGCAGACCAAGGTCTGCGGGCTAACGCCCAAAAGCAAAAAAGATGCGGGGCGAAGAGAGCTATTAGTTATTAGTTGTTAGTTGTTAGTTATTAGAGATTATTTAAGACAAGTAAGACGATAGGACAAGTAAGACAATAACAAAAAAATGATGCCCGATTCCGTATCGGTCCTAAGGTCTTAAAGTCCTAACGGTCTTAAAAAAATAAGACAATAACAAAAAATATGATGTCCGACATCGTAATGGTCTTAAGGTCTTAAAGTCCTAAGGTCTAAAAAAGAGCACTGGGTATATTGGGTATATTGGGTATATTGGGTAAAGCGCAGATGACCCCTTATCACAAGAAATTACTCGTGGTGGTATGGCTCGTTACGCAGGATAGTAAAGGCGCGGTAGAGCTGTTCGGTGAAGATGGCACGCACTATCTGGTGCGAGAAAGTCATCTTCGAGAGAGATAGCATAGCATTGGCACGCTGATAGACCGCATCTGAGAAGCCATAAGGGCCACCGATAACAAAGACAAGGCGTTTGGTGCCGGCAGACATACGGCGTTGCAAGAGATCGGCAAACTCAATAGAGCGAAGCTCGGCACCTCGCTCGTCAAGGAGCAAGAGGTGGTCTGAGTCGTTGAGTAGGCGCAAGATAGAGTCGCCCTCAAGGCGCTTCTGCTCAGCCTCGGAGAGCTTCTTGGTGTTGCGCACATCGGCAAGGGTTGTGATAGCGAACTTTACATAGTGGTTTATGCGCTTGGTGTACATCTGCACCAACGCCTCAACCTCCTTCATATCGGTCTTGCCGACAACGATTAACTCTATATTCATAAATATAACAACTATTGCTTTAGCTCTGCAAACGATTTATAGTAGAAGTATGCAGTTGTGGTAGCGAGTCGCAATTCTGCTGGATGGGACATACAGAGAATATTTCTCATTCAGCAGAATAAGCTCGATGCCGCAACTGCGTGCTTATCATTATAAATCGCTATTCCATTCGCCGTCTGCACCCTCGTAGATAATAGCTCGGCTGTCGCCCTTCGACTTAAGGAGTTCGTAGGCACGATACATATTATATCCATTGCCGGCATCGCCACCCAACGAGAAGGCGATAATAGAGCAGTGGTTCTGCGCACGGTGGTACATTGTCTCGACACGGCGCAGATAGTCGCTCTCCAACTCAGGGGCGTTAGCCGGCGTGCCACCCACCGAGCGGTCGTCGCCACGCGAGGGCGAAGAGAGCGCTGCACAGTCGATAACATAGATGCCCACGCGGTCGCAAATATCGTAGAACCAGTCGGGCTGAGGATACTGAGGCACGAGGCAGTTGATGCCACGCTGCTTGAGCGACCTAATCTCACGCTCCGTAGTAGCCTTATCCTTAGCGGCATTGTAGCGCTCCTTGCTAAGTGTCAATGGCTTACCAAAGGCCGTAATCTCGCCAGCCTCGCTGTAGCCATACTCCACAAAGCCCACCTTGAGGGGGATATACTCACGCAAAATACCACTCAGTTTGATATATAGCGTAAGGTCGTAGAGCTTGGGATTTGTGGGCGACCAACGGTTGGGATTGGAGTTATAAATCCAAGGTCTGAAAGATATAGTATCGCGCGAATGACCCTCCATAGGGTAGTCATTGACGCTATACTCCATAAGTTTGCCATCGGGGGCGTAGATGTCGTAGCCCACCTCGATAGTCTCAGGGGTAGAGAAGTCATTAGTGGCGAGTATATCGAGCCTCAACTGCGCAAAGCGCTCCAACGAGTCGGGCACAAGGCGCACATTGAAGTCGTAGATACCCAAACGGCGCTGAGCGAAGATATAGCTATTCTGAAACTGCTCGCGCTGAGCCTCCTGAAGGGTCTCATCGAGGAGCGCCATATATGGCTCCTCGACAACGACAACAGCCACGACATTGTAGCCCTGATCGAGGTAGGGCGAGATAAAGAGGTCGGTAGGGGTAAACTGGTCGATAGGCGCTGTTATCTGCTTGCCATTCACAAAGATAGTAAAGTCAGCACCCACGCTCTCGATATGGAGGTAGGCGTTGTAGTCGTTCCACGATGCGGGCACCTCGATATGCTGCTCATAGACACGGCGCACAGCACCCTCCTCGGCCTCGAACTGCAACTCTGGGCGAAAGGCGATATGCTTGTCTATATTGGTGCGAATATCGCGCTTGGCATCCTCGCGCTTGTCGTAGGTGAGAAACTCGGTGCGGGCAATGCGGGCTTGAGCCTCGGCAACAACGGGCAAAAAAAGAGCCACAAAGGCGAGCAAAAGTGCGGAATATCTATAGGTTTTCATAGCATCAATACATTATTAAATATCACAAAAATACAAAAAACTGCACAATTAGCAATCGTTTGCAAAAAAATTAGTAACTTTGCACGATTATCGGCCATACTATATGGCAGATATACCCCGATGATACAAACGAATAAAACGAAATAGAAGTATGAAACTTATCCGAATTGTCGATATCCTCAAGATGGAGGGCGACGGTAGAGAGATCACCGTAAAGGGCTGGGTACGCACCAAGCGTGGCAACAAGAATGTAGCATTTATCGCGCTCAACGATGGTTCGTGCGTGGCAAATATTCAGATTGTTGTCGACCTTGCGAAGATTGACGAGGCTGAGCTTAAGGGCGTTACCACAGGCGCTTGCTTAAGAGTTGATGGTAAGCTCGTTGCATCGCTCGGTCAGGGTCAGGGCGTAGAGGTTCAGGCCGAGAAGATTGAGATCTACGGCACTGCCGACCCTGAGAGCTACCCCTTGCAGAAGAAGGGCCACTCGTTGGAGTTCTTGCGCGACATCGCATATTTGCGTCCCCGTACCAACACCTTTGGCGCTGTGTTGCGTATTCGCCACGCTATGGCATACGCTATCCACAAGTACTTCAACGACAAGGGTTTCTACTACTTGCATACACCGCTTATCACCGCCTCGGATTGCGAGGGTGCCGGTGCGATGTTCAATGTATCGACCCTCGATATGCAAAATCCTCCCCGCAACGAGGATGGCACGGTAGACTACACTCAGGACTTCTTCGGCAAGCCCTGTAGCCTCACCGTATCGGGTCAGCTGGAGGGTGAGCTTGGCGCTTTGGCTCTCGGCCAGATTTACACCTTTGGCCCCACCTTCCGTGCCGAGAACTCTAACACCCCCCGCCACTTGGCAGAGTTCTGGATGATTGAGCCCGAGATGGCATTCTACGAGTTGCAGGACGATATGGACCTCGCCGAGGACTTCCTCAAGTACCTTATTCGCTACGCCTTGGAGAACTGCCGCGAAGACCTCGAGTTTATGAACAAGATGTGGGACAAGGGCCTCTTGGAGCGCCTCCAGTTCGTCTTGGACAACGACTTCGTGCGCCTCAACTACACCGAGGGTATCGAGATTTTGAAGGCTTCGGGCAAGAAGTTCGAGTTCCCCTGCGACTGGGGTTGCGACCTTCAGTCGGAGCACGAGCGCTACCTCGTTGAGGAGCACTTCAAGCGCCCTGTCATCCTTATCAACTATCCCAAGGAGATTAAGGCATTCTATATGAAGCAGAACGACGACGGCAAGACCGTGCGTGCAATGGATGTTCTCTTCCCCCAGATTGGCGAAATTATCGGTGGTTCGGAGCGTGAGGCAGACTTTGGCAAGCTTTGTGCAAGAGTCGATGAGTTGGGTATGAGCCGTAAGGAGCTTTGGTGGTACCTCGACACTCGTCGTTGGGGTTCGGCACCTCACTCAGGCTTCGGTTTGGGCTTTGAGCGCTTGCTTCTGTTTGTTACGGGTATGGGCAACATCCGCGATGTTATCCCCTTCCCCCGTACTCCAAAGAACGCCGAGTTCTAAACACCGAGTGCCCCACAAACGGCCGGCCCACCTGGCCGACCGTTTTTTATGTCAAAGAGCAAAGGTATAATTTAGTGTGCGTAAGATATGACGAGTCGACTTCAACAAACTATCCAGCTGCAACAGAAGATTTCGCCGCAGCAGATACAGATGATTAAGCTGCTTGAGCTGCCCACGATGCAACTTGAGGAGCGCATCAAGCGTGAGATTGAGGAGAATATCGTCTTGGAGGAGGATGCCGAGAATAAGAGCGAGGAGGATACCCCTGAGAAGATATCCGTTGACGACTATATCGGCAAGGAAGACGACACGCCGGCGTACAAGGCACGCATAAACAACTACTCGAAAGACGACAAGCAACGCCCCGTATATATCACTGAGGGTCATTCGCTTAGCGAGTCGTTGGTGGAGCAGTTGCGCTTCCGCTCGCTAACCGATGAGGAGCTTCTTGTGGCGGTATATATCGTGGGTAGCATCGACGATGATGGCTATCTTCGCCGCGACTTGGAATCGCTCTCCGATGACCTTGCCTTTACGCGCGGATTAGATGTGTCGGTTGCCGAGATTGAGCGCATCCTGCATATCGTACACGAGTTGGAGCCCGCAGGCATTGGTGCGCGCACACTTCAGGAGTGCCTCACCCTACAACTCAACCGCCTGACACTCGACACACGACCTAAGCGTTTGGCGCTCAAGATTATAACCAACCACTTCGAGGCCTTTGCCAAGAAGCACTACGAGAGGCTTATGGAGCGTCTGCGCACAACGGAGGAGGAGTTCCGTGAGGCCATCGACTTTATCCGCACCCTCTCGCCCAAGCCGGGCAACCTCTATACCGAGGGTGGCATCGACACCACACCATATATAACGCCCGACTTCCTGCTGGACAATAGCGATGGCGAGATGCGCCTTTCGCTCAACACCAAGGGTGTGCCTGAGGTGCGTATCTCGCGCCGTTATCGCGATATGATGAAGGATATGGTGGCTGCCGATGGCACGGTGAAGGCCGAAGATAGAGAGGCTGTGCAGTTCGTGAAGTCGAAGATAGACTCCGCCAAATGGTTTATCTCGGCTATCAAGCAGCGCCACGACACGCTGATGCGCACGATGCAGACCATTCTCGACTTCCAGCGCGAATACTTCCAAGATGGCGACAAGAGCAAGCTCAAGCCAATGATTTTGAAGGATATAGCCGACCGCACCGACCTCGATGTATCGACCATTTCGCGCGTGGTAAACAGCAAATATATTCAGACCCACTTCGGCATCATACTCCTTAAGTCGCTCTTCTCGGAAGGTATGCAGACCGTAACGGGCGAGGAGGTGTCGAGCCACGAGATTAAGACAATCCTCGAGGAGTGCATCGAGAACGAGGATAAGCGCCACCCGCTCACCGACGAAAACCTGATGGACATACTCCGCGACAAGGGCTACTGCATCGCCCGCCGCACCGTAGCCAAGTACCGCGAGATGCTCGATATTCCAGTGGCAAGACTGCGCAAACAGCTATAACGAGAGTTGTTAGTTGTTAGTTGTTAGTTTAAGACGAGTAAGACCGTTAGGATAAGTAAGACCAATAAGAAAAATGATACCCGACCTCGTAAGGTCTTACGGTCTTAAAGTCCTAAGGTCTTAATATCTATCTGCGCTCGCTTTGGAGCGCAACTCTAACAACTAATAACTAACAACTAAAAACTTAAATCTTTTCCGTTTCACCCCTCATTTATGGCGGTTCGCCTAAAAAATCGCCAAAAAGTTGTGGCGGTTTGCTAAAAAATCACTATCTTGCGCTCAAAATAATAGATAAGGTTATACGAAACCACATTTGGTGGGCGTTTGTTAGGTGTCTAAGAGCATCGACCTATCGTTTAAGGATTTGAAATTATTAACTAAAACTGCATTAAAAACTATGAAAAAGATGTTGTTCTTGCTTGCTGCCTTGTTTGTTGGCGTAAGCGTATCGGCACAGCAGTTGCCCGATGTAAAGATTGAGAACCAGGAGGGTAAGGTTGTATCTACCAAGTCTGTTGTAGATGGCACTCCTATGATTATCTCGTTCTGGTCAACTACCTGCAAGCCCTGTATTATGGAGCTTAACGCCATCTACTCTAACCTCGACGAGTGGTTGGAGGAGGCTGACTTCAAGGTAGTAGCCGTATCTGTAGATGACGCTCGTTCGGTAAGCCGTGCTCGCGGTATGGTCAACAACTGGGACGGCTATGTATGCCTCTTCGACAAGAATCAGGACTTCAAGCGTGCTATGAATGTGAGCCTCACACCTCACACCTTCATCGTTGATGGCAAGGGTAACATCGTATACTCGCACTCAGGTTATACCCCTGGTAGCGAGCAGGAGCTCTTCGAGAAGATCAAGGCTTTGAAGTAATTTACAAGAGATGTTTACGGCATAGGGAGTTGTGGGTAACCGCAACTCCCGTTGCGGTAGAATAGAAACAAAAAAATTAGAGTACTAATTTAGCGTAAAACCTAACAGATGAAGAAATTTTTACTCGTTTTAGTAGCTGTGGCTTCAGTGTTTGCCATTGAGGAGGCCTCGGCACAGATTAAGGTTGGTGAGGGTCAGATTTCTATTGCTTTGGAGAGCAACAACACCTACTACACTCCCGACAAATCATTGGAGGAGGTTGGTCTTATCAAGCCTGAGGAGCGCAAGCGTGGCGACTTCGGCTCTAACGACTTCCTCAAGGTAGACTACACCCTCGGTCGTTTCTCGGCAGGTATCCAGCTCGATGGCTACCTCCCCGGTCTCTATGGCTACGACCTCTACACCTATCAGCAGCGCGACTCTAAGCTCACTGCATTCTTCTCGAAGTATGTTCAGTGGGAGGATCAGAACTGGGGTGTTCGCCTTGGTGATATTTACGACCAGTTTGGTAACGGTCTTATCTTCCGTGCCTATGAGGACCGCAACCTCGGCTTCAACAACTCGTTGGCCGGTGGTCGTGCCTACTACAACTTCAACAATATGGTGAATGTTAAGGTGTTGGCAGGTGTGCCTCGCCTCTACGACATTCGTTCTAACAACCCTATCTGGGGTGCTGATCTCTCGCTCTCAATCTCAGATATGGCTGGTTGGTACGATGGCTTGGTATCTGTTGAGGCAAGCTATGTAGGTCGCTACCAGAAGAATGCTCACATCGAGTATCCCCATTTGGATTTGGAGCAGTTGTTGTTTGGCGCTCAGGGCGTTAAGAGCGATGTTCTCAATATGATCTCTGCTCGTGCCAACTTCGAGTATAAGGGTGTATCGTTGCGTGGTGAGTATGTTCAGAAGCTCAACGATGATATCTACAACCCCACACTCGATGCTGCTAAGGGTAATGTTATCAACATCGACCTTGGTTACAACTACAAGCGTTTCTCGGCATCGGCAACCTTCCGCCGTCAGGAGAATATGACCACCTTCATCGACTTCCGACCCTTGGGCATTGGCGGTGGTAACACCATCAACTACATTCCTTTGCTCACTCGTCAGCACACCTACTCACTCGCTAACCTCAACCCCTATCGTGGTGCAAGCGTTCACACAGGCGGTGAGATTGGTGGCCAGATCGACCTCTACTACTCGTTGCGTAACCCCAAGGTGCGTAGCAAGTATTGGAATTTCCACGCTAACTTCTCGATGTTCAACACCATCGATCACCACAACAAGATTATGGACATGGATATGGAGGGTCGCAATGTATGGATTGACTTCAACTTCGATGTTGAGCGCCAGTGGAATAAGTCTGTAAAGACTACCTTCCTCTACTCATTCCAGCGTTGGGACGAGGAGATCAACCACTTCGACTCACCCTCAGCTCACTACTGCCGTTCACACATCTTCGTGGGTGATGTAACCTACAAGATTAACAAGAAGCACTCTTTGCGTTTCGAGGCACAGTACTTGACATCTGAGGACTATGAGGGCGACTGGGTAGCAGCAACTGTTGAGTACAACTTCGCTCCCAAGTTCAGCTTCTATGTTAGCGATATGTGGAACTGCGAGAAGATGCAGGATGGCGCTTATGGCAACTACTATATGAACCTTGAGACCTACGAGATGGAGCACAAGCTCTTGCACTACTATCAGGTTGGTGGTAGCTTCACCCACAACAGCCTCCGTGTACAGCTCTCTTACGGTCGTAACCGCGCAGGTTATGTTTGCTCAGGTGGTGTTTGCCGCTTCCAGCCCGCTTACACAGGTGTAAACCTTGCTCTTACACTCTCGTTCTAAGCAAAACAACTAAATTTAAGATATGAAACTTACAAAGTTTATCGCACTTATCGCCGCAGCCGCAACCCTCGCAGTGGGTTGTGGTGGCGATAAGCCTGAGGACGAGAAGAAGCCCACAGGTGGCGCAACACTTAAGGCCGATGTACTCTCGGTAGAGGTTAACAATCCTATCACCTTTACCGTAACAGCTGAGGATGGCACCGACATTACTGCCGATGCCACCATCTTCGACAAGACACACAACTTTCAGGAGGTATCAAACCCCTTTACACCCACCGAGGATGGCAAGTATGAGTTTTATGCCGTAGCAGGTAACGCTATCACCGAGACAATCGAGGTTACGGTGTTGCCCTCAATCCCTGCATTGCCCGCCGACACAAACGAGGCAAGCACCGAGTTTAAGCACCGCATCTTGCTCGTAGACCACACGGGTAATACCTGTGGCTACTGCCCCAAGATGATGTTGGCACTCAAGGAGGTATCCCTAACTGGCGACTACCACTCGAAGTACTACGAGGCGATGTCGCACAGCTACGCATCGAGCGACCCCGCAACATCGGCTTCGGCAAATGCAATATCGAGCTACTATGGCGTAACCAGCTACCCCACACTTACCTACAACTTCGCATACTCTACCTCTTCGAGCTACAATGCTGAGCATATCAAGCAGCAGATCGACGCTCAGTGGAAGGAGTCGGCAGATGCAGGTATCGCAGCATCGGCAAGCCTTGCCACAAACTCTGTGGTGGTAAATGCCGAGGTTAAGGCAGCAGTAAATAACGAGTACCGCATCACCGCGTGGTTGTTGGAGGATGGCATCGTTGCCGCTCAGACCAACGGCACCGAGGAGTGGATGAATACCCACGACAACGCTATTCGTCAGGCCGTTAAGACCAACCCTATCTCAGGTATGGATCTTGGCGTGATTACGGCCGGCGAGAAGGCATCGTTGGCAATGTCGTTGGAGATTACAGGCTCGAAGTGGGTACGCGACAACCTCAAGGTTATGGTTATCGCATCGGCTAAGAACGCCAGTGGCAAGTTCGAGGTTGTAAATGTTGCTATGTGCCCCGTAAATGGTAGCGTGGCATACGACTATAAATAGGAGAATTATTCAACAAAAACTTAAAACTTATTAATTTTTTTTAAGCATTATGAAACTTACAAAATTCTTTGCACTTCTTTGTGCAGCACTTGCATTTGTTAGCTGTGAGGAGAAACCCAATGGTCCTGATGGCCCCGATGGCCCTCAGAACAATGTCAATGGCGACCTCACTCTCTCGGCTGATGTTACTACTATCGCGCTTGGCGATAGCGTTACCTTCACCGCTATTCAGAAGGACGAGGCTACCGGCGAGGAGGTAGATGTAACAAAGAGCGTTACCCTCTACGATGCTGACCTCAACCAGCTCTCTAACCCCTTCACCCCTACTGTTAGCGGTGTAATCAATGTTACTGCTACTAAGGGTAAGTACACATCTAACACTGTGGCTATCACCGTTATGGCTCAGATGCCTGAGGTTCCCGCTGATCCCGATGCCGATAACTTGGCATTCAACCACCGTGCTATCGTTATCGACCACACAGGTGTTAACTGTGGCTACTGCCCCGGTATGACCGACAAGCTCTTGGCTTTGGCTAAGACTGAGTGGCACAAGCACTACAACGAGGTAACTTGCCACGCTGGTAGTATGTCTACTGGCGACCCCGGTAACTCGGCTGCTGCAAACGCTTTGAACCAGATGCAGAGTAACTATATTGAGGGTTATCCCAACATCTGCATCAACTTCCACACTGCTACTGTTGGCAACTACGGCCAGTCTGCATTCTTGCAGTATATGGCACAGGCCTTCGAGGGTTACATCAAGAAGGATGGCGCTGATGTAGGTATTGCAATGGCCGTTGAGGGCGACTCTACCAACATCTACTGCGCTGCTCAGGTTAAGGCTAAGGAGGCTAAGGAGTACAAGGTTGTTGCTTGGTTGCTCGAGAGCAACATCTACTCACCCAACCAGGCTGGTGCTACCAAGGATTACCACAAGCTCTACAACTTCGCTCTTCGTAACATCTCTGGCGAGTACAGCCGCAACAATGTTGCTGGCGAGTCAATCGGTGTTCTTGAGTCAGGCAAGACTTACGACTGCGCATTTACACTTCCTATCGTATCTACAAAGTGGAACTGGGAGAATATGGGCGTTCTTGTAATCGTATCTGCTAAGGATGCTAACAACCGTTGGGATGTTGTTAACTCGGCTTACTGCCCCGTTAAGGAGTCTAGGTCTTACGAGTATGTAGAGTAATACAACTCTAAGCATAACACAAAAACCCTCTCGGCGTTGCGCTGAGAGGGTTTTTTGATTTTTGAGTTACTAGTTATTAGTTGTTAGTTGTTAGAGAGTTCTTTAGGACAAGTAAGACAAGTAAGACAAGTAAGACGATAGGACCAATAAGACGATAAGAAAAAATTGTGATACCCGACCTCGTTTTGGTCTTAAGGGCCTAAGGTCTTAAAAAAGACAACAGAGACGCAGAGACGCAGAGATAACAGAGAAAGATGATAGCCGACTTCGTTGTTGTCTCTTTCGTCTCTTTCGTCCCTTTCGTCCTTTTCGTCTCTTTATCCCTAAGCTCCCTAAACTCATTAAACTCCCTAATAAACTTGCATCCAGTCAGCACTCCGCCAATTTCTTGTCAGAGTGGTGCTAATTTGGCGCTGACACGAGTGAGGGCGGATGGGACATACTTGAAGTATTTCCCATTCGCCCTCACGACTGAAGCGTCGAAGTAGCGCCACTATCACAAGAAATTAAATTTTTTTAATAAATTTAATGCCTTAATTCTTCGAAAATTTTGTATCTTTGCAGTATAATTGCTTTTCAGGCAGTTATGAGCCACGACCAATTACAAACTCTAAAATAATAATAGTATGATTAACTACAAGGATTTGGGTCTTGTGAACACCCGCGAGATGTTCAAGAAGGCTGTTGACGGCGGCTACGCTATCCCCGCTTTCAACTTCAACAACATGGAGCAGTTGCAGGCTATCGTTATGGCTGCTGCAGAGACTAAATCACCCGTAATTCTTCAGGTATCGAAGGGCGCACGCCAGTATGCCAACCAGACACTCCTCCGCTATATGGCTGAGGGCGCTGTTGAGTATGCCAAGGAGCTCGGCTGGGAGAACCCCCAGATTGTTTTGCACCTCGACCACGGCGACTCTTTCGAGACTTGCAAGAGTTGTATCGATATGGGCTTCTCATCAGTGATGATTGATGGCTCACACCTCCCCTACGACGAGAATGTTGCACTTACCAAGAAGGTTGTTGAGTATGCTCACCAGTTTGATGTAACTGTAGAGGGCGAGCTCGGCGTATTGGCAGGTGTCGAGGACGAGGTATCGGCAGAGGAGAGCCACTACACCAAGCCTGAGGAGGTTGTAGACTTCGTAACTAAGACCGGTTGCGACTCGTTGGCTATCTCGATTGGTACTTCACACGGTGCTTACAAGTTCACCCCCGAGCAGTGCACTCTCGATCCCCAGACCGGCCGTCTTGTGCCTCCTCCCTTGGCATTCGATGTGTTGGCAGCTATCGAGGAGCAGTTGCCCGGCTTCCCCATCGTGCTTCACGGCTCATCATCAGTGCCTCAGGACGAGGTGGAGACCATCAACAAGTATGGCGGAGCGTTGAAGGCTGCAGTAGGTATTCCTGAGGAGCAGTTGCGCAAGGCTTCGGAGAGCGCTGTATGCAAGATTAACATCGACTCAGACTCTCGTTTGGCAATGACCGCAGCCGTACGCGAGGTATTTGCCAACAAGCCCGCAGAGTTCGACCCCCGCAAGTACTTGGGTCCCGCACGCGACAATATGAAGAAGCTCTATATCCACAAGATTAAGAATGTTCTTGGCTCAGACAACAAGGCATAAACTCTTGAGATAGAGGTCAAAAGAGCGGATGGGAATAGTTTATCCCATCCGCTCTTTTTTAGTTGTTAGTTGTTAGAGTTGCGCTCCGAGGGAGCGCATTTTTTTTAGGACCATTAGGACTTTAGGACCTTAGGACGATACGAGGTCGGGTATCACAATTTTTCTTATCGTCTTACTTGTCTTATCGTCCTATCGTCTTACTAGTCTTAAACTAACAACTCTCCTCTCTACCCTATCTCCACCTTTGAGGCAAGGTCGTAGCCCTCGTTGTAGAGTGCCAATAGGCGGTGGGTGTCGCGCTCCATACGGCCAACCTCAATGGGGCGCTCAGGGCGGATAACGGTGATACGACCCTCGCTCTCAAGGCGCTCGACAAGCTCCATCTGCTTGTTATACTCGGCGTTGCGATGGCGGATAGCCTCCTGCAACATAGGATAGCGACGATACGCAAACCAAGGGACAAACGATGGCTTGGCACTCTTGCGATAGCCGGCATTGCGGGTAAGCACCACAAGGCAGTTGTCGAAGCCCTGCTCCGTAGCTCGAACAACAGGTATAGAGTCCGCGATACCGCCATCGAGCATCGGGCGACCATCGACATAGCTGATAGGGGCAACAAAGGGCAGTGAGCTCGAAGCACGCACAATATCTATGATGCGCTCAGGGTCGCTCTTCTCCTCGAAGTACTCGGCACACCCCGTAGTGCAGTTGGTGGTAACCATCTCGTAGCGACCACTATTCTTGGCGTAAGCATCATAGTCGTAAGGGATTATACGCTTGGGAAACTCCTCGAAAAGGAGGTCGAAATCCATAATATTGCCCTTCGTGAGAAGGTGGCGAAAGCCGATATAGTGGTACTTCTCCAGAAGGTCGATATTGCTGAACTTGGCCCTGCCACGCTGATGCGACATATACGACAGGCCGTTGCAAGCACCCGCACTCACACCGATAGTATAGGGAAACGCTATGCCCCTATCCATCAGATTATCCAAAACGCCACAGGTAAAGACTCCGCGCATACCGCCACCCTCCAAGACGAGTGCCGAGCGGCTATTTAGCGTATAGTGTTTCATAGTTTCTCTCCGTTGATTAATCCGAGAAAGACACAAGCATTCCAGATGCCATCTTTATCGACATCGGTGGTTACGAAATCGGCCTTTGCCTTAAGCTCGGCGCAGGCGTTGCCCATCGCCACCTTAGTCCAGCCATCGACAAACATCGAGAGGTCGTTGATGCCATCACCAAAGACTATGGCATCGCCATAATCCGCCCCAAAGTGGTCGAGGATACGGCGTATGCCGTACGCCTTGTCGGCAGGCTCGACAAAGATATACTCGTCAAGGAAGCGACACCAAGGTAGATGCCCAAGCGCCTCCAAACGCTGCTCATCGGGTGCAAGGCAGGCGACATATACCTTATATATATTGTCGTAGTCGTGGGCATTGAGACCCTCGACGATGCGTGTTCGCATATAGACATCGTGAGTAAACTCCTCGAAACGAGCATCGGGAGCAACGCGCGTATCGGAGTTATCGACCTGAATAGCCCACGCGAAGCCCTTGGCCTCGCACTCATCGACAAGCGCCAAGGCACGCTCACGGTCGAGAGGCTCAATTGATAGCAACTCACCCGCAATGGTGATGCCATAGCCACCATCGCTCACCATATTCTCGAACTCCAACTCCTTCAAAAATTTGCGTGCCATAGCCTCGGAGCGCCCTGTGGCAATAGCCAGAAAGTGGCCCTCGGCACGCAACAGCTCTATCGCCCGCTTTGTCGATGCGGGGATATACTCATTGTCGTAGCCACCAGCCTTGAGTGTGCCGTCTATGTCGAAAAATAGGTACTTCATACTCACAAAGATACTAAAAACTATCGGGCAAACAGCAATACCATAGGTCGAAATTGTAGGTCTATAAGTGAAATATCGCCTCGGATTAGGATATTACACCTATTTTTATTATATTTGCAAATTAAAGGTAGTTTCTAAAACACTATTCGCTATGCAAATAGGTAGCAATAAGATAGCCGAGTTGAGCAAAATGCTCGCCGAGCCACAGTCGATAGTTATCCTCTCGCACACCAACCCCGATGGCGATGCCATAGGCTCATCGTTGGCGTGGGCGGAGCATCTACGCAAATTGGGCCACAAGGTAACTTGTATTCTCCCCAACCGTTATCCCTACTACTTGGAGTTTATGCCTGGTATTCAGGATATCGTAATCTTCAAAAGCGACAAGGAGGGTCGTGCAGCGGCAGCTGTCAAGGGTGCCGACATCATCTTTTGCCTTGATTTTCACACTCTTACACGCCTCGACCAACTTGGCGACCTTATTGACGAGAACCAGCACGCCAAGCGTGTGCTTATCGACCACCACCTCGATCCCTCGGAGGATTTCGACCTTATGATTTCGTATCCCGAGGCATCGAGCACCTGCTATCTTGTGGCGTTGCTCATCGAGCAGATGTGGGGCGAGGAGTATATCTCACGCGAAATGGCAGAGAATATCTTTGTCGGTATGATGACCGATACGGGCAACTTCGCCTTCTCGTCGGTTACGCCCGATGTCTTCCGTATGGTATCTATTTTGGCTGCCAAGGGCATCTCGATTCCCGATATTCACAACTTCGTATATAACTCCTTTACCGAGGGTCGTGCCCGCCTCTTTGGCTATGTCATCAACCGCAAGATGAAAATCTTCCACAACGGCACCGTAGCACATATGTCTCTTAGCGAAGAGGAGCTTCGCCGCTTCTGGTTCCAGCAGGGCGACTCCGAGGGCTTTGTAAACTACCCGCTGACAATCAAGAAGATGAAGATGTCGGCGATGTTTACCCAGCACACCGACTTTATCCGCGTGTCGTTGCGTTCACGGGGCGACATCGATGTCAACATCTTTGCTCAGCGCTACTTCAATGGCGGTGGCCATAAGAATGCTGCGGGCGGTAAGTCGTTTGTGTCGATGGAGGAGACCTTGAAGCACTACGAAGAGTGCGTTAAGGAGTATGCCCGCGAGGGAATGTTGTAACTTAGCTTAAAATTAGACCTCTTCAAAGATGTTTAAGACCTATCTTCGACTGCTGGGCTTTGCTAAGCCGCTAAGTCGATATACCATACCCTACTTTATCTTCGCAGCGTTGCACGCGGTGTTCAACACCTTCAACTATGCGATGATTATCCCCATCCTCAACACTATGTTTGAGGCAGACTTCGAGTTTGTGCCCATCTACGCCTTCCCCGAAGTATCGCTCAATGCCGATGGCTTCAATGCCCTGCTCTGCTGGGTATATACCAATACCTTCGGCACAGACTTCGACCATGTGCGCTTCCTTGCGATGCTTGGTGGCGTAACGATGGCGATGAACTTGCTCAGCAACACCTTCCGCTATGCCGCCGCGATGACCGTTGAGACTCTGCGTGTTACGACCCTGCGCCGTATGCGTGATGAGATGTTCTCGAAGGTTATCACGATGAATGTAGGATACTTCAGCGAGCAGCGCAAGGGCGATATTATGTCGAAGATAACCCAAGATGTTATGGTCGTGCAATACTGCATCACCAACACCTTGCAGGTGGCATTCCGCGACCCCTTCCTTATCATCGGCTACCTTAGCTTGATGATTGGCATATCGTGGCAGTTGTCGCTCTTTGCCGTGCTGTTCCTCCCCGTTGTGGGTGTCGTCATCGGCAGTATCGTAAAGCGCCTGCGCCACCCCGCCAAGCGAGGTCAGGAGCGTATGGCAGATATGGTCTCGGTGCTTGACGAGTCGCTCTCAGGCATTAAGATTGTCAAGGGCTACAACGCTGCGGGCTTCCTCACAGATAAATTCAAGGCCCTCGACCTCGACTTCTCACGCCTTATTCTCTCTATGGCACGCCGCCAGCAACTTGCATCGCCCATGAGCGAGTTCTTGGGCATCACGGCCGTTGCCGTTATTTTGGTCTTTGGTGGTAGCCTCGTTGTCGGTGGCTCGTTGCAGGGCGCAGGATTTATCGCCTTTATCGCTGCCTTCTCACAGATTACAAGACCCCTTCGCTCGTTTATCGACCAGTTTGCAAATATCAACCAAGGTGTCGCTGCGGGCGAGCGTATCTTCACCCTTATCGATGCCGAGAGCGAGGTTAAGGATAGGGCTGATGCTAAGGAGTTTGAGGGGTTGAAGGAGTCTATCGAGTTGCGCGATGTACACTTCTCGTACGATGGCACACGCGATGTTATCAACGGCATATCGCTCAAGATTCGCAAGGGGGAGACCGTAGCATTGGTGGGTGCTTCGGGTGGCGGTAAATCGACACTGAGCGAGCTAATACCTCGCTTCTGGGATGTGCAGTCGGGTGAGGTTTTGTTCGATGGCGTGGCTGTAGACCGCTACACGCAGGAGTCGTTGCGTAGCAAGATGAGCATCGTGGCACAGGAGACAGTGCTGTTTAACGACACCATCGAGGGCAATATCCTTATGGGTCGTCCCTCGGCAACACACGATGAGGTGGTTGCCGCATCGAAGGTTGCCAATGCCCACAACTTCATTATGAATAGCGCCGATGGCTACAACACCAATATCGGCGACCGAGGCACCAAGCTCTCTGGAGGCCAGCGCCAGCGCATCAGCATCGCACGCGCCGTATTGAAGAACCCTGAGATATTGATTCTTGACGAGGCAACCTCGGCACTCGACACCGAGAGCGAGAAGCTTGTGCAGGAGGCACTTACCAACCTGCTCAAGGGTCGTACCTCTATCGTTATTGCTCACCGCCTTTCGACAATCTATAATGCCGACCGCATCTATGTTATCGACGAGGGTCGCATCGCCGAGGAGGGCACACACGCCGAACTCTTGGCCAAGGGCGGCATCTATGCACATCTAATTGAGATGCAGAGCTTTAGTTAAAGAGAAGAGAGCAGGCGTTTCGCCTGCGGGCTACGCCCCAAGGGGCAAAAGGGGTCTGAGGGGTCTGAGGGGTGGTAAGGTTAGCAAGAGCCTTGATAGTCTTACCCACCTTAAAGTTAGCACCCACGCTCTATCTCCCCTTGTACCCCTTGTGCCCCTCAGCGATAGCTGGCGCTCCAACGGAGCGCAACTCTAAAAACTAATAACTAACAACTAAAAAGAGCGGATGGGCGATTTTTTCCCATCCGCTCTTTTGACCTCTATCTCAAAAGATTACTTGAAGGCGATGCAGTCGATCTCTACCAACGCACCCATAGGGAGTGCAGCTACCTGATAGCAGATACGCGCAGGCTTATCGCCGGTGAAGTACTCAGCATATACAGCGTTCATAGCGCCGAAGTCAGCGATGTCGGCGAGGAGAACGGTGGTCTTAGCTACATCGTCATAAGAGTAGCCTGCCTCCTTAAGGATGTGGCCAAGGTTGTCGAGCGACTGACGAGTCTGAGCCTCAACGCCCTCTGCCATCTTGCCGGTAGCGCCATCAATGGGGAGCTGACCAGAGATATAGATGGTGTTGTCAGAGGCGATAGCCTGTGAGTAGGGACCTACGGCCTTGGGGGCCAAGGGTGATGCGATAACTTTTTTCATTTTTGTATTAGGTTTTAAGTGATTTGTATTATCTTTGTTCCGCCTACAAAGGTAAAAAATTTCACCGAATTATGAAACGATTAACACTATTAATTCTCACCGTTATGTCCATAGTGCTCACTTCGTGCTGCGACTGCCGCAAGCTAAGCAAGCTACAAAAGCCCCTTTTAGGCACTACTTGGCAGCTCGTACAGATTATGGGCCGCGATGTTAAGGCCGAGGGCGATAGCTACACGCTGCTCTTTAACGAAGATGGCACGGTAAGTGGTCACGGCGACTGCAATATCCTCACAGCAATCTTCAAGACCACCGAGAAGCGAGCGTTGGATATCAGCCAGCTTGGCTCAACACGCCGCCTCTGCCCCGATGCCGAGGGCGAACAGGCCTACTTCGATATGCTCGACAAGGTTACGCACTACGAGATGGACGGCGATATGATGATACTCCTATCTGATGGCACCCTCGTAGCGATTATGAAGGCGCAGGGCGAGTAAGGCGAGCTAAGACAAAACTAAAGGAGATGACTAAAAAGCAAATTAGTCATCTCCTTTAGTTTAAGTTCACTCTCCTTGTTATTTATCTTGTACGCACTAAACGCAACGAGTGTGGCGTAGTCTGCTTGATGATGATGCGGTCATCGAAGGCGTAGCGATGGTACAGTTCATCGGTGTAGTAGCGGATAGTTACCATCTCGACATCGTCGCGCTTCTCGACATCGAAGCCCATACCCTCCAACTCCGAGATAGCATCGTCGATATGCCACGAAGCATCGACAGCCATAAAGAGGTCTACGGCCGAGTTATGCACAAGGTTGATGCGTATGCGGTGGCTGTCGAAGGTGGTAAATACCGTGGCGAACTTCTCCTCCAATACAAACGAGAGATCGCGCGAATGGAGCTTAAGCAACACCTGATTGCTCTTGAGAATCATTATCGGCTCATAAACACGCTCCGTATCGCCTGTGATAACCGAGCCTTGGGCGTGCTTGTTGCCGAAGGGACGGACATAGAGCGGTATGTTCTTCTGCTGTAGGGGCTTTATGGTCTTGGGGTGGATAATCTGCGCACCGCTATATGCCATCTCTATGGTATCCATATAGTTAAGGCGCTCAATCTTGCGAGCATCGGGGAAGATTTTGGGGTCGGCATTGAGTATGCCATCGACATCCTTCCACACGCTCATCGACTCGGCATCGAGGACATTGGCAACGATAGCTGCCGAGTAGTCGGAGCCCTCACGGCCAAGGGTTGTGGTTGTGCCATCGGGAGCACCACCGATAAAGCCCTGACCTACGAATACACTCACCGTGCTACCTGCAATCTCGCGCTTCAGGCGCACCTCGGTGGCCTCCAAGTTTACATTTGCATCCTTGTGGCGCTGCTCGGTGAGGAATGCACGGCGCATATCTACCCAGCGGTTCTCCACGCCGTGGCCACGCAGGTAGTTCGAGATGATGGTTGTCGAGATTAGCTCGCCAAAGGCAACGATGGTGTCGTACCATAGTTCGGCATCCGAGGGGCGGTAGATGGTGTTGCGCACGGTATTGCGTAGCTGCTCAAAGAGGGTATCTACCTGCTCGATGGTGATATCGGCACCCATAAGATCGTCGATAATGCCACGATGATAGGCATACGAAGAGTCGATACGCTCCATCGCCAACTTTTCGTCCGAGAGTTGCATCGCCTGAAATACTCCCTCAAGCGCATTTGTTGTCTTGCCCATCGCCGAGACGATGATAAAAAGCTCCTTCTCGTCCTTTACAATATCGAGTAGATTGCGTACGCCCGCAGCATCTTTGACCGAGGCGCCGCCAAACTTATAGACTTTCATAGTTTGCGTTGTTTAGTTTTCACTCACAAAGTTATTAAAAATTCTTCAAAATTCACTATATCGCAATCCGATAATTTCGTGCAGGGCATAAAAATTTATTAACAATAACAATGGTACGAAAAAAATCCGTACCTTTGAGCAGCGAAAAACTAAAAACCGACAAGATATGTTTCAGAACGAGAAAAATATAATAGAGGAGGCGTGGGAGAAGCGTGAGTTGCTTGCCTCGGAGGAGGTGCGCGAGGCGATACGCCGTGTTGTCGAGGCCGTAGATAAGGGCAAGTTGCGCTGTGCCGAGCCTATCGACTTGGAGCGTAGCGAGTGGCAGGTGAACGAGTGGGTCAAGAAGGCGATTATTATGTACTTCCCCATTCAGACTATGCGCACAATGACCGCTGGCGAGTTGGAGTGGTACGACAAGATGGAGCTTAAGCGTGGCTACGAGGAGCTTGGCGTGAGAGTTGTGCCCTCGGCCGTAGCACGCTATGGCGCATATATCGCCCCTGGAGCTATCCTTATGCCCTCGTATGTCAATATCGGCGCCTATGTCGATTCGGGTACTATGGTAGATACTTGGGCTACGGTGGGCTCGTGCGCACAGATAGGCAAAAATGTTCACCTCTCAGGTGGCGTAGGCATCGGTGGCGTATTGGAGCCGGTGCAGGCATCACCCGTTATTATCGAAGATAACTGCTTTATCGGCTCACGCTCTATCGTTGTTGAGGGTGCGCACATCTGCCGAGAGGCTGTTCTCGGCTCAAATACGGTGATTACAGGCTCGACACACATTATCGATGTTACGGGTAGCGAGCCCAAGGAGTACAAGGGCTATGTCCCCCCACGCTCGGTAGTGGTATCGGGTACTTATAATAAGAAGTTCCCCGCAGGCGAGTATGGCGTGCAGTGTGCCCTAATTATCGGCCACCGCAAGGAGTCTACCGATAAGAAGACATCGCTGAACGATGCCCTACGCGACTTCGCAATATCGTAAAGTGCAACATCTGTTGATGAGAACAGGAGCAGGCTTGGGCTTGCTCCTTTTTATTGTGTGGCGAGGGCTAACGCCCAAGCGCTAATATGGAGATGATATGAAATATGGCGAGTGGGAAATACTCTGTATCTCCCATTCGCCATATTTACTGAAGCGAGAGCAGTAGCTCCGCTATCACAATGAATTACTCCTCGGGGGCGATAGCCTCAGAAGGACATACACCAGCGCAAGTACCGCAGTCGATACACTTGCTAGGATCAATTACATAAACATCACCTGCTGAGATAGCCTCAACGGGGCACTCGTCGATACATGTACCACATGCAACGCAAGAAGTTTCAGAAATTTTGTAAGCCATTTTACTTTAGTTTTAATGAGTGTTTGCAAATTTTCTACCGCAAATATACAAATTATTTTATAAAATCAAAACCTGTGTAAGGAATTAACACCTCAGGAATGCGAATTCCCTCCTCTGTCTGGTTGTTTTCGAGCAACGCCGCTACGATACGAGGCAATGCAAGAGACGAGCCATTGAGGGTGTGGCACAACTGAGTTTTGCGATTTTCATCACGATAGCGCAACTTAAGGCGGTTTGACTGGAACGACTCGAAGTTCGAAACAGACGACACCTCCAACCAGCGCTTCTGAGCCTCAGAGTATACCTCGAAGTCGTAGGTGAGTGCCGAGGTGAACGATATATCGCCACCACAGAGGCGCAAGATGCGGTAGGGAAGTCCAAGTGATGCCACGATAGACTCCACATGCTCAACCATCTTGTCGAGTGCCTCGTACGACTTATCGGGGTGCGACACCTGCACAATCTCCACCTTGTCAAACTGGTGCAGACGGTTCAAGCCACGCACATCTTTGCCGTATGAGCCTGCCTCACGGCGGAAGCAGGGGGTATAGGCGGTCATCTTCACGGGAAGCTCTTCGCCCTCAAGGATAACATCGCGGAAGATGTTCGTTACGGGAACCTCAGCAGTGGGTACAAGGTAGTAGCCATCGGCAGTAGCGTGGTACATCTGACCCTCCTTATCGGGGAGCTGACCAGTGCCGAAGCCCGAAGCCTCGTTCACCATAATAGGAGGCTCAACCTCCTGATAGCCAGCGCGTGTATTACAGTCGAGGAAGTAGTTGATAAGGGCACGCTGAAGACGAGCACCCTTGCCCTTGTATACGGGGAAGCCGGCACCAGTAAGCTTTACGCCAAGGTCGAAGTCGATGATATCGTACTTCTTGGCCAACTCCCAGTGGGGCAACGCATCGCCCGCAATATCGGTATAGTTCTCAACAAGCTTAACCACCACATTATCCTCGGCGGTGCGACCCTCAGGCACGATGTCGGCGGGGAAGTTGGGGAGCTTGACAATCTCGTTCTGGAGTTCGGCAGCAACACGCTCCGACTCCTCCTTAAGCTGCTGCGAGCGAGCCTTCAATTCGCCCACCTCGCGCTTCTTAGCCTCGGCAGCCTCCTTGTCGCCCTTACCCATAAGAGCACCAATCTGCTTTGCTGCCTGATTCTGCTCGGCAAGGCAGTTGTCGAGCTCAACCTGCAGGGCCTTACGCTTATCGTCGAGAGTCTCGATAAGTGTGATGATAGGCTCGGCATCTACACCCTTCTTTGCAAGGCGGCGCACAGCCTCAGCCTTATTCTCTCTAAGTTGCTTTAGTGTAAGCATATCGTAAAAATTTCGTTTGATTCCACTTTTCAATCTACAAAGATACAACATAATTGATAATGTTGTACGGCGTAATAGAAAAAAATGGTGTGAAGAGTGATAGTTTTATGTGATACGATGGGTTAGGAGAGTATGTAGAGCATTAAATCGGTTTACTCATAGAGGTGAAGAATCTCTCGGACATTTTCGCTGTTATAACTTTTTAGGACCGATAAGACAGCAAGACCGTAGGACCTTAAGACCTTAGGACCATTACGAGGTCGGGTATCAGATTGTCTTATTGGTCTTACTTACCCTAAAATAATCTCTAACAACTAATAACTAAAAACTAACAACTAATAACTCTCTCCTCTCTTTTGAACTTTGCTCATTTATTACTACCTTTGTCGAATATATATCAAGGTATGAGCAATCAGAAACGACATATCGAACTATTGTCGCCGGCGCGCGACTATAGCGCTGCCATTGCCGCTATCGACTGCGGTGCCGATGCCATATATATTGGTGCTGGTAGTTTTGGTGCTCGCCGTGGCGCCACAAACCCCACCGAGGATATAGCCCGCGTGGTGGACTATGCCCACCTCTTCGGCGTCAAGGTCTTCGTTACGCTCAACACCATTCTCTACGAGAGCGAGCTGAAGCGTGCCGAGGCGCTTGCCCGTGAGCTAATTGCGGTGGGTGTCGATGCGCTGATTGTGCAGGATATGGCATACCGCGAGATGAACCTGCCTATCGAGCTACACGCCTCGACACAGGTCAACAACATGACACCTGAGGGCGCTAAGTTCTTGGAGGATAGCGGTTTTGCGCGTGTGATTTTGGAGCGAGCATTGTCGCTCGACGAGATACGCGCCATTCGAGAGGCCACAACAGCCGATCTCGAGTGTTTCGTGCATGGCGCAATATGTGTAGGACATAGCGGTCGTTGCTACCTCTCGCGTTCACAGTCTACGCGCTCGGGCAACCGAGGCGAGTGTTCACAGCCCTGTCGCCTCACCTACGACCTTGTAACTGAGCGTGGCGAGAGGCTCATTAGCGGGAAACACCTACTATCGGTCAAGGACTTCGACCTCTCGGAGCGCATTGGCGACCTCATAGATGCAGGTGTTATGTCGTTCAAGATTGAGGGTCGTCTAAAAGATGACAACTACATAAAAAATGTCGTAAGCTACTACCGCCGAAAGATTGATGAGGCACTCAAGAGTCGTCCCGACTGCGTGCGTGCCTCGGTAGGTCGCTCCGAAATAGAGTTTGAGCCCGACCCCAAGAAGAGCTTTTCGCGCGATGGTGGCGAGTATATGTTCTCGGGCAAGCGTGCCGGTGTCGCATCGTTTCTTACGCCCAAGGCCGTAGGCGAGTATGTGGGTTGTGTGGCGACAACCACAAAGCGCGACTTTAAGCTTGTGGGCAAGGTGGCATTAAATGCGGGAGATGGCCTATGTTTTATCGCCGGCGACGGCATCATAGGCACAAATATCAACCGCGCCGAGGGCAACACCATCGAGCCCAACCGTATGGAGGGCATCAAGGCGGGTATGGAGGTATATCGCAACTATGACCATCGCTTCACACAGGCTGTGGAGCGTAGCCGTATACGCCGAGCGATAGATACCCGATGCTTCGTTGAACTCTCCGAGGAGGGCATCGTGGCACGATACCGCGACAAGGAGGCCAACAAGGTGGAGGTAAGGCGCGAGGTAAAGCTCGAAAGAGCAAAAAGCGCAGATAAGATGCGTGCGGTAGCCGAGGAGCAGATGGCAAAGAGTGGCGATACAATCTTCCGTGTTCAGAGTGTCGAAGTTACTGGTGCAGAGTGGTTTGCAACAGCAAAGCTCTTGGCCGAGATGCGCCGTGAGGCATTGTCGCTACTGGCGGCTATGCGCTACGAGCGCAACAAGCCGACGCCCCGCATCTTGGAGGATGATGGCACAGCTGAATACCCCATAAAGCGACTCTCGGCAGAGCATAATGTCGTGAACTCGCTCGCTCGTCGCTTCTATCAGCGCCACGGCGTAGAGCATATTATAGATGGCCTTGACCTCTGGGCATCGACCCAGGGCGAGAGAGTTATGGAGTCGAGCTACTGCATTCGTCGCGAGATTGGCGAGTGCCTAAAGCAGGGCTCGTCGCTCCGTGATAGGCTATATATCGAGCACGGCCGCCACCGCTACCGCCTCGACTTCGACTGCGCAAAGTGCCGTATGTCGCTCATTGATTGTTCCGAAAACGAAAACCGAAGATAGATGATTAAGCAGCTAACACCCAATATTCCGGATTACGAACTCCTCGACACGGGCGATGGCGAGAAGCTCGAGCGCTTTGGCGACTATGTTGTGCGCCGTCCTGAGCCTCAGGCGATATGGCGCAAGAGCCTATCGGAGGGCAAGTGGCTGGCCGCAGATGCCTCGTTTCTGCGCTCCAACAAGGGCGAGGAGCGTGGCGAGTGGCGCCTAAAGCCTGAGATGCCCTCGCGCTGGACAGTGAAGTTCGACTACAAGGAGATGCACCTTCGCATGCGCCTGGCACTCACCTCATTTAAGCATGTGGGCATCTTCCCTGAGCAGTCGGCAAACTGGGAGTTTATCTACGACACGATTCACGACCTACGCAAAGAGGGCATCGAGCGGCCCAAGGTACTGAACCTCTTTGCCTATACGGGTGGTGCTACGCTTGCTGCGCGTGCCGCAGGGGCAGATGTTACGCATGTAGACTCTGTCAAGCAGGTTGTAACCTGGTCGCGCGAGAATATGGAGTCGTCATCGTTAGATGGTGTTCGCTGGATTGTTGAGGATGCCACAAAATTTGTGGAACGCGAGGTGCGCCGTGGCAACAAGTATCACGGCATAATCCTTGACCCGCCAGCATACGGTCGTGGTGCCAATGGCGAGAAGTGGGTACTGGAGGACGACATCTGCAATATGCTGGAGCAGTGCGCCAAGCTTCTGGAGGCGAAAGATGCCTTCCTCGTCTTCAACCTCTACTCTATGGGGCTCTCGGCGATGCTTGCACGAACTGCTGTGCATCAGGCATTTGGCACACCACGAAGCGAGCAGATGGGCGAGCTATACTTCGAAGACAGGAGCAAAAAGCAGATACCCTTCGGCACATACTACCGCTTTAGACGATAGCGACAATGCGCGAGCTAATCAACATATTTTGGTCGTTTCTTAAGATTGGCGCATTCACCTTTGGTGGTGGCTACGCCATGATACCCCTTATCCAGCACGAGGTTATCCACAACCGCCGTTGGCTCTCGGAGCGGGAGTTCGTCGACCTGCTAACCATTGCTCAGGCTGCACCCGGCCCTATTGCGCTCAACACCGCTGTCTTTGTAGGATATAAGGAGCGCAAATATTTGGGTGCTTTGGCGGCTGTTTTGGGCGTTGTCGTGCCCTCGTTTGTCATCATCTTGCTTGTCGCCATATTCTTTAACAACATACGCCAAAATCCCTGGGTAGATGCCGCCTTTCGTGGTATGCGCCCTGCGGTGGTTGCCCTTATCGTTGCACCTATCGTGGGTCTAACGAAGGGTATGCACTGGATACTGATTGCCGTAGCGTTGGCCGTGGCCGTAGCTGTATGGTACTGGGGCATCTCGCCTATCCTGTTCCTCGTGGCGGGAGCGTTGGTGGGCATCTTGATTGCGGCATATCGCGGAAAGGAGGCGCAAAAATGATTGCTACACTCCTGCAACTTGTCTGGAGCTACCTTAAAATCGGCTTCTTTGGCTTTGGTGGTGGTTATGCTATGCTCTCGCTGATACATAGCGAGGTTGTGGTGCGCAACGAGTGGCTCACGAATGGCGAGTTCTCGGATATCATCGCCATATCGCAGATGACACCCGGCCCTATCGCCTTAAACTCAGCAACATATATCGGCTACGAGGTGGCTGGCGTTCTCGGCTCGATGGTCGCTACAACGGCGGTCTGCATACCTGCGCTCACGCTGATGATACTACTAACGCGCTTCTTCCTAAAGCTGCACAACAACCGCTATGTGCAGAGCGTTGTCCTCGCGATGCGCCCCGTAGTGGTGGGTATGATTATGTCGGCAGCGCTGCTTCTTATCTTCCCCCATAGCGACGATGGTCGTAGCTTTATTGATGGCTGGAGCTGGCTAATCTTCGCCCTTGCGCTCCTCGGCTCGGCAAAGAAGGTAAACCCGATACTTCTTATCGTCGTTTCGGGCATCGCAGGCGTAGTAATCTACTGGCCACAGTGATAAAGATATAAACACAGTAAAGGGCTGACCCGGGGTCAGCCCTTTACTGTGTATAAAGAGTACTTAGATAAAGATATACTTCAGAATAAATAGTATTGCCAATATATACATTGCGGGGGTGAGTTTCTTGAACTTACCGCACAGCAGGTTGAGCAACACATAAGCGATAAGGCCTATAAGGATACCATCTGATATAGAGTATGCCAAGGGCATAAGTATGATGCAGATAAAGGCGGGGATAGACTCGGTGTAGTCGCTGAAATCTATCTTGCATATAGGCTCTAACATCAGCAGACCCACGATGATAAGCACGGGGGCTGTTGCCGCCGAGGGTATCGAGAGGAAGAGGGGCGAGAAGAAGAGCGTGATAGCGAAGCAACACGCGATAGCGAAGGCTGTCATACCCGTACGGCCACCCTGCGCCACACCCGCTGCACTCTCGACATAGGTCGTTGTGGTCGAAGTACCGAGAACGGCACCTGCGGTGGTGGCGATAGCATCTGCCATAAATGCCTGGTTGAGACGCTCAATCTTGCCCTCCTTATTTACCATACCCGCGCGTGTACATACGCCAATAAGCGTGCCTACGGTGTCGAACATATCTATAAAGAGGAAGGTGAAGACCACAACCAGCATATCCAACGACCAGATATCGCTCCACTGGAACTGGCAGAAGATAGGCTCGATAGACTCAGGCATAGATACCACACCACGATACTCGGTGATGCCCATAGGGATACCTATGATTGTCGTGAGGAGGATGCCGATAAGCATTGCGCCACGCACATTCTTGACATAGAGCAAGCCAGTAATCAACAAGCCGATGAGGCCAAGAAGTGCCGAGCCTGAGGTGATGTCGCCGAGGGCTACGAGCGTAGCATCGTTATTTACGATGATACCGGCATTCTGCACGCCGATAAAGGCGATAAATAGGCCGATACCGCCACCGATAGCGTAGCGCAGATTGATGGGAATGGCGTTTACAATAGCCTCGCGTACATTCGTGATGGTGAGCAAGATAAAGATAAGACCCTCGATAAATACCGCCGTAAGTGCAAACTGCCAAGAGTAGCCCATAGCCATACATACGGTGTAGACGAAGAAGGCGTTAAGACCCATACCCGGCGCAAGACCAAAGGGTAGCTTGCCCCAGAAGGCCATCATCAAGCAACCTATGATAGCTGCCAAGGCCGTAGCGGTGAATACTGCGCCAGCGGGCATACCGTCGAGCTGGCTGAACATCGCGGGATTAACCGCCAAGATGTAGGACATCGTAAGGAAGGTTGTGATACCTGCCACTATCTCCGTGCGAGCCTTATGTTCGCCCTTCACGAAGCCAAAAAGCTTATTAAGCATAGGGTTAAGATATTAGTTGTTGCAAAAGAAAATGGGGAGATTTTAGTTTTTAGTTGTTAGTTGTTAGATAATTTTTAAGACCTTAGGACGATAGGACCTTAGGACCTTACGAGGTCGGGGATCACATTATTTCTTACTCGTCTTACTTGTCTTAATGATCTTACTTATCCTAAAAACCTCTAAAAACTAACAACTAATAACTAATAACTCTTCAGTCTCAGCTTCACCACATTCTCGACATGGTGCGTATGTGGGAACATATCGACAGGTTGCACAGCCTCAATCGTGTACATATCGCTGAGCAACGCCAAGTCGCGAGCCTGTGTCGAGGGGTTACAGCTAACATATACCATACGCTGGGGTGCAGCACGCTTGATAACCTCGATGACACGCTCATCAACACCTGCACGCGGAGGGTCAAGGATGATGACATCGGGCTGGCCGTTGCGCTTGATGAAATCATCGCTCAGCACATCCTTCATATCGCCAGCATAGAATGTCGTGTTGTCGATAGAGTTAATCATCGAGTTTACCTTAGCATCCTCGATAGCCTCAGGCACATACTCCACGCCAACAACCCTCTTGGCACGGCGAGCGCAGAAGTTGGCGATGGTGCCAGTGCCGGTATAGAGGTCGTAGAGCGTGTCGGTGGGCTTAAGGTCGGCAAAGTCGCGCGTAACCTTGTAAAGCTCATACGCCTGCTCCGAGTTAGTCTGATAGAACGACTTAGGGCCAACCTTGAACTTTAGACCCTCCATCTCCTCGATGATGTGGTCCTTGCCCGCAAAGCAGATAGGCTCTCTGTCGCCCAACGAGTCGTTCCACTTCTCGTTAATCATATAGATGAGCGAGGTTATCTCGGGGAACATATCTCTAAGGTGCGACATCAGGGCGTTGATGCGCTCCGTGTCGTTCTCGTTGAATACCACGATTACCATCACCTCGCCCGTAGAGGCGGTGCGGATAACCATTGTGCGCATTAGACCCTCGTGGGCACGCGCATTGTGGAACGAGTAGCCGTTGTCGATGCAGAACTGCTTGGTGGCCATGCGTATGCGGTTGGATAGGTCTACCTGCAAGTGGCACTTTCTAATATCGAGCACCTTGTCGAAGCATCCGGGAATGTGGAAGCCCACAGCGGGTGTTGTGGCGATGTCGCCACCCTCGGCAATCTCCTCGTAGGTAAGCCAGCGCTTGTCGGCAAAGGTAAATTCGAGCTTGTTGCGGTACTCGTGTGTACGCTCCGAGCCAAGACAGGGGCGCACCTCAGGGATATCCAAGTGGCCGATACGCACCAGCTGGTCCTCTACCTGCTTGGTCTTTTGGTTGAGCTGCTCCTCATAGGGCAGACTCTGCCACTTACAGCCACCACATACACCAAAGTGCTCGCAGAATGGCTCTACTCGCAGTGGCGACTTCTCGATGAAGCGCACCACGGTGGCCTCCATAAATCGGCGGTGGTGCTTGCGCACCTGAACATCGACAACATCGCCAGGCACGGTCATAGGCACAAAAACAACCTGATTGTCAACCTTGCCCATCGCCTTGCCCTCGGCAGCAAGTGTGGTGATATGCAGACCCTCAATCAAGGGGTAATCCTTTCTTCTCTTTCCCATCGTCTTTTGCGGTTAAAAAGCCTTTGTACGGTTGCTCTCGGCATCCTTTTCCAATATATCGTCGCCCTCCCAGTCGAAGTGCTCAAAGGTGGAGCAACGGCCAAGGCGGAAGCGGGTGTAGGTGATGGGCAGACCCATCGCCACAAACTTTGTCTCGTAGGCGGTCTTTACCGACAGCACCTCATCGGCGTAGCCTGAGCCGTATATGTCATCGTTCTGCACCTCGGCATCAAGGCCCAAGCGCTCGATAACGGCTGCTGTGTAGTTGTAGAGGTGCTTAGAGTCGGTCTTGAGGTTGATTACGCCATCGGCACTTAGGAAGCGCTTGTACTCAGCCAAGAAGAGGGGTGAGGTGAGGCGCTTTTTTGCTCTTCGGCTCTTGAGCTGCGGGTCGGGGAAGGTAATCCAAATCTCGGCTACCTCGCCCTCGGCAAAGAACGACTGGATAAACTCGATGCGTGTGCGTACAAAGCCCACATTTGCCATATTGCGCTCCGTTGCGGTCTTTGCACCACGCCACATACGGGCACCCTTGATGTCGATGCCGATATAGTTCTTGTCGGGGTTGCGCTCTGCCAAGGCCACGGTATACTCGCCACGGCCACAGCCCAACTCCAAGACTATGGGGTTGTCGTTGTGGAAGAACTCCTTATGCCAATTACCCTTCAGGGGGTGGTCCTTGTGAAAGATGTCGTCGAACTCAGGTTGCACCATACACTTGAAGGTGAGGTTCTCGGCAAACTTTCTTAACTTATCTTTACCCATTGCTAAACTATTATTCTTCAATTATTAGGCCCACCGAGGCGATGCCCTCAACGGCCTTTTCTGGGGTTAGTCGAAAGAGATATTCGCCCTTGTGCCTAAGTGTCACATTGCTACGATAGAGGAATGTCTGCTCATCGGGGCGTAGGTCGCTAAGGCGGGGCACACGCAACACAAAAGGCTCCTCCAAGACCATTGAGTCGGGGGCTACGGTGAGCACCCTGAGGGCTATGGAGTCGGCCTTGTATGTGCGGTCGTAGCGCACCACAATCTTGATATCTCGGCTACAAAGCGAATCTTGGTTGTCGTAGACTATCTCCTCGGCACTGCTCCACACCGACCCTTCGTGGTCCACAACCTCTACGGTGCGGGGTGTGGTGTTGCACGCCGTAGCAATTACCACGACAGCCAAAAGCACAATATTGCGGATTACACTCTGCATCTGCTACTCCTTGTTTTCGCCACCACGGTCACTCTGGCGGTTGCGGTTGCCACGGAAGCGGTTGCGGTTGCCACGGCGCTGACCTTCGCGGGGCTGACCCTCACGCTGTTCGCGCTGCTCACGAGGCTGACCCTCGGCACTCTGTGGCTTAGGCTCACGAGGCTCACGCTGCTCCTTTTGCTCCTTTTGCTCTTTGACCTTTGCTTTCTGCTCTCTTGGCTCTCTCTCCTCTTTTTGCTCTTTGCGGCGCTTGTTGCGCTTATTGCGTTTGGTCTTAGAGTCGAAGCGTGTGATGCTATCCTCCTCGTGACGATATGTAGGCTCTTCAACCTGTGCCTCGCCACCCTCACCAACAAGGGTATCCGCCTTCTGACCAGCACGGTTTAGGGCGATAAGCTCCTTGACACGGCTTACGGGGAGTGTTGTGAGGTTTGCCATAGTGTTCTTGCTTGTCGAGAACGACATAGTCTGCGCTAACGGGTCGATCTTCACCAAGTACCACTCGCCCTCCAAGGTCTGCAACGGCTCACGCAAGCGAGGTATGGTACGGCGAGCATCGGCATAGGCATCGTACTCGTACATCAAACAGCACTTCAGCTTCGAGCACTGACCCGCCAACTTTTGGGGGTTGAGCGAAATCTCCTGCATACGCGCAGCGTTGGTCGTAACCGACGAGAAGCTCGACATCCACGATGCACAACATAGCTCACGGCCACAAGCGCCGATACCGCCAATGCGACCCGCCTCCTGTCGTGCGCCAATCTGCTTCATCTCGATGCGGATGTGGAATCTTTCGGCAAAGACCTTGATAAGCTCGCGGAAGTCGACACGCTCATCGGCGATGTAGTAGAAGATAGCCTTAATCTTGTCGCCCTGATACTCGACATCGCCAATCTTCATATTAAGACCCATATCCGCAGCAATCTGTCGCGATGCAATCATCGTCTCGTGCTCCAAGGCTATGGCCTCCTGCCACTTCTCGATGTCGTAGGGGCGTGCCTTGCGATAGATCTTCTTGAACTCGCCGTTGTGGGGGTTGAAGCCTGTGCGTCGCATCTGCTTGGCCACCATATCGCCCGTAAGCGAGATGATGCCGATGTCGTGGCCGGGCGATGCCTCTACGGCAACGATATCGCCACGCTTAAGCTCCAAGCCATTGACATTCTGATAGTACGAACGGCGTGTATTCTTAAACCTCACCTCGAAGATGTCGGTGGGTATATTGTCGGGGTACTCCTCCAACCAGTTGGTTTCGTGGAGCTTATAGCAGCCCTCCGAGGCTCTTGCCTCCAGCTCGTCGCCACAGTCGCAGAAGCAACATCCGCGACCCATTTCGGGCTTATGATTTTTGTTACAACTCATCGTTATCTAAAGGGATATACTTTGTCAATATAACATTCGGGCGTAAAGATACGATTTTTTTCGGGAATGTGAAAAAATAGAGCTAAAATTTGCACGGCTAAAAATATCGAGAGTCGGTTGCTACATTTGCGGAATTATTTAGTATTTTTGGAATAATCTCATAATCCGCTAAGAATAAAAAGTTTATGCGGAAAGTTCAAGAACGAGGTAATGAGTTGG
>SUZB01000007.1 GCA_015060115.1 Rikenellaceae bacterium | reverse complement strand
GTGTATCGGTTGGTGATGGCAACTCTCAGATCCAGCTCTCGGGTAATACTCGCTACGGTGCTTGCTATGTGGTATCAATCCACCCATTTGCAGGCTACGGCTCGGCAGAGTAAATAATTCTATTTAGAAGTGTTTTTTATTGCTGAGGCTGGCTAAGACATTAGCTGGCCTCAGCATTTAATTTATAGACACGCTTCATTTTATCTACTATTTTAACCACAAATAAAAGGGGATCCTCGAAAGACTCGCCGATATGGGCACTTGATTGTAAAAAATGAATTTATCACCAGTATCTAATGTCTGGGAGAGTATGGTCAAGACTACAATAGCACGCAAAGGTGTCATTTTGAGTGATAATCGGCAAATTTATTTCATAAATATTTGGAGGTCTAAAAAATTAGACCTATATTTGCGTAGACAAAAGAGATATAGTATGCCTACAATTTTTGAAATTTTTGGACTTCGATTTTTCTTCTACTCTGACGAGCATCTGCCAATTCATGTTCATATAGAGTATGGAGGTAACGATGCAAAGATCGAGATTGCAACTCGTAAGGTAGTCCAAAATAGAGGTTTGAAACCGAGAGAGTTAAAGAAAGCAACACAGCTTGTTGAGATGTACGAGCAAGAGATTATCAACGCTTGGCACGATTATTTCGACAAGGAATAAAAATAATGACTATGGAGAAGATTGTTAAAATTTCGTTTTGTGGTAACGATATATGTGTCGTTACCGATAGCGGGAAGGAGTACCGCAAGGCGTTAGAGTTCTTCCCCACATTGAAAGAGTCTACACCAGCACAGCGTGAGTGCTACCAAATCAACAAGTTTGGCGATGCAGTGCGTTGGACAGAGATTGATGAAGATATCCACATATCAAGTCTTACTGATGGAGCACAACCCGTGGAAAACGCTATTGGCGCAGTGTTCCGCAAATTTCCAATTCTAAATGTGTCGGAGGTTGCTCGTTCTCTCGGTATGCACAAGAGCCTACTTTCAAAGTACATTTATGGTACAAAAAGGCCATCTGAGAAACGAGAAAAAGAGATTCTCGATGCTTTAAGAGAGGTAGGTCGTCAGTTGGCAAACATATAGATAAAATGCTAATTAAGATAGGTTTGCAAAGTTAGGCTATAGCAAACCTTGTCCAAGAATTTTTCCGTCCTTTTTTCGTATAAATACGCATGGTTTGGCAGCGTTCTGTGGCGGAATTTGGCAAAATCAAACCTCTCCGCAACACTTGTTGAACCTATGCTGAACCAAAAGAAAAATTGCGAGACCCAAAATTTGCATATTGGATTATAACTGAAAATTTCGTATTTTTGTGCGAGTAATGTTTTAGAATATGATATCTGACTATATTGATAAAATATTTTGTGGAGATTGTCTATCTGTAATGAAGGAGCTCCCTGATGCTTGTTGTGATATTGTAGTAACATCACCTCCTTACAATCTTAAAAATAGCACCGGCAATGGAATGAAAGATGGTAGAGGTGGGAAATGGGAAGGAGCTGCATTATGCAATGGATATGCGGATTATGATGACAATATGCCGTATGATAAATATTGTCAGTGGCAAAGAGAATGCTTAACGGAGATGATGAGGCTTATTAAGCCTGATGGGGCGATTTTCTATAACCATAAGTGGAGAGTGCAAAATGGACTTATCCAAGATAGATCGGAGATTGTTAAAGACTTTCCTGTACGACAAATTATCATATGGAAACGAAAAGGAGGTATAAATTTCAATAGTGGATATTTCCTTCCGACCTATGAGGTTATTTATTTAATTGCTAAAAAAGGATTCAAATTAGCTCCTAAAGCCAATAGCGTTGGGGATGTATGGGAGTTTATGCAAGAGACGAATAATGTACACCCTGCGCCATTTCCGGTTGCTCTAATTGATAGGATTATTGGAAGTACAAATGCCGAAGTTGTGCTCGATCCATTTATGGGGTCTGGAACAACTGCTGTATCTGCAATTCGCAATAATCGTCATTACATTGGCATTGAATTGTCTCAATCGTATTGTAATGCCGCAGAGGATCGCATCAGAGCGGTTAAAGGAGAGCCTATACTTTCAACCTCAAATGATATCGCACCAACATTGTTTACTTATAACGAATAGATTATGGCTACTGCCCTACACTTAATTACTAAAGAGGAACTGATCGCAAAGTTTAAGGAGATTGAATCTAAAGGATGGATAGAGAATTATCGTAAAGGAAACGATGGTGCAGTTGGCAATATTTTGGAAGATTTGCTAGGTATTCCAGAAAATAATCTACCAATTCCAAATGCAGCAGAATGGGAGTTGAAATCTCAACGCTCCAATACCTCTTCTTTGACAACATTGTGTCATGTTGAACCTTCTCCTCGTGCATTGTCTTTAGTCCCGAATGTGTTGTTGCCGAAATATGGTTGGGCTCATAAGTTGGCAGGTCAAAAATACCCTGTTGATGAAAAATCATTTAGAAGTACAACAAATGCTACATCATTCACGGATAGGGGTTTCAAATTGAATGTTAATAGGCAAGAGCAGCGTTTAGAGTTTATCTTTGACAGTTCAAAATGTAGTGATAGACATAGTGAATGGTTGAAGAGTGTTGAGCAGCGAGCAGGGTTAGGGCCTTTTGAGATTATTCCATATTGGGGCTTTAACGATCTATATACAAAGGCAGGAACAAAATTGCTCAATTGCTTTTATGTTTTGGCTGATGTGAAGCGAGAAGGCGGCAAGGAATATTTCCACTATAATCGAGTTTTGATGCTAAAGCGTGTAAATATGGATAAATTTATTGATGCTATTGAGGAAGGTAGTCTGTATGTAGACTTTGATGCGCGAACAGGACATAATCACGGAACCAAGTTTCGAATTGCATTCAAAGATATTCCAAAAGTATATGAAGAGGTAATAGAAATCCTGTAAATTCAATATACCTCTCTGCCTATTGCGACAAAAGTGTTGAACCTATACAGAACCAAATGTAGCGAAATAGGCGTTACAGGCGCATAAAACCAAAAATATTATACCCCCTGAGGGGGTGCAGAAGACCTGTCTAACAAAAAGCTTGTTAGACAGGTTCATGCTGTTTTTTTCTCAAGTTACAATGCTTAAGCATTGCCCCCTCGTGAACGATAAGAAATCCGAACAAAATATCCTCCAAAATCAACTCTATCTAATTTATAGAAGCTGCCTTGTGATTATAGCGAAAAATTTGTACCTTTGCACCAAATATGTGATTAACTAAAAAACAAGATATTTTATGATTGAACTTAGTGAACAGGAAGTATTGCGCCGTCAGTCGCTTAAGGCTTTGCGTGAGTTGGGCATCAACCCCTATCCCGCAGCACGCTTCGAGGTGAATGCCACAGCCAAGCAGATTGCCGACGAGTACGATGCCGAGAAGGGCAACTTCTCGGAGGTATCTATCGCTGGCCGTATTATGAGTCGCCGTATTATGGGCTCGGCATCGTTCTTCGAGCTTCAGGACTCAACAGGCCGTATTCAGGTCTATATTCGTCGTGATGACATCTGCCCCGAGGGCGACCCCACACTCTACAACACCGTATTCAAGAAGCTCTTGGATATCGGCGACTTCATTGGTGTAGAGGGCTTTGCATTCCTCACCAACACCGGCGAGTTGTCGGTACACTGTCGTAAGTTCACCGTGCTCTCGAAGTCGGTGCGCCCTCTGCCTGTTGTTAAGCAGAAGGATGGCCAGACCTTCGATGCACTTACCGACCCCGAGGTGCGCTATCGTCAGCGCTACCTCGACCTTGTGGTAAATCCTCAGGTTAAGGAGACCTTCCAGAAGCGTGCAAAGATTATGCAGACTATGCGCGACTTCTTCAACGAGCGTGGCTACTTGGAGGTTGAGACCCCCATTTTGCAGCCTATCCCCGGTGGTGCTGCGGCTCGCCCCTTTATCACTCACCACAATGCTCTCGACACCGACTTCTATATGCGAATTGCTACCGAGCTATACCTCAAGCGCCTTATCGTAGGTGGCTTCGATGGTGTTTACGAGTTCGGCAAGAACTTCCGTAACGAGGGTATGGACCGCACACACAACCCTGAGTTCACCTGTATGGAGATCTATGTGGCATACAAGGACTATATCTGGATGCAGGAGTTTACCGAGCAGATGTTGGAGCGTGTTGCAATGGCCGTAAATGGCACTACCGATGTCGTTATCGAGGGTAAGACTATCTCGTTCAAGGCCCCCTTCAAGCGCGTTACGATGACCGATGCCATCAAGGAGAAGACCGGCTACGATATCACAGGCCAAAGCGAGGAGCAGTTGCGTGAGGCGTGCCAGAGGCTTAATGTCGAGATTGACGAGACTATGGGTAAGGGCAAGCTTATCGATGCTATCTTTGGTCAGTACTGCGAGGGCGACCTTGTTCAGCCCACTTTTGTAACGGACTATCCTATCGAGATGTCGCCTCTCTGCAAGCGCCATCGCGACAATGAGGACCTCACCGAGCGTTTCGAGTTGTTTGTAAATGGCAAGGAGCTATGCAACGCCTACTCGGAACTTAACGACCCCATCGACCAGTTGGAGCGCTTCCAGGAGCAGATGCGACTCTCGGAGAAGGGCGACGACGAGGCTATGGTTATCGATATGGACTTTGTTCGTGCATTGGAGTATGGTATGCCCTCTTGCTCAGGTATGGGTATCGGCATCGACCGCCTCACAATGTTTATGACTGGCGAGACATCTATTCAGGATGTGTTGTTCTTCCCCACTATGCGCCCCGAGAAGAAGGTGGTTGCCGATGCTGAGGAGGTATACACCGAGGCAGGTATCCCCGCAGAGTGGGTTGCTGTGGTGCAGAAGATGGGCTATATCACCTTGGAGGCCTTCAAGAACACCGCAACAACTGGCGGTATGAAGCTCTTCAACGACCTTTGTGGCTTCAACAAGAAGAACAAGCTTGGCCTTGCAACAGCCGAGATTAAGGCTTGGATCGAGAGCTGCAAGGAGGAGTAATTTGTTTCCTATGCTGAAAGGCGATAGCAACATAGTAATATATCAGACCCCCGACGGCGAGACAGAGATAGATGTTCGCCTCGAGGGGGATACTGTGTGGCTATCCCAAGCGGAAATAGCACTTCTCTACGACACCGACCGAACATCTATTAGTCGCCATATAACTAATATATATAAGAGCGAGGAGTTAGATGAATCGGCAACCTGTGCAAAAATTGCACAAGTTCGATTTGAGGGTAATCGCCGTATCGAGCGAACGATAAACACTTATAATCTAGATATGATTATATCTGTTGGTTATAGGGTGAACTCAAAATACGCTACGCGATTCCGAATGTGGGCTAATCGTATCCTTAAAGAGTATCTCACAAGGGGTTATGCCATAAACCAAAATGCTCGAATTGAGCAGTTGGAGGAGTTAAAGCAAACAATCTCTATAATGAGCAATGTCATTGCTGCTCATCAAGTAACAAAAGATGAGGCTATTGGACTACTGCGAGTTATCAGCGATTACACCTATGCCCTGGACACTCTTGATAGATACGACTTTCAACAGCTTGAAATTTCTAATGTTACTACATTAGAGGGCTTTAGAGCTACATACGAAAATGCTATGGAGGCGCTACGAACTCTAAAAAGAAGGTTTGGTGAGAGCGCACTCTTCGCCAACGAGAAAGATGAATCCTTCAAAAGTACATTGGGCGCGATATATCAGACATTTGGCGGTGAGGAGTTGTATCCAAGCGTGGAAGAGAAGGCTGCAAACTTGTTATATCTGGTAGTTAAAAACCACTCTTTTAGCGATGGCAACAAACGAATTGCAGCATTCTT
The DNA here is from genome assembly GCA_015060115.1 of Rikenellaceae bacterium. GTDB lineage: Bacteria > Bacteroidota > Bacteroidia > Bacteroidales > Rikenellaceae > Alistipes. Next base: position 87,209 of record SUZB01000007.1, on the reverse strand, counting down.
GTTTTTGTGGTTCTTAGAGAATAATGGTATTCTATATCGCAAGGATGGCACACGCTTATTAGATAATAATACTCTTGTAGCACTTACATTAATGATTGCGGAGAGCAATGTAGAGGAGAAAGACATTATGATTAAGGTTGTTGTCAACCTTATTAACCAAAACAATTAATTCTAAAAGTATAAGAAAAATGAGAAAGAAGATTGTAGCAGGTAACTGGAAGATGAACACTCTCCCCGCTGAGGGTGTAGAGCTTGCTAAGGGTGTAGCAGCTGGCAAGGGTGAGGTTTGCGACTCAGTGAACTTTATCGTATGTCCCCCCTTTACACACCTTCATAGCGTTATCGAGACCCTTAAGGGTACAGCTATCGAGGTTGGCGCACAGGATTGCGCTACCGAGGTTAAGGGTGCCTACACTGGCGAGGTTGCAGCATCAATGATTGCAGCTCTTGGTTGCAAGTATGTTATCCTTGGCCACTCGGAGCGTCGTCAGTACTATGGCGAGACTTCGGAGAGCTTGAACAAGAAGATGGCTCGTGCATACGAGAACAACCTCGTGCCTATCTACTGCGTAGGTGAGAATCTTGAGGAGCGTGAGGCAGGTCGCCACTTCGAGGTATGCAAGCAGCAGATCGAGGAGGTTGTTTTCAACCTTTCGGAGGAGCAGTTTGCAAAGCTCGTTATCGCCTATGAGCCTGTTTGGGCTATCGGTACCGGCAAGACCGCAACCGCTGATCAGGCACAGGAGATTCACGCCTATATTCGTGAGGTTTTGCGCTCTAAGTTTGGCGCAGCAGCCGAGGAGTGCCCCATTCTCTATGGTGGCTCTTGCAAGCCCTCAAACGCTGGCGAGATCTTCTCGAAGGCAGATGTTGATGGTGGCCTTATTGGTGGCGCTGCCCTCAAGGCTGAGGACTTCCTTGGCATCGGCAAGGCTTTCTAATTAAGAGTCAAAAGAGGCTGAATAAAAAGTGTATTTTGTCGTTCTTTGTTGTGATAAGGCATCATCTCCTTCCTCTAACGAATTATCAATAGCAATGGGCAGTACGCCAAAAGTACAGCCCATCGCTATGAAATTCGCCGAGCGAAAGCATCTAATGCCTTCTAACAACAAATTTGCTCGCCCTCAAAATCCTCATTTACGCTTCAGTAAACTGCGGTTTTTCGGGCTTCGCAGCGCCGCGATTAAGCGAGGGCAGAGGCTGCTTGCAGACTATGCCGAGCGTGAGCGGTGAAAAGGAACTTAAGCCTAAAACTACATCTTTTTATTCAACCTCTCAAACTAAGGGAGATGACTAAAAAAAGAATTAGCCATCTCCCTTATTATTTGCGCCACGAAGCAGCACTTTTCGCATCATTGTCCATAAAAAAACACCCGCTTACCATTGGTGAACGGGTGTCGCTTTTGATATGGTAGTCGTTACTTTGTAACTGCCTCCAAGCGCTTCATCATAATAAACATAAAGAGCGCCGAGAGCAAGCAGAGAACGATAAATACAGTCCAAACCGACCACAAGGGGAGACCTGCCCAGAGGAAACCACCTACGGCAACAAGCATATTACCGATAGCAGTAGCCACGAACCAACCACCCATCATAAGACCCTTGAGCTTGGGAGGTGCAACCTTCGATACGAATGAGATACCCATAGGCGAGAGCAAGAGCTCTGCGAAGGTGAGAATAAGGTAGGTGAAGATCAACCAGTAGGGCGATGTGCGAGTCTCAGGCTTGGTATCAGCCTTGATAGCTGCCAACGAAGCCTCAGCCTCAGCCACTGCGGTGTTATCTTCCGCCTCATTAGCCTTAAGTACGGTAACGCTTGCGTTGTATACATCGAAGAATACGGGGCGAGTGTTCTTGTTGAGCTTGCCCATAAAGTCGGTTGCGGGCTTGATAGTCGCTGCAACCTCCGCATCAGACTTCAAGGTCTCGAAATCCTCAGCGGTAGCTGCCACAGTGTAGTACTCCTTAGCGAAGGCCTCAGCCTTATCTACGGCGATAGCACGCTGCTGCTCGTTGGGGGTGTTCAAACCGTTAGAGCCTACGGCCATAATCATAAAGCCGATAGCTGCAACCAACATACCGTAGGCAATCTTACGGGGTGCTGAAGGCTCCTTGCCCTTGCGTGCCAAAGAGCCGAAGATAGCCATCGACACGGGAGTCAAAGCGACAACATAGAAGGGGTTGAACTGCTGGAAGATAGGTGCTGCAACGCTAATCTCGGCGGTAGCCTCGATGCCCATAGCGCGGTAAACGAGGAATGCGAGGATTGCCGATGCAAGAACACCTGAGAAGATCTTCGCCTTAGCGCCCTCGCTCTGGAAGATAGAGAATGTGGCGTATACAGCGATGATGATAAGTGCGAGATTCCAAACATTGAACAACATAGTGTCGAAACCAAATGCTGTGGTGTCGGTGAACTCGTCAGCGAAGTAGGTGAGGGTCAAACCGTTCTGGTGGAATGCCATCCAGAAGAAGATAACAACGGCGAATACGAGGCACAAAGCCACGATGCGCTGCTTGGTCTGCTCAGGAGTGAGGTTGTCTACAACAACCTGAGCCTCACCCTTCTTCTTGCCACCCTCGACATGACGGAAGGTGAAGCGGAAGGCGTAGTAGATAAGGATTGAGAGAATCAACGCTGCGCAAGCCACCATAAACGAGAAGTGGTAAGCATCGTTAGAGCTGTAGCCGAGCGATGTCTCTGCCCAGTGCTTGATACCTACGGCGGTGGTAGGAGCGAAGAGCGAGCCTACATTGATAGCCATGTAGAAGAGCGAGAAGCCCGAATCACGCTTGTCGGCATACTTGGGGTCGTCGTAGAGGTTACCAACCATAACCTGCAAGTTACCCTTAAACAGACCAGTACCTACCGAGATAAGCACCAACGCTGCCATCATCGCAATCATAGCGATAGTCTCGCCACCGAGGGGCACTGACAAAAGGAGGTAGCCACCAAACATCACTGAGATACCGAGTGTTACCATACGACCGAAGCCGAACTTGTCAGCCATCATACCACCTACGAGGGGCATAAAGTAAACGAGGCCGAGGAAGGTTGAGTAGATAGCACCTGCTACACCCGCCTCAAGACCGAAGTTCTCACGAAGGAAGAGTGCGAAGACTGCCAACATCGTGTAGTAACCAAAGCGCTCACCGGTGTTGGCGAGAGCCAAGGCATAAAGACCTTTAGGATGTCCTTTGAACATAGTAAATAGGTTTTTAATTAATATAAAGTATTTTCGTTAATTGCGTTTTTTCTGATTGTTACAAAAATAACACAAATCGGGCACGAAGATACAAAACATATATTAATAAAGCAAAAAATGTTCTCAAAGAGGACGATTTGAGATAAGAGTTTTAAGTTATTAGTTGTTAGTTGTTAGATTAGGACCAGTAAGACGATAAGACGGTAAGACGAGTAAGACGATAGGACAAAATTGTGATACCCGACCTCGTTTTGGTCTTAAGGTCCTAAGGTCTTAAAAAAACTCTGCGCTCCGTTGGAGCGCAGTCGATAGAGAATTTAGAGAAGTTAGGGAGGCGCTACCGACATTTATCCCTAAGCTCTCTACATTCCCTAAACTCATTAAATTCCCTAATAAGACTCCTCCCCATCCAGCACTACTTAATTTCTTGTCAGAAGGGGTTAGCTGTGGCCTCGATAAAGAAATTGCCCTGGATGGGACATACTTGAAGTATTTCCCATTCAGGGCAATGATTGAGAGGTCGCAGATGACCCCTTATCACAAGAAATTATGCGTTGGTTACGCGCTCAAGCCACTTAACCATACCCAACATAATACCCATCGAGATAAGGCATACTGTGAGGAACACAGTCCAGCAGATCCAGATAGGTGCTGCGTTGTAGATAAGAGGACCAATCCAGAGGAGGAGGTTACCTACCGCAGTAGCACCAAGCCACAAGCCCTGGCAGAGACCAAGCATATGCTTGGGCGCAACCTTCGATACGAACGAGAGGCCAAGGGGCGAGATGAAGAGCTCGGCAACGGTGAGGAAGAAGTAGAGTACGAAGAGTACCCAAGGACCAGAGAGCTCTACGCCCTCGGCACGAGCCTCAGTTGCTGAAGGATAGCCCATAATGTATGAGTAAACGGCGAGGAAGATATATGCAGTACCTGCAATAGCCATACCGATAGCAATCTTACGAGGTGTAGAGATATACTTGCCACGACGGCCAAGAGCGCCAAATACCCACATTACAACGGGGGTAAGGATAATCACATAGAAGGGGTTGAGTGCCTGCCATACCTCAGGAGCTACGCTGTCTGACTTCACGAAGTCGCGTGCAAACATCGAGAGTGAAGTGCCGTTCTGGTGGAATGCAAACCAGAAGAAGATGGCGATAGCGAGCACTGCGAAGAGGGCATACATACGCTGCTTAATCTCCTTAGCTGCTGCCTTACGCTCCTCAGCGGTGTACTCTACAGATGCTACCTGCTCCTTCTTCGCGGGGTTGGGGAAGCGCTTGCGTGTAGCGATGAAGATTGTAAGTGAGATAAGCATAGCGGCTACCGATGCGATGAACGAGTAGTGGATACCCTCGTTGAAAATCTGGAGGTACTCACCGCAGAATGCAGTCATATCGGTTACAGGCTGTGCGCTCGCCTTCTCAGCCAAAGCTGCGAGGTTATCGGTAACGATGCCATCCTCCTGATACTGGTGGCAGAGTGCGGGAAGCTGTGCCTCGTAGAACATATTGTGAGCCTTCAACCACCACTCGCGGAGCAAGGGAGCTACGAAGGGAGCGATAACGCCACCAATATTGATAAATACATAGAAGATCTGGAAGCCAGAGTCGCGCTTGTCCTTAGCGGCTTTCAACGCCTCCTCGCCCTCTTTTGCTGCCTCGGCCTCAAGGTTGTCGTACATCTGACCTACGATAGCCTGCAAGTTACCCTTGAACAGACCGTTACCGAAGGCGATGATGAAGAGTGCCAAGCAGGTAAGAGGCAAGAGCCAGCTGATGTTGTTAGATGTGGCAAGGATAGGAATAGAGAGCAACACATAACCTGTTGCCATCACCATCAAACCTGCCATGATAGTACCCTTGTAGTTCTGGCTGCGGTCGGCAATAAGACCACCTACCAACGCCAAGATGTAGATACCGGCATAGAAGAATGAGTAAATCAGCGAGCTGGTCTCCTCGCTCAAACCAAACTTCGAGCAGAGGAACAATACGAGTACAGCGTTCATGATGTAGTAACCGAAACGCTCACCCATATTGCTGAGTGCCGCTGCTAAAAGACCTTTAGGATGTCCTTTGAACATAGTAAAAAGTTTTAGTTAATATTAATAAAGTTAGTTTTGCTCGTTAAATAACATTGTGCAATGGACAAATATACAAATAATTTTTGTATCTTTGCTAAAAATCAAGCTAAAAAGTATGAAAAGTACGAATGAGAGATTAGCGATGGTTGCTGCCGACGAGTGGTTGCAACCTGTTGAGGAGGAGATTAACCGCCGTTTTGCGATGTATCGTGAGCGCCTCAAGGCTATCGAGGGTGCTGCGGGCTCGCTTGTCGATTATGCCAATGGCTACCGCTACTTCGGCTGGCAGCGTGATGATGCGATGCAGGGCTGGTGGTTTAGGGAGTGGTTGCCCGAGGCTAAAGATGTCTACATCTTTGGCGACTTCAACTCTTGGCAGCGCACGCAGCTACGCCTCGACCGTGGTCGTGATGGCGTCTGGAGCATCTTTCTCCCCGATGCTATGTATGGCGAAAGGCTTACCTCAGGCTCTCTCTATAAGCTACATATTCACGGAGAGAATGGTTGGCGTGATCGTATCCCCGCCTACGCTAAGCGTGTGGTGCAGGACGACGAGACGAAGAACTATACAGCTCAGTTTGTCATAGAGAAGCCCTTCGACTGGAAACACGATGACTTCCGCGCACCTAAGGTTGGCGATTTGCTTATCTATGAGGCGCATGTGGGCATGGCGCAGGAGAAGGAGGGTGTAGGCACATATACCGAGTTCCGCGATGAGGTCTTGCCTCGCATCAAGGCTGCGGGCTATAATGCTGTGCAGCTTATGGCTATCGCCGAACACCCCTATTATGGCTCGTTTGGCTACCATGTGTCGAGCTTCTTTGCTCCATCCTCTCGTTTTGGTACGGCCGATGAGCTACGCTCGATGATTGACCGTGCGCACGAGCTCGGCATCGCCGTTATTATGGATTTGGTGCACGCCCACTATGTCAAAAACTTCGATGAGGGCATCAACGAGCTTGATGGCTCGAAGCACCACTACTCCAAGGAGGGCGGTGCAGGCTATCAGCAGTATTGGGACTCTATGATTTTCGACTACGGCAAGCGCGAGGTTGAGCACTTCCTTTTGTCGAATGTCAAGTATTGGCTCGATGAGTTCCACTTCGATGGCTACCGCTTCGATGGCGTAACCTCGATGCTCTATCACCATCACGGCTATGTGGAGTTCGACTGCCGTGAGCGCTTCTTCGACGAGGGCGTCAATCGTGATGCTATCGTATATTTGACCCTTGCCAATAAGCTTATCCACGACCTTCGCCCCGATGCTATCACCATTGCTGAGGATGTCAGCGGTATGCCTGGCTCGTGCGTAAAGCCCGAAGAGGGTGGTATGGGCTTTGACTACCGCTTAGGTATGGCAATCCCAGACTACTGGATTAAGATTCTAAAGGAGAAGAGCGACGAGGAGTGGAATATCTGGGAGATATGGTCGGTTATGACCAATCGTCTGCCCTCGGTTAAGACCGTTGCCTATGCCGAGTCGCACGATCAGGCGTTGGTGGGCGATAAGACCCTCGCTTTCCGCCTTATGGACAAGGAGATGTACTTCTCGATGGATCGTGCTTCGGAGAACCTCGTTATCGACCGAGGTATGGCTCTGCATAAGCTTATTCGTCTGATGACCATCACCACAGGTGGCGAAGCCTACCTTAACTTTATGGGTAACGAGTTTGGCCACCCCGAGTGGATTGACTTCCCGCGCGAGGGCAATGGCTGGTCGTATAAGCACGCGCGCCGTCAGTGGTCGCTATCAGAAAATGGCTTCTTGCGCTACTCCTACCTCGCCGAGTTCGACAAGGCGATGATTAAGATGGTCAAGGAGTATGGCGTTATGGGCGATGGCTACCCCTACAACCACCTTATGGACGAGCAGAACAAGACTATGGTCTACTCGCATAGTGGCCTCTTGTTTGTTCTCAACTGGCACCCCACAGCCTCTATCCCCGATTATGAGCTTCCTGTACCTTGGCCGGGTAAGTATAGCGTTCTGTTCTCGTCTGACGAGAAGCGTTTTGGTGGCCACGACCGTGCAGATGTTGCGGGCGAGCACTTCACCACCACGCATAAGAGGGAGGATGGCACGGAGTATTATACAATAAATATATACAACACCTCGCGCACGGGCGTTGTACTAAAATACGAAAAATAGAATGAAGAAGATTATAGCGCTTTTTGTTGCCGTTGCTACGCTCGGCGTTGTGTCGGCTGTGGCTCAGGATGTTACGCCCGACCATATCGTTATCTCGAAGCAGACGCATACCCTTACGCTCTATGGCTCTGATGGTAGCGTTCTGGCTGCCTATCCTGTCGCTACGGGCAAGAACCCCGGCAATAAGCGTGTTGCTGGCGATATGAAGACCCCTGAGGGTGAGTTTATCGTTACGCAGGTTCAGCGTGCTACGCACTGGACCCACGACCTTGGCGATGGCAATGGCCGTATTGATGGCTACTATGGCAACTGGTTTATCCGCCTCGACACCCGCCCACATACGGGTATGGGTATTCACGGCACACACGCTCCTGAGTGCATCGGCACACGCTCTACCGAGGGCTGTATCCGTATGCGCAACGAGGACCTCGATGCGTTGCACGCATCGGTTAAGGAGGGTATGAGGGTTATCATCGAGCCGGGCGATGCCGATAAGGCTACCGACCTCCGCGAGGGCGAGATGCCTGAGGAGGTGAAGGCGGCAGAGCGTGAGCGCCTTGCTGAGCAGACCGTTGTTGTCGAGGAGAAGCGTCAGGAGGAGGCCAAGGCCAAGGAGGTGTGGCACACGGTCAAGGATGGCGACTTGGTGGGAGCTATTGCCCGCAAATATGGCACTACGGTGAGCAAAATCAAGGAGCTAAACCCCTCGCTCAATGTGGATAGAATATCTATCAATCAGCGAATTAGGGTGAAGTAGGCGCTTGCAGGCGTTCCGCCTGCGGGGCGCAGTCGATAGAGAATTTAGAGAAGTTAGGGAATTTAGAGAATTTAGGGATGCGCTACCGACATTTATCCCTAAGCTCTCTACATTCCCTAAACTCACTAAACTCCCTAATAAAGCACCTTCCAACCAGCACGACCAATTTCTTGTCAGAAGGGGTTAGCTGTGGACTCGATAAAGAAATTGCCCCGGATGGGACATACTAAGCGTATTTCCCATTCGGGCTTCTGACTGAGAGGCCGAAGTAGGCCACTTATCACAAGAAATTCAATTTGTCGTCAGAGTGGTGCTAATATGGCGCTGACACGAGAGAGGGCGGATGGGACATACTGCGCGTATTTCCCATTCGCCCTCACGACTGAAGCGTCATAGTAGCGCCGCTATCACGACAAATTAAGCGATAAGAGCCTCATACGCTGCTGCATCAAGCAAGCCATCAACCTCAGCGGGGTTAGACATCTTAATCTTTACCAACCAACCCTCGCCATAGGGATCCTTATTAACGAGTGATGAGTCAGCCTCTACTGCCTCGTTGAACTCGATAACCTCGCCACTTACGGGAGAGAATGCGTCAGATACGGTCTTAACAGCCTCGATAGAGCCGAATACCTCGTTAGCCTCGATAGTCTCACCTACGGTGGGAACATCTACGAAAACGATATCGCCAAGCTCAGACTGAGCATAGTCGGTAATGCCGATAACGGCAACATCACCCTCTACACGAACCCACTCGTGGTCGTTAGAGTACTTCAAATTAGCAGGTACATTAGCCATAATTCAAGTAGTATTAGTTGTTATAGTTATATTGTTATTGTCGTAAATATCTACTTTCGCAACTACAAATATACATTTATTTTTTCGGTTTCAAAAATTTTGACCGAGAAAATTGTTTTGCGATGCAAAAAATGTGCTTGTCGTCTGCTTTGTTCACTCTATTTATAACTATCTCCTCTAACAACTAACAACTAAAAACTAACAACTCAAAAAAATAGCAGACTGCCCACTCGGAGCAGTCTGCTATATCGCTAAAGGCCTATGGCTATTAGTGCTTGTGGCTGTGGTCGTGCGAATGGCCGTGATTGTGGTCGTGGCCCTTGTCAGCCTTGTGGTCGTGGTCGTGGCCCTCGCAGCAAGCATCGGTGCACTCCTTCTTCTCAGCCTTGTGGTCGTGGTCACAGCACTCGCCATCGCAACCTGCCGAAGCCTTAATCTTAATCTTGGCGAAAGCCTTGATAAGAGCCTCGTCGTTGGTCTTTGCAGGGTCATAGGTTACGGTAATGGTCTTGGTGGGAACATCTACCTTAACATCCTTAACACCCTTCTCGTAGGGAATGGTGTTGGTAACCTTCTTTGCGCAACCCTCGCAGTCGATATCGGTGAGGAACTCGGTGGTTACGCTCTTCTTCTCGCCCTTCTTGGGAGACTGTGCGTCAGCTACTGCAACGCTGAAAAGTGCTACAAGGCACACTAAAAAAATCTTCTTCATATTGTTTTGGTTTTATGATATTAACGATGTAACTCTTTTTTTATTGTTTAGTAGAGGTTGAGGCGCAAGCCGATATAGAACTTTCTGCCCATAAGGGGACCCCAGACGGCCGAAGAGTTGAAACCCTCCTTGAAGGGTGCCTCCGAGCCGAGGATAGGAGCCTGACCATGACCCTTATGACCCTGCACATAGTTGGCGATATTCTCGCAACCGAGATACAAGGTGAGGTTGCTAATCTTGTAGCTTACCTGTGCAAAGAACATAGGGTATATGGGCGAGAGGTTGGGGTTCTCCGTAGCCTTTAGAAGGTCGCCATCAAGCTCAGGAAGGCGTACAGGGCCATTGAGCTGTGCTGTAGCATCGAATACCCAGCGGCGCACGGCATACTGGATGTTGATAAGACCCTTGTAGCGCGAGGTGAGGGGGCGCTCCACCAAAATCTGCTCGCCATCACGCTCTACGGTCATCTTGGCGTTGGTGTAGCGGAAGGTGGCGAAGAGGTCGAAGCCACGGAAGGGTGTCCAGTTGAAGTCAATCTGGTAGTTATCCGTGAACGACTTGCCGTCGCTATTATATATAAGTATGCTATTGTCCGCTGTCTCTTGGTCAAAGACCATCGTGTTGAAGAACTGCGTGCGGAAGTAGTCGAAGCTGATAGTTGCCATATCGTCCTGCGCCAAACGGAAGGTCTGCGAGAGGCTACCACCAAAGGTTGCTGCCGCCTCCATGTCGTCATCCAAGCCGGCAAACTTGATATGGCGCGAGGTAGTCATCATCCAGATGTTGTCCGTAACGAGGTTCTGACGGCGATAGCCCATACCTGCCGAGGCACGAAGCGTGGTGCGTGGTGTGATGCTCCAGCGGATGTGCGAGCGGGGTGTAACGAGCAACTTGCCCTTGACATCGTTGTAGTAGTCGCCCTCAATCATCGAGTAGTCGCCACGAAGACCTACTACCAACGAGAACTTATCCTCAATCTGGTAGGTGTACTCGGCAAATAGACCCGGCTCAACAAGCGTAGACTTGCCAATAAACGACCACGCCTCCGTAGGTGCGCCACCTGCTATGGCGGGCTGCTGGTAGTTGTTGTCCATCATACGCATATATGCCGAGGCACCGGCGTTGAGCGAAGAGCGCTGTGTGAAGTAGTGGGCATAGGTGATATTGTAGCGCAACGCATTCTCCACAACATCCACCTTATTAAGGCCGAAGTAAGAGTCTGTGAGGTAGTTGTCGTAGTCGAGAATCATCGCCACATTGTTCTGAATGGCATCTGCCGGATCGCCCGTAAAGGTGCGCTCATAGCCAACAGGGATACCGAGCTTGGCGTATGCGTTGATGTTGCGGTTGTGAATCTTCGAGCCGTAGAGGCTGTTGAAGGGGTCTGCCACCATATCCTCGTACATATCCTTCTTGTAGCCGAGCTGACCACCGAGGCGGTTCTCGTTTACAACCTTCCAGCCCCAGCGTAGCTGAATACCATCGGCATTCTGCCAGAGCCACTTATTTGCAACATTTATCTGGTTTGCCTTGGGCATATCCGAGAAGCCATCACCATTCATATCGTGCTGCGCTGTATCCAACGAGCCGTGCGCCATAATCACTGTCGAAAGGCTCTTATCGGGCAACAAGGGTATTGCTGACGATACATTAATCTCTGGGCGAAGCTCCGAGTCGAAGTAGAGGTTGAGGAAGAAGTGCTCATCGTCGGTGGGCTTGCGGTGCTCAAGGTTAATCTGGCCTGTGATAGCCTCGTGGCCAGCGGTTACTGATGCCACACCCTTCGACACCTGAATAGAGTTGAGCCACATACCGGGGGTGTAGCTAAGGCCGTAGGCTGCGCCGGCACCCTGCATAATGGGGCGGTTCTCATCGAGAATCTGGGTGTATGTGCCTGCCAAGCCGAGCATCTTAATCTGTCGAGCACCCGAAATGGCATCGCTATAACCTACGGTTACCGATGCTGAGTTCTCGAAAGACTCTGCCAATGAGCAACACGCCATCTTGCAAAGACCTGCAAACGAAATCTGCTCTTGGCGTGTGATGCCACCCGACTTAGCGTAGTTGCCACGCTGCTGACCCTCGACAACGACCTCGTCGATATCTACTGCCGATGGCTTGAGGCGGATGTCAAGTGTATTATCCTCCTTGCCGACCTCAATCTCGGCGATGTCGTAGCCGAGGTAGTCTACAACAAGGGTCTCGAAGCCATTGACACGGCGAATAGAGAAGCTACCATCTGTCGTTGTAGTGGTGCCGGCAGTGGTATTCTTCCAGTAGAGTGATGCGCCGATAAGGGGGCTGTTGTTGTCGGCATCGACAACCTTACCTGTAATGGTGCGCTGTGCCAACGCCACAGAGGGCATAAGCACGATAAGCGCCAATAAAAGAAATATTGATTTTTTCATATTTTGCGTTGGTTAGAGATGTTTCTTAATATGCAAACGAGATATGCCAACGCCTAAATGTAAAGCGTTAGCTAAACCAATGCAGGGGGAGCACGAAGCCCTTGCGTAGATAGATGCGCCACCCTCAGTGGCGTGGCTTCATCGCCATAATCGATGATGGCGGTGGGCTCAGTGTGTATCGTAACGACCTCTACCGAGGCTGAGAGCAGGGCATACGATGAGAGTATGTCGCTCTGGTCGATGATGCGGCTCTCGTTGCGCTGCGACGAGGCGATATATTCGGTGTGGTTATCACCCAATACTGGGTGAATATGGTTGCAACAATCCTCCTCCAACGATATGCCTTGGCATACACAAGTTGGCTCGTGGTGAGAGTGAGTATGGTTGCAGTGGTGGTGTTCGCAGAGAAGTAGCGATATAGATGACATCGCCGAGGCAGCAATATAGATTGCCACCATCAACAAAGCATATATCTTTCTCATACTCTGCATCGTTAGGAGTTTTTAGTTATTAGTTATTAGTTTTTAGATAGTTTAGTTATTAGAGTGCGGAGCATTTTGCCGACCTCCTTGATGTTGGTGATAACCTCTGCTATATCACTATCTGACAACAAATTAACCCTTGCACATATATGAAGTTGTGTTTCGAGTTCCGATAATGAGCCACGAGCTATAGTCAGGAACTGGGCAAACTCTTTATCTGAGTTGCGTGATTGTCCCTCTGCTATGTTTGATGGCACTGATACAGCAGCTCTACGCATTTGGTTGCTTAGTCCATAGATTTCAGAGGTGGGTAATTTTTGAGTCAATGTATATGTAGCTACGACAATATCCATAGCCTTCTGCCACACAATCAACTTCTTAAAATCACTCGTCTTCACCCCTCTAACAACTAACAACTAAAAACTAACAGCTTATTCTATCAAGCCACATTCCTCCAAGCGGTCGATCCAGCGTTGTGCATCACGCTCGGCAATATCCATATCGATGCCGTACTGCTCCGAGAGCAACTCCGCCACCTTTTGGGTGTCGAACTCCTTGCCCTCGACCTCGCCCCACAAGTAGAGGGCGCTCTCGTTGAGCGAAATGATGCGGGTGAGGTCGCTTGTACCCTTGCCCTGCATAATCACCACATTCTCGCCCGCCATCTCGCGGACCTTATACTGCGACTTAATCTTCATATTAGTAGCTATTTCGGTGGCAAATGTAATAATAAATATTATTACACGCAAATTTTATTATTGTCGAGTGGTTATAAAGGCGAATTACCGCATTACGCTTGAGCTCAAAATCCTCACATACGCTTTAGTATGCTGCGGTTTCTCGCTCTTCGCAAGCCTTCTACTTCACTCTTTCTAACCACTCTTTTTTTGTTCGCGACAACTGATAAACCTATTTTTTTCGTATATTTGCGCAATGAACCAGCCAATGCGACATACGCTCTTCTCGTCAGCCGAGGAGGCTCTGAAGCAGTGGTGGGGCTATGATGAGTTTCGCCCCACACAACGCGAGATTATCGAGTCGGTGCTCGATGGTCGCGACACGCTTGCCCTGATGCCTACGGGTGGCGGTAAGTCGCTCACCTATCAGGTGCCCGCAATGGTGCTCGATGGCTTGGCGATTGTCGTAACGCCACTTATCGCGCTGATGAAGGATCAGGTAGACCGCCTGCGCTCGCTCGGCATATCGGCTGTGGCGGTACATTCGGGTATGGATCAGCGCCGTATAGAGGCTGCGTTGGACAACTGCACCTATGGCGATACGAAGCTACTCTATATCGCTCCTGAGCGCTTGGCGACAGATGCTTTTCGTGTTCGTCTTAAGCAGATGAATATCAGTCTTATAGCCGTAGACGAGGCGCACTGTATATCGCAGTGGGGCTATGATTTTCGACCTTCCTATCTGCGTATCTCGGAGGTTAGGGAGTATGCCCCAAACGCCCCTGTTTTGGCACTTACGGCATCGGCAACGGACCTGGTTGCCGAGGATATTATGCACCACCTCGGTTTTTCGGAGAAGCACATACTTCGAGCCAGCTTCTCACGCCCCAATTTGTCGTATGTGGTGCGCCAAACGGAGGATAAGTTTGAGCAGCTGTTGCGTGTGGTGCAGAGTGTCGAGGGCTCAGGCATTATCTACGCCTCGACCCGCGAGGGTACGGAGCAGATAGCAACCCGCCTTAAGGCCGAGGGCATAAATGCCGAGTTCTACCACGCAGGCTTGCCAAATATGGAGCGCTCGATTCGCCAGACGGAGTGGCATAGTGGCAAGGTGCGTATTATGGTGGCTACCAACGCCTTTGGTATGGGTATCGACAAGGCGGATGTAAGGTTTGTTATCCACTATACGATGTGCGACTCGCTGGAGGCGTACTATCAGGAGGCGGGTCGTGCAGGTCGTGATGGAAAGCGTAGCTACGCTGTGTTGCTCGTTACGCCTGAGGATGCTCCACGCATAGAGCGCCGCTTCGAGAATGAGTTTCCGCCAATCGAGGAGATAAAGTATATCTATGAGCGTATAGCCAACTATCTGCAAGTGGCTATTGGCGATGGCGAGGGGGCATCGTTCCTCTTCAATATCTATGAGTTTTGCCACCGCGAGCGCATCTTTCGTGGGCGTGTTGAGAGCGCACTTAAACTCTTGGATATCAACGGCTATATGACACTTATCGAGGAGCACGACAAGCCTGCACAGCTTATCTTTAACTGCAGTCGTGATTCGCTCTACAAGGTCAATGTCGGAGGCAACGATATGGATAAGATGTTGCGTACTATTTTGCGCTTGTATGATGGTGTATTCAGCCGTTTTCGCACCATCGACGAGCTGATGATTGCCACGCATAGTGAGCTTTCGGCGGAGCGTGTTCACGAGCTATTGAAGGTGCTGTGGCGAATGAATGTTATTCGCTATATCCCTGCGGCACGCTCGCCGATGATTCTCTTCCAGACCGAGCGTCTGCCGTTGAAAGATTTATATATCTCGCCCGACAGCTATGGTCATCGCCAAAGACTTATGCGTGAGCGATTTGAGAATATGTTGCGCTATGCTATGGCCGAGGATGAGTGCCGAAGCAGAATTATCGAGCGTTACTTTGGCGATAAGGAGGCCAAGGAGTGTGGCGTGTGCGATAATTGCCTAAGGCGTAAGAGGCTGAGAAAGAGTGAGAACGACGACGATAGCAGGGTGGTCGCCGATGTGCTGGCTCTTATCCGCGAGGAGTGCTGCACGGTTAAGGATATCGTTGCTCGCGTCAAGGGTGAGCCACGCAGAATTGTCGAAATAGTCGATAAATTGCTCCGAGAGGGTAAAATTTCGCTCGACAAGGGCGATAAACTGAGAATTATTTCCTAACTTTGCAAAATAGTTTCTGCCACTTGACCAAAGGTCAAACCAAGGATAATGAGTTTTATAGCAACAATAGATAACGACACCGTAGCCTCGTTGCCCGCAGCCCGCATTAGTGGGCGCATCGTCATTGTAGATAGCGAAGAGCAGGTTGAGGCGGCGTGTGCCGACCTTGCGAGGTGCGATATTATAGGTTTCGACACCGAGACACGCCCATCGTTCAAGGTGGGTATTTCGCATAAGGTGTCGCTGTTGCAACTCTCAACCCCCGATTGTTGCTACCTCTTCCGCCTCTGCCGTATCCGATTAGATAATCGTATCTTGAAGATTCTCGGCTCGCGCCGTATCATAAAGGTGGGTGCCGATGTGGCGGGCGATATTCGCTCGTTGCACGCGCTGAGGCAGTTTACTGCCGATGGTTTTATCGACCTTCAGCACGAGGCGCCACACTGGGGTATCGAGGAGAAGAGCCTACGCAAGCTCTCGGCAATCGTTCTTAATGAGCGAGTGTCGAAGGCGCAACGCCTGAGTAACTGGGAGGCAGGCACGCTCACCGAGCAGCAGCAGGAGTATGCTGCAACCGATGCGTGGATATGTCTAAAGATTTTCGATAGACTCCTCAGGGAGGCGCCAGAGGGGTATAAGCCTACGATTATCAGCGCACAGCCTACGGAGCAGAGTGCCGAGCACGGCGCTCACCGCAAGCATCATCACACAAAAAGAAATAAGAGCAAAATAGCGAACAATAGCCTATGACACAGAAATCACTAACCGCCGTATATCTCCGTCGTGGTAAGGAGGAGTCGTTGGAGCGATGCCACCCTTGGATCTTTTCGGGCGCCATTGAGCGCATCACCGAAGGTCTAAAACCTCTCTCGGAGGGAGATATTGTCGATGTCTACACCAAGCAGGGCAACTTTATTGCGCGAGGCCACTATCAGATTGGCTCTATCGCCGTGCGTGTGTTGTCATTCGAGGAGGAGAGTATCGATCAGGCGTGGTGGAATAGGCGCATCGCAGCGGCCAAGGCTCTGCGTGAGAGCCTCGGTATGGTCGATAACGCGCAGACCTCTTGCTACCGCCTAATTCACGGCGAGGGCGACCTCTTGCCTGGTTTGGTTGTCGATATCTATGAGCGTACGGCTGTTGTGCAGTGCCACTCGGTGGGCATGTACCACTCGCGTAGCCAGATTGCTGAGGCCATCCGTGAGGCCTATGGCGACCGCATCGAGGCCATCTACGATAAGAGTTCGCAGACACTGCCCTATAAGGCGGAGCTTGGCGCTATTGATGGCTACCTCTGGGGACGCAATGCCGAGAAGGATATTGTGGTCTTGGAGAATGGCCTTAAGTTTAAGGTTAATTGGGAGGAGGGTCAGAAGACCGGCTTCTTTATCGACCAGCGCGAGAATCGTGATTTGGTGCGCCAGTATGCCCGTGGTCGCAAGGTGCTCAACACTTTCTGCTATACGGGCGGTTTCTCGGTTGCGGCGTTGGCAGGTGGTGCGCGTGAGGTGGTATCTATCGACCTCTCGGAGCGTGCCGTGAAGCTTGCCCAAGAGAATGTTCGTCTAAACTTCGGCGATGATGCGCCACACGAGGCAATCGCCACAAATGCTGTTGAGTATCTGAAAGATATTGACGATAGCTACGACCTTATTATCCTTGACCCGCCTGCCTTTGCCAAGCATCACAAAGTTTTGGGCAATGCGTTGCAGGGCTACAAGAAGATTAATGCCCGTGCGTTGCAGAAGATTCGCCCCGGAGGTATCCTCTTCACCTTCTCGTGCTCGCAGGCTGTTAGCCGCGACCTGTTCCGCACCACAATCTTCACCTCGGCAGCTATCGCCAAGCGTAAGGTGCGCATCATTGGTCAGCTTACCCAGCCTGCCGACCACCCGATTAATATCTACCACCCTGAGGGCGAGTACCTCAAGGGCTTGGTTGTCTATGTCGAGTAACATTTTCGAAGAGTAATTTTTTTAAGTAAAATATCCAGATGAAAAAGATTGTTGTTTTGTGTGTGGCTGCTGTAGCTTTCGCTTCGTGTGGTGGCAATGCCGAGGGTGTTACAATTGACGAGCAGAACGCTATGAATGCGGCCTATGACCTTAGCTTGGAGCTTGCTACGGCCGTTGTTGAGGCCGAGAGCTACGAGGCGTTTAAGAGTGCGCGTGAGGCGTTGGAGAACCACGAGGAGGCCTTCCGTGAGCAGATTGGTGGCGAAGAGTACCTTATCTTCTTGGAGGAGGCAAATGCAGTGTTGAACGAAAAGTAAGAGCGAGCGATGAAGAAGATTATCAATATTTTGGCGTTGGCAGTCGTAGTGATTGCCACAACATCGTGTGGTAGCCACACTGGCGTTACCACCCCTATGCGTGATGCACAGCATATAGCATATTTGGCCGAGACCGTAACTTCGGAGGCGGAGTTGCGCCAAGTCGAGAAGCTCGCTGCCGAGATGGAGCATACCTACCGCACCAGCTTTAATGGCGCTAAGGCTCGCGAGTTTAAGCGCTTGGTAGAGCCTATCCTTAACGAGGCGGGCGATAGACGCGATATGTACCGTGAGGCTGAGGAGTGGCTCAAGGGTCAGCAGAGACTCCTTAGAAGCACCCTCGATGACCTTGAGCGTGCTTGGAGTATGGCGCTTGGCACAGCCGAGGAGGAGTGGGCAAAGATTGAGGCTAAGTTAGCCGAGTCTTTGGCTTTGGCTGACGAGGCTTCGGAGATTGAGGCCCGCAAGGAGCAGTTGGCAATGGATATTGTCGAGGCTGGCTACCCTGAGGCTATGCTCAACGAGCTTGGCGAGTTGGAGAAGGCTATCGAGGCTAAGGCCGAGCAGATTGAGGCTGTTGCAAAGGAGGCAAATATCATCGTCTTAGCTTGGCAGTTGCAGCACGGCGAGGATATTATTGCACTGATGAATCCTCAGGAGGATAGTGCGGTTGCCGATATCGAGAATGTAGAGGAGTAGCAATCATAGCTACTATTTATGTAAGTGAGCGCCTTTTTTGGTGCTCACTTTTTTATTTGCTAAAGAAAGCATTTAGTATATCTCTATGCTGTGCTTGTAATTTTATATAAAAAGTAGTGAAATATCTTTGAAAATCGAAAAAATTTATTTATCTTGCAAACGAGTGCAAATTAATGTATGAATTATAAACATCTCTTTGTCCTTTTTTAAAAGTATATTCATAAGCATCTAATATTATTTTATATGAAAAGATTTATCTATTTGCTAATTGCGCTGTCCTTTATATGTGGCTCATGTGAACAGGAAATTCAGATTGTCGAGGAGCCACAACCAAGACCATTAGATCAGGTTGGTAACGAGATGTCGAATATTGTAGCTGCGGGTGCAGAATACGATGCCGATGCAATTAGTTGGGATAAATATTGGTATCTCGATGCATTGTTAAAGTATAATGAGGACTATAGCGAGGTTGTGGAGCTATTGTCAGATATTGGTGGTAAACCTTGGTTGGAGGAGTTTGAGCCTGTGGTTTGCATCACTAAAGATAAGGTTTCGCGCTACGCACTTACCGAGGGTGGCGATGTTGTGGTTGAGCAAGTTGGTGACTTGGAGTTCTATCCTCGCGTGTCAAAGCTCTTTGTAGATTGGAAATCGGAGGATGGTAGTGTAGTTGAGACTTTTGAGGCTAACTTTTTGGCCTACATCGATAATAGCTTTGTCGTTGAATGGCAGTCAGAAGGTGAGAATTTTAGGGCGCTCTTCAAGATGATAGACTACGAAGTCCTTGAGTATAGAGGCGCTGATGTAAAGGTAGATAGGTTGGTGGCTCAGGCAGGAGAGCTTGATACACGCTCAGTCAAAAAGCGTATTATTGGAGAATGGCGAGGAAGTGTACGCTTGGAATATGATTACTACTATACCGAGGTTTGCCGTATACATGCTATGCCCGGCAAGGTTTATTGGTTCCCAATGCCACCGAGATTTGATGGCTCATATATATTCCATGAGGATGGTACAATAACGCATGAAGAATTATGGCCTGGTGAACCTTTTACAGATCATGATAAAGACACTTATGTAACCTACCATCAGAGTTGGAGTTACAGTCCTAAGAGTAATAAGATGACCATTGTTGATCATTATGGCGAAACTTGGGTATTTACCATTGTGGCACTTGGTGATGATTGGTTAATATGGGATTATGACGAGACGGAAAGGGATTACGATACCAATGAGGTAAAGAAGATTCTTCACCTTAGAGATGGTTATTGGCGAGTAAAATAGAATAGATGTTGCGAAGTAGCATTTTAGTAGCTCTTGCCCTTGTGGCGGTGGGCTGTATGGGAAATAGTGATGCCACCGAGGGGTCGGTGGCATCACATTTTGAGTCGCCAGAGGCGGAGGGCGGTCGCTATCGTGAGGCCTTTGCTGCGCTCGACAAGGAGTATAACACCCTTGCCGTGGAGCGCCGTGAGGCCTATATGTTGAGGGATAGCGCCAGCCGTGCCGAGGCACTCATAACTAATAATCGGGCAGCGGAGGAGCATCGTGAGCGTTTGCGCCTTACGGATAGCGCTTGGTTAGTTACCGCTCGCCACTTCTACGATAGGGGCGATGGCTCTTTCACTACGCTTGCCGAAGAGTTTGGCACCGACTCCGTAGCGCTTGCTCGTCGCCTACTACGCCTATAGGTAGTAGTAGATATGCTCGCCCCACTCACGCTCTACCTCGTTGCGAAGGAGCGTGCCATCCTCGGCATAGTCGAGGTAGATGTCAGTTAGGAAGCCATTTACAACCTGCTCGGTATCAATGATGTAGATAATCTCGCCAGTGTTGCGCTCCAAACGCTCTACATCGTCAACAGGCGCCTCTACGCCAAACTCCGTCTCGAAGGCTGTCTTTACGGCAGCGGGCAAATCCGAATACTTGATATCGAAGAGGGTCATCACCCACTTACCGCTGGCTGTATACCACGCCTCACACTCCTGGCCATTGAAGTAGAACTCTGCAACACGGTGGCCACGCTCACGCTCCCACTCTACATGTGTAGCGTTAGGGTAGCGCTCTTGGAATGCCTGGTTAAGAGATGTTGAGGGGGTGTAGTCATCATCGCAACCCACAAACGCAAGGGTCGCTATGCCAATTATGGCAAACAAAACTTTTTTCATTATTCTAATTCTCATTTTAAGGTTGGACACTATAATATATAAGGGTATATCGACTTAGTCGTCAATCTCGCGGAGCTTGAACTTGCTGTTGAACTGCAACTCAAGACCATTTGAGAGCTGCACCTCCCACTCGTTCCAGTCGCACGAAATCTCTACAATCTGCTTATCGGCAAAGTTGCGCTTGACATACGATGCAATCTCGGTGGGGACAATGGCAGCAGGGACAGCACTACGCTGGCAATCCACCTTTGTCCACTTGCCGTCGTTGTCGAACTCGACCTCGGTGCCGTTCTCGAAGCGTACCTTGTAGTCGCGGTCAGTAAGCTCGCTATCGTAGAGGATGTGTGCAATCTTCTCGTCAGCAAAGTTTTGCTTGATAAAGCTCTTCGCCTTGGCAGGTAACTTATCAAAATCTACCAAGCGGTCGTGGTCTGATACACAAGCGGCCGTAGTCGCCATAATGCCAAACAACATTGCCGCAAATAACATTGTAATTCGTCTCATTTTCTCTTTTGTTTTAAGGTTTAATAGGTGGGCTTAACACTCTTTTGTGGCCCGCCTACTCTTCAGTTTGCAATTATTGTGCAGAAAAGAATAACCACTTTTCTACTGCGCAAAAATATAAAAAAAATATTCACGACATATAAAAGTTGCCGTGAATATTGGGTTTATGGCTATTATATTTTTTTATAGTCCTATAAGCGTAGACTATAATGTGCTCTCTGCGATCTCCTCCTCTTGCTCCTCTTGTTCGGTAATAGTCTCATTTACAATATCTTCCTCTACGGCCTCTTCTATTACCTCTATGGACTCTTTCGCTGGCTCGTCTGCCGTATTGCGCACAAAGAGCATCTCATAGAGGTCGCGCTCAAAGAGCATAGATTTGTAGTTGTGGTAGTTGAGCACAGCAAAGACCACAACAGCGAGGGTTGCAAGCGTAAAAAGTGTGCCTATAATTCTCTTAATCATTGTTTTGCAGTTTTAACTCCTCTACCGCACGGCGCATAACCTTGTCCACAGGGTAGATGTTGTAGTAGAAGCCAGAGTCATCACCCAAGGCGTTGCGACCGATGTAGGCACGCAACTGTGCAAGGATAATATCTCGTGAAATATAGAGTTCGTGGCGATTTGTTGCGATGCCCTGCTGTTCGGCATAGCGCACAAAGTCCGAAAGAAGGTCATCTGCCGAGAGCAGACTATCCAACTCCTCAAGAGTTGTAACCTTGTCGAGAGCCTCGCGGTGTCTATCGGCATAGCGCAGGGTGTAGCGGTAGAGGGTGTTGCTATCCCATACCTTAGTATAATAGCGTGTGATGCCGACCGTATCCATAGGGATAAAGATGTCGGGCATAATGCCTCCGCCACCATATACCGTGCGACCACCCGGCGTGGTGAACTTCAAACTCTCGTCGAAGTGTATAGAGTCGGCCGAGAAGAACTCGTTGTGCATATAGCGGTCGAAAATCTCCATATGGTAGGCCATCTCGTCTCCTGCGGTGTAGGGTTTCTGTATTGAACGGCCTGTGGGCGTGTAGTAGCGTGCAACGGTGAGGCGCACGGCAGAGCCATCGGCAAAGGGTATCTGTGTCTGTACCAAGCCCTTGCCAAAGGTGCGGCGACCAAGCACCAAGCCTCGGTCGTTATCCTGAATAGCGCCAGCCAAAATCTCGCTCGATGAGGCACTCGACTCATCAACGAGGATTGCCAAGCCAAGGTCGGTAGATGTGCCATTGCCACGACTATACTCCTTCTGCTTGTTGCCGTGTCGGTCCTCGGTGTAGACAATGAGCTTCTCGGCGGGGAGGAATTCGTTGGCGATAAGTATCGCCTGGTCGAGGAAGCCACCCGTATTGCCACGAAGGTCGATGATGAGCTTTTGCAGGCCCTCAGAGCGCAACTTACGAAGTGCCTCGCGCAACTCGTCATACGAGGTGCGGGCAAACTGCGAGAGGCGCACATAGCCGATGCCAGCCTCCTTGTCGAGCATAAAGGCGGTCTCGATACTGTGTAGCTCGATGGCATCACGCACAACCTCCACCTCGACAAGCTCGTCAAGTGTCTGACGCTCAATCGCAAGCTTTACCTTTGTGCCACGCTTGCCACGCATAAGCTTAACAAGCGAGTCCTGCGCTATGCCCTGACCTGCGACATCTCTATCGTCGATGCGCAATATGCGGTCGCCAGAGCGCACACCCGCCTTGAACGAAGGTCCCTGAGGCACGACATTTAGCACCGTGATGGTGTCGGTCATAGCGTTAAAGACGATGCCGATGCCGTCAAATTCGCCCTCCAACGACTCGTTTACCTCGTTGAAGAGGCGGGCAGGGATATATTCCGAGTGGGGGTCAAGCTCCGAGAGGAGCGAGGGGATAGCCTTCTCGTAGATGGCGTCGAGGTCGATGGGGTCTACATAGTAGTTGCGCACGGCATTCACCGTCTGCATCATCTTGTCCTGCATCATAAGTCCGCCGAGGTTGTTGCTACGCAACATCTCCTCGCTGAGGCGATGCAGCAGCGTCTCTGTACGGCGCTGCTCGCCACTACGACCTATGGCGATACCCACAAAGAGTACCGCACTCATAACGGCAATGACTGCTATCGTTGTCCACCTTCTTCTCTCCATCACTTCTCCTTGCTCTTCGATGCGTTATGCACTTTTTGTGCCTAAGACTACTTGTTGTAGAAGGTGTAGGTAAGACCTACCGAGAGCATAGATTGTACCTGCAACTTGTTGATTTCAGCCTTGTTGTAGTAGAGCTGAACATAAATCTGTGTCGAGATATACTTTGTAGCCTTGATGTCGATGGTGTTCTCCCAACGCACTGTGGGGACGATGTGCTCATACTTGGGTGTCTCCTCCGTAGGCTTGAAGTTGGCAGCTGATGCAAGGTCGGTAATCCAACCGTAGAACGAGTATGCTGTGGTGCGGTAGCGCAACCAGCCATTCTTACCCCAAGTCTTGTCGAAGTCGAGCTTCACCGAGAGACCACCCTCATACTTCGAGCGACCTGTTACCACGCCATAGTCCTTTGTTGTCGAGAGGTCGTGGCGGAAGGTAGCGCTCATCGCCAAGGGCGCGAGGTTAACCTTGAGGGGGAACTTCTCCGATGGGAGTACATAGGTAAAACCGACAGAGGCGTCAAGATAACCGGGTGTCATAAAGTTTGACACGGGGGCTACTGAGTTCTGCTGGTCGCCACGCGCTGCATAGCCACGCGCAAACTGAGTACGGAACTGAATGTTAGCACCGTATGTCCAGTTGCGTACCATATCCCACTGGGGAGCTGTCGAGATAGCAATCTCATCGACATTCTTGAACCATACGCCCCTCTGTGCGCCGTTAAGCTCCATACGCATATTGTTGTAGCCAAACTTGGCAGCAGCGGTATTGGTCAAGGTAAACTTATTCTTTTTGTAGATGTGCTTGAAGTTGACATTTGCCAAGATGGTGATGGTGTTGTCGCCTGCCGCTTGCCACGATTCACTAAATGCGGTGAGTGAGCCGTGAAGGTTGGCCGTAAAGTCTACGGTGTTGCGCTCCTTGCGGATTGCAGCACGCTTAGCACGCTCCTCAGCCTCCGATACATAGTCGGCAGCGACAGCCTCGGTCTTCATCTCGTTGTCGAAGCTCTTCTCAGTGGTTGTTGCCACCTCGTCAATCGATACCTGTGCCATTGCGTAGGTCGAAGCAAAGGCAGCAAAAATTAGTGTTAGGTAAAATTTCTTCATAATGTAATGGATGTTCCTTTTATAATTTAATCTTATCGTAGGATATGTAAATACAATTGCAAAGATATAAATCTTTTCTCAATTTTTCTTATCTTTGCCTCAAAGAATTGCAACAACTTATAATTACGATTTTACGATTATGAACAATATAAAATATTTCGGTGCTCATACAAGTGCATCGGGTGGCGTGGAGAACGCTGCAAAAAATGCTATGGCTATTGGCGCTACGGCCTTTGCCCTCTTTACCAAAAATCAGCGACAGTGGTCGGCTCCTGCGCTCACTGCCAAGCAGATAGAGATATTCAAAGCAGCGTGTGAGGAGGGTGGTTTCAGCCCCTCGCAGATTTTGCCCCACGACAGCTACCTTATCAACCTCGGACACCCCGATGCTGATGGTTTGCAGAAGTCGCGTGATTCGTTCTTTGAGGAGATGGAGCGTTGCGAGCGCCTCGGCCTCGATAGACTCAACTTCCACCCCGGTAGCCACCTTAAGCGCATCACCTCGTTGCAGTCGCTCGACCGTATTGCCGAGTCGATAAATATGGCGTTACAGCGCTCGTCAGGCGTAACGGCCGTTTTGGAGAATACGGCGGGTCAGGGTTCAAACCTCGGCTTTGCCTTCGAGCAGTTGGCATATATTATTGAGCGTGTGGACGATAAGAGCCGAGTTGGCGTCTGCATCGACACCTGCCACGCCTTTGCTGCGGGCTACGACCTACGCACCAAGGAGGCTTGCGATAAGACCTTTGAGGAGTTCGACCGCATCATCGGCTTTAACTATCTTCGCGGTATGCACCTTAACGATGCTATGCGCCCCTTGGGTAGCCATATCGACCGCCACGCGCCGTTGGGTGATGGCGAGATTGGCTGGGAGTGCTTCCGCTATATCGCCTCGGACGACCGCTTTGCGGGTATTCCCTTGATTTTGGAGACCCCCGACGAGGCACGCTGGGCAGAGGAGATTGCAACACTCAAAAAGTTTGCTAATCAGTAACTTAATATATTGAGATTATGAGGAAGATTTTGGCTCTTGCCGTGGCGCTACTCTCGCTCTCTTTAGTTATGGCTCAGACCACCATTGAGCGCCCCTATGCCGTGGGTGCCGATATTTCGTGGTTGCAGTCGCAGGAGGATCACGGCACAAAGTTCTCTGACGGTGGCGTCGAGGGTGATGCCCTTGAGATTTTGCGTGATAATGGCTTTAACTATATCCGTTTGCGCCTCTTTGTAAATCCCCGTTCGGAGCTTGGCTACTCGCAGCGTGATGGCTATTGCGACTTGGAGCACACCTTGCAGATGGCTCGCCGAATCAAGGATGCTGGTATGTACTTCTTGCTCGATTTCCACTACTCGGATAACTGGGCCGACCCCCAGAAGCAGATTTTGCCTCAGGCCTGGCAGACCTTTTCGTACGAGGAGGTGTGCAATGCAGTATATGAGCATACACGCGATGTGTTGATAGCCTTGGAGAAGCAGGGTACAGCCCCCGATATGGTGCAGGTGGGCAACGAGGTGAGCAACGGTATGTTGTGGCCCTATGGCTCTGTGCGCCACTCGTTTGAGGGTCTTTGTGGCCTGTTGCGCGAGGGTGTTCGTGCCGTTCGTGATTATGCCCCCAAGGCCGATGTGATGCTCCATGTTGCGCTTGGCGGTATGGTCGAGGAGACACAGCGTTTCTTCGATGCTATGGCCGAGTATGGCGTTGATTATGATGTCATTGGTCAGTCGTACTACCCTGAGTGGCACGGCACTTTGGAGGATTTGGAGCGTAACCTTAAGAGTATGGCAAAGGAGATTGGCAAGCCCATCTATGTTGTCGAGTATCGCGACTACTTCCTCGATATCGACCGCATTGTCGAGGCGTTGCCCGATGGCCTTGGTCTCGGCACATTTATCTGGGAGGCCACCTCACCGCAGTGGGGCAAGCTCTTCGATGAGAAGGGCGCTTCGACACCCGCTCTTGATGACTATAACAGGTAGGAAAAATGGGATTTCTCTCGCTTTTACTGATTGCCGTGGGCCTCTCGATGGATGCCTTTGCCGTATCTGTGGCTAAGGGTCTTGCTGTTCCGGAGGTGCGCCCTCGCCACGCTCTGCTCGCAGGTGTGTGGTTTGGTGGCTTTCAGGCACTTATGCCAGTCGTGGGCTATCTCCTTGCAAGTAGCTTTTCGGCTATTGTCGTAAGCATCGACCACTGGATTGCCTTTGCTCTGCTGTCGTTTATCGGCCTAAATATGATTCGTGAGGCCGTCTGGGGTGATGAGGAGAGTGGCGATGAGGATTTTGGCCCGCGCAAGATGTTTCTTATGGCTGTTGCCACAAGCATTGATGCCTTGGCCGTAGGTGTCTCAATGGCATTTATCGGTGTCGATATTGTCGCTGCGGCGCTAAGCATCGGTGTGGTTACTTTTCTCTTCTCGTTTGCGGGCATCTACCTTGGTCGTAGCGTAGGCTCTAAGTTGGGTAAAAAGACGGGAATTTTAGGCGGTATCGTCTTGATTTTCATAGGAATAAAGATACTTCTTGAACATCTGTCGGAATAAAACGGTGGGAGGTCAGAGGCCTCCCACAATCTTTTTAATAAATACCCTTGCCTCGCGGTAGATGCTGTCTATCGTGGCGCTCACCTCGTAGATTATGCCCATACGATGTTGCCAGCGTTGCATTGTGCGCCGTACACCGAATATGTAGATTGCTATGGCCACCAGCAGGTAGACGATGCCAACCACCGCAAAGGCTCCAACCCAACTATCCATAAGCGTGCCCAGCGACACCACAATGGCGCCGCTGAGTAGCGTTAGCCCTAAGAGTAGGGCGAGGATAAATGCCACGAACGACATAGCTTCCGCCTTGAAGGTGTGCTACTTATGCTCGTCGTTGCAGTGGCAGGGTCGCATCTCCTCCAACCCCTCGCGAACACGCTCCGTAGCCTCGTTAAACGAGTCACGAATCTTGCCACGAAGCTCCTTGCCCGACTGTGGCGTGGTGAGCATCGCCACGGCAGCACCGATGATAGCACCTCCGAGTGCCGACATCAAACAGATACATGAGTTTTTCATAATTGTAAAAATTAAAGGTTCACACCTTAGAGAGCAAACCTTACGCCAAAAGAGCGTAGCTTCTAAAAATTTTCTTACCTTTGCGCTATGACTTTCCATGCCGATATATCAATAGCCACCTTCACTGGCCACCGCACCTATCAGGGTGAGGCCGATGAGGCGTTGCGTGAGGCTGTCGAGGCGCTCTACGATGAGGGTGTGCGCACCTTTCGTGTCGGTATGGCCGAGGGCTTCGACCTCGCTGCGGGGGCTGCTGTTGTGGCTCTCAGCGAGAGGTACGAAGATGTCGTGATTGAGGCGATAGTGCCATTTCCGGCCTTTGCCTTGCGTTTCGGTGTGCGCGATAAGATGCTCTACGACAGCGTTATAGCCTCTGCCGATGTGGTGCTTTATGCCGATATGGCATACGATCGTGCAATCTTCCACCGCCGTAACGATATGCTCGTCGAGGGTGCCGATGTCGTGGTGGCGTGGTACGATGGCAGTAGGGGAGGCACCGACTACACTATTCGCCGGGCGCATAAGCTGGGCTGTCGCATAATCAACCTATTTTCTGACCCTCAGCTATCGATTGACTTTTAACCAATTTCCTTTATTGCTAAATTATTCTCCGTTTTGACCACAACATAATGTTGTGAATAGCTCGAAATGGGGAATTTAGGTATTTGTACTACCTTTCGTCTTGGAAAAAAAGCATACATTTGTGCCGAAATTCTAATAACAAAAGTGTGTATATGAAACTTAAGAATCTTCTTTTGGCGCTTGCCTTTGTTGGCTTTGGCCTTACAGCACAGGCGCAGTCAGTAGAGAACAACGCATCGCTCGAGGAGCGCGTTGCACAGCTTGAAACTAAGAGCAAAGTAAAATCTTTTGCCGATAAGTATCTCAACCTTTCTGGTTATCTTCAGGCTGGCGTATCGTGGGCGGATAACGATAAGACCACTTTCTATATTCGTCGTGCGCGTGTAAGCCTTTCAGGTAATGTTGCCGAGGCGAAGCTCGACTATCGTCTTCAGGTAGATATGGCAGGTACACCCAAGATTTGCGACCTCTATATGCGCTACAAGCCCTTCAAGGAGCTCGGCGTTCAGCTCGGCCAGTTTAAGTTGCCCTTCTCGTTGGAGAACGAGCTCTATGGCCCTACCAAGTTTGAGTTTATCGAGTACTCTTACCTCACCTCTCTCTTGGTGCGTAACGATAAGACCCTCGATGGCATCTCAGCAACAGGCCGTGATCTCGGTACACAGATTTTTGGTGGCTTTATCCACAAAGATGGCTATAGCATCATCAACTACAACTTGGGTGTTTTCAATGGCTCAGGCATCAACGGCAAGGACCACAATAAGTCTAAGGATATCATCGGCCGTATCATCATCAAGCCTTTCAAGGGCTTCTCAGTATCAGGTTCTTATATGTATGGCGAGACCAAGTTCGATGGTAGCGACTATATGAAGAGCCCCCGTTGGGCCGTAGGTGCTATCTACGATGTTCGCCACTGGATTGCTCGTGCTGAGTACGCTTCGGCAAAGTTCGGCACAGGCAAGGCTGATGCCTTCTACGCCCTCGCTGGCTACCACTTCGAGCGCCCTTGGTCGGTTGTTGCTCGCTATGAGTTCCTCAATACCGATATCGAGGGTGTTGAGAGTCAGGACCGCGTTACCGTAGGTGCTGTATATAAGCCTATCAAGTATTTGCGCCTTCAGCTCAACTACACCTATACAATGTTCGATGCTCACAAGGCGGATAACTTCCACGGCCTTAACCTTATGGTGTCGGCTATCTTCTAACGAAACCCTAATTAAAAAGGAAATATGAAAAAGTATCTTACCGAAGATTGGATTGTAACATTTCTTAGTATTCCATTACTCATTCTCGCTGGCCTTGCGACCTACCTCCCCAACAACGGTCCTAAGGTGCCCAGCCACCTCGACACTCTTGAGGCGTGGGCAAATATCGGCGTATTCTTCGTTATCGCCCTTGTAGTTCTCTACTTGGGTAACCTTATCCTCAAGCGCCCGATGAAGGGTCTTATCCCCTCGTTCATCGTTATCTTCGCTATCGCGGTGTTGGCGCAGTGGATTGCCAAGATTCCCGCTGTTAAGTTCTACGGCTTCGAGGCTGTATTCTTCTCGGTGATCTTTGGTCTTATCATTCGCAACCTTTTCCACATTCCTGAGTGGCTCAAACCCGCTATTCAGGGTGAGTTCTTCATCAAGATTGGTGTTGTATGCCTCGGTGCAACAGTGCTTTTCCGCGATGTTATGAAGTCGGGTGCTGCGGGTCTTATTCAGGCCGTTATCGTTGTGGGTATCGTGTGGTTCTTCGCCTACTTGCTCGCCCGTAAGTTCAAGGTAGAGCGTGCTACGGCTATGACCTTGGCGAGTGGTTGTTCTATCTGCGGTGTTTCGGCTTGTATCACAGCCGCTGGTGTTGCAGGTACAGACAAGAAGCAGCTTTCGTACATCATCTCGTTGGTGCTTATCATCGTAGTTCCTATGATCTACCTTATGCCCTGGTTGGCAAAGATGATTGTGCCCCTCTTTACCGAGGATCCTATCGTGCAGCAGGAGATTATGGGTGCGTGGATTGGTGGTACTATCGACACCACATCGGGTGTTGTAGCATCTTCGGAGATGGCTGGCGACTTGGCCAACACCACTGCCGTTATCGTTAAGGCTACGCAGAATGTGCTTATCGGCGTTGTAGCATTCTTCATCGCCCTCTACCTCTCGGCTCGTGGCGAAGGTAAGACCGGCGCTCCTTCGCTCGGCATCGTATGGGAGAAGTTCCCCAAGTTTATCCTTGGCTTCGTTGTTGCTTCGGCCGTTTTCAGCCTCTTGCAGGCCTATGGCGTATTCCCCGACTCGGCAGAGTCGAAGCTCGCGGAGACAACCCTTGCTAAGACATTCTCTACATTCTTCTTCTCGCTTGCGTTCGTATGTATCGGTATGGATACGCGCCTCAAGGATATTATCTCTAAGGAGAATCGTAACGCTCTCTACGCCTTCCTTGGCGCCCAGACCTTCAATATCTGCGTTACCTGCCTTGTAGCGTGGTTGATGTTCGGTATCGTGAAGCCCGCATTGGAGGGTGATAAGAGCGAGCCTGTTGTTGAGGCCGTTGAGGAGGTGGCAGAGGCATCTGAGGCAACTATCGCCGTTGAGCCCGCTGCAACAGAGTCTACAGTTGAGGTCTCGGAGTTCGAGGTACTCACCCCCGCAGAGTAATTTTCTGTAAAAATAGCTAAAAGAGGCTGAATAAAAAGTGTATTTTGTCGTTACGCTCGCCCTCAAAATCCTCATTTACGCCTAAGTAAACTGCGGTTTTTCGGGCTTCGCAAGCCTAAAACTACATCTTTTTATTCAACCTCTTAAAGGATATGACTAATTTGCTTTTTAGTCATATCCTTTTTAGTTGTTAGTTATTAGTTGTTAGAGTTGCGCTCCAGAGGAGCGCAGATATTTTTTAAGACCTTAGGACTTTAAGACCGTAAGACCTTACGAGGTTGGGTATCATTTGTCTTATTGTCTTAATTGTCCTATCGTCTTACTTGTCCTAATCTAACAACTAATAACTAATGCCCTCTTATTATCTTACTTTTGTATTCATTTCGAGGGCGATTTTGCCCCATTCGTCATTGAAATATGGTTAATTCGTCATAAATCATAGGTCTTGGATAACCCCTGTACGGCTAAAAAATTATAACTTTGTGAGACTTGTTTTATCTTAGATAAAAAAGAAACTTAAAAATATAATTAACTCATTAACCTAACAAAAGATGAAAACAACAAAAATGACCTACGAGGCTCCTGAGGTGGTAGCCGTTGAGGTAGCCGTTGAGGGTGGCTTCCAGGCAAGCCTTAACGAGTATGGATTCAATGGTCCTCTCTATGAGGAGGAGGATGTGGAGTGGTAACCCGATGTTTAACCGAAAAAGATGAGCAAAAAGATGAAGAAGTTTTTTAGTTTGATGCTTGTTGCACTGGTTATGTTGGGTGTAACAGCTTGCGAGCAGAATGTAACAATCGACACCCCCAAATCTGAGGGCTTGTCATTCTATGCCGAGATCGCTATGACTCGCGCCTCTATCAATGATGAAGATGGAGATAAGATCTGGAATACTACTTGGGAGAGTAATGACACTCTCCGTGTAACAGACGCTGAGAACAACAGCTTTGACTTTGTCTATTCTACAACAGAACTTAACAAGTTTACTTGCGAGAATCCTGAAGCAAGCATCTTGGTAGGCAAGTCTGTAACCATCAAGTTGGTAAACGAGATTCCTGTTTCATATAACCGCGAAAAAGGTCTTGTAATATGTGAGCAAGTGGACTCTTTCAATCCTAATTCTGAAGAGCCTATTGTTCTTAACCCCAAGAACTCTTTCTTGCGCTTTACAAATAATTGTTATAACGGTGCAGATATTACTCTTACTTACCCCGAAAATTTCAATTGCGCTCCTTTTGTAGTAGATACTAATAATACTACTTCTAACACTTTCAGCACAAGTGATAGCGGTGATATATTGGTTTCGTTCCTTGTTCCCGAGTATGATGAAATTGAGTATGAGAATGGTGTTCCTGCTACATTGTCGTATTCTACTAATGGACATATTTGCAAGGAGAAGGTTCTTAAAATTAGAGCTGGTAAGATTTATAACCTTGGCACACTGACTGAGCCTGTAAAATCTGATATAGGTGTTGTTGGCTCATTCCAGGGTTGGGATGTTGCTAATCCTGTGGCTATGTATGAGTCTAACGATGGATGGATTGTAGCAACAAACATTGAGCTTTATAAAACAGACGAATTTAAGTTTGTCAAAGGTAATACTTGGAATGAAAGCTACGGTGGTTCTTCAGCTTTTATAGCAGAAGTTAATACAGAGTATACACTTACATCTGATAATGGTAATAATATCAAGGTTGCCAAGAATGGTAAGTTTGATATCTACTTCAATCCTGTGACACTTGACTTCAAGTATGAGTGTGTTGAGGAGTATGCAGATCTTACTGTTGATATTACAATTGACAATAAGGCAAACTGGAGTCCTCTCTATATCACTTTGAAGAGTGGCGACATTGTGATTGTAGATAAAGCAACTGTTACAGACAACAAGTATACTGTTAGCGGTGACTACATTGGTGAGTCTCTTTCATATACTCTCTCTAATGGTAGCAAGACTGTGGAGGGTAATGTGTCAATCACTAAGGATGGTGCTACTATCAACCTTGAGGAGACAATTATTAAGTTGACGGTTCAGTTGGATACAGACAATGCTAAGCAGTGGTGGGGTAATACTATGAAAATCCATGTTTGGGAAACAGGCACATCATTTGATACCTCTTGGCCAGGAAATGTGATGACTTCTGAGGGCAACTACACTTGGAGTATTGTTGTTCCTTCTGAGTTGGTAGGTAAGACTATTAAATACCTCGTTCACAATGGAAACGGCTGGCAGTCAAATGATTCAACTGTAACTATCTCTGCAGAGGGTAATACTGTTACTGGTAGCTCTATCGGCATTAACTAAAAAGTAGAAATACACATTCAAATGCGACTCTCGCAAGGAGGGTCGCATTTTTTTGTATGGCGGGGTTGGGAGGGTGTGTCTTAGGGAGGGTTCAGGGAGAGTTTTTTGGGTATTTTGGGTACTATGGGTATTTTGGGTACTTTGTGGCTTACCCACTGTACCCATTATACCTATTATACCCAATTTACCCAGCGATATTTTATTTTTTAAGACCGTAAGACTTTAAGACCTTAGGACCAGTACGAGGTCGGGTATCATTTGTCTTATCGTCTTACTTGTCCCAATCTAACAACTAACAACTAACAACTCTAAAAAACCTAAGCACCCGACCGCTTGGTCGAGTGCTTAGTTGCTCCTAAGAGCCACCCAATAAAAACTAAAAAGATTGTACTATTAACATTTGGTCGATCGCTCGTCGACCTATATAAAACACAAGGCTCGATATGGCTTATGGTTAGCCTTGTGTTTGTAACTGTTTCCGAGTGCAAAGATGGGGCATTTTTTGCACCCCCACAATCGCTAAATATAGGTAAATCAACTATTCCCAACTCCCTGAAATAGGGGATTGTGATTATTCAAAAAATATTTGTATCTTTGTAATCATAAAGATTGCCCCCAAATGAGGGGTACAAATATATATAAGTAAAACGCTAATTGCCAATGAATAAGATATATGGACTACAGGGCGCACCATTGCTGTCGCCCGATATGAAGATTTTAGAGCTTATCGAGACCGACCCTTCGTTAGTCTCAGTATTTCAGCGACTTAACATATCGCTGCCATTTGGTGATATGTCGATTCTTCAGATGTGCGAGCGTGATGGCTACTCTTGCGCTATGTTCCTTATGCTCTGCAATATGCACATATCGCCCACCTATCGTGTTGATGCTACGCTTCTTACGCGCGATATGTTGCCTGAGTTAGTGGGCTATCTGCGTGCCTCGCACCGCTACTACATCGGCTATATGTTGCCCCATGTAGCACGCCACCTCGATGATATACTCTCGCACTGCGACAACCTCTCGCGTAGCCTCTTCAGTCGCTTCTACAACGAATATATGTCGTTCGTTGGCGAACACTTCCGCGAGGAGGAGAGCAAGATATTCGCCATTGTCGAGGGTGTGGAGAACAACCTTGCAATGGATATTGGCCGTCTCGAAGCGCCTCACGGCGATATTGACGACCGCACCAACGACCTTGCATCGTTGGTCATTAAGTCGTTGCCTGAGGCGGTGCCTACTACGCTACGCTGCCAGATGCTCAAGGATATATACGCCCTGCGTGATGACCTGCGTGTGCATAGCCGTATCGAGATGCACCTCCTGCGTCCACTTGTTGAGAAGTTCCTTAAAACCGAAGAGCGATGAAACGATACCGTGTAGCCATTGTCGAGCCTTCGGCAATCGTTGCTGAGGGTGTTGGGGTGCTGTTGCGTGCCTCAGGCGATATAGATGTTATCGCCACCTACGCCTCGCCTGCCGAGTTGCAGCGTCTGCGTTCTCAAGATGTCGATGTCGTGGTTGCCTCACTATCGTTAGTGCGCGATATCGAGCTTCTGCGTTTGGGCGGTGATACGCCTGTGGTGGGCATCCAGAGCTCGTTAGCCGATGTTGATACCCTCAGACGCTTCACAGCCGTTGTAAGCCTCTACAGCACCGATTCGGAGCTTCAGCAGAGCATTCGTGATGTTGTCGATGCGCCCGTTGCCGAGCATAGCCACACCGAGAGCCACGAACTGTCGGAGCGTGAGTGTGATGTTTTGGTCTTGGTGGCTCGCGGATTGACAAATAAGGAGATTGCCAACGAATTAAACATATCGCCCCACACCGTGATGTCACACCGCAAGAATATCGCACATAAGACAGGTATCCGCTCGGTGGCAGGTCTTACGGTATATGCTGTGCTTAACAAGTTGATTGATAGCGAACAATTATAGCCCGCAACCTAAACAGTGGCTCCCGATAGAGCGTAACCTGATTTGCTAATTTATAGAACAACCCAATATATGAAAACTGAACTTTGTGCCTATTCGGTCGATGCTTGCCGTACAGCAGCCCGCTTGGGTGTCGACCGTGTTGAATTGTGCGCCTCGCCCGCCGAGGGTGGCGTAACACCTTCGTATGCCACCATCGAGCGTGTGGCAGCAATCGAAGGTCTCGATGTCAGCGTTATGATTCGCCCCCGTGGTGGCGACTTCCTCTACTCTGACGATGAGTTTGAGACTATGCTATTAGATATTGAGCGTGCCCGCGAGGCTGGTGCTACGGGCGTTGTCTTTGGTGTGCTTACGGCGGATGGCAAGGTAGATAAGGAGCGTACTCGCCGCCTTGTTGAGGCATCTGAGGGTATGGAGACCACCTTCCACCGTGCTGTCGATATGACCGAGGATTACAAGCAGGCGGTTGAGGATATTATCGAGGCTGGTTGCGACCGCATCCTCACCTCAGGTAGCTACGACAAGGCCATAGATGGCATTATGGAGATTGCTCAGGCTGTCTCGGTGGCGCGTGGCCGTATCGAGATTATGGCGGGCAGTGGCGTATCATCGGCAAATGCTGTGCAGCTCGCCTCGGCAGGCGTTGATGCTCTGCACTTTAGCGCCAAGACAACTGTCGAGGGCAATATGAAGTACCGCAACCCCCGTATCTCGATGGGTGGTAGCGATGCTGTCGATGAGTTCTCACTGCGCTCGGTAGACGAAGAGGAGGTGCTCAACATTTTGAAACTAGTTAAAAGATAGGAGAATATGAGAAAGTTATTTTTTGCATTTGTTGCCCTCTTGGCCGTAGGTTGCACCGAGGCCTACCAGCAGGGCGTTCCCGCCGAGTGGCGTGCCGACTTGGATGCCGCTATCGCCTCATCGGAGCGTGGCGAGGAGCTAAAGGCGGCGTTGGAGACTATGGATAAGAGCCAGCGCAAGGATATGGCATACCTTATTATCAATATGCCCGACTTCGACCGCAACGGCATCGACCTTGAGCTTCTCAAGGAGAATGTCGAGTATGCCAATATTGCCCGTGAGCAATTTGCGTGGGCGCAGCAGTTGCCCGAAGAGGTCTATCTCTGCGATGTGTTGCCATACGCCGTTGTCGATGAGGTGCGCGACTCGTGGCGCAAGGAGCTATACGGCATCTTCGCCCCTGAGGTAGAGGGTTGCGCTACGATGTACGATGCTGTGTGTGCCGTAAATGCCAATATCCCTCGTCTTACGGGTGTAGACTACAATACCCTACGCGAGAAGACCAATCAGAGCCCCTCGGAGTCTATGCGTCAGGGTATGGCATCGTGTACAGGTCTCTCGATTCTGCTCGTTGATGCCTATCGTGCAGTAGGTATCCCCGCCCGCTTTGTGGGTACTGCCTCGTGGCACGACAATCGTGGCAACCACAGCTGGACCGAGGTATGGCTCGATGGCGAGTGGCGCGTTACGGAGTACTACTTCCCCTCACAGCTCGACCATCTATGGTTTATGCCCGATGCGTCGAAGGCCAAGGCTGACGACCGCACCTATGCCATCTACGCTACACGCTTTGCCGGTGGCAACGACTGGTTTCCTATGGTATGGGCTGACGAGGATGAGGATGGCCCTATCGAGGAGTTGCCCAAGTGGGTAGGCGCTGAGAATGTTACACAGCACTATATCGACCTCGCTTATGAGCAGTATACTCGCCACTTGGAGGCTGGCACTCACACATTCTTGCGCATCGCAGGCTACAAGGAGCAGGGCAAGACCGAGCAGTCGGGCGACCGTGTTGCTATGGGTGTAGACATCTTTCGTGGCACCGAGCAGATGGGTGGCGGTCTTACCGCCGGTGAGCTACGCGATATGAACGACTTCTTCTCGGTTCTTCTGCCGAAGAATACCGAGTATGAGTTGCGCTACTACAACGCTGCGGGTGAGCTTCAGACTCAGAAGGTAGAGCTTGGCGAGGAGCCCATCAAGGTAGATATATTCCTAAAGTAGAAGGCTTGTGTAGAGAGGCGGGTATAATGCACTAACTCGCCTCTCTATACCTTTTTTTTATGGTGCATAGGCTATCTCGCTATCTCGCCGAATAGCCTTTTCCACCATCTCGGCGGAGCGACGAACAAGTGCGGGGTGCATAACTCGCTGACCGCCTCGTTTGTATACTTTGCCCCCGAGCGCCAGCCACGCTGCGGTGTGGTAGGCCTCCACAGCATCGTGTTCGCGGTAGCACTCCCAGAGGAAGTCGCCTTTGCGTTCCATCTTCACCGACTTAAGGTGCGCACACAAATCCTTGTCGTGCACCATATCGCCAATATCCATAATCTCCCAGTCGAATTCGCTGACGAGCGAGTTCAGATACTCCATGCCGATAAATAGGTGATCGCCATGTATCGACGCTACAAATTCATAGTTTGTTTTCATAACACACTTTTGTTTATGATTAGACATAGATACTCCATCGGCTGTCGATTATGTCAAAGAGCGATGGGTGGCGCATAGGCATACGACACTCCATTAGGCCTTCGACAGCCCTCGATGGATTGGTGTGTTATTTGCCCGAAAGGGCTATGTTGTTTAGATTTTTGGTGTAGAATTACGCAACAAAGGTACGACTTTTTTGCCGTTCTGCAAATATCGTGGCTCAGAAATAAAGATACCGCTAACTCGGTGTAGAGTTAGCGGTATCTTTATGTTGATTGCAACTTGCTATATTGAATTAAGCCCTAAAAACTAATAGTCATATATAATATAGAACTGATTATTACCTAAATTCTCACTATATGGTCGATACCCGGCATATACATTGTCAAGTGCATTTACATATTTTGTTGCATACATCTTATTCTCTATAACTATCTCTTCTCCACCGACAATTAAGGTTATACGATTTATGATAACCAAGGGCGATTCATCTTTGTTGAACTCTCGCACTTCAGGGTAACCTTGGTATGGATACTCTACAAACCCCTTTTCAGTATAGTGTGTATCACTAATCATAAAACCAGTAAATACCCTTGCACTTTCACCAGGTATGCCAACATAACTTGCAGCGGTTTTTGTTTCAGAAACGCTTTGGCTTGTGGTATAGGTAGATGATACATGTTCGCCAAATGAGTAACTATCAGAGAAACTTTTACCTACTGTAACAGTCGTGCTACGACCATAGTAATCTGTTGC
Source organism: Rikenellaceae bacterium (assembly GCA_015060115.1). Classification (GTDB taxonomy): domain Bacteria; phylum Bacteroidota; class Bacteroidia; order Bacteroidales; family Rikenellaceae; genus Alistipes. The sequence goes on along the minus strand of SUZB01000007.1, from coordinate 49,142 downwards.
TATACCATTATTTATAAAGTACGACTTTGCCATATCGACATAAATATCCTCAGCCGTAAGGTTTTTAATACTAAATGAGAAAAGCCCATTCTCCTTGACATTGAAGTAGTAGTCGATTCGAGCAACCTCATTTTCATAATAAAATTCACCCTTATCGCTTAATTGTACTGTATCGGAGTTGAGCGTTGCAACTTGGATATATGGGGCGCAAGAGACCATACATAGGGCAAAGAGTATAAAACAGAGTCGCTTCATATTGTGTAGAGATTATGGTTTCTACAAAGATACTGATAATTTGTTATATATCAAACTATTTTGTTGGCAAGTTAGATATTTAAAATAAAGGACTACCCATTACGAGTAGTCCAATTATTGCTATGCATCAAACTTTTCGCCCATAAACCAGCGGGGTAGGTTGCAACCAATATAGTTGCCGACAATCGACCACCACCAAGCACCGAGCATCGTCCATTCGAAGCGCTCCGCGATGATTGCCACACCATAGTAGTAGGCATCGGCAACGCAGTGCGGAAGGCCGCACATAATAAATACGGGAACGCCAAACAGCAACGGTAGATAGTGGCCACGGCGTGCGCCATATACCGAGAGTGTCATAATCATACCTGTGCCCGAGGCCGTTACTACAAGTCCGTGCCACGAGGCCGAGGTGCGGGCAGCAAGAATGGTGTCGAGGTTGGCGATAACAGCCTCATTTGCAACATAGTGGGTGATGATAGCCGCCAAGAAGCAACCTACGGCATTGCCCAAGAGCATAGGCACCAAGCGCCACGACTCACGATAGGCGAGATAGCCCGCCTTGCCGGTGTAGAGCTGTGCACCGCACATCACAACCGACAACAGGCCGAATGCGAAGAGCACAGCGCCTGCCAAGCCTCCAACACGCAGATATACAAGGCCGGCGATGCCGATCATAAGACCGGCAAAGACCGACATTGATAGAAAGTTTCTCATTACATTACGATATTGATAATCTTGCCCTTAACGACAATAATCTTCTTGGGCTGCTTGCCCTCCAACCACTTCTGAGCACCATCCGTAGTAACGATATGCTTAACGATATCATCTTGAGCCATATCGAGGGCATACTCCTGCTTGAAGCGGAGCTTGCCGTTGATCATCACGGGGTACTCAAACGAGTTCTCAACGAGGTACTCAGCCTTGAAGTCGGGGTACTCGGCATCGCAAACGGTGGTGTCGTGGCCCAAGGCCTCGCGCCACAACTCCTCTGCCACATGGGGTGCAAAGGGTGCGATAAGCGAGGTGAGAGGCTCCAAAATCTCGCGCTTCGAGCAGTCGCCCAACTCGTTAAGACAGATCATAAAGGCTGCAACCGAGGTGTTGAACGAGAAGTTCTCGATATCCTCTCTTACCTTCTTGATGGTCTTATGCAGGGTCTTAAGCTCGGCGGGTGTAGCCTTATCGTCGTTTACGAGCTTCACGCCATCGCGTGAGTAGAACTTCGACCAGAAGCGGCGTAGGAACTTATGCACGCCATCAATACCGTTGGTATCCCAAGGCTTAGACTGCTCCAAGGGGCCGAGGAACATCTCGTACATACGCAAGGTGTCAGCGCCATAGGCATCGACAATGTAGTCGGGATTTACAACATTGAACATCGACTTCGACATCTTCTCGATAGCCCAGCCACAGATATATTTGCCATCCTCCAATACAAACTCGGCATCGGCAAACTCGGGGCGCCACTTGCGGAAGGCATCGAGGTCGAGAACATCGTTCTTCACGATATTTACATCGACATGAATCTCCTGAGTGTCGTACTCCTTCTTCAAGCCGAGCGACACGAACTTGTTGGTGCCCACGATGCGGTATACAAAGTTAGAGCGACCCTGAATCATACCCTGATTAACGAGCTTCTTGAAGGGCTCCTCCTCAGCGATATAGCCCAAGTCGTAGAGGAACATATTCCAGAAGCGTGAGTACATCAAGTGGCCCGTAGCGTGCTCGATACCACCTACATATAGGTCTACATTGCGCCAATACTCGTTGGCCTCCTTGCTAACCAGACCATCCGTGTTGTGGGGATCCATATAGCGGAGGAAGTATGCTGACGAGCCAGCGAAGCCGGGCATTGTCGATAGCTCATAGGGGTAGCCCTCCTCGGTATGCCAGCCCTCGACACGAGCCAACGGTGGCTCACCCTCGGCGGTAGGGCCAAAGTCCTTGATAGGGGGCAGGGTGAGAGGCAGCTTGTCGTCAGCGAGGCGGTAAGCTACATCGTCTTTATAGTAGATGGGGAAGGGCTCGCCCCAGTAGCGCTGGCGTGAGAAGATGGCATCACGCAAGCGGTAGTTGATAAGCTTCTTACCCAAGCCACGGCGCTCCACCTCATCGAACATAAAGTGAATAGCATCCTTGACATCCATACCGTTGATAAGCTCCGAGTTGATAACCTTGCCCTCCTTAGCATCGTACGACTCAACCTCAAGGTTGCCACCCTCGACAACGGGGATAATATCGAGGCCGAAGTGACGAGCAAAGGCGTAGTCGCGAGAGTCGTGTGCGGGAACGGCCATAATAGCACCTGTGCCATAGCCTGCCAATACATAGTCCGAGATATAGATAGGAATCTGGCGACCAGTGAAGGGGTTGATAGCATAAGAGCCTGTCTTCACGCCACTTACACGCTTGGTGTCGGCGATACGCTCACGCTCCGAGCGGCGCTTCGTCTCGGCGATATAGGCCTCGACAGCCTCCTTGTTCTCTTCGGTCGTTAGCTCCGCAACCCACTCGTGCTCAGGCGCGATAACCATAAATGTTACGCCATAGATAGTGTCGGGGCGAGTGGTGAAGATCTCCAACTTACGCTCCGAGCCTGCGATATCGAAGAATACCTGAGCACCTACCGAGCGACCAATCCAGTTGCGCTGAATCTCCTTCAGCGACTCGCTCCACTCCAACTTATCGAGACCATCAAGCATACGCTGAGCATACGCCGTAACACGCAACAGCCACTGCTTCATACGCTTCTGCTCTACGGGGTGGCCACCGCGTACCGACAAGCCCTCCTTAACCTCGTCGTTAGCCAACACAGTGCCCAACGCGGGACACCAGTTTACCATCGTGTCGGCACGGAAAGCGAGGCGGTAGTTCTGCAAGGTCTGCTCCTTAGCCTTCTCGTCCATCGAGCGCCACTCCTCGGCCGTGAAGCTGAGGTGCGAGGTCTCGGCAGCATCGATACCCTCCGAGCCGTGAGCCTCGAAGTGCTCGACAAGGGCTGTGATAGGCTCAGCCTTTTTCTTAAGGTTGTTGTACCAGTGGTCGAACATCTTGAGGAATGCCCACTGTGTCCAGTGGTAGTAGTCGGGCTCCGAGGTGCGTACCTCGCGCGACCAGTCGAACGAGAAACCAATCTTATCGAGCTGTGAACGGTAGCGAGCGATATTCTCATCGGTAGTTACCGCAGGGTGCTGACCTGTCTGGATAGCGTACTGCTCGGCAGGAAGACCGAAGGCATCGTAACCCATAGGGTGCAAGACATTGAAGCCTCGCTGACGCTTATAGCGCGAGTAGATATCCGATGCGATATATCCGAGGGGGTGTCCAACATGCAGACCCGCACCCGAGGGGTAGGGGAACATATCCAACACATAGAACTTGGGGCGTGAGTGGTCTACATCTACACGGTATGTACCCTCATCTTGCCACTTCTGTTGCCATTTTTGCTCAATGGCCTTAAAATTGTACTCCATATAATTATATTTTGTTTGTATTTTATCCATTTTTACTCCTCGTCATCCTCATCATCATCGTCGATAAAGGGTGCTTCGCCATAGAAGAGGTTATCCATCAGCGAGTCGATGTCGCGCCTATCCTTCTTTGTCGGGCGACCCATACCGCGCTCACGGAATACGAAGATTGTCTCGTGCGGAACATTCAGCTTGTCCAACTCCTCCTGCGGTGTGCAGTTGAGGCAGTAGTTCGGCACATTCTTCGCTGGCTGGCGACTCGACACCAAGTCGAGCACCTTGTAGCTATATGTTACCCTCTCGCGCTTCACCGTTATGCGATCACCCACCTTTACCTCGCGCGAGGGCTTGGCATAGGCATCGTTGACCAATACGCGGTTGTGGCGTATGGCATCGGCGGCATCGGAGCGTGTCTTGAAGATGCGCACCGCCCAGAGGTACTTATCGAGTCTTATTTCGCTCATTCTCTTCTCTAAGTTGGTTTGTTCTGCTCACGCTGATAATCATACCGAAGGCGAGCGTAGTAAAGAGCAACGAGGTGCCACCACGCGATATCAGCGGGAGTGTTTGACCCGTTTCGGGTATTATGTTTACCTGCACGAAGATGTGCAATAGCGCCTGACAGGTGATTAGCAAGCCGAGGCCCATAGTCATCAACGCGGGGAATGCTGTTTTACACTTTTTGCATATCTCCATCGAGCGGAAGAAGACCCACAAATAGAGTAACATAAGTATCAGGCCGATGATAAGTCCATACTCCGAGAGGAAGAAGGCGTAGGCATAGTCGCTCTCGGGGTGGATAACTACGGCACGCGAGGTGCTGTGTCCTGCACCCTCACCAAAGAGGCCACCATTGCGAATGGCAATCATCGCACGCTGGGTATCCGACAGCTCGTAGCTGGCATTCACCGTGTCGTCGCCAAGCCACTCGTTGGCCCAAGTCGAGAGACGGCCACCTGCCGTATCGCCACGACCCATACCCACCATCGACATAGCGCCCAAGCCAAGAACACCCACCGAGCCGAGTATCAGCGTGAACTTCACAAGCTCCTTGAGGCGCACACGGCCGATGTAGAGCATCACGATAGATACGAGGAAGATAAGCACGGCTGTTGAGGTGTGTGCCGGCACGATAACCAGGCACGACAATATAATTGGGCCAAGCAAGGGTATGGTATTCTCGCGGATTATGCGTTGCTGCTTAGGGTCGGACAATCGCCACGATGTAGGCAGTAGGTTTATCTTGTTGATATTGCCCTGTCGCGACTCCATACGGCGTGCAAGCATCAAGATAGTGAGGATTTTAAGACCCTCCGATGGCTGAAACTGAATGGGGCCGATGGCAATCCATCGTGCTGCACCATTGGTCGTAGTACCAACAAAGTAGGTGGCTATGGTCAGCGCGATAAATATGTAGTAGAATAGTGGCGTTAGGCGCATAAAGACCTTGTAATCAATCTTATGCACGATGAATATCGTGGGAATTGCCAACACCACAAACATTATCTGCTGGCGCAACGAGTCGGTAGTGGTCATCCTCGACGATATGTCATAGGCCATCTTCGCTGTCGAGGAGTACACCACAAGAATCGACACGACAAGCAGCACCGTGTAGATAATCCACAGTGTGCGGTCGCCCTCGAAGATGCGGCGATTCTTCTCCAACAGCGTGCGTGCAGCCTCAGCGTTGGTGTTATCTCTCGTTTTGTCGGCCATAGTGTCGTATAGCGTTATTTATCCAAGATATTCTCCTTTACCCACTGCTTGAAAAGTCGGCCACGCTCCTCGTAGTTGCGGAAGAGGTCGAAACTTGCGCAGGCGGGCGAGAGCAGTACTGTGTCGCCCTCTGTGGCGTGTCGCTCGGCAGCACGCATAGCCTCGTCTAACGATGAGCAATCCTCGATTACGGGGATTATGCCATCGAAGTCGCGCTTGAGCTTGGCATTGTCCAAGCCCATACAGATAAGTGCCTTGACCTTACGGCGAGCAAACTCCTTCAACGGTGTGTAGTCGTTACCCTTGTCCGTGCCACCGGCAATCCAAACGGTAGGTTGCTGCATACTCTCCAAAGCGTACCATACCGAGTCTACATTCGTAGCTTTCGAGTCGTTAATCCAGCGTATGCCGTTGCGCTCACCTGCGGGCTCAAGGCGGTGCTCAACGGGCGAAAAGTCGTAAATCGAGCGCTTGATAACGCGAGGCTCAACGCCTGCAGCCAGTGTTGCGAGGGCGGCAGCCATAGCATTGTAGATGTTGTGCATGCCGTGAATCTGCATTTTACGTGTGTCAATCGTAACGCTCTGCTTGCCCACCGAGGCGGTGAAGGTGTAGCCCTCCAATACTGCATCACCATCGCCACTTGCAATGGCGGTGTTGATGGCAAAGGGGAGCTGACGAGCACGCAACGACGAGTCCATCTTATCGAGCATCTGGCGTGTCATATCGTCATCAGCCGAGTAGATAAAGGCATCGGCCGAAGACTGATTCTGCGTGATGCGCATCTTTGATGCGGCATAGTTCTCGAATTTGTAGTCGTAGCGGTCGAGGTGGTCGGGGGTGATGTTCATCAGCACGCCCACATCTGCGCGGAACTTTGTCATACCATCGAGCTGGAACGAGCTAAGCTCCAAGACATACCAGAAATTCTTCTCGGTGGCCACCGAGTAGGCGAAGCTCTCACCGATGTTGCCACCAAGCGACACCTTACGGCCGGCATCGCGCATAATCTTGTAGATAAGCGATGTTGTCGTGGTCTTGCCATTCGAGCCTGTGATGCAGATGGTCTTTGCCACACCCTTGTAGCGACCTGCAAACTCAATCTCCGAGATTACGGGGATACCTCGCTCGCGGATTCTCTTCACGATGGGCGCCGTATCGGGGATACCAGGCGACTTAACCACCTCGTTGGCATCGAGAATACGCTCCTCGGTGTGCTGACCCTCCTCATACTCCACCTTCCACTCATCGAGTCTTTCGCGGAACTTGGGGGCAATCTTTCCCATATCCGAAAGGAATACGTCGAAGCCCTTCTTCTTGGCGAGGATGGCCGAGCCATAGCCTGAGATGCCACCACCTAAAACAACAATCTTACGCTTCATATTTTGTAGTTTTTATATTCGTTACTGAATCTTCAAGGTTACGAGTGTGAGCGCTGCGAGTATCAACGAGATGATAAAGAAACGCATCATAATCTTAGTCTCGAACAGGCCCTTCTTCTGATAGTGATGGTGTATGGGCGACATAAGGAGTATGCGACGACCCTCGCCATACTTGCGTTTGGTGTACTTGAAGTACGCCACCTGCACCATCACCGAGAGTGCCTCGACAAGGAAGACGCCACACAAGAGGGGCAAAAGCAACTCCTTGCGAATACAGAGCGCAAATACGGCGATGATACCGCCAATGGTGAGCGAGCCGGTGTCGCCCATAAAAATCTGCGCCGGGAACGAGTTGTACCACAAGAAGCCGATAAGAGCACCTACAAAGGCGGCGGCAAATACGATAAGCTCACCGCTATCGGGGATATACATAATGTTGAGGTAGTCCGAGTAGATGATATGTCCCGATAGGTATGCCAAGATACCGAGCACCAAGACTATCGGCACGGATACTCCCGTGAGCAGGCCATCTATGCCATCTGTAAGGTTAGCGCCATTCGACACTGCAGTAATCACAAATATCGCCACCACGATATAGAGCAACCAAGCGAGTGTCTCGTTGTTGCCGGTGAATACCTTGTAGTCGAGCATCGTATCCTTATGGAAGGGGATAGATGTCTTGAGGCTCTTTTCGGGCGTTGTGCTAATCACACGGCGGTCGGTGTAGCTGTCTACGACCTCGCCTGTGCGGTCATCGGTGATGGTGTAGGTGTAGGTCTCGAAGCTCTTTTCGCGGATTACGATGTCGTCCGAGAGCCACATCGTGGTGCCCACGATGATGCCGAGGCCCACCTGACCCACAATCTTAAACTTGCCCTTAAGACCCTCCTTGTTGTGGCGAAAGACCTTGATGTAGTCGTCAAGACCGCCGAGGAAGCCGAGCCAAAGTGTCGAGATAATCATCAACTGCACATATACATTGCTGAGGTTGCCAAAGAGCAATACGGGAATGATGAGCGAGAGGATGATGATGATGCCACCCATCGTGGGTGTGCCCTTCTTTTGGAGCTGACCATCAAGGCCGAGGTCGCGTATATCCTCGCCAATCTGCTTGCGGCGAAGCAAACGAATGATGTGCTTACCCGCAAAGATTGCGATAAGCAGTGAGAGTATGATGGCAGCTGCCGAGCGGAACGAGATATACTCGCCCACACGCATACCGGGCAAATCGGTGTTTTCGTTTAGGTAGCGGAATAACCAGTAAAGCATATTGTTGCGGTTATCTTTTTGGGGTTAAAAGTTCTCTATTTTCTGTGTGTTGTGGCGAAAGCCTCGCGTATCTCGTCTCGGTCGTCGAAGTGGTGCTTCTCGGTGCCGATAATCTGATAATCCTCGTGGCCCTTGCCCGCAATAAGGATAATATCGCCCACCTTTGCCAACATCGCAGCGGTGCGGATAGCCTCTCGGCGGTTTGTTATGCGCAGGTAGTTGCGCTTCTCGCCTACGCCAGCCTCCATATCATCGAGTATGGCCTCGGCATCATCGGTGCGTGGGTTGTCCGAGGTGAAGATTGCCGTTGTGGCATACCTCACGGCGATAGCCGCCATCTCTGGGCGCTTTGTCTTGTCGCGGTCGCCACCACAGCCACACACGACAAATAGCTGCTGGTCGCCACGGCGCACCTCCTCGATGGTCTCCAACACATTTTCCAAGGCATCGGGGGTGTGGGCATAGTCCACGATAGCCATCGTGCCATCGTCAGCCGCGACACTCTCAAAACGACCACTCACAGGCTTAAGTGCCGAGAGCGTTGTGAGCACCTCCATCTTATCCCAGCCAAGGAGCGTTGCTGCGGCATATACCGTTGTTAGGTTGTAGGCGTTGAACCTACCTGTGAAGTGTACCCAAAGCTCGTTGCCCGCCAAGTTGAGCAACATGCCATCGGGCAACATCTCCGTAAGGCGTGTGTTGAAGTCCGCCATCGAGCGCAACGACAGACGATATACCTTGGCCTCGGTATTCTGCACCATAACCTCGCCATTGCGGTCGTCAATGTTCGTTACGGCCCAGCTATCCTTTGGCAACTTGTCGAAGAAGAGCTTCTTGGCACGGATATACTCCTTGTAGGTGCCGTGATAGTCGAGGTGGTCGTGCGTAAGGTTAGTAAAGAGACCTCCCGTAAACTTTAGACCATCTATGCGGTGCTGTACGATAGAGTGCGACGACACCTCCATAAAGCAGTAGTCGCAACCCGAATCCACCATACGGCGCATCATGGCGTTGAGGCGTATGGCATCGGGTGTGGTGTGTGTCGAGGGGATGCGCTCCTCGCCAATGCGATAGACAACGGTCGAGATAAGACCTGCGCGATAGCCCATTGCCATTGTCATGTCGTAGAGTAGCGTGGCTGTCGTGGTCTTGCCATTCGTGCCCGTAACACCCACCAAGCGTAACTCCTCGGAGGGGTGGTCATAGTAGGCTGCTGCCATCATTGCCATCGCCTCGTTAGTATCCTCCACAACGATGTAGGCGACATCATCGCTGAGGCTCTCGGGGAGGCGCTGGCAGACAATAGCCTTAGCGCCACGCTCTACGGCCATAGGTATGTAATTGTGGCCATCGCTCGCTGTGCCCACTACGGCAAAGAAGCAGTTGTCAGCCTCTACCTTGCGTGAGTCGTATTCGAGTGCCGAAATCTCCCTTGCGACACTGCCTCGTATATCTAATGCTCGCACATCGGCGAGTAGCTCGTTAAGTCGTTTCATTTGCTGTCTTATCTCTCCAAGTAGAGATGAATGTTTTTGATATTTCCGTTAATTCGTGTTCCATTTTTGATGCTCTGGCTCACCACACGGCCTGCGCCTGTGTGCGTAACCTTCAATCCGGCGTGCTCCAAGAGGTAGAGGGCGTCAGAAAGGCCCATACCCACAACATTGGGCACTACGCCCTCCTCAATCTTGCGTGTCTCAACAACAGCGCATCCCGCCTCGTTTACTGTGGCGATGCTCCACTCGCTGTCATCGTTCTTAAGCTCTACGCCGTTTGCCAAGCGCTTTGAGATATGCTCCACAGCCTTCGACTCTCCCGACTTGATAGCCGTAGCGCCGTAGGGTGTCTCGGCACTCTCCAAGGTGGCGTGTAGCGTGGGGTCGTTGTCGTAGACATACTCCATAATGTCGCGTGCCACCGAGCCTGTGAGGCTGATACCAAAGTAGGTGGGGTGGGTAGGCGTAGACTGCTTGGCCACCGAGACCATAATGGTATACTTGGGCTTATCCTGAGGCATCATCGTAACGATAGAGCCGAGGTAGTAGCGGTCTATCGAGGGTGTCATGCCATCGAGCATCTGCTGATAATCCTTCTTTGCTACGGTGTTGAAGTTGCTCCATATCTGCGCCGTACCTGTCTTGCAGCCAAAGCTGATAGGTAGGTCTTTGAGTCGCCACGCAGTACGCTCTGGGACGGCAGCCGCAGCCAAACACTCGTATAGCGCATCGAGGGTCTTCTCCGAGCACATCTTATCCTTGAGAGTCAGAACGGGCATACGCTTTACCACCTCGCCATCGCGCTCTATGCGGTCTACAAGGCGTGGTGCAACCATACGGCCACCATTTGCCACACCGTTGTAGAAGGTGAGGGTGTGTATCGTTGGTAGCTCGATGATATAACCGAATGCTAAGCGTGGGAGTGTCGTGGCATTGTCGCCATGACGACGCCACTCCTCAGTGCCCGGGTGGGGCACGCGCGAGCGTGCCTCCTTGAACTCGCCAAGGCCGACATAGTCGTTGAAGAGCAAATCCTCCAAATACTCGGTGTAGCGCTTGGGGTCATCTTTGAAACGCTCGTAGACAGCCTTAGCGAAGAAGATATTCGACGAGTGTGCAAAGCCATCACGCAGCGTAACAGAGTCGCTACCCACCTCGCGTGCCACATTGTGCGAATCGACAACGCGGGTCTTGCCTACGGTCTCCGCAGCACCCTTAATCTCTACCGTAGAGTCGATATCCATACCACCAATCTCCAAGAGTGCCATCGCCGAGGCGAGCTTCATCGTTGAGCCGGGGCAGAGGGCGGTACGCATAGCGTGGTTGTAGACACGCTCGGTATAGTTTGTGCCTCGCTCCTCACCCGACGAGAGGTTTACCATACAGAGGATGTTGCCGGTGGCGGCCTCCATAACCATAGCCACGCCAAACGATGCCTCCTCCGAGATAAGGGCATCGCGCAGACGCTCGGTGGCCATCTTCTGCAAGCCGGCATCGATGGTAGTAACGACATTGCAGCCATCTTCAGGCATACGGTTGCGCTTGTCATTGACTCTGGTCCAGAAACCATGGGCTATGCGCTGCTCAACAGCCAAGCCATCGTGGCCAGAGAGGTATTCATCGTAGATAAGCTCCAAACCCGAGCCTCGGCTGGTATCGCCCTTGATAACGAGCATACCATCACGGCCGATAACCTGACGAGCAAGGTCGTCAGAGGGGTAGATGCGCTCATCGACACGCTCACTGCCGTAGACAACGCCCATATTCTGGTTGAGGATGGGGAATTGTCGCTTCATCATATTCCACTCATCGGTGGTTACCGAGCGAGGGAATATTTTGAGGGCTCGTGGCGCACGCTTCTCCTCCTTTGCGATATTCGTGTAGAAGATGTTGCGATACTCCTGCTCCGAGATATAGTCGTAGCCCTCACGCTCGGCATCCGCTGGGGAGAAGTGCTGAGCAAGGAGCTTTGCCAGAGAGTCTACATTCGTCTTGAAGTCCTCAGGCTTGGCATCGCGGAAACCCTCCGCAGCGAAGTCAAAGGTAGCCTCATAGCGTACACTCGATAGCGCAAGAGGCTCACCCGTAGATGCGAGGATAGCGCCACGATGTGCCGATATGGTCTTGGTGCGGTATACGCCATCGGACATAACCTCGGCGTTGTGCTTTACCGAGGGGCTAACAAACTGCACCCATATAAGGCGGGCGGTGATACCCAGTGCCGCAAGGATAAAGAGGGTGTAGAGCACACCCACACGGTGGAGGATGTCCTGCTTGGCATTGCCCTTTTTCTCGCTATTTTTCGTTTGGCTCATACGGTTATCACTTTTTCTCTATCAGACGACTATTGTTTCTAAGGTCGATAAGCTCTATGCCTCGCTCCTCAAGCATACGCTTTACCTCGTGCTTCGAGGATATGCCGTAGCGCTCCTCCTCCATAAGCACCGAGCGCTCACGCAACACCGAGGCACGCTCCTCAAGGATGCGGCACTCACGGTCGGCATTGAGCGACATAAAGGTGAGGAAGATGCTGAAGAAGCACATCGCGGCGATGGCTATCAGGTAGGGGTAGTACTGCTGAGCACCCTCGCTTGTGAGGAAGTTACCCGTAGCGAGGTTCTTGACTATCGAGCGCTGATTGCGTTTTTCCCTCTCCTCGGCCTCCTGCTTCTCGCGCTCCTCCTCGGCCATCCGCTCACGCTCGGCCTCCAACTCCTCATCGCGCTCGCCTTGGTTTACACGGATAATCTCGCGGCGAATACGGCGGCGCATACGCTCCTCCTCCTCGGCCTGTCGCTCACGCTCCACAGCCTCGGGGTCGAATGCCACCTCGTCGTCGCTATATTCACGCTCTGTATCGTCGAACTCTCTCATTGGGTCTTAGGTTTCGGTTTCGGGCTTATTTGCCCATAGTTAAATCTTCTCTGCCACACGCAACTTGGCACTTCGTGAGCGGGGGTTGCGCTCCACCTCCTCAGCCGAAGGTACGATAGCCTTCTTCGAGATAACCTTCACGGGCGTTGTTGCACGACCGAAGAAGTCCTTCTCAATCAGACCCTCGGTATTGCCACTACGCATAAAGTTCTTGACGATGCGGTCCTCCAACGAGTGGTACGAGATAACCACCAAACGGCCACCGGGCGCAAGAAGCTTGATGCTCTGCTCAAGTGCCATCTTGAGGGCCTCCATCTCGCCATTTACCTCAATGCGCAACGCCTGAAATAGCTTGGTGAGGAACTTAGCCTCGTCCTTGGGCGGTGTGCAGGGCTTAACAGCCTCGACAAGCTCGGCGGTGGTCTCTATGGGCTTGATGTTGCGGGCACGCTCGATGCAGTTTGCAATCTTCCAAGTGGTGTCCAACTCGCCATAGTCGGCCAAGACCTTTGCCAACTGCTCCTTGTCGTAGGTGTTTACGATGTCGGCAGCGGTGCGCTTGGCGCGTGTGTTCATACGCATATCGAGTGGGGCCTCGCCACGAAACGAGAAGCCACGATGCTTGGCATCGAAGTGGTGCGACGATACGCCGAGGTCGGCAAGGATGCCATCTACCTGCTCCACGCCACGCAGACGCATCGCGCCACGCACGAAGCGGAAGTTCGATGCCACAAACTCGAAGTGCTCATCTTGGGGGGCATTGGCCTGGGCATCGGGGTCTTGGTCCAAGGAGTAGAGTTTGCCACCCTCGCCTAAGCGTGCAAGAATCTCACGGGTGTGGCCACCGCCACCCATCGTAAGGTCGATATAGGTGCCACTCTCCTTGATTGCGAGGTGCTCCAAGCACTCCTCCAAAAGCACGGGAATATGGTATGTTTCGCAGCTCATTTTTACTTTGTAAAAAATAACGGCGTAAAGGTACGAAAAAAAGAGCAAAATTCAAAGAGAGTTTTAGTTGATAGTTTTATAGTTGTTAGTTTTTAGTTGTTAGAGTTTTTAGGATAGTAAGACGAGTAGGACCATTAAGACAGGTAGGACAAATATGATACCCGACCTCGTAAGGTCCTAAGGTCTTAAAGTCCTAATGGTCTTAAAAAAACGAAAGCAGGCGTTTCGCCTGCGGGCTAAAGCCCAAGGGGCAAAAGGGGTCGGAGGGGTAAAAGGGGCGCATTAATAAAGAGAGTTTAGTGAAATTAGGGAATTTAGAGAAATTAGTGAAGAGCGCTACCGACATTTATCCCTAACCTCACTACACTCCTTAAACTCCCTAAACTCCCTAATAAACTTGTACCCAGTCAGCAATCAGCCAATTTCTTGTCAGAAGGGGTCTAATTTGGTCTCGACACGAAGAAGCCCGGATGGGACATACTTTGCGTATTTCCCATTCGGGCTTCTGACTGAGAGGCCGAAGTAGACCCCTTATCACAAGAAATTACTCTGGCTTGACGAGTGATAGATAGAGCTCGTCGAGCTGTGCCTGTGCTACGGGTGATGGGCCATCGAGCATCACATCGCGACCTGCATTGTTCTTGGGGAATGCGATGTAGTCGCGGATAGAGTCCGAGCCACCGAACAGTGAGCAGAGACGGTCGAAACCGAAGGCGAGGCCACCGTGAGGGGGTGCGCCATACTTGAAGGCATTCATCAAGAAGCCAAACTGCTCCTCCGCTGCCTCGGGTGTAAAGCCCAGAGCATTAAATACTTTGGCCTGAAGCTCTGCATCGTGAATACGGATTGAGCCACCGCCAATCTCAGTGCCGTTACATACGAAGTCGTAGGCGTTAGCACGCATCTTGCCAAGCTCGCCACTATCGAAATACTTGGCATCCTCGGGCTTGGGCGAGGTGAAGGGGTGGTGCATAGCGTAGAAGCGCTGTGTCTCCTCGTCCCACTCGAACATCGGGAAGTCTACAACCCAGAGGGGAGCGAACTTCTTGGGATCGCGCAAGCCAAGGCGCTCGGCAACCTCCAAACGGAGTGTGCAGAGCTGTGTGAGTGTCTTGAACTTCTCGCCACAGAGGATAAATATCATATCGCCATTCTTAGCGCCAACACGCTCGGCGATAGCCTTCAAATCCTCTGCCGAGAAGAACTTGTCGATAGAGGACTTGATGTTGCCCTCGGCATCTATACGAATCCAAACAAGACCCTTGGCACCTACCTGAGGACGCTTCACAAACTCGGTGAGCTCGTCAATCTGCTTACGGGTGTACGATGCGCAACCCTCGGCTGCGAAACCTACGATATACTCTGCAGAGTCGAAGACCACAAAGTCGTGGCCGTGAGCAAGGTCTGTAATGTCGCTGAATGCCATGCCGAAGCGCAAGTCGGGCTTATCCGAGCCATACTTCTCCATAGCCTCAATCCAAGGCATTCTCAGGAAGGGCTCCGAGAACTCGATGTCCATAACCTCCTTGAACATATAGCGTGCCCAGCGCTCGAAGATTTCGAGTACATCCTCCTGCTCTACGAACGACATCTCGCAGTCGATCTGTGTAAACTCAGGCTGGCGGTCGGCACGAAGGTCCTCATCGCGGAAGCAACGCACAATCTGGAAGTAGCGGTCGTAGCCCGCAACCATCAAAAGCTGCTTCAGAGTCTGGGGCGACTGAGGCAAGGCGTAGAACTGGTTAGGGTTCATACGCGAGGGTACGATAAAGTCGCGTGCACCCTCAGGCGTAGACTTGATAAGGTAGGGTGTCTCAATCTCCAAAAATCCCTCTTTATCAAGGAATTGGCGAACCGCCTGTGCCATACGGTGGCGCAAAATCATAGCGCGCTGCAGGGGTGGACGACGAAGGTCCAAATAGCGATATTTCATACGCAAGTCGTCGCCACCGTCCGACTCCTCCTCGATGGTGAAGGGAGGTGTTACGGCACGGTTCAAGATGCGAAGCTCGGTAGCTGAAATCTCGATGTCGCCGGTGGCAATTTTTGAGTTCTTTGACGAGCGCTCGATAACCTTACCTGTTACCTGAAGAACAAACTCGCGACCTACCTCTGCTGCCGCTGCCTTAACGGCCTCTGACGAGTGCTCCTCGACAGTAATCTGAGTGATGCCGTAGCGGTCGCGAAGGTCGATAAATGCCATCGCACCGAGGTTACGCACCTTCTGTACCCAGCCTGCGAGAGTTACGGTCTGGCCTACATTCTCTATGCGGAGTTCACCGCAATTATGTGTTCTGTACATAACTATGTTGTTGTTAAATTTCGTGTATTCAGCTTTTTTTGTATCTTTGTAACCCACAAAGGTAATAATTTTTCAACTAACTTAATTAGTTATGAGCGAAAAAATTAAGCAAAGCCGTGAGCAAGATGAAAAATTTATGCGTCAGGCACTAAACGAGGCACTTCGAGCGTTAGATAAGCGAGAGATACCTATTGGCGCTGTGGTTGTTGCGGGCGATAGGGTTATCGGCCGAGGCCACAACCTTGTCGAGACGCTTATGGATGCTACGGCGCATGCCGAGATGCAGGCTATCACAGCGGCGATGTCGGCGCTTGGCGGTAAATACCTGAACGACTGCACGATATATGTTACTGTTGAGCCTTGTGTGATGTGTGGTGGAGCTTTGGCGTGGAGTCAGATTGGGCGTGTGGTATATGGCGCTAAGGACCCCAAACGAGGCTACTCGACCTACTCCGATAGCATACTTCACCCCAAGACCGAGGTTGTCGCGGGAGTGCTTAAGGAGGAGTGCGAGGCGCTGATGAGCGAATTTTTTCGTTCATTGCGTAAATAAGTGATGCTAAAAGTGTTTGATATTCTAAAAATTGTAGTAAATTTGCGCTTGGCTTCGTTAGAAACGAGCCTAAATAGTGCGGACATAAATATATAAAGTATAAAAACTAACTATCTTATTATGAAAAAACTCATTATGACCGTTGTTGCACTTATGGGTGCTACAACTCTATTCGCTCAGACCGATGTTGTTGCAACTTTCCAGCAGGGTCTTGCAAATGCCAAGGCCGCTAACTACACTGAGGCTATCGCTCAGTTCCAGGAGGTTGTTGATGCAAGCTGGGATATCGAGGAGCCCGATGCTAACCAGCTCAAGGCTATCGCAGGTTCAAAGAAGTTTATCGTTACTTGCTACAACAAGGTTGGTGTTGCCGCTATCAACGCTAAGCAGTATGAGGAGGCTATTGCTGCCTTCACCGAGGCTGCTAACGCTGCTGAGCTCTACGAGGATATCTCTGCTATGAACAAGAACCGCACACTTATCGGTCAGGTATACGAGGTGCAGGGTGCTGATGCCTTCAACTCTGGCGACTATGCTACCGCTATCGAGGTGTTCTCTAAGGGTTATGAGGCTGACCCCCGCAACACAGGTATGGCTTTGAACCTCGCTGAGAGCTACTTCAAGAGCGATATGTATCAGGATGGTATGACTATCTGCACAAACATCTCGCAGCTCAACGCCGATAAGTTCGCTGAGGCTATCGCTGAGGCTCAGGCTAAGATGGCTATGTACACCAACAACGAGGTTGCTAAGTTGCAGATGGCCAACGACTACGATGGCATCATCGCTATGGCTGCCGAGCTTGCTGATGCAGCTCTTGCTCAGAAGATTACCCTTCAGGCTTACTACGCTAAGAAGGAGTTCCAGAAGATGGTTGAGCTCTCTGAGGCTGCCCTTGCTGCACAGACTACTGATGAGGGTCGTAGCGACATCTACTACCTCCTCGGCGTTGCTTACAACGAGATGGAGCAGTTCGACAAGGCTATTGCTGCTATGAAGAGTGTAACAGCAGGTGCTAATGTTGAGAATGCTAAGGCCGTTATCGCAGCTCTCACCGTTGAGTAATTGTTACTGATAGATATTGATTACCTCAAGGCACAGCCTTGAGGTAATTTTTTTTGCCCTTGCAAAAAAGAGTTGTTAGTTTTTAGTTATTAGTTGTTAGAGTTTTTAAGACGATAAGACGAGTAAGACGATAGGAAAAAACTGTGATACCCGACTTCGTAAGGTCTTACGGTCTTAAAGTCTTATCGGTCTAAAAAAAGACAACAGATACGCAGAGATAACAGAGAAAGATGATAGCCGACTTCGTTGTTGTCTCTTTCGTCTCTTTCGTCCTTTTCGTATCTTTATCCCTAAGCTCTCTACATTCCCTACACTCCTTAAACTCCCTAATAAACCTGCATCCAGTCAGCACTCCGCCAATTTCTTGATAGAAGGGGCATAATTTGGCGCCGATAAAGAGAAAGAGCGGATGGGACATACTCTTGCGTATTTCCCATTCGCTCTTTGGATTGAGGCGTCGAAGGATGCCCCTTATCTCAAGAAATTAACCGCACTTTGAGTAGCCACAAGACATACAAGTAAGACAACCGTTCTGGTATGCCATCTGCTCCTGGCCACACTGCGGACAACGACCCTTGCCGCGTGTACCATCCTTGATATACTGCTTCAAGGCACGCTCCACACCATTCTTCCAGGTGTTGATGGTCTCCGAGTCGAGGTGGAGGCCATCTACGAGCTGTACAACCTTGTCGATAGGCATACCGTAGCGCAATACACCAGAGATGAGCTTAGCGTAGTTCCAGAACTCCTCGTCGAAGAGTCGTGAGATACCGCCGATGGTGTTGATATAGCCGTAGCGGTCCTGATACTGGAAGTCGTAGCGCTTTGTGCCATCTTTCTCGCATACCTTGAGGATGTAACCATGTGTGATGGTCTTGGGGATATACATAGCATCCTCCTCGATCTTACCAGTAAAGATCTCGTAGGGGCGGTCATCCTGCTTACCTACAAAGGCGATCCAATCCTCCTTGCCGTTCTTGAAGCGCACGATGTCGGCGGGGATAGACTCAGGACGGCG
Source organism: Rikenellaceae bacterium (assembly GCA_015060115.1). Taxonomy (GTDB): domain Bacteria; phylum Bacteroidota; class Bacteroidia; order Bacteroidales; family Rikenellaceae; genus Alistipes. The sequence goes on along the minus strand of SUZB01000007.1, from coordinate 30,791 downwards.
TATTGTCTGGTTGTCATCGCACTTCTTCTTGGCGTTGCCCTTAGACTTAACATCGAGCAATACGCCATCGCGGCAGCCATCACGATATACCGTAACACCCTTACAGCCAGACTCCCACGCTGTGCGATATACATCTGCTACAAGCTCCTCGCTCACCTCATTGGGGAGGTTTACCGTAACCGAGATAGAGTGGTCTACCCACTTCTGGATAGCTCCCTGCATCTTCACCTTTGCCACCCAGTCGATGTCGTTGGCTGTTGCCTTGTGGTAGGGCGATGCCTTGAGCATCTCGTCGAGCTCCTGCTCGGTGATGGTCTGGAGGCGTGATGTGTCGTAGCCGTTAATCTCGGCCCACTTCACAAACTGGTGGTGGTATACATAGTACTCGATAAACTTCTCGCCGGTCTCGTCAATGAAAGATGCCACCTGATCCTTGTCCGAGGGGTTAATCTTACGACGACGCTTGTATACGGGGCGGAATACGGGCTCGATACCCGATGTTGTCTGCGACATAAGTGATGTTGTGCCTGTGGGGGCGATTGTGAGCATCGCGATGTTACGGCGACCATACTGCTGCATAAGCTCGCGGAGCTCGGGTGCAGCCTCAAGGATACGGCCAACCATAGGATTGCCCTGCTCCTTCTCGAAGTTGAATACGCCAAAGGCGCCACGATCCTTTGCCATCATAACAGAGGCGCGGTATGCCTCCACTGCGAGGGTCTTGTGTACCTCTACTGCGAAGTCGATAGCCTCCTCCGAGCCGTAGCGAAGGCCGAGTGCTGCGAGCATATCGCCCTCGGCAGTGATGCCCAAGCCTGTACGGCGGCCCTTGAGTGCCATATCCTTAATCTTCTTCCAGAGCTCAAGCTCTACACGGCGAACATCCTGATCCTCGGGGTCGCTCTCAATCTTCGAGATGATAAGTTCAACCTTCTCAAGCTCAAGGTCGATGATGTCGTCCATAAGGTGCATAGCCTTTGCGATATGCTCCTTGAAGAGGTCGAAGTTGAATTTTGCCTCCTTGGTAAAGGGGTTCTCTACATAGCTCAGGAGGTTGAGCGCCAAGAGACGGCAGCTGTCGTAGGGGCACAACGGAATCTCGCCACAGGGGTTTGTCGATACGGTGCGGAAGCCTTCGTCGGCGTAGCAGTCGGGCACACTCTCACGAATGATTGTATCCCAGAACAATACGCCGGGCTCTGCCGACTTCCAAGCGTTGTGGATAATCTTGTCCCATAGCTTCTTGGCATCGATATCCCGCTTTACGATAGGATCTTTTGAGCCTATGGGGAACTCCTGACGATAGGTGCGACCCTCGGCTGCAGCACGCATAAACTCGTCGTCAATCTTGATTGAGACATTTGCGCCTGTTACCTTGCCGGTATCGACCTTAGCATCGATAAAGCGCTCAGCATCGGGGTGCTTGATAAGCAACGAGAGCATCAATGCGCCACGGCGACCATCCTGTGCAACCTCGCGTGTCGAGTTTGAGTAGCGCTCCATAAAGGGCACGATACCCGTAGAGGTGAGTGCCGAGTTGAGTACGGGGCTACCTGTGGGGCGGATGTGCGAGAGGTCGTGGCCTACACCACCACGACGCTTCATCAGCTGTACCTGCTCCTCGTCCATACGGAAGATACCGCCATAAGAGTCAGCGGGGTTCTTGTGGCCGATAACGAAGCAGTTTGACAATGATGCCACCTGAAGGTTGTTGCCGATACCTGTCATCGGGCCACCCTGAGGAATGACATAGCGGAAGTGGTCGAGAAGGTCGAAGATCTCCTCATAGCTCAGAGGGTTGGGGTAGTTGCGCTCGATTCGCTGCAACTCCGAAGCGATACGGTTGTGCATGTCGTGGGGCGTGGTCTCGTAGATGTTGCCAAACGAGTCCTTGAGAGCATATTTGCTCACCCACACCTGTGCTGCAAGGTCATCGCCCTTGAAGTACTCCTTCGAGGCTGCCACAGCATCGTCATACTTCACCGTCTGAAGCTGCTTTGATGTAGTCTCTTTAGTCATAATAGATATATTTATTTACTTATATTTCTTTAGTAGTTTTTTGCCTCAGTCCTCTGAGATTTTAGGCATAATATGAGGTTACAAAATTGAGAATTATTCCCCTTAAAAACAAATTTTGCGACCCCTTTTTTCGACAAATTTTCGACAATTTTTATTGCAGAAAACAAAAGATGCGCCACAGCTATCTGTAGCGCATTTTTTAGAAGTTTCCGATGTTTTTGCCGTATAGGAAAAAATGATACAAAGCAAAAATTTATGTTACCACCTCTTATTTTTGCCCGCAATGGCTCTAAAAACGAGGATGCCGAGTGTGGCGGTTACTACACCAAGTGCTGCGCCCAAGAGAATATCTTGCGGAAAGTGGCAAGCGAGGTATATGCGCGAGTAGCAGATTGCAATAGCCACCACGGCTATGAGCCAACTAAACCAACGACGATGAATGGCGTATGCCGAAATTATTGATAACGAAACGATTGTGGCGGCGTGTGCCGAGACCGTGCCATAACGACCGTGATTTGTCGAGGGGATATTTACATCGCTCAGGCCCTCGCTAAACATTGGGCGTAGGCGAGCGGGGAAGTCGGGCCAGAGGTTCTTTAGCGGGCCGGAGTGCTTGAAGATGCCTGCCAAAAGGTCGGCTAAGCCGAGAGCCAGTGCTACGGCCAATATTAGCGCCACAACACCACGCCACGACCAGCGTCGCCACACCATATATAGTATAAGTAGGTATAGGGGAATCCACATCACTATGCCCGATATGGCTGACATCAGAGAGTCGAGTGTTGCGCCACCATCGAAGTTAAGAGCCTCAAAAAGTGGATAGTCCCAAGTAGTGTGATTCATATATTAGTTTTTAGTTATTAGTTGTTAGAGTTAGTTGTTAGTTATTAGTTTTTAGTTGTTAGATTAGGACCAATAAGACAATAGGACAGTAAGATGAGTAAGACAATATGTGATACCCGACCTCGTAAGGTCTTAAGGTCCTAATGTCTTAAGGTCTTAAAAAAATCCTACGCTCTATCTCCCCTTGTACCCCTCATACCCCTTGTGCCCCTCAGCTTTAGCTGGCGCTCCACGGAGCGCAACTCTAACAACTAATAACTAACAACTCATCTTTAGAAAGCTGCGTACATTGGCAAGGCGCCTCCGCCACCATTAGCCGCAAGGAGCATATCGCACTGCATAACCGCCCAAATGGCCAAGAGCATAATGAGCCACTGACCGATAAATCCTGAGCGTGTGATGCCTCGCATAACAGCATTATCGACCTTGCGCGGCAGAAAGTGCATCACATATCCCACCGCCATAATCGCAAATGCTACTGCCGAGCGCTCGACCATAGGCACAAAGTCCGCAACGGAGAAGCGGTAGGCGATAGCCGAGAGCACACCCTCGACCTCGGACATATCCTTGGCGGTAAAGAGCAACCAGCCAAAGGCTACGATATGGAATGTAAATACAACGGCGGGAATACGCCACCACCACTTCATATCGCGACCAACGGCCTTGGCATTGGGGATAATCTTTAGCCACAACTTATGCAGAGCAAGGGCTATGCCGTGAAGCAGACCCCAAGCGATAAATGTGAGCCCCACACCGTGCCATAGACCACCGAGGAACATCGTCAGGATAAGGTTTAGGTAGGTGCGCACCGAGCCACGGCGGTTGCCACCTAACGAGATATAGAGATACTCCTTAAGCCAGGTAGAGAGTGAGATATGCCAACGGCGCCAAAACTCGGTGATGGTTGCCGAGTGGTAGGGGGCATCGAAGTTGTCGGGGAGGCGGAAACCCATCAAGAGTGCCACGCCAACGGCCATATCCGAGTAGCCCGAAAAGTCGCAATATATCTGCAGTGTGAAGCCGTAAATAGCCATCAGCGCCACCATACCGCCATCGCCCAACTCGCCCGCAAAGGCGGGAGCGACGAAGAGTGTGCCGAGCGCCTTAGCCAAGATGCCATACTTGACTAAACCACCCGCAATAAGCGTTACGGCACGGCCGAGGTCATCGCGCGAGATAGGCAAGCGAGGTGCCTCAATCTGTGGGATAAAATCTTTGGCCTTGACCAGTGGGCCGAGGAACATCTTGGGAAAGAACGACAGCAAAAAGAGGTAGTCCGTGAATCGTTTCAGAGGCTTTATCGTGCCTCGGTAGATATCCACCACATAGGCGATAGACTGAAATACGAAGAACGAAACACCTGCCGGCACCACCACGCTCTCCCAGTCGAGAGTGCCGTTGCCATAGATGTTGTTGATGCTATCGACAAAGAAGTTCGTTGCCTTGAAGTAGGCGAGAATAGCGACATTTATCGCCACGCTGAGCGCCACCCACCATTTGCCCTTGCCATCTTCGCGACTATGCGCCACACGGCGACCAATCATAAAGTCGCTAATGGCGACAAAGAGCAGCAATAGGAGGTAGATGCCCGAGAGCTTATAGTAGAAGTATAGCGAGAAGAGCACAACATAGAGTGTGCGTAGTCGTGCCAAGGGCTTCACCGCCATATAGCCTATGCCGAAGATAAGGAAGGCGAAGAGGAAGAAGCCACTATCGAGGGTCATAGGCGCCGAGGGGTTGTAGGTCAATAGTCCTACAACACGCTCCCACCAGCCCTCCTCCAGACCCAAGAGGTCGAGAGTCTTGGTTGCTAATGAGCTAAAATCTATATCACGGAGCTTACTCAACATCGGTGGGCAGGGACTCTTTTATTGCGTTGATAATGGGTGTTACGGCTTCGCGCTGGTTGGCGATATTGAGGTCGATGCGCATCTGGCGGATAAGCTCCTCCTCCATTCGTCGTTGCTCCTCGCGCTGGCGCTCCTCCTCACGCGCAACGAGGCAGTCGTAGACAGCCTTGCGGATAGAGCGCGCCAGAGACTCGGCGATGCGACGACCACCGGCATAGTTGAGGTGTGTATAGTCGCCCGCAGCCCAGCCGTTGCGCACAAAGGCGGGCATACCGCCAAGGTCGGCCATAGCCTCCGAGGTGTTCCAGAAGGCTACGCGCGAGCTATCTGCCGCAGCACGCTGATGACGAGTGAGGGCATCCACCGAGCCGATAGGCTTGAAACGCCCCGTCTCCTCGTCCTTGATCCAGCGGTCGCTGACGCCCAAAACCAAGATTGCGGCATTGGGGAAGCAACGCTCGGTGTAGGCAATCATATCGCGGAGCTGGTCGCGGTATTTCGAGAAGTTGCGCTGTCCGGGCATCATAATATTCAGGCCGTACTGCAACACCACAAGGTCGTAGGATAGCATATCGTGGGCCTGACGGTTAATCTGTGCGCCTGTGCCGAAGATGGCGTGGCCATTGTTGCTGCGCACCGAGAAGTTATCGACCGCAACGCCACCATCGCCCTCCAACGAAGCACCATAGCATACGACCTTGCCCTCCGCAACACGCATAGAGAGCGACTTGTAGGGCGCTTCGATATATATCTCACGCAATCGCTCATCGCCCGCTATCTCCACCTCGTGGCTTAGCGTATCGTTGAGCGTAACGACCACACGGCTTGTGTCGCGACTTACGAGCAGGATGCGGGCACGCGAGCAGGAGTCGATAGTGGGGAAGATGTCGGTTGATTGCCATCTAACCTTCGCACCAGCCTTACCCTCAGAGATATAGCCCGAAACGAAGAAGAGGTCGCGCAACGACTCAGGGGCACTCTTAGGCTTCATAACACTATATGACGACCAGCCACTTGCCGAGCGCTTAACGCTACGACGAGCCGTAGCAAAGGGGATGTCGCAGGGGACAAAGTCTACGCCTCGGCCACCGAACGACTGTTGTAGCTCGCTACGCAAATCCGAGGTGAGAATATCGCCCTCGACAAACGAGTCGCCCATAAAGGCGATGCGCACATCCTCTCCCGAGGCGAGCTTCTCGACAAGGCGCTCAAAGCGTGTTGTCGAGAGGGTGTCGAAGTCCTCGATAGCGATGATGCGGTGTGTGGTGTCGGGTTTAAGCATCTCGATGGTGGGCACTCGGCGCTCATAGCTTGCCCTCTTATCCGCCAACCACTCATAGCGCACAGGGGGTAGCTCAGGGAGGGTGTCGATGGCGATGGTGTCGCTCACCTCCGCAAGTGCGGCAAGCTCCATCTCCAAGCGCTCGATGTCGGCCTCATACTCTACAGCACCCTCGCTCGGCTCTTTGATATCGGAGAGAATATCGACAGGCTGGAGCGTGATGCCAAAAATCTCGGCGGCAGGGATAAAGCCTGCGCCGATGATGCCCATCGTGACGAATAGCGTGAGAAACCACGCGCGGAGTGTGCTGTTTTTAAGTTTCATCTTAGCGACGACGAGAGTTAATAAGTGCGATGTAGTATATCAATGTGGCAATGGCACTGAGCGCAGCCACAAGATAGGTGCGGGCTGCCCAGCGCAACGAGGTACGGGCGCCATCTATGCTGTTGCCCTTGAGGTATCCCGTATTCTGCAACCATGCCAAGGCACGCTCCGAGGCGTTATACTCAACGGGGAGCGTAACGATAGAGAAGAGTGCCGAGGTGGCAATCATAGCGATGCCTATCCAGCATACCGTAGCGTTGTTCGTAGAGGCCAAGATGGCGATACCTGCCACGATAACCCAAGTGGCTGCCGTAGATGCGAAGTTTACGATAGGCACCAACTGCGAGCGTAGGCGCAAGGGCGCATAGCCCTCGGCGTGTTGCACGGCGTGGCCGCACTCGTGGCAGGCAACGGCAGCAGCGGCAATCGACGACGAGGAGTAGACGCTGTCGCTGAGGTTTACGGTCTTGGTAGCGGGGTTGAAGTGGTCGGTAAGATGACCACGAGTGTGCGTAACCTTCACATCTGTAATGCCATGATCGCGGAGCATCTTCTCGGCAAGCTCAGCACCTGTCAGTCCCTCTGGGAAGGCTACCGCGGAGTAGCGCTTAAAGACCGACTGAAGGCGTGCCTGAACAAAGTAGCCCACAACGCCGATAATGACCATAAGGAGCGTAGCACCACCAGTGGTGATATCGCTAAGAAAGCCCGACTCCGCAGCAACGCCATCGGCATAGGTGTAGTATGATTGCAAAATATCTATCATAGTTTAGTTGATTAGCACATAGACATACGCAGCGTAGATCGCAAGGAACATAACACCCTCGATGCGTGTGAGCTTATCACGACCAATAACCAGTGCCGAGAGCATCACAACAACGGTTGCTGCCAACGCTACATATACATCGAACATCGTGATGCCGCCCATCGTAAGGGGTGTGATTGTCGAGCAAGTGCCGAGGATAAGCAGGATATTGGCGATATTCGAGCCGAGGACATTACCTAAGGCCAACGAGGGGCTACCACGCCAGATAGATATAAGGCTCGAAGCAAGTTCGGGCAACGATGTGCCACCTGCGATAAGCGTAATGGCTATTACGGCCTCCGATACGCCAAGGTTGCGGGCTACCACAATGGCGTTATCCACGCACATCTGACCGCCGTAGATAAGGCCCAAAAGACCGCCCACAATCCAAAGGAAGATGCGCCAATAGGGCATCTTGGCTCGCTTGTCGTTCTCCTCGGTGCTCTCCACAACGAAGTTCTTGCGGTCGGCACGGATAGTGAGCGCCATCATCACGATATAGCCCAAGAGTAGAATGATACCCTCGGTACGGGTGATGTCGCCACCAAGGAGTGTAACAACGACCAAGGCTACGGTAGCAAGAATTGTGAGGGGGATATCACGGCGAATATTTAGCTCAGAGAATGTGAGGGGGGCAAAAATCGCGCAGATACCGAGGATAGCGAAGATGTTAAAGATGTTTGAGCCTACGACATTGCCGATGGCGATACCATCGTTGCCGTCAATCGAAGCAAAGAGGCTCACGACAAACTCCGGCATCGATGTGCCCACAGCAACAATTGTAAGACCCACAATAAACTCAGGCACGCGGAAGCGTGTGGCTAACGCTACCGAACCATCGGTGAGCGCCGTAGCACCCACGATAATTAGTACAAAGCCTAAAATTAGAAGTAGATACTCCATTTTGGTATTTGATTAGATGAGGAAATAGACATAAACGGCATAGATGGCAAGGAATGCTAACGACTCGATGCGCGTAAGCTTGTTGCGACCAATGATGAGCGCTGTGATAAGCAGGGCTACGGGTGCTGAAACAGCTATTGCGATATCCACCATCGTAACATCGCCCAACTGCAGAGGCGTAATTGTCGAGCATACGCCGAGGATAAGCAGAATATTGGCGATATTCGAGCCGAGGATATTGCCCAACGCCAATGAGGGGCTACCACGAAGGATAGATACAAGGCTCGAAGCGAGCTCTGGTAGCGATGTGCCACCTGCGATAAGCGTGATGGCGATGGTGGCCTCCGAGACACCGAGCGAGCGGGCAATGGCCGAGGCACTCTCCACGCAGTATTGACCGCCATAGATAAGGCCGAGCAGACCGCCCACAATCCACACCACGATACGCCAAATGGGCATCGTGGGGGCATCATCGACCTCGCATGACTGCTCCATAAGGCACTTTCTGTCGGCACGAATCGTGAAGTAGAGCATCGCAATATACGATGCGAGGAGTATGATACCCTCCGTGCGGTTGATGTTGCCACCTGTTGCCACGACAATAAGGAACAGCGCCGAAATGGCGATGCACAACGGAATATCGCGACGAACATTCGAGCGGGTGAAGAGCATAGGGGCAAACAGACCGCAGACACCGAGGGCGGCGTAGACATTAAAGACATTCGAGCCTACGACATTGCCGATAGATATATCGGCGCTACCCTCCAACGCAGCAAAGAAACTTACTGCCAACTCAGGCATAGATGTGCCTATCGCCACAATCGTCAAACCCACAACAAACTCAGGCACACGGAAGCGACCTGCAAGCGCCACAGAGCCATCGGTGAGCATCATTGCTCCGATGATAATTAGCGCAAGGCTTCCAATAAGAATTAAGTAATCCATATCCAATTATTTAATAATTGGCGACAAAGGTACTAAATAAATCGATACAGCAATTAAATTTATAAAAATTTAATCTCTTTGTGGCAAATATGGTGAAATATGGGGGAAGACAGTGTGGAGGGCAGGGAGACACTTAGGGATAAAGAGACGAAAGAGACGAAAGGGACGAAAGAGACAACAACGAAGTCGGCTATCATCTTTCTCTGTTATCTCTGCGTCTCTGCGTCTCTGTTGTCTTTTTTAAGACCTTAGGACCTTAAGACCTTAAGACCATTACGAAGTTGAGTATCATATTGTCTTATCGTCTTATTGGTCCTACTTGTCCTAATCTAACAACTAATAACTAACAAAGGACTGCTCCGTTTGGAACAGCCCTTTGTGTCGTCTTACTTTCTGCCCTCGAAGTAGTAGGGGGCGTAGTTCCAGCCACGACTATCGTAGTAGCGGCGCAAAACCTCCATCTTCTCGCGAATGGTGTTCTCATCACGACGCTCGGTAGCCCACTGCACCTCCGACATAGCAGCAAGACGAGGCAGAAGCTGGCGCTCCAGCATCTCCATATTCTTCAGGTATTCCGACCATAGGTTGCACTGAACGCCGATGATATGCTTGCGCTCATCGTTGCTAAGACCCTCGTACGGATTCCAGCCATATACCTTCTCAAAGGGTATGTGGCCACCGATAAGCAGACCCTCGCCCTCGCGGCTCTCGGTCTGGTAGAAGTCGAAATAGCAGAACTTCAAAGGTGTCATAACCACATCGTTACCGCGCTTGGCAGCGTAGATGCCACCCTCGGTGCCACGCCACGACATCACGGTAGCTGTGGGTGTGATGCCGCCATCGAGAATCTCGTCCCAGCCAATCATCTTGCGACCGTGGGCGTTGAGGAACTTCTCGATGCGTGCCACAAGATAGCCCTGCAACTGCTCCTCGTGCTCAAGGCCGAGCTCCTTCATCTTCGCCTGGCAGTGCTCGCACTTCTTCCAGCGATCCTTGGGGCACTCGTCGCCACCGATATGAATCAACTCCGAGGGGAATAGCTCGATAACCTCCATAAGGACATTCTCCAAGAAGGTGTAGGTGCTCTCCTTGCCGGCGCACATAACCTCAGGAGTTACTCCCCAGCAGGTCCAAACATCCACCTCCTGCTCCTCGCAACCGAGCCAAGGTAGGGCGTGCAACGCAGCCTGTGCGTGGCCGGGCATCTCAATCTCGGGAATGATGGTGATGAAGCGCTTTGCAGCGTAGTCGATAACCTCGCGGATATCCTCCTTGGTGTAGTAGCCACCGTGTGGTGTGCCGTCCCACGAAACGGGATTAAGGCCGTGGCTTGTGAGAGTCTCCTTGCGTATTGAGCCCTTCTCGGTGAGCTCGGGATAGGCATCTATCTCGATGCGCCAGCCCTGATCGTCGGTAAGGTGCCAATGCAGACGATTAACCTTGTGAGCAGCAAGAATATCGATATAGCGCTTTACATCCTCAACGGGGAAGAAGTGTCGGCATACATCCATGTGCACACCGCGATATTTGAAGTTGGGCTCATCGGCAATAAAGCAGTAGGGTAGGTGGCCATCGGTCTCGACAATCATCTGCTTGAGAGTCTGCAAACCGTAGAATACACCACGCTCCGTGCCACCGATAATCAAGACGCCCTCCTCCTCGGAGATGGTCATCTCGTAGCCCTCTTCCGGAACAAAGCGGTCGGTGCGAATCTTGATGCCCTTGCCACGCTTGCCCGTAGCCATAGGCTTCTTAAGGTCGAAATACTCCATCATCTCCTCGGCGAAGATGTCGGCAACCGACCACATATCGTCCCATACTACAATCTTGGTCTTGCCCGTAACGATATACTCGCCCTCCGATGCCATATCAATGTATGCGGGCTCGGGTACAATGTGCAACTTGCGGGCAGAGGCCTCGCCAATACCCATCAATGTTGTAGCCATAATGGCCAAAAAGTAGATAAGTTTTCTCATATTAGGTTAAATTTAATTTTTTCTATCAATCGAACAAAGATACAAAAAAGAAATTAGTTTTCATCACTTGAGAGGATATTTATTGCAAGAGAAAGCTGTAGAAAACGCATCATTATGATGCCAAAGATAAGAAAAATTTTTGATACCTGCCGAGTGCTAACCAATTATTTGCACAGAAGTTGTAAGGATTGGCTAAAACATTAGAAATTATGGCAAACGAAATTTATGAAAGTGAGGCTCGCCAAGTGAAGTATTGGTGGCTCTCGGTATTGGTAGGCATCGCCTCGTTGGTGGTCGGTTTCTTGGTCTTGGTAAACCCCATTGAAAGCTATTTTGTGATGGCTATGTGGCTCGGCATTGTGATACTCTTTACTGGTGTTTTCAGCCTTGTCGAGTCCTTTACTTTCGATAGTCGTTATGTGCGCCGAGGCTGGCTTATCCTCGCCTCTATATGCGATATTATCATTGGTATTGTTCTGATGCTCAACTTCTTGCTCTCGGTGGCTATTATCCCCGTTTTGTTCGGTATTTGGCTTCTCTATCGAGGCTTTGTTAGCTTGGCGCAGGGCATCACACTACGCTCTTCGGGTGTCCGCGATGCGGGATGGGTTATCTTCTCTTCTATCGTAGTTATCGCCATCTCCCTCGCGGTGCTTTTTGTGCCCGATGTTATCGGCGTGGCAGCAGTCGTAGTCTTTGTTGCCATAGCACTTATGGCCTACGGCATATCGCGCATATCGCTTGGCTTTAGACTTGCCACGGTTGGCGATAGATAGGTATTTCTACTTATTTCGCCCGCCTGCGATGATAATTCTCGCGTGCGGGCGAACATTTTTTTTGAAAAATATCTACCTTTGCGTTGATATAGCGACCTCTTCTTGCCTTCCCCAAGCCAAGAGGGGTTACAAAGATTGGAGTTATTAACCAAACAAACAGAATAAGATGGTAGATATTTTTGATCGTTTATCGAAGAATGCCGGCGGCCCTATCGGTCAGTATATGTCGGCTGTACACGGCTATTTCGCATTCCCCAAGTTGGAGGGTGAGCTTGGTCCCCACATGATTTTCCGTGGCAAGCCCGTGTTGAACTGGAGCCTTAACAACTACCTTGGCTTGGCTAACCACCCCGAGGTACGCGAGGCTGATGCTCAGGGCGGCAAGGACTTCGGTATGGCATACCCTATGGGTGCTCGTATGATGTCAGGTCAGACAAAGTACCACGAGCAGCTTGAGCGTGAGCTCGCTGAGTTCGTAGGCAAGGAGGATGCCTTCCTTCTCAACTACGGCTATCAGGGTATGATTTCGATTATCGACTGCTTGCTTACTCCCCGCGATGTTGTGGTTTACGACAAGGAGTGCCACGCTTGTATCATCGACGGTTTGCGTATGCACCCCGGTAAGCGTTTTGTATATGCTCACAACGATGAGGAGTCGTTGCGCCTTCAGCTTAAGCACGCAACTGAGCTTGCTGAGCAGCAGAATGGTGGTGTCCTCGTAATCACCGAGGGTGTCTTCGGTATGAAGGGCGACCTCGGCTTCCTCGATGTTATCGTTAAGTGCAAGAAGGACTTTAGCTTCCGCCTCCTCGTTGACGATGCTCACGGCTTTGGTACTATGGGTAAGGGCGGTCGTGGTACTGGCGACCACTTCGGCGTTCAGGACCAGATTGATGTCCTCTTCAACACCTTCGCAAAGTCTATGGCCGGCATCGGCGCATTCGTATCGGGTCCCCGTTGGCTTATCAACCTCTTCCGCTACAATATGCGTTCACAGCTCTACGCTAAGTCGTTGCCTATGCCTATGGTTATCGGTGCGCTCAAGCGTCTCGACCTTATCCGCAAGCACCCTGAGTATCAGGAGAAGCTTTGGGAGATTACCCGTGCACTCCAGAAGGGTCTTACCGACAACGGCTTCAACATTGGTGTAACCCAGTCGCCCGTAACACCTATCTATATGAAGGGTGGTAACGAGGAGGGTACCAACCTTATCGTTGATCTTCGTGAGAACTACGGCCTCTTCTGCTCTATCGTAATCTACCCCGTAATTCCTAAGGGTGAGATTATTCTTCGCGTTATCCCTACTGCTGCTCACACTATGGAGGATGTTGAGTACACCATCAACACTTTCAAGGCTGTACGCGCGAAGTTTGAGGCAGGCGAGTATATCAAGCCTATTCCTCAGATGGCAGATCCTGATTTTAAGGTCCGCTAATAGAAATTTCTTGTGATAAGGGGTCATTCTCGGCCTATCCCAAAAAGTAATTCCCCAAGGGCTGTACTTCTTTGTACTATCCCTTGGGGAATTCTTTTGCGATAGACCAAGCCTAACCCCTTCTGACAAGAAATTGGCTGCGTGCTGACTGGATGCAAGTTTATTAGGGAGTTTAATGAGTGTAGGGAGCTTAAGGATAAATGTTGGTAGTGCTCTTCCCTAACTTCTCTAAATTCGCTAATTTCACTAAACTCTCTTTATTAATGCGCCACTTTTACCCCTTAGACCCCTTTTGCCCCTTGGGGCTTTAGCCCGCAGGCGGAACACCTGCTCTGTTTTTTTTAGACCGATAGGACCTTAAGACCTTAGGACCTTACGAGGTCGGGTATCTTTTATCTTATAGGTCTTACTCGTCCTAAAAATATCTCTAACAACTAAAAAACTAACAACTAATAACTCTCTTATCTTACCAGCTCCTCTATTGCATGTCGGCCCTCGGCGCCGAGTGATAGTGAGAAGTCATTGACAAAGAGTGCAATATGCTTATCTATCACATCGTCTTCCAACTCCTGGGCGTGTGCCTTGATAAAGTCGCGTGAGGCGGTGGGATGCGCAAAGGCGTAGGCGATGCTCTCGCCGAGTAGCGCCTCAAAGGCTCTGATACGCTCCTCGCCAAGCGCCCTGCTTGCGGTGATAATGCCTAAGGGCAGGGGCAACGATGTTTGTCGCTCCCACTCCAATCCTAAGTCGGCAACAAGTTCGAGATTGCACCTCTCGTAGACAAACCTACCCTCGTGGATAAGCACGCCACCATCATATTCGCCCCTCTCGACAGCCTCGGCAATCTCGGAAAATAGGCGCGGTGTGCGCTTCTCAATCTCTGGAAATAGTCTGCGCACCAAGCTGTTAGCTGTGGTATGCTCGCCGGGTACGGCGATATGTCGAAGTGGGGTAGTATCACCCTTACGGCGCACCAAGAGTGGCCCATTGCCTCGGCCGAGGGCAGCACCACTATCCAAAACTTCGTAGTTGTGTTCGATGGCGGGAAGCACCGCAGCACTACACTTCGTAATATCGAAGCGGTGCTCCAATGCGGCGGCGTTGAGCTGTTCGATATCCAAGTATTCGACATCGAAGTGCATACCTCGGCAGTCGATGCGCTGGTTGATTATCGCATCGAACATAAAGGTGTCGTTGGGGCAGGGCGATATAGCAACTCTTATGGGCTTACTCATTGCTCTGGCTTACCTCCGAAATCTGCTTCTTTGCCTTGCGGCCACCAAAACGGCCAAGCAACCAGCCTGAGAGGAATACAAGGGCGAAGATTGCAAACCAGCCAAGACCCAGAAGTACCTGGTTCTTGAAGTAGTACCATACAAGGCCTATGCTTGTTACCGCAACGGCAATAACAAGGATGTAAATCAAAATTTTTCGAGCCATACCTTACTATATATTATAGTTCTCTTTTAGCTTCTGTGCAAGGCTCTCGGTGGCCTCTGCGATATGCCACTTCGAGCTATCGTCGCCAACATAGTTCGACACCGCACGAATCTCGGTGGCGCTGAACGGTAGTTGCTCCGAGAGGGCAAAGAGTGCTGCGCCCTCCATATTCTCTATGTCGCGACCATCCGGGGTAGCGCCACTGCGGTGTACGCTATTCGATGTTGCCAAACGGAGTCTTGTTCGGGGTGTGTTGCGATAGACCTTGCGGAAGCGCTCCGGTAGCTCCACGCAGCACTCCTCACAAATCTCCACAACCTCGCCTAATGCCAACTTCGAGGTGTATGCCCCTGCAATACCGCACAAGACGACCTCACGACCATCGAGCCTATGCTCTCGGCTAAGGCGCGTAATGGTGGCTGCCGTCTCGGCCATACCTACGCCCGAAATGACAATCTCGGCATCGGGGCAGAGCCTAACGAATGGCTCTGCCTCAATCCGAGTAGGGAACATAAAGAGTGGCACCATTTGTCGGGGTGTTAAACGATACCCTCAACATTGCCATCCTCTGCAAGGCGGATATTGCCTGCCTGAGGTGTCTTGCTAAGACCGGGCATTCGCATAATGTCGCCTGCCAAGGCTACCACGAAGCCAGAACCTGCATTGAGCTCGATATCCTTGATGTTGATCTCGAAGCCCTCAACAGAGCCGTAGCGCTTAGCGTCTGCCGAGAACGAGAACTGTGTCTTGGCGATACATACGGGCAAGTTACCCATGCCCCACTTCTCCAACAGCGCAATCTCCTTCTGGGCACGAGGACCAAAGACTACCGAGCCAGCGCCGTAGATGTTCTTGGCAACCTTTGTAATCTTCTCCTTGATGCTATCCTCCAAGTCGTAGGCGTAGTTGATAGGCTGTGAAGGCTCAGTCTCGATAAGCTCGACGGCAGCCTGTGCCAACTCAGCAGCACCTGCGCCACCCTCGGCATAGGCGTTGTTGATTACGCAACGCACGCCAAGCTCCTTGCAGTGCTCCATAACCATCGCAATCTCGTCGTCGGTATCGCTGGCAAAGCGGTTGAAGCAGACGAGTACGGTCTGGCCAAACTTCTTGAGGTTTGCCACATGGCGGTCGAGGTTGGCAAAGCCCTGCTTAAGACCCTCGGCGTTGGGCAACTTAATCTCTGCCTCGGGCACGCCACCATGCATCTTGAGTGCAAGGGTAGAGGCTACCAAAACCGTAAGGTCGGGCTTAAGGCCTGCCTGACGGCACTTGATGTCGAGGAACTTCTCGGCACCGAGGTCGGCACCGAAACCTGCCTCGGTAACGGTATAGTCGGCCCAAGTCATCGCCATGCGGGTGGCAATCACAGAGTTACAGCCGTGAGCGATATTTGCGAAGGGACCACCGTGAATAATTACGGGGTTGTGCTCCGTTGTCTGCACAAGGTTGGGGTTGATCGCATCCTTGAGGAGTGCTACAACAGCGCCTGTTACGCCAAGGTCATTAACCGTGAACGGAGTATCGTCATAACGCACGCCAAGCACGATGCGGCCGATACGAGCGTAGAGGTCATCGACATTGCGAGCAAGGCACAAGATTGCCATAATCTCCGATGCAGGGGTGATGTCGAAGCCTGTCTCGGTGGGTATGCCGTTAGCCGAGCCACCCAAGCCCGAAACGATGTTACGCAACGAGCGGTCGTTCATATCGAGCACACGACGCCACATAACCTTCTTCAAGCCCACCTGCTTTGAGCGGTTGTGGTAGAGGTAGTTGTCGAGCAACGCTGCGATAAGGTTGTTTGCCGAGGTGATAGCGTGGAAATCACCCGTAAAGTGGAGGTTGATATCCTCCGAGGGCAACACCTGAGCATAGCCACCACCCGTAGCACCACCCTTCATACCGAAGCAGGGGCCGAGTGAGGGCTCACGCAAGGCGATAATCGCCTTCTTGCCGATATGGTTAAGACCCATACCGAGGCCGATACTTACCGTTGTCTTACCTACACCCGCCTTTGTTGCGGTGATAGCCGTAACAAGGATAAGGTGGTTCTTGGCAACCTTCTTCTCGTCAATCAGTTTGTAGGGAACCTTAGCAATGTACTTGCCGTAGTTGAATACCTCATCATCGGGAAAGCCGACCTGAGCGGCTACCTCACGAATATTCTTAAGCGTTGTCTCTCTTGCGATTTCAATATCTGTTTTCATCTCTCTCTTTGTTTTTATTGTTATTATTCTGTGGCAAAGATATATAAAAAAAAGATATTTAGTCTCAAAATTTTATAATATGTTTTTATATCTATATAGGAGTCTCTTATATATTGGTAAATGCACTTTTTATTCAGCCTCACATTTATCAATAATCGTTTTTCAGAACTACTCCTTACCTACAACGGCCTCAAGCTCCTCGACGGTAAGGGGCAAGAGCTTGTCGCCAATAAAGCGGCTGCCGCTCTCGGTAACCAATACATCGTCCTCGATGCGGATACCGCCAAATGTGCGGAACTTATCGAGTGCTGCGTAGTCTACGATACCCTCGAACTTGCCCTCTGAGCGCATCTTGTCGATGAGTGCGGGGATAAAGTAGATGCCGGGCTCGTCAGACATAACGGTGCCGGGCTCAACACGCCAAGTAGCACGGTGTACGCAGGTTGCCGACTTCTCGGCACGCTCCAAGACAGTCGAGAAGTCGAACGAGCGCTCGCCGATATTCTCGCAGTCGTGAACATCCATACCCATACCGTGGCCAAGGCCGTGAGGCATAAAGAGGTACATAGCGCCAGCCTCAACAGCCACCTCAGGGGTAGACTTGATAAGGCCTAAGCCCTTAAGACCATCTGCCAACGATAGGTATGCAGCCTTGTGGATTTCGGGGTACATAGTGCCGGGCTTAATCATATCCTTAACCTCGCCGTGAGCACGCAATACAACATTATATACATCGCGCTGCAAGTCGCTAAACTTACCATTTACGGGGTAGGTACGAGTGTGGTCTGAGCAGTAGCCCTCAACCGACTCTCCACCGCCATCTACCAACAACAGACGGCCCGACTCAAGCACGCCATCGTGGTTGTGGTTGTGCAAAATCTCGCCGTGCTGTGTAACGATAGTGGGGAACGACACACCCTGACCATACGACTTGGCGATGCCCTCGACACGGCCAGCAATCTCGCGCTCAACAACACCGGGACGACACATACGCATAGCGGTAATATGCATCTGGTAGCCAATCTTAAAGGCACGCTCCAAGGCCTCGATCTCCTCTGCCGACTTCTTCTCGCGCATCTCCGCTACGGCAAACATCAAGTCCAAAGACTTGCGCTCGTGGAGCATATCAAGACGAATGCCAAGCATATCGGCAATCGAAATCTTGAGCTCTGCGCGATATGGGGGCAAGTAGTGTACGGGGCGATTCTGCTCAATAGCCTTGCGCAAAACGCCACGAATATCTGCCAAGGGGAAGCTCTTCTCTACACCTACCTCGGCTGCCTGATCGGCGATGGTGGGCATAGGGCCTGTCCAGATGATATCCTCGACAGTGAAGTCATCGCCAAAGAGCATAGCTTCGCCTGACTCGGCATCCAAAAGACCGATGAGCGAGGGTACATCCAAACCGAAGTAGTAACGGAAGGTTGAGTCCTGACGATAGTAATAGGTGTTGTTAGGGTAATTGTTGGGCACCTCGGGGTTACCGGGAAGAAGAATAAGGCCCTTGCCTACTCGACGACACAACTCGGCACGGCGGCCAATGTAAGTCTCTTTGCTGAACATAGTTTTATAGTTTTAAGTTATTAAATATCATTTAGTTATATTAGGTTACTTGTTATTTTCCAAGTATCACGATATGAGGGTTTAGCTTCGGGTCGAGTCGCTCGATAAGTCGCCGAACATCCTCCTCGGCCATCGCCACACATCCCGCCGTAGGCTTGCCCTCCGAGCGCCAAGCGTGGATAAAAATCGCACTGCCAGCACCCTTGACGATAGGGTCGGTGTTGTACTCCACCACGACGATATTGCGAAACTGCGTATTGCGCCTTGCCCAGAGTCTGTCGCCTTTGGCATCGGGCATAGGGTCGCGAACAAGGGTGTTGTAATCGGCACTTTCCGGCTCTTCCACCCACATATAGTTCTCGTCGTACTGCTCCACGGGAAATGCGCTCTCGAAATCCTTCGTATAGCACAAACCGCGTCGCAACGCCCATACTCCCTCAGGGCTCTTGCCATCGCCCTCGCGCTTTGCTGTTGGCTCTGCCGTACCGCCATAGCCGATGGTGCAGCGGGCAAAGAACTCTCGTTGTTCGCTCTCACCATCATAGCTCACAAGCTCAGCGATATAGCCCTCTTTATCGGGGCTAACGACAAAGGCCTGATTGCACTCCTTGGGTAATGTATATCCGCCAAATGTTCGCTCCTGCGCCATAACAGCTACGGCACAGAGCGCCAATGCAATCGTTAAGGTTATGTGAGTTAGTAGCTTCACTTTCGTCTAAATATGATTTCGGTTTCCATTAAGAGGTTTTTGCCAAAGAAAGCCCTTCCAAGTTCTGCTCTATTTTCTTGTTAGAAGGGTTGCAGATGTAGTAGCGGGTCGCAGGCTGACGAAGCGGAGTTTACTAATCGTAAATGAGCATTTGACAGACAAGCCCGATGCTACAGATGCGCCCTTACAACAAGAAAGGAGAAGAAAATTATCTTGCCACCTCCTTGTAGACCTTGTCGCCTCGGCGTACCTCCTGCTCGGTCTTAAGCGAGATATAGTCGCCCTGCTTGGCACTATCCGTAGGCTTCTCGTTGAGCATAATGCCCAATGCCTTCTGCTCCACAACGCCCGTTTTCTCGCCCATAAAGAGTAGGTCATCACCCTCCTTAACCTCGCAGGCCTCTACCAAGACCTCGGCAACGCCGATGCGCTTGAAGTAGTTGGTAACCTTGCCCATATAGACCTTCTTGAGGGTTGCCGATGAGCCGTAGTGCTGGCTATGCTCGACCATAGTCTTGGCGGCGTAGTAGCCACCCCAGAAGTCGCGGTTAAAGACGGTGCGCAGACGCTCCTTGAGAGGTGCTACGCTATCTGCTGTAAACTCGCCACGCTCCAAGAGGTTGAGAGCCTCGTTGTAGCACTCTACAACACGCTTTACATACTCGCCACCACGAGCACGACCCTCAATCTTAAGCACCGTAACACCCGCCTCGATAAATTTGTCGAGGAAGTCGATGGTGCAGAGGTCCTTAGGCGATAGCACATACTGACCATCAATATCGAGTTGCTGGCCGGTATCCTTATCCGTGATGGTGTACTTGCGGCGACATATCTGACGACACGCACCTCGGTTTGCCGAGTTGTGCGACTCGTGCTCCGAGAGGTAGCACTTGCCCGACATCGACATACACATAGCGCCGTGGGCAAACATCTCTATCTTGAGCAACTCGCCACGCGGGCCACGAATATCCTGCTCGCGTATCTGTTCCGAGATATAGCCAATCTGCTCCAACGACAACTCTCGCGCCAAAACCACCACATCGGCCCACTGAGCAAAGAACTTTGCAGCCTCGATATTCGAGATATTGCTCTGTGTTGAGATATGCACCTCGATGCCCACCTCGCGGGCGTAGAGTATGGCGGCAAGGTCAGTGGCGATGATGGCGTCGATGCCCTCGGCCTTGGCACGGTCGATGATGCGGCGCATAACCTCCATCTCGGTATCGTAAATTATGATGTTCACCGTGAGGTAGGTCTTGACACCTGCGGCGTGTGCCGTGCGTACAATCTCGGCAAGGTCGTCGAGAGTGAAGTTCACCGACGACGCAGCACGCATATTGAGCTGCTCGACACCGAAATATACCGAGTTGGCACCGGCGGCAATAGCAGCATTGAGCGCCTCGTAAGAGCCTACGGGCGCCATAATCTCTATATCACTTCTTCTAATCATTCCCATTACTTTTTACGGCCAATAAGGTTGCGGGCAAACTCGGCAAGGTGTACCGTGCGCTCAGCGCCGATAGAGAGGCTGTCGAGGATGCCTAAGGCACGCTCAAAGCGCTGGTCTATCTGCTGCTCGGTGGCACGCTTAACCTCCAACTTGTCGTAGAGGGCCTTCACGGTGGCAATCTTCTCGGCATCCGAGAGCTTGTCGCTAAGGTGTGTGGTGCGCAATACCTCGCGCTCCTCCTCCGTAGCACGGCTCATAGCCTGCACCATAAGGTAGGTCTGCTTGCCCTCAAGGATGTCGCCACCAATCTTCTTGCCGAGGGCCTCATCGCCATAGCTGTCGAGAAGATCGTCCTGAAGCTGGAAGGCGAGGCCGAGCTCTGTGGCAAAGCGGTAGAGGAGCTTGATGTCGGCATCCGAGGCACCCGCAATAGTAGCGCCAATCATCGCCGAGCCTGAGAGCAGTGCCGATGTCTTGCGCTCAATCATCTGTATGTAGTCTACTACCGAGACCTTCTTCTGGCTCTCGAAGTCCATATCGTACTGCTGACCCTCGCACACCTCCAATGCCATATCGTTGAAGAGGCGCATAACGCGCGGCAGCTTCGTGGGGTTAAGCTCGGCAAGGAGCTTGTAGGCGGTGATAAGCATAGCATCGCCAGAGAGGATAGCAACATTCTCACCCCACTTGGCGAATACCGAGGGCTTGCCACGGCGCATATCGGCATTATCCATAATGTCGTCGTGGAGGAGTGTGAAGTTGTGGAAAACCTCGACAGCCATCGCTGCGGTCATCGCCTCATCGACACTGCCACCAAAGGCCTCGGTGCTCAGGAGCAACAACACGGGGCGTAGGCGCTTGCCACCACCCGACATAGAGTATATAATAGGGGCGTAGAGCAACTCAGGCTCCTCAGGGGTGCGGAGCTGGCGTAACGACTGCTCGAAGAGTTCTAATATTTGGGCATTATTGTACATAGCACTAAAATTTTAACTGAGATATAGGATAATAAAAATCCTATACCTCTAAATTATGCACCAAAAATAGTAATTTTTTTGCAGAGATTAAAATAATTTTGGTAACTTTGACCAATTAAATTTCAAAAACCTTAGCACTATGATGAAAAAATATGCGATGGGTATCGACATCGGCGGTACCAACACAGCTTTTGGCCTCGTTGACGAGGATGGTAATGTTGTTGCTGAAAGCAAAATCTCTACCGACAAGTTCCGCTATTTCGACGACTATAAACCCTATATCGAGACTCTGGCTAATGCTCTCAAGGAGCTCATCGCAGGACAGCCCGAGTGCGAGCTTATCGGCGTGGGCGTAGGTGCTCCCAACGCCAATATCCACACTGGCCGTATCGAGACCCCCGCAAACCTCTGGAAGTTCGAGGACCCCGCAGACCCTCGCCCCAACTCTATCCGTATCTTCAACTTTACCGATGACCTTAGCCGTGCAATGGGTGGCGCAAAGGTTATGGTAACCAACGATGCTAACGCTGCCGCTATCGGTGAGATGGTCTTTGGCAATGCTCGTGGCATGAAGGATTTCGCGATGATCACCCTCGGCACAGGCCTTGGCTCGGGCATCGTTTGCAACGGCGAGATGGTCTATGGCCACGATGGCTTTGCAGGAGAATATGGTCATATTGCTGCCGACTCTCGCGAGACTGGCCGCCAGTGCGGTTGCGGTCGTAAGGGCTGCTTGGAGGCCTATGTTTCGGCTACAGGTATCAAGCGTACAGCATTCGAGCTTATGGCTACTATGACCTGCGATAGTGAGCTTCGCTCGGTGCCCTATGACAAGTTCGAGGCTAAGATGCTTTCGGATGCTGCCGCAAAGAACGATCCTATTGCTCTTGAGGCATTTGAGCGTACAGGTAAGGTGCTCGGCTTGGCACTTGCCGACCTCACTGCAACCACCTCTCCTGAGGCTATCATCCTCTTCGGCGGTCTTGCCAATGCAGGCGACTACATTATGCGCCCCACTTATAAGTATATGGAGGAGAACCAGCTCTCTGTATTCAAGGGCAAGGTGAAGCTTATGATGAGTGGTATTCAGGATAAGAATGTGGCTATTTTGGGTGGCGCCGCCCTTATTTGGAAGCAGCATCTTGAGGCGGTTATTGAGAACTACTAATTTCTTGTGATAAGGGGTCATCTGCGACCTCTCAATCATTGCCCTGAATGGGAAATACTTCAAGTATGTCCCATCCAGGGCAATTTCTTTATCGAGGCCACATCTAACCCCTTCTGACAAGAAATTAGGTCGTGCAGAGCCGTAGGTGCTTTATTAGGGAATTTAATGAGTTTAGGGAATGTAGAGAGCTTAGGGATAAATGTCGGTAGCGCCTCCCTAAATTCTCTAAATTCCCTAACTTCTCTAAATTCTCTATCGATTGCGCTCGTTCCGAGCGCCAGCTGTCGCTGAGGGGCACAAGAGGTACAAGGGGCACAAGGGGAGATGGTGTGCGGGTGCTAACCTCAAGGTGGGCAAGACTATCACGGTTCTTGCTAACCCTACCTCCCCTCAGACCCCTTAGGACCCTTTTGCCCCTTGGGACTTTAGCCCGCAGGCGAAACGCCTGCTTTCGTTTTTTAAGACCAATAGGACCTTAGGACCATAAGACCATTACGAGGTCGGGTATCATATTGTCCTACTTGTCCTATTGGTCTTACTCGTCTTACTTGTCCTAAATAAATCTAATAACTAATAACTCTAACAACTAACAACTAATAACTAACTTTCTCGGCGAAAAATTTGCTTTTCGCTAAGGGATTTCGTAACTTTGTTGTGTTTTAGGCGTATATGCGCTCGTGGCTCTACGCGGGCGGAAGGGTGCGTAGGCGCGCGAAGAGTATCTCGAAACAAAGATAAGATTTTATATATCACACACTTAAAACTTTTAAACTCTAAACAATTATGGCTAATACCAAAGAAAAGTTGTTCACGGAGTTCCCACCGGTATCGACCGAGCAGTGGGAGGCCGTCATCACAACTGACCTTAAGGGCGCTGACTATGAGCGCAAGTTGGTATGGAAGACCGGTGAGGGATTCAATGTTCGTCCCTACTACCGCGCTGAGAACCTCGCAGAGGTTGAGTATCTCGGTGCTGAGGCCGGTGAGTTCCCCTTTGTACGCGGTGTGTCTAAGGACAACACTTGGCGTGTACACCAGACCATCTCGGTAGAGTGCGCTAAGGCAGCTAACGAGGAGGCCTTGAAGCTTCTTAATTCGGGTGTTGATTCACTTGGTTTCTGCTTCTGCAAGGCTTGTGCTTGCGATGTAGATGTTGATGCCCTCTTGAAGGACATCGTACCTACAGCTGTTGAGCTTACCTTCTGTGGCTCGAATGTGGCAGCTCTTGCTAAGCTTGCTGAGAAGGTTTTGGCAAAGTACGCCGATGTAGCTAAGGACGAGCTTCGTCTCAACTTCTGCATCGATCCCATCATCAAGAACCTCTCAGTAGAGGGCGACTTCTGCTGTGGCACTGGCGATGAGTGCTTCGACACTATCGTTAAGTTGGTGAAGGCTACCGCTGACTACAAGCGTGTTCGCGTAGTTAATGTATCGGGTGCTACCTTCTCTAACGCAGGTTCTACCATCGTCGAGGAGCTCGCATTCACCTTGTCTGCTGCTCACGACTACCTCTGCAAACTTATGGAGCGTGGTCTTACCATCGACGAGGCTGCTCGCAAGATTCGCTTCACATTTGCCGTTACCTCGAACTACTTCCTTGAGATGGCAAAGTTCCGTGCAGCGCGTATGTTGTGGGCTAACATCGTAAAGGCTTACAACCCTGAGAAGAACTGCGCTTGCAAGATGTTTGCTCACGCCGTTACCTCTACTTGGAATCAGACCGTTTACGATCCCTATGTAAATATGTTGCGTGGCACTACCGAGGCTATGTCGGCAGCTATCGCTGGCGTACACTCGTTGGAGGTATTGCCCTTCGACTACGCATTTGAGGCTCCCACCGAGTTCTCGAAGCGTATCGCTCGCAACGCTCAGCTTCTGTTGAAGAAGGAGTCGCACTTCGATCAGGTTATCGACCCCGCAGGTGGTTCGTACTACATCGAGTCGCTCACCAAGAGCATCGCTTCGGAGGCTTGGGCATTGTTCCGTGAGCTCGAGGAGAAGGGTGGCTACATCGCTGCCTTCCGCGAGGGCTATGTAGTAGAGCGTGTTAAGGCTTCTGCTGCTGCTAAGGATAAGAATATTGCTACTCGCCGTCTTATCCTCTTGGGTGCTAACCAGTATCCTAACTTTACGGAGGTTGCTGACGAGGCCATCTGCGAGTGCAAGGTTACTCGTGAGGCAGCTGAGGGCAACAAACTTGTTCCCTATCGTGGCGCTATGGCATTCGAGGCTATGCGTATGAAGGTTGATCGCTCTGGCAAGGCTCCTAAGGCCTTTATGCTCACTTGCGGTACTTTGGGTATGGCTCGTGCTCGTGCTCAGTTCTCTTGCAACTTCTTCGCTTGCGCTGGTATCCGTGTTGAGGATAACACCTTCTTCAAGTCTGTTGAGGAGGGCGTTGAAGCAGCTTTGGCATCTAAGGCCGAGATCGTTGTTGTCTGCGCATCTGACGATGACTACGCAACTGTTGCTCCTCGCGTTAAGGAGCTCTTGGGCGACAAGGCTATCTTGGTTGTTGCTGGCGCTCCCGCTTGCGCTGCAGAGCTTGAGGCTCAGGGCATCACTAACTTTATCAATGTAAAGAGCAATGTCCTCGAGACTTTGAAGGATTACTTAAAGAAGTTGGGCATCTAATCAATTGTAACTATGAGAGCAAAATTTTCAGATTTAGCATATAAGGCTGCAGCCACCGAGTGCTGCGCCAAGACCGCCGCTCCCAAGGAGGATTGGTTGACTGCCGAGCGCATCCCCGTTAAGGAGAACTACACAGCAGCCGACCTTGAGGGTATGGAGCACCTCAACTATGCAGCAGGTATCGCTCCCTTCCTTCGCGGTCCCTACTCTACAATGTATGTAATGCGTCCTTGGACTATCCGTCAGTATGCAGGTTTCTCTACTGCTGAGGAGTCTAACGCATTCTACCGTCGTAACCTTGCTGCAGGTCAGAAGGGTTTGTCGGTAGCTTTCGACCTTGCAACACACCGTGGCTACGATGCTGACCATCCCCGTGTAGTGGGTGATGTTGGTAAGGCCGGTGTATCTATCTGCTCGGTTGAGGATATGAAGGTGTTGTTCAACGGTATTCCGTTGGATCAGATGTCTGTATCTATGACTATGAACGGTGCTGTGCTTCCTATCTTGGCATTCTACATCGTTGCAGGTTTGGAGCAGGGCTGTACCCTCGACCAGTTGGCAGGTACTATCCAGAACGATATCCTCAAGGAGTTTATGGTGCGTAACACCTATATCTACCCACCTGAGTTCTCAATGAAGATTATCGCCGATATCTTTGAGTACACCTCGAAGAATATGCCTAAGTTCAACTCGATCTCTATCTCGGGTTACCACATGCAGGAGGCTGGTGCTACTGCCGACATCGAGTTGGCTTACACCTTGGCTGACGGTCTTGAGTACTTGCGTGCAGGTATCAACGCAGGTATGTCTATCGACGCCTTCGCTCCCCGCTTGTCGTTCTTCTGGGCTATCGGTATGAACCACTTTATGGAGATTGCCAAGATGCGTGCTGCGCGTCTGTTGTGGGCTAAGATTGTTAAGCAGTTCGAGCCTAAGAATCCTAAGTCTTTGGCATTGCGTACTCACTCGCAGACCTCTGGTTGGTCGCTTACCGAGCAGGATCCATTCAACAATGTTGCTCGTACCGCTATCGAGGCTATGGGCGCTGCTTTGGGTCATACTCAGTCGTTGCATACCAACGCTTTGGACGAGGCTATCGCACTTCCTACCGACTTCTCGGCGCGTATTGCTCGTAACACCCAGATCTACATCCAGGAGGAGACCAATGTTTGCCGTTCTGCAGATCCTTGGGCAGGTTCTTACTATGTTGAGGCTCTTACCCACGAGATTGCACACAAGGCTTGGGCCCACATTCAGGAGATCGAGCAGCTTGGTGGTATGGCTAAGGCTATCGAGACAGGTATTCCTAAGCTCCGTATCGAGGAGGCTGCTGCTCGTAAGCAGGCTCGTATCGACTCAGGCGTTGAGACTATCATCGGCGTTAATGAGTTCCGTCTTGAGAAGGAGGCACCTATCGACATCCTTGCTGTGGACAACACCGCAGTTCGTGAGAGCCAGGTTAAGCGTCTGCAGGAGCTCCGTGCTAACCGTGACAACGCAGCAGTAGAGAAGGCATTGGCTGCTATCACCGAGTGCGTACGCACCGGCGAGGGCAACTTGCTTGCTTTGGCTGTTGAGGCTGCTAAGGTTCGTGCATCGTTGGGCGAGATTTCTGACGCTTGCGAGAAGATCGTTGGCCGTTACAAGGCTGTTATTCGTCTAAACTCAGGAGTATATTCAGCAGAGGTGAAATCAGATTCAGCATTCGATAAGGCAAAGCAGATGTGTGCTGACTTTGCTAAGAAGGAGGGCCGTCAGCCCCGTGTTATGATTGCCAAGTTGGGCCAGGACGGTCACGACCGTGGTGCAAAGGTTGTAGCTACCGGCTACGCAGATATCGGCTTCGATGTCGATATGGGTCCCTTGTTCCAGACTCCCGAGGAGGCTGCTAAGCAGGCTGTTGAGAACGATGTGCATGTAGTTGGTGTATCATCACTTGCTGCAGGTCATCTCACTCTCGTTCCTCAGATTATCGCCGAGCTCAAGAAGCTTGGTCGTGAGGATATCGTTGTTGTTGTGGGTGGTGTTATCCCCGCTCAGGACTACGATCAGCTCTATAAGGACGGTGCTGCTGCCATCTTTGGCCCCGGTACCCCCATTGCTACTGCGGCTATCAAGATACTTGAGATCCTCGGATAATTTCTTGTGATAAGGGGTCTACTTCGGCCTCTCAGTCAGAAGCCCGAATGGGAAATCGTTGTATTTCCCATACGGGCTTCTTCGTGTCGAGACCAAATTAGACCCCTTCTGACAAGAAATTGGCGGAGTGCTGACTGGGGAGAAGTTTTATTAGGGAATTTAATGAGTTTAGGGAATGTAGAGAGCTTAGGAATAAAGAGACGAAAAGGACGAAAAGGACGAAAGGGACGAAAGAGACAACAACGAAGTCGGCTATCATCTTTCTCTGTTATCTCTGCGTCTCTGCGTCTCTGTTGTCTTTTTTAAGACCATTAGGACTTTAAGACCTTAAGACCGTACGAGGTCGGGTATCATTTTGTTTTATCGTCTTATTGTCTTAATGGTCCTACTCGTCTTACTATCCTAAAAAAACTCTAACAACTAACAACTAACAAAAAAGGCCACCTGAAGGTGGTCTTTTTTGTTACTCTTTCCACATCTGTATTGCCGACTTGATGTGGCCTTCCAAATCGTAGATTACATTGCCCTCTTCGTCAACTTCGTAGAGCTGAATAAAGTAGACATCGGTGTTGTTGATTTGGAATATGCCCTTCGGAATCAGCGGGCCACCATAGCGTATGCCATCATCGAAATTGACGCGCACCACACCATCGTGTATATCGTTGGCTGGCTCGAATGTGTAGTCGAAGGGGCGGTTTACTATCTCGTTCTCGCGCTCCTGAGTGTCGTAGCCAAGCATACGGCCACGGCCATCGCCATCGTACCAGATGTCGTAGTAGGTATTTGTCTTCTGGTCGTAGCTATACCACATAGTATTGTCGAGTGTCGCGAGTGCGGGATACTCTTTGGGGCTCTCAGCCTCTGGCGCACAAGCGATTGTTAGTGTTGCAAGTGCTGCGATAAGGTAGTTGTAAAGCTTCATATTATCCTATTTTTCTACTATTATGTGAGCAAAGGTAATACCTTTTTTCATTATTTTGCTCTTGGGCGTGCTAAAATATTGATTGAGTGAAAAAAAAGAGGGGCAAAAGTGTTGATTACAAGAAATTTTGTTTACCTTTGCAGGCCTTTTATACGCCCGCGTATATAATAGGTGTAGATTTTTTATTAACTTTTAACGAGCGATTGTATCGCAAAACTATTTTCCATTATGGAGCAGAACAAAATTGTAGCGAACGAGAATTTCGATTGGAATGCGTTCGAGAATGACCTTGGCGTTTACGACCAGTCGAAGGAGGCTATCGAGGAGGCTTATGGCAAGACTTTGTCGAATGTTGCTGTAGGTGAGGTTGTTGAGGGTACTGTTACCGAGATCAACAAGCGCGAGATCACCGTAAACATCGGCTACAAGTCAGAGGGTCTTATCGCAGCTACCGAGTTCCGTTACAACCCCGACTTGACCGTAGGCGAGAAGGTTGAGGTTTATGTTGAGTCGGTTGAGGATAAGGGCGGCCAGTTGGCTCTTTCACACAAGAAGGCTCGTCAGCTCAAGAGCTGGGATCGTGTAAACGAGGCTTTGAACAACGACGAGATCATCAAGGGTTATGTTAAGTGCCGCACTAAGGGTGGTATGATTGTCGATGTATTCGGTATCGAGGCATTCTTGCCCGGTTCACAGATCGATGTTAAGCCCATCCGTGACTACGATGTTTATGTAGACAAGACTATGGAGTTCAAGGTTGTTAAGATCAACCAGGAGTTCCGCAATGTTGTGGTATCACACAAGGCTCTTATCGAGGCAGAGCTTGAGGCTCAGAAGCAGATCATCATGTCTAAGCTTGAGAAGGGTCAGATTCTTGAGGGTACCGTTAAGAACATTATGTCGTACGGTGTATTTATGGACCTCGGCGGCGTAGATGGTCTTATCCACATCACTGACCTTTCGTGGGGTCGTGTTAATCACCCTGAGGAGATCGTTTCTCTCGACCAGAAGCTTCAGGTTGTTATCCTTGACTTCGACGAGGCTAAGAAGCGTATCGCTCTCGGTCTTAAGCAGCTTACTCCTCACCCCTGGGAGGCTCTCGATTCAGAGCTCAAGGTAGGTGATAAGGTTAAGGGTAAGGTTGTCGTTATGGCAGACTACGGTGCATTCGTTGAGATTGCTCCCGGCGTTGAGGGTCTTATCCATGTATCTGAGATGTCTTGGAGCCAGCCTTTGCGTTCAGCACAGGAGTTTATGAAGGTAGGTGACGAGGTTGAGGCTGTAGTTCTTACTCTCGACCGCGAGGAGCGTAAGATGTCGCTTGGCGTTAAGCAGCTCACTCCCGATCCTTGGTCAGAGATCGAGAAGAAGTACCCCGCAGGCACAAAGTGCACCGCTCGTGTACGCAACTTCTCTAACTTCGGTGTATTCGTTGAGATCGAGGATGGCATCGAGGGTCTTGTACACATCTCAGACCTCTCTTGGACTAAGAAGGTTAAGCACCCCTCAGAGTTCACTCAGGTAGGTGCAGAGTTGGAGGTTGTTGTTCTTGAGATCAACAAGGAGAACCGTCGTCTTTCACTCGGCCACAAGCAGCTTGAGGAGAATCCTTGGAACGCTTTCGAGGGTCAGTACTCAGTAGATAGCATCCACGAGGGTACTATCACCGAGCTCACTGAGAAGGGTGCTGTAGTATCTTTGGGTGAGAACATCGAGGGCTTCTGCCCCGCACGCCACCTCGTTAAGGAGGACGGCACCACTTTGAAGGCAGGCGAGAAGGCTGAGTTCAAGGTTTTGGAGTTCTCTAAGGCTACTAAGCGCATCACTCTCTCACACAGCCGCATCTTCGAGGAGGCTAAGCGTGAGGCTGCTGCTGCAGAGAAGGCAGAGCGTCGTGCTGCTGCTGACGCTACCAAGTCAACCGTTAAGAAGATCAACGCTTCTGTAGAGAAGACTACTCTTGGCGATATCGCTGGCTTGGCAGAGCTCAAGGCTCAGATGGAGAAGAAGTAATCGTTTAGCGATTAGTTCGACCATCGGTCAATAACAGACCCCTGAGGTTATCACAACCTCAGGGGTCTTCTTTTTTTTGTTGTTAGTTATTAGTTGTTAGTTGTTAGATTTTTTTAGGACAATTAAGACGAGTAAGACCATTAAGACAAGTAGGACAAAATGATATCTGACCTCGTAAGGTCCTAAGGTCCTAATGGTCTTAAAAAAGACAACAGAGACGCAGAGATAACAGAGAAAGATGATAGCCGACTTCGTTGTTGTCCCCTTCGTCTCTTTCGTCCCCTTCGTCTCTTTCGTCTCTTTCGTCTCTTTATCCCTAACCTCCCTACACTGTCGTTTCCTAAAATAGGTTGACTCGTTGCACCTTATTAACGGATAAAAGAAAGACTCTGGTTAGATAATAAAACT
>SUZB01000006.1 GCA_015060115.1 Rikenellaceae bacterium | reverse complement strand
TTCCTTTCTTTATATTTCGTTTAGCTACTATTTTTGCATGATTCTTTTCAATCCCCACTGGTTTTTCGGACTGATCCATAAAACAGAGTCGCAGTACTCACCTTAATAAGCGGTTGCGCGGATATGATAGTGATATATTGCTCGACCTTTTTAAGGTCTGCGCTATTTTTTAGCGGTATCCGCGCGAGTTTGCGACTTAAAAGTCGCTGCACTTCGACCCCGGCTCTGGGTACTAAGAGAGGAACGAAAGTTTCTCTCTTTTTTTGTTTGGTTTTTTGTGTTAGCCGAGAGCCGACCTTTGGTCATTGTGTGCGTTGCGGTATGGCTCTATACGAGCAAGCTCGCCAAGCCACACCACAACCCCCACAGGCTAACGCCTATGCTCTCGCCATAAAACAGAGTCGCAGTACTCACCTTAATAAGCGGTTGCGCGGATATGATAGTGATATATTGCTCGACCTTTTTAAGGTCTGCGCTATTTTTTAGCGGTATCCGCGCGAGTTTGCGACTTAAAAGTCGCTGCACTTCGACCCCGGCTCTGGGTACTGAGAGAGAGGAACGAAAGTTTCTCTCTTTTTTTGTGTTTGTTTTTTTGTGTTTGGCGAGAGCCGACCTTTGGTCGTTGTGTGTGTTGCGGTATGGCTCTATGCGGGATAAGTCGGCTTAGCCGTAATTTTCGGTGGGGTAATCTGTGAAAATATTGCTTGATGATGAATTGATGAAAACAATAGGGGAATTCATCAATTCATCATCAAGGTCTACTAACTATATCGAGAAGATATTGCCCGTATATTGCACCGTGTTGTAGAAGGGGTTGGAGATGGAGAGGGTAGCGCCACCATAGCGCGAGTATATCTCCATTGAGAAGGTGTAGGTGGTGGCAGAGTACATCGAAGAGGAGAATGTCAGATGCCAGCCATCGTTGGTCTGCTCGGTTGTTAGATGCTCGACCGAGGTGAGCACATAGTTGAATACTACGGGGTAGTAGGGCGGCGTGTAGCCCTTGAGGTAGGGTATGCAGACATCGACCTCGGTATCCCAGAAGGCGACTTCGTAGTTGGGATTTACCAAGTTGCGCATCATACCTGCGGGCATCTGTTGCATCGTCTGTGGCACGAAGCGGAAGTTGCGCGAGAGAACGAGCGAATCGACATACTTCTCGTATGCAGCAAGCCTCTCGGCACGCCTCTGTTGGCGCTCTTGTTGCTTTGCAGAGCGGTCGGCAGTAGTTGTGGCAGTGGCTTCGCCCTGCGCCTCCGAAGAGACCACAAAGGCTGTTACCACCATTGCTACGACCGCGACAAGGATAAAGATAGTTCGTTTCATAGGTGTAAAAAATTTAGGAATTTCTATACACCTATTTTCAAGAATTGTGCCGTGGGCTATTTGCTGGATACTCTTCGCATTTTCTGTGTAAGGGTGAAATTTTCTCGCTTTTGCAAACGCTCGGTGCTTGACAATCTCACTTTTTCTGCGTACTTTTGCGGTAATGAATACCATTATAAATATTAAGCAGAGGTCGGAGATTTGCGTAGGAGCGCTTGCCGACAATTTGGAGCGTCTGCTCCCTCGGGGTCGTGTTGTGGTCATCACAGATGCCAATATCGACCGCCTATATCACCCTCTTGTCGAGCGTTTTGAGCATATAATCATCGGCAGTGGCGAGACGAACAAGACATTGCAGACGGTGGAGAACATCTACCGCCAGCTTATGGCTATGGGTGCCGACCGCTCGACCTTTCTGCTCGGTATCGGTGGTGGTATCGTAACTGACATCACGGGATTTGTCGCTGCAACATATATGCGAGGTGTGGAGTTTGGCTTTGTATCAACCACACTGCTTGGTGCTGTCGATGCCTCGGTAGGGGGCAAAAATGGTGTGAATGTAGCGCAGTACAAGAATATGGTTGGCACATTCCTGCAGCCTCGCTTCGTTATTACGGATGTCGCTATGCTTCGTACTCTGTCCGAGAGGGAGTGGCGTGCAGGCTTGGCCGAGGTGGTCAAGGCGGCGGTTATTGGCGACAGTGAACTTTTTGGGCTATTGGAGCGCTCGGCAGATAGTCTGCGTCATACGCCCGAACTACTGCACGATGTTGTGGTGCGTGCCATTCGCCTAAAGGCCGATATTGTGGAGCGTGATGAGAGGGAGGGTGGTGTGCGCCGTGTGCTCAACCTCGGACATACGCTTGGCCACGCTATCGAGAAGTCTACACAGCGCTACAACCACGGCGAGGCGGTGGCGATAGGTCTTTCGATGATTGCCGAGATCTCGGTGCGCAGGGGTATTATGCCCTTGGAGGATGCCCAGCGCATAGATGCCCTCTTGGAGCGTTTGGGCTTTGTGCTACGCTCGGATATTGCTCTGAACGAACTCTTCCGCGAGGTGCGCTACGACAAGAAGCGCCAAGGCGACAACATTCGTATCGTCTTTACGGAGGCTATCGGAAGATGCCGTATCGAGAGTGTGTCGCTCGATGAGTTTGGCGCTATGCTCCAAAAATAGTCTTTTCCCCTCATAAATTATAGTTGCGAGGTAGGTATTTTATATCTACCTTTGTCGCCATGAAAGCTCTTTTGGCTACACTATCGCTCTTGACGGCCGAGCCTACAACGGTTATCGAGCCTACGGACACCCTGCTACATATCGACAGGGTGGAGATTACCGCATCGCTAAAGAGCGATGAGCGTGAGCCAATATCCGCTACACGCCTCTCTATGCACCGCTTGGAGGAGCGTGGTGTGTCGTCCGTAAAGGAGCTTTCGGCACTCGCGCCCAACTTCTATCAGCCCGACTACGGCTCGTCAATCACCTCTTCGATATATGTTCGTGGCTTCGGCTCGCGTATCGACCAGCCCGTGTTGGGTATGGTCGTCGATGATGTCGTGGTGATGAATAAGAATGCCTACGACTTCGACTTCTACGATGTGCGCAGTGTCGAGCTGTTGCGAGGCCCACAAGGCACGCTCTATGGGCGTAACACATCGGGTGGCGTGATGCTTATCCGCACCCTTCAGCCTCTTGCGTGGCAGGGTATGCGCTTTATGGCCGAGTATGCGACACTCTCCTCGGCTAAGGCATCGTTGGCCTACTATGCCAAGCCTACCGAGTGGTTTGGCGTGTCGGTTGCTGCACTCTACTCGCACGATGGCGGACACTTCCGCAATACATATACTGATAAGTTCTGCGATAGTGGAGATAACAGCTCTATACGCCTGAGGATGCAGTGGTTAGCAGGGCGTTGGTCGTTGGATAATATCCTCTCGGCAGGCTATACCTCGGAGGGTGGCTATGCCTATCACCACTTCCTAAGCGAGCGTAACGAGTATGAGCCTATCGCCTATAACGACCCCTCGGCATATGAGCGTCTGACGCTTAGCGAGGGCTTTGTGGCGAAGTATACCGACAGCAAGGTGCGCCTGTCGTTGGTTACGGGTTATCACCTTTTGCGCGATAAGATGACCCTCGACCAAGACTTCACGCCACGCAATATGTTCACCCTTGAGCAGAGGCAGTTTGAGCACTCGCTAACCGAGGATTTTGTTATCCGCAATGCCGAAAATCATAGGCGCTGGCAGTGGCTCTGCGGTATCTTTGGCTTCGCTAAGTGGCTCGATATGTCCTCTCCCGTGAGGTTTAAGCAAGATGGCATCAACGACCTTATCTTGGCAAATGCCAACAAGGGTATCGCCTCAGGAGGCTTGAGTGGTGAGATAGAGTTTGGCGTGGATAACTTTGTTATAGACAGCGACTTCCGCATTCCCACCTATGGTGCTGCATTATATCACCAATCCTCTTGGCGACTTGGCCGTTGGCAACTCTCGGCAGGTATTCGCCTCGATTGGGAGATGTCATCTATGCGCTACAACTCACGCGCTACGGTGCCTTATCGCTTTACGCTGACGATGAACGAGTTTAAGCCCCTTAGCACCGAGTTTAAGGGGCGTGAGCGACAGCACTTCTTCGAGCTGTTGCCCAAGATTTCGGCAGAGTATTGCTTCGATAGCCGTAACAGCCTCTACGCCACAATCACGCGAGGCTACAAGTCGGGAGGCTTCAACACACAGATATTCTCGGACATCTTGCAGGTGAAGATGATGAACGGCCTGATGGAGTCGTTGGGCGTATATATCGACGAAATGGCGACCACGACCTACGATAGTGCATCGGCAACGCGCTACAAGCCTGAGACATCGTGGAACTTCGAGGTTGGCACACATATTGCCCCTATCGAGGGTCTTACGCTATCGGGAGCGCTCTTTTGGATTGAGTGCTTCGACCAGCAGGTTACCGTACTGCCTAAGGGTATGAGCACTGGGCGTATGATGTCGAATGCTGCACGAGCAAGGAGCTTCGGTATAGAGCTGTCGGCACACTATCGCTATCGTGGGCTTACGCTTGCGGGCGACTATGGCTATACAAATGCCCGCTTTCGTGATTATGACGATGGCACGGTGAACTATGCGGGTAACTTCCTGCCCTACGCACCGCAAAATACCGTGTCGCTTGTTGCAGGGTATAGCTGGTTGGTCGATAATAGGGTCTTAAACGAGGTCAGCCTCTCGGTGGATTGGCGTGGTGTGGGCGCTATCTATTGGAACGAGGCAAACACCCTGAAGCAACCTATGTATTCGCTCTTCGGTGCGCAACTACAACTGCGTATGGGTCGCTACACGCTGTCGCTGTGGGGGCGCAACCTAACGAATACACGCTACGATGTATTCTACTTTAAGTCCGTAGGCGAGGAGTTCTTCTCGTGGGGCAAACCTTTGCAATGTGGTTTACGACTAAATATAAACTTATAGAACATACATTCATCTATGAAACATCTTATTTTTAGCCTGTTGGCTATTGTTATGTTAAGCGTCGCTTGCGAAAATGGCGATAACAACAATCTCCCATCTAAGCCCGATACCAAGAGCTGTTATACGGGTCTGCTTGTCGTAGACCAGAACGATGGCACGGTGTTCGAGAAGAGCAGTGTCGAGGTGGACTATGAGCTTAAAGATGGCTTGCTCAACTTTGTGATGTACAAGGTGAAGTTTGCTAAGGCTATGCCTATTACGCTTGATATGGTTGTCGAGGGTGCAGACTACACCGAGGCTCTTGATGGCACGCTTACGCTGTCGGGTAATGGCCTTGTGCCCTACGCTATGGGTGGCCCATTCGAGAAGTATACGATTACTGAGCTCGAGGGCGAGATTACGGATAAGACGATGTCGCTCAGCTTTATGTGTGGCGAGTACCCCGTAACTTACACGGGTGAGAGATAGGGGAGAGAGGGGAGCAAAAAAAAGAGCAAAGACCGAAAAAAGTCTTTGCTCTTTTTTGCTCTACTTAGCTATTGGCATCTTGTCGAGGCGACGCTGGTGGCGACCACCCTCAAACTCGGTCTCCAACCAGATGTCGAGCATCGCCAACGCCTCATCGTTAGAGATAAAGCGTGCCGGCATACAGAGAATGTTCGAGTTGTTGTGCTGGCGCGAGAGCTTTGCAATCTCTGGTATCCAGCAGAGTGCCGCACGGATTGCCTGATGCTTGTTGAGTGTCATCGAGATGCCCTCGCCTGAGCCACAGAGGCCGATACCTCGCTCCAACTCGCCACTCTCAATGGCCTCAGCCAAGGGGTGCGCGAAATCGGGGTAGTCTACCGACTCCTCAGAGTGGCAACCGAAATCCTTAACCTCGAAGCCCTTAGATGCAAGGTAGCCAACGAGGAACTCCTTAAGTTCGTATGCTGCGTGGTCGCAAGCAATACCAATTTTTTTCATAGCCGTTTTTTTATTAGTTGTTAGTTTTTAGTTGTTAGTTTGCGCTCCGAGGGAGCGCCAGCTATCTCTGAGTGGCACAAGGGGTATGAGGGGTACAAGGGGAGATAGAGCGTATGTAGTTGCCTCAAGGAGAGTAAGACCAGCGATGCTTATGCTAACCTTACCACCCCTTCTGTCCCTTTTGCCTCTTTTGCCCCTTGGGGCGTTAGCCCGCAGGCGGAACGCCTGCTCTCTCTCTCGCCTTACTCCTTAGAGGCTCTCTTGCGGTCTACCTCCGAGAGTAATATCTTGCGTAGGCGCATCGACTTGGGCGTTACCTCAACATACTCATCCTCACGGATATACTCCAGCGCCTCCTCCAACGAGAAGATTACTGGAGGTGCTATCGAGGTCTTCTCGTCAGAGCCCGAAGCACGCATATTGGTAAGCTGTTTTGCCTTCGTAACATTCACCGTAATATCGTTTGAGCGGGTATGCTCGCCGATAACCTGACCGCAATATACCTGCTCCATAGGCGAGATAAAGAATCGACCACGATCCTGAAGCTTGTCGATAGAGTAGGCGTATGCCGTACCTGTCTCCGAGGCAATGATAGCGCCCACCGAGCGTACCTCCATATCGCCCATCCAAGGTGCATACTCCTTAAGGCGGTGTGTCATAATCGCCTCACCCGCAGTGGCTGTAAGCATCGACGAGCGTAGGCCGATGATACCGCGCGAGGGGATAACAAACTCAAGGCGTGTGCGTTCGTTTGCCGACTCCATGTTCACCAGCTGACCCTTACGGCGTGTTGTAAGCTCGATGACCGTGCCTGCGCAATCATCGGGGCAGTCCACCATCATCTCCTCCACAGGCTCGCACTTTACGCCATCAATCTCCTTGGTGATAACCTTGGGCTGACCTACCTGCAACTCGTAGCCCTCACGGCGCATAGTCTCGATAAGCACCGAGAGGTGCAAGACACCACGGCCATAGACGATAAACGAGTCGGCATTCTGCCCTGGCTCGACACGCAGTGCAAGGTTCTTCTCAAGCTCTCTATCAAGGCGCTCCTTAATATGACGCGAGGTTACGAACTTGCCATCCTTGCCGAAGAATGGCGAGTTGTTAATCGTGAAGAGCATCGACATCGTAGGCTCGTCAATGGCGATAGGGGGCAGAGCTTCGGGGTTTGTAAAGTCGCAGATGGTGTCGCCAATCTCGAAGCCCTCGATACCTACAAGGGCGCAAATCTCGCCACACTCAACCCTCTCGGCCTTAGCCTTGCCGAGGCCCTCGAATACCATAAGCTCCTTAATCTTGGTCTTGTGCATCGAGCCATCACGCTTAGCGAGTGTTACGCTCTGTCCCGCAGTGAGCGAGCCACGAGTAACCTTGCCTACGGCGATACGACCCACATAGGGCGAATACTCCAACGAGGTGATAAGCATCTGAACCGTGCCATCGACAACCTCAGGCTCAGGAATCTCATCAATGATGGTGTCCAAAAGGGGTGTTATCGAGTCGGTGCGCTCCGTTGCCACATGCGACATCCAGCCCTGCTTTGCCGAGCCGTAGATGGTCTTGTAGTCAAGCTGTTCCTCGGTAGCGCCAAGCGTAAACATAAGGTCGAAGACCTGCTCGTTTACCACCTCGGGGCGACAGTTGGGTTTGTCTACCTTGTTTACCACGACGATAGGCTTCTTGCCCAACGACAGCGCCTTCTGCAACACGAAGCGTGTCTGAGGCATTGTGCCCTCGAAGGCATCGACAAGCAAGATTACGCCATCGCACATATTCAACACACGCTCCACCTCGCCACCAAAGTCGGCGTGTCCGGGGGTGTCGATGATGTTGATTTTGTACTCTTTATAGATTACCGAAACATTCTTCGAGAGGATGGTGATACCGCGCTCTCGCTCGATGTCGTTGTTGTCGAGGATTAGTTCTCCGCCATTATCGCTATTCTCGCGGAGGAGGTTGCCTTGCCAAATCATCTTGTCTACAAGCGTTGTCTTACCGTGATCGACATGGGCGATGATTGCAATGTTGCGTAGTTTTTTCATTCTGCCTAATACTTAATATATATTATATATATCGCCACAAAGGTACTAAAAAGAATTTTGTTTTCACCCTTATCCTACGATTTTTTTAGCCACTTTGGCCAAATGCTCTTTGCTCTCTCTTCGTAGCCTCCCACTCGTCGCCATAAATTGCCCACTCGGTGATAAATGAGTGGCGTTGGGTTGCTTTTTCTGAAGAAAATATGTATATTTGTAGGGTATGAAGAGATTTAAGAACATAGTTTTCGACCTCGGTGGCGTGGTCTTTTCGCGCGATGCCCGAAAGTTCGAGCCCGAATTTATAGAGTTTTTCTCGTATGTCTACCTGCCCAAGATGCCCTCGTTCTGGGAGGAGTACGACCGAGGCGCTGTGTCGTATGACGAGATGATAGAGGAGCTTATGGCGTATAACAAGTGCGATAGGGAGTTGGCCGATAGAAATGTCCAGCGCTCCATCGTTACGCAGGAGGAGGTTGTCGCCACAAAACGCCTTATTCAGAGCCTCAAGCAGGCGGGCTATAAGCTCTATGTGCTGTCGAATATGTCGAAGGAGTTTATCGACTTCCTGCGCCAAAAGGAGGTCTACGATTTGTTCGATGGCGAGGTGGTGTCGTGTGAGGAGCTATGCGTAAAGCCCGAAAAGGAGATTTACCACCGCTTGGAGAGGCGCTATGAGCTCAATCCCGCCGATACGCTCTTTGTCGATGACCGCAATGCCAATATAGTTGCTGCGCGTGAGTGTGGCTGGGAGGGCTATCTCTTCGACCACCACAACCCTGAGCATAGTTGCGAGGAGTTGGGTGCGATGCTGTTGAAATAACTAATTAAAAACCAAATAAGTATGACACTTAATCTAAGATTGGAGTATCAGACCGTCTATGGTGAGGAGCTCTTTGTTGTTGTGGGTAGCCCCCGCACCAAGAGCTATCCTATGACCTATGTCGGCGATGGCGTTTGGACTGCCTCGCTCCGCCTTACAGCGACCGATAAGCTCGTATATCGTTACGAGGTGCGTCGTGGCGGTGATGTTGTCCGCAAGGAGTGGGGTGGTGAGCACACCCTCCTGCTCGATAAGAAGGCTACGAATGTGCGTGTTTCGGACCGCTGGCACGATATGCCCCGAGACCTCTCGTTCCGCTCTTCAATGTTTACTGATGGCGTCTTTGCCCGCCACAATCCGAAGAAGGCGCAGGGCGTTCAGGATGCTACGCTCACTATCCGTGCCGAGATTCCCGTTGTTCGCACCAACCAGTCGGTAGTCTTGGTTGGCGATGGCAAGGCCCTTGGTGAGTGGAGTGTAGAGAAGGGTGTTCGTATGAACGATGCCGAGGCACCCGTATGGAGCGCTCGTCTAAAGAGCGTAAAGCGTGCCTTTGCCTATAAGTTCGTCATCGTGGACTCTTCTACGGGCGATGTTGTGGCTTGGCAGTCGGGCGACAACTACTATTTCGACGATAAGGTGGCCGACAACGAGGCTCTTGTTGTCGATGGCTTGCGCCCCCACTTCGATATGGCACCTTGGCGTGGTGCGGGTGTTGCTATCCCCGTATTTTCGCTCCGCTCGGAGAGTAGCTTTGGCGTTGGCGAGTTCTACGACCTTAAGCTAATGGTAGATTGGGCAGCCGCTACGGGTCAGTCAATCATTCAGATTTTGCCTATCAATGATACCACGATGTATGGCACTTGGGAGGACTCTTACCCCTACAATGCCAATTCTACATTTGCTCTTCACCCTCAGTTCCTTCGCTTGGAGGCTGTGGGCAAGCTCAAGAACAAGGCTGAGGCTGAGCGCTTTGCTACGCTTGGCAAGGAGCTTAACCTACTGCCCGCTGTCGATTATGAGCGCGTAAATAACGCTAAGGCCGAGTACCTCCACGCCATCTTTGCCGAGGAGGGCAAGAAGACCCTCGCATCGAAGGAGTTCAAGGCCTTTATGGAGGCTAACGAGGAGTGGCTGAAGCCCTATGCTGTGTTCTGTGCATTGCGCGACAAGCACTCAACACCCGACTTTAAGAAGTGGGGTACTATGGCCAAGTACACCAAGGCCAAGGCTGCAAAGTATGAGAAGGAGTACTACGACGATGTGGCATATAACTACTTCGTGCAGTTCCACCTCTCGAAGCAGTTGCGTGAGGTGCGTGATTATGCACACGCCAATGGCGTAGTCCTCAAGGGCGATATTCCGATTGGCATTTCGCGCACCAGTGTCGATGCTTGGGTATACCCCGAGTTGTTCAATATGGACTCTTCGGCAGGCGCTCCACCCGATGACTTCTCGGTGTTGGGTCAGAACTGGGGCTTCCCCACATACAACTGGGCTAAGATGGCCGAAGATGGCTACGCTTGGTGGAAGGCTCGCTTCGTGAAGATGGCCGAGTACTTCGATGCCTACCGTATCGACCATATTTTGGGCTTCTTCCGCATCTGGGAGATTCCGCTCGATGCCGTGAACGCCCTTCTTGGCCGTTTCAACCCCGCCTTGCCCTACTCGGTAGAGGAGATTTCATCGTATGGCTTCCGCTTCGAACAGTGGCACACGGGCAATATCGCCGAGACGGACAATATGCTCTTCGTGGAGGATAAGTTGCAGAAGGGTAAGTACCACCCCCGCATCTCGGCATACTCTACCGACTGCTATCGTTGGCTCTCTGACGACCAGAAGGAGGCCTACAACCGCCTCTATGACGACTTCTTCTATCGTCGCCACAACGACTTCTGGAAGTGGGAGGCTCTGAAGAAGTTACCCGCACTCATCGGTGCCACACGAATGTTGGTCTGCGGTGAGGACCTCGGTATGATTCCCGACTGCGTGCCCTCGGTGATGTCTGGCGAGCAGATTCTCTCGTTGGAGATTCAGCGTATGCCCAAAGACCCGAAGGTGGAGTTCGGCTCAACATACGACTACCCCTACCTCTCAATATGCACTACGGGTACCCACGATATGAACCCGTTGCGTGCTTGGTGGGAGGAGGATAGAGGTGTTGCCCAGCGCTTCTACAACC
Organism: Rikenellaceae bacterium; assembly: GCA_015060115.1. Lineage (GTDB taxonomy): Bacteria > Bacteroidota > Bacteroidia > Bacteroidales > Rikenellaceae > Alistipes. Next base: position 86,528 of record SUZB01000006.1, on the reverse strand, counting down.
AGGTGCTTGGCGCTTGGGGCGATGCTCCCTACTTCTGCGAGCCTTGGATTTGCGAGCAGGTGGTGGCTATGCACCTTAAGTCGCCCGCGATGCTCACCGTCTTGCCCTTGCAGGATTGGTTGGCTATGGATGGCGAGTTGCGCCGTGAGAACCCCAACGACGAGCGTATCAATGTGCCTGCCAACTCACGCCACTACTGGCGCTACCGTATGCACCTCTCGTTGGAGGAGCTGCTCAAGGCCGATAACCTGAACTCGATGATTCGTCAGAAGATTGCTGAGTCAGGCAGATAATATCGTGTGTTAGCAGCGCTACAACTTTCTTTTAAGGAGTTAGGGCGGATGGGAAATACCAAGCGTATATCCTATCTGCCCTCTCTTCTGTTGCCACATTCTCTCGCTGCATCTATTTTATTTTGTTACTCGTTACTCATTTTCAAAAGTTTTACTATCTTTGCGCAGTGATATTGTAATCAATAATCTAAAATTATAACTATGAAGCGTTTATTTTCTATTTTCTGCATCTTTGCTATGCTCCTTACCTCTTGCGAGAATAATATTGTCGAGGAGGAGGGTAATCAGGCCATCAAGCTCACATCTCAGGAAGTTGTAAGTGTTGGTTGTGGCTCATCAATGGGCTTTATCACCTATGAGATTCTCTCACCCAAGGAGGGTGCTACCGTAGAGGCTACTGCTGATGTTGAGTGGATTGGTAACTTCGACTACAAGCAGATGGGCAAGATTATGTATAATGTCGAGAATAATCCTCTTGAGGAGAAGCGTACAGGCGTTATTACTGTGATGTACAACGGAGAGGCAGCATTCACCGTAACCATCAATCAGGCCGAGAATCCCGCACCTACCAAGAAGACTATCACTGACTTCCAGCTCACAGGTAAGTACTATGGTATTCAGTCAGGTATGTATAACTACTACCTTATCTTCTCTGACCTTGGTTTGGATGCCGACAATTTCTATAGTGTGCCCAATGGTCACTACTACTTTGTTGACCTCTTCCTTTTGGAGGCACCTGCAGACGCATCTAATGTAACTGTTCCTCTTGGTACTTACTCTTTCGATAAGACAAACTCAGGTTTCGCTGACACCTTCACCGATACTTATAGCTGGTATCAGATCAACGATGAGGCTGGTAATGCATCATCGAAGAATCAGATTAGCTATGAGAAGGGTACGCTTACTGTAGAGGAGGGCAAGGTAACTTTGGAGGTTACTCTCTATATTGATAGTATCGAGGAGATTCACACCGTAGTTTATGAGGGCGACTACTCGATGATTAACGAGGCATAAAGAGAGTTTTTAGTTGCTAGTTATTAGTTTTTAGATAATCTCGAACTTCTAACAGCTAATAACTAAAAACTAACAACTAAAAAAAATAGAGCAAGGCGAAATCTTTGCTCTATTTTTTTTGTATTTTTGCTCTATGAAACGACGATTACTTCTACTCTTGCTGCTAACGCTACACCTCTCGGCTGTGGCGCAAAAGAGCTTTGATAGCTCTATGCGTGCCTATGGACTTGTCGATATCGCAACACTCTCAAGCGATATACTTGTCGATTTGAAGTACTCTGCCGAGGATAACTTTGTGGGTGTAGATATGTATGGCGAGTTGGAACGAGCCTATTTTGTCGAGTCGTTTGCTCGCCGTGTGGTGCGTGCACAGCAAATCCTTCAAGAGCAACATCCCGAACTTACGCTCCTTATCTACGATGCGGCACGCCCGATAAGTGTTCAGCGTGCTATGCGTCGTGTGGTGGAGGGTACACCCCTGCAAAATTTTGTTGCCGATGGCACACGCGGAGGCAGACATAACTATGGCGTAGCTGTGGACCTTACCATCGCGACACTTGATGGCACACCTTTGGATATGGGAGCGGGATTTGATGATTTTACTGTTGCCGCCTATGTCAAGGGAACAGCAGATAGTGCCGATGCCTCGACACGCACCATGAAGGTATATCGCGACTATGCAATGTGGCAAGTCGAGCAGGGGATAATATCGGAGGAGGCTGCCAAGAACCGCCTGCTTCTTATCGAGGTTATGCACGGTGCAGAGCTCTATCCCTATCGCCGTGAGTGGTGGCACTTCGAGGAGATAATAACAATGTCGGCAACGCGCGAGCGCTACCGACTGTTAGATTTTTAGGGATATTCTGCAAATTTATGCCCCTCGAAAATGTTAGGTCGATTTGGTCGGCCTTTTTTGTTACTCCTTGATTAGCGAGCGGATATTCTCGATAAGCATACCCACAGCCACCGAGTTGAAGCCACCCTCAGGAATTATCACATCGGCGTGTCTCTTAGATGGCTCTACGAACTCCTCGTGCATAGGCTTTACGGTCGTTGTATATTGGTCGATCACCGACTGCATAGTGCGGCCTCTCTCGCATACATCGCGCAAGATACGGCGTGCAAGACGAATGTCGGCATCGGTATCTACAAAGACCTTGATATCCATCAACTCGCGCAACTCCTTATTCTCGAAAATCAGGATGCCATCAACGATAATCACCCTCGAGGGCTTGACCAATACGCGCTCGTCGGTGCGGTTGTGATCAACGAATGAGTATACAGGATGCTCGATAGGCACATTCGACTTAAGCGTGCGGATATGCTCAACAAGCATATCTGTGTCGAAGGCAGCGGGGTGATCGTAGTTTAGCTTGGTGCGCTCCTCATAGCTTAGTTCGGGGTGCGCCTTATAGTAGTAGTCGTGGCATAGTGTGGCAACATCAGCATCGCGGAATGCCTCCTGAAGCTTCTTTACCAAGGTGGACTTGCCTGAGCCTGTGCCACCTGCAACGCCAATAACAGTAACTTTCATTGTTTGGATGTTTATAGCAAGGGGTTACACCAACGGCGCAACCCCTCTGCAGTTTCAAATCTATTAAGCATCAATATTTGCGTAGTGAGCATTCTTTTCGATGAACTCACGACGAGGAGGCACCTCATCACCCATCAACATCGAGAATATTCGGTCAGCCTCGGCAGCATTCTCCACCGTTACTTGGCGCAAGATACGGGTTTCGGGGTTCATTGTGGTGTCCCACAATTGCTGGTCGTTCATCTCACCAAGACCTTTGTAGCGCTGGATGTGAACGCCTTTTGAGCCAAACTCTGCTGTAATCTCGTCGCGCTCCTTCTCTGTCCAGCAATAACGCTCCTGCTTACCCTTCTTAACGAGGTAGAGGGGAGGTGTTGCGATGTAGATATGGCCGTTCTCGATAAGAGCCTTCATCTTGCGGAAGAAGAAGGTAAGCATAAGTGTTGCGATGTGTGAGCCATCGACATCGGCATCGGTCATAATGATAATCTTGTCGTAGCGCAACTTCTCAAGGTTGAGAGCCTTGCTATCCTCCGCTGTACCGATGGTAACACCAAGAGCGGTGAACATATTCTTAATCTCCTCGTTCTCCCACATACGGTGCTCCTGAGCCTTCTCGACATTAAGAATCTTACCACGCAAAGGCATAATAGCCTGGAAGTGGCGGTCGCGACCCTGCTTTGCAGTACCACCCGCCGAATCACCCTCGACGAAGAAGATTTCAGCGATAGAGCGGTCGCGGCTGGTGCAGTCTGCCAACTTACCAGGAAGACCTGCGCCCGATAGTACGGTCTTGCGCTGTACGGCCTCACGGGCGTTGCGTGCTGCGTGGCGAGCCTGTGCTGCAAGGATAACCTTCTGAACGATAGCCTTGGCATCCTTGGGGTTCTCCTCCAAGTAGTTGCTCAACGCTGCCGACATTGCGCGGTTTACAGCACCGGCAATCTCGTCGTTACCCAACTTGGTCTTGGTCTGACCCTCAAACTGAGGCTCTGCAACCTTCACCGAGATAACCGCCGTAAGACCCTCACGGAAGTCATCGCCGTTGATGTCGAACTTGAGCTTTGCAAGCATACCGCTATCCTCGGCATACTTCTTCAAAGTACGGGTAAGTGCCGAACGGAAACCAGTAAGGTGTGTACCACCCTCGATGGTGTTGATGTTATTTACATAAGAGTGTACATTCTCAGAATATGAGTCGTTGTACTGCATTGCAACCTCTACGGGCACGCCACTCTCCTCGGTGTCGAGGTAGATGATGTTCTCGATAATCTTCTGACCGCGTGTTGCATCGAGATACTCGACAAACTCCGAAAGACCGTGCTCCGAGTAGAAGTGGTTAGAGAGTGAGTTGCCCTCCTCGTCCTTCTGGCGGTGGTCGGTGAGCGTGAGGTGGATACCCTTGTTAAGGAATGCCAACTCACGAAGACGGTTAGCTAAAATCTCGTATTTGTACTCCTGAGTGAGTGTGAAAATCTCTGCATCGGGCTTAAAGGTGATGGTTGTACCACGATCCTCGCAGTCGCCAACGACCTCTACCTTCGATGTGGGGTGTCCCTTAGAGTAGGTCTGCTTGTAGATCTTGCCACCACGGTGAATCTCGGCTACGAGGAGTGTAGAGAGTGCATTAACGCACGATACACCCACACCGTGAAGACCACCCGATACCTTGTAGCTACCCTTATCGAACTTACCACCAGCGTGGAGTACGGTGAGAACAACCTCCAATGCCGACTTACCCTCCTTTTCGTGCCAGTCGGTGGGGATACCACGACCATTATCCTTAACCGAGATAGAGTTATCCTCGTTAATCGTTACATAGATGTCGGTACAATAGCCGGCCAACGCCTCGTCGATAGAGTTGTCCACAACCTCGTAAACAAGGTGGTGAAGACCCTTCTCGCCGATGTCGCCGATGTACATTGCGGGGCGCTTACGCACAGCCTCCAAACCTTCGAGGACTTGGATATTCGACGCCGAATACTCCTCCTCGTGTTTCATCACTTTTTCCTGTTCGGTACTCATATATTGTATGTTTTTGCGTTCAATTACTAAAACGCACAAAGATACGAATTAAATTCTGAAATTGCAAAACGATTTCAAAGTTTTTTCACTATGTGAAAAGCGTGTTAGTTTGAGCCCATTTTGCCGTGGCGGTGAAGCGTATAAGATGCTTTGAAAACAAAGAGCCCCGAATAGCGAAACTACTCGGGACTTTAAGGCTATATTGCTTGTTGTGAGCTGATTACTGGTGCTCAGGACGCAATAAGTCGTTCACAACCTTTACGGGTGAGAATGTCGAGATAGGCACCTCTACAAAGAGGGTGTTCCAGTTTGCCATTGCACCATTCCACAGACCGGGTAACTCCTGAGCACGAAGCTCACGACCACCTGCCGACTTTGACGAGATAAAGCCTGTCTTGGGGTCGGTGTATTGTGTAAGGTCATACTTCGAGCCATCGTAACGCTTGGGGCTACAGATAAGGTCTACGGGGTTGAAGTGTGTTGCCTCCTTCATAAGGTGCATATCCTCCTTCGAAATCTGGCTCGACTCGGCAATCTGCAACTGCTCACGACCCTCGTCATCGCGTACCCAGAATGGGCCACCACCGGGCTCGCCCTCATTCTTAACCATACCGCAAACACGAATAGGACGGTCAAGAGTCTTTACGACCAACTCGCGCGAAGCATCGTCGGGAAGCTTGCAGCATAGCTCCTCGGCAAGGAATGTCTTGGCCTCAGCCACCACATCTTTGCCCTCGTTGAGCGCCTTGAGCAACTCAAATGAGCGTTTCTGAAGACGCAATAGCTCGCCAGCCAAAACACGCTTATAGGTGATGGTGTCGGCTTTGCGCTCATCGGTGGTAACATTGTCGATATTCTTGACAAAGATGATGTCGGCATCCAACTTATCGAGGTTGGTGATAAGTGCACCGTGGCCTGCGGGGCGGAACAGTAGCTTGCCATCATCGGTGCGGAAAGGTGTGTTGTCCGGATTTACCGCAATGGTGTCTGTTGCGGGGCTCTGCTGCGAGAACGATACATTGAACTTAACGCCAAACTTCTCCTCGTAGTAGCTCTGGCGCTCCTTTAGAAGAGCCTCGAAACCCTCCTGATGCTCAGGCGATACGGTGAAGTGAATTGTTGCGCTCTCGCCGTTAGATGCGTAGAGTGCAGCCTCTACCAAATGCTCCTCAACGGGCTTACGGCCACCCTCCTTATAGGCGTGGAAGGTAACCAATCCCTTAGGCTTTGCGCCATACTGCAAGCCATCAATGATGATATTGCGAACAGTATCCTTGTCGTCAATTTGAGGCTTCAGGTATTTTGCCAACTCGGGGAAGAAGGCGAACTTCTCAAGGTTGGTGATAAGTTTGTCGATGCCTGCTGTGCGCTTGTCGTCGTTCACATACTCAAAAAGCTCTTTGAACATTCGAGTTGCTGCGCCAGATGCGGGCACAAACTTTATAGTTTTAAGGTTCTTGACCTCTGCCTCATAGAGGGCCTCAGCTGCCTTGAGCTCCTCGTCGGTGAGTTGCTTAACGCCATCACCGCCCGCTGCTGCACGAACCACAGGCAATGCAGGAAAGCCTTTACGGAAGTTTTCGATCTGCTTTTCCACCTCAGCGACGCTCAATCCGCGAGCCTCAATCTGAGCAATGTCTTGCTGTGTAAACATAGAATTATAGGTTTTAATTTGTTGTTTTGGCAGTTTTAGATGGGTTGAATGTGCGATATTCGCATTTCAACTTTCAAAGTTAGTAAAAATTTTGTAACTTTGCAATATGAAACGCATTTATCACAATATAAATCTTGCTGGGCGCAATAGTTTTGGCGTTCAACAGATGGCATCTACTCTTGTCGAGGTGGAGGGCGCTAATGACCTTCGAGAGCTCTTCTTCGAGGAGCGACCCACTAAATGGTATGTTCTCGGTGCTGGTAATAACACTCTCTTTACAAAGGACTATGATGGCGTGCTTATTACGCCGATAGGTCGCAACATCGAGATTCTGTCCGACGATGGCGAGCGTGTTGTGGTTCGTGTAGAGGCTGGTTATGATTGGGACGAGCTTGTTCAGTGGAGTGTCGAGCAGGGCCTTTGGGGTATCGAGAATCTCTCGGCAATACCGAGTTCTGTTGGCGCTGCTCCAGTACAGAATATCGGTGCTTATGGAGCTGAAGCAAAAGATGCGATAAGCGTGGTTGAGTATTTCGATACCAACAAGTTGGAGGTTGTGCGTTTGAAGAACGAGGAGTGCTCGTTTGCCTATCGCGAGAGTGTATTCAAGCACGAACTTAAGGGTGTGGCAATTATCCTTGCTGTGGAGTTCGAGTTGCACCGTACAGCGAAGCCTAACCTCGGCTATGGCGATGTGATAAAAGAGGTCGATGCACGAGGTGGTGCGACTTTGAAGAATATCCGTGAGGCTATCTGTGCAATTCGTGCAAGCAAACTTCCCGACCCCAAGGTGTTGGGCAATGCGGGTAGCTTCTTTAAGAATCCCATTGTTGACGCAGAGGTTGCCGAGGCGCTGCTAAAGGAGTACCCTGAGATGCCTAAATATCCAGTGCCCAACTCTTCGGATAAGGTTAAGTTGGCTGCAGGCTGGCTTATCGACAAGGCGGGCTTGAAGGGCTATCGTTCCGGCTCGGTGGGCGTTCACGAGCGCCAAGCTTTAGTGCTGGTAAATCACGGCGGTGCTACGGGCAATGATGTTATCCGCCTCTCGGAGATGGTATGTGGTGCTGTAAAGGCGAAATTCGGCATTGAAATTAGCCCTGAGGTAAATATTTTGTAGAGAAACTCTTTTAAGATGTATCTACTCGAAGAATTTGAGAAATATGTAAGCGAGAACGAGCTATTCTCGCATAACGATAAGGTGCTACTCGCTGTGTCGGGTGGTGTAGATTCTATGGTCCTAATGTCGCTTACTGCGGCTGCGGGCTATCATTTTGGTGTCGCACACTGCAACTTCCAGTTGCGTGGCAAGGAGAGCGACGAGGATCAGGTGATGGTTGAGCATGAGGCTAAGCGTCTTGGCGTTGAGTTTTATAATGCCCATTTCGATACTGCGGGTGAGATGGCACGCACGGGTGAATCGATGGAGATGGCTGCTCGCCGTCTGCGATATGCCTGGTTTAAGTCGCTTTGTGATGAACACGGTTACTCGGTTATCGCCATTGCTCACCATATCAACGACTCTATCGAAACCTTCTTTATCAATATGTTGCGAGGCACGGGGTTGCGTGGCTTGACCGGTATCAATGCTCAGGTCGGCCGTATTGTGCGCCCCTTGATGTTTGCAACGCGCAAAGATATTCACGACTTCGCAGTTGCCCACCGCATACCCTTTAGAGAGGATTCGTCAAATCGCTCAACAAAGTATCTTCGCAATAAGGTTCGACTTGGTCTTGTGCCGATGCTTAAGGAGATTAACCCGCAGTTTACGACCATTATGCGCCGTAATATCTCGCGCCTAAGCCAGGCTCAGGAGTTCGTTACGGCATCTATGGAGATGATTAAGCGTCAGGTTGTCGAGGAGCAATCGGGCATCTTTACGCTCCATATCGACCGTATAGATGGCTCGTTGCCGCGCAACTTTATTATATATGAGATACTTAGTGCGCAGTTCGGCTTCAAGGGCGATGTTGTAGATTTGCTCTGCCACGCCCTCGACAACGAGGCCACGGGCAAACGCTTCTATTCGCGCGACTGGGTGGCTGTTGTAGACCGTCAGAAGATTGTTGTAGCGACAGTTGCCGAAGATGACGATTGTGAGACGCTTGTAGATCGTACGATGATTCGCTCATATGCCGGTGGCTCGGTACTATTCTATGAATATTGCGATATCGACTTTATCGAAACCTTGGATATGGGTGATAATGTGGCCTTGCTCGATGCCGATAAGCTCCAATTTCCTCTCAAGGTGCGCCGTTGGCGTGAGGGCGACTGGTTTATTCCACTCGGTATGAGTGGCCGCAAGAAGCTGAGCGACTATCTTATTGATAGAAAGGTGTCGTTGGTGGAGAAGAGTCGCCAGTTTGTGCTTCTCTCGGGTGATGATATTGTTTGGGTTATCGGTCGAAGACTTGACGATAGATTCTGCATCACGAAGAAGACCGAAAATGTACTTAAGATAGTTCGTGATAATATCTAAAAACACAATAACTTAGCGCTATGGCAAAGTCGGTGAAATTTAGTGATTGTATGGCGAGCTTCGATGCTATAATGGCGGATATCGAGGCACGACGCTTTGCGCCCATCTACCTGCTTTCGGGTGATGAGGGCTACTTTATCGATGCTATCGCCGACCGCCTTGCCGATACTATTCTCAACGAGGCTGAGCGCTCGTTCAATCAGATTACGGTCTATGGCGCTGATGTCGATGCTGGCAAGGTTGTGATGCTCTGCCGTCAGATGCCTATGATGGGCTCCTATCAAGTGGTTATTGTTCGAGAGGCGCAGATGATGTCGAAAATCGACAATCTCCACCTCTACACTCAGCAACCTCAAGCAACGACAATCCTCGTTGTATGCTATAAAAACAAGGAGCAGGGGCGTGGTATTGACAAGCGAACTTCGTTCTATAAGAGTTGCCAGAAGTCGGGCTGTGTCTTTGAGTCGGTGCGCCCTCGAGACTATGAGATCGACAGTTGGTTGCAGAGATATATTGCGAGTGTTGGTCTTCGCCTCGATGCCAAGGCTTTGGCGATGCTTAAAGAGTATGTAGGTATGGATATTGGCCGTATGGTCAATCAGATAGATAAACTCAAGGTCTCGATGCCCGAAGGTCAAGCTGTTGTAACCGACTCACACATAGAGCAATATATCGGCTTATCTAAAGAGTTTAATACCTTTGAACTTAACGATGCGGTGCTCAAGCAGGATGTGGCTCGTGCTATGCGTATTGCCGACCACTTTGGGCATAATCCCAAGAGTTATCCTATTACGCTGACTATCACCGTGTTATTTGGCTTATTTCAACAACTTTTCTTGCTCAACTATCTTATGTGGCTATCGCGTAAGCGTGGCGTGGCATTCCCTAACGATATGGAGCTTATGCGACAGATAAGAGCTAATAACTCATTTGTTGTTAAGGAGTTAAAGGCTAATGTCGGTCGCTGGCCTAATCGTCGAGTATTCAATATTCTTGGTCTTTTACGCGAGTACGACGCTAAGAGCAAGGGCGTCGATAGCGGTGGCTTAGATGGTGGCGAGTTGCTCAAAGAGTTATTGCTTAAAATCTTCACATTGCAGTAGTTATGCGACTCTTGGCGTGGATAGATGGTAGGGTGGTCGAGGCTTCGGCTCTGCACCATGATGCCCCCTTTGTTATGCAGAGGGTGCACACGCTTTCACGCTCGGTATATCATATCGACGAACACCTCGAAATCTTGCGCTACGACTCCGAGCGATTGTTTGGCTTTGCGTCGCTTTGTAGTGTTGTCGATGCCCGCGAGATAATTATCTCATTGCTCGACCATTCTCGTGTCTCCACATCGCTAAGTTGCCCTGTGGCCATTCGCTTAAACTGCCGAGGCGAACTCTCATTTGCAGTCGAAACGCCCACCTTCGGCAGTGGCATGTATCTTCGCGCCAAGCGATTTGAAGGTGTTGTCTATGAGTCTAATAGACCATCTACCTTAACTCAAACTTCAGCGTCAGTGGCTAATGATGACTTCCTCGATAAGTGTGTTAGAATGTATGGTGGCGAGAGGGCTGTTTTGGTCGACAAATCATTGAATGTTATTAGCCGACCTTGGTCGCCACTATTCGTTGCGCACCGCACAAAGGTCTATACGCCGGAGGAGTTCGAAACGGTGGAATATCGTCGTGCAAAAGAGGCTATCGAGCGTGCCGGTTTTGTGCTTGTTGTTCGTGATATTCCCGCTGGTTCGTTGGAGCAGATCGATGAAATATTTATGGTAGATATAATGTCGGTAACGGCGCTTTCGAAGATAGGAAATCATCGACTTTTATCGACCGTTTCGGCAAGGGTAACAAAAAAAATGGAGTTGTGATAACTCCATTTTTTATGCTCGATTTTTGCTCTAAATATTGTCCAAAGCGTAGAGGTAAGCGCCCAACGAAACAGCTCGGCTTGCGCCGATTTTCGATAGTGTTACGCCGATGCGTTTTATGGGGTCGTATACCACTTCTCGATCGCTTCCATATACCTTGATTTTAGTTGAGTTGCCCTCAGCAAACTCCTTGAACTCAGCATCATTGTCGAGATTGTAGACCTTCATCTGCACACGGTTGAGCTTGTCGCCGGACATAGTCTCAATCTCGCCTCGCATCTCGGCTAAAAGTGCGGGCATAAAGTACTTCGAAGCACCTGTTAGGCCTCCGCCAATCACGATAATTCCATCCATCAAAGTGGCTGCTGTTGCCATAGCATCGCCGGCTACTCGGCCGAGTGTTGCGAAGCTCTCCTTGGCTGCCTCGCTGTTGCCTTCAATCTCGCCCTCGGCAATACGGAAAATGTCGTATGGCTCCAGTGCTCGGTCATCGTCAGAAAGCTCACGATAAACGCGCTTGATTGCTCGTATAGATACGCCATCTTCAACAATATACTGCGGAGTATCTCGGTGCTTTAGGCAGAAAGTCTCAACGCAAGAGTTGTCGCCAAGATTTAGCTTTCCGTCCATTACAAAGCCAAAGCCAAAGCCTGTTCCGAATGTGTAACCAAGAAGGTTGTGGCAACGCTTCGCTACGCCCATCGCTTCGAGCTTTTTGTTGATGCGGGGGAGTGCGCCACCTGCAGCCTCGCCATAGGCGAAGAGGTCAGCATCGTTGTTGATAAATACCGGAATGCCAAACTTCTCCTCAAGCATTGGGCCGAGGGCCACACCATCGCGGAAAGATGGAAAGTTGGGAAGGTAGCCACCGATAATGCCGTTGCGATAATCGGCTGGGCCGGGAAAGGCAAAGCTGATAGCTACGGGCTTCTCTGGGAGGGTCGCTATAATCTGGCTAAAACCCTCAATAAGAGTGTTTAGGCACTTGTCGAGGTCGTGCGCCGAAGAGGGTAGGGTGATAGTCTCGCCAATAGCCTCGTAGTTGCGCATTGCGCCAAAGACAAAGTTGGTGCCACCGGCGTCAAGCGTAACGACAATGGCGTTGTTGGGTGTGTTGTTTCTCATAGTTAAGGCAAAGATACAAATTAATTTTTCAAATACCAAACTCTTAAAGCGTAAATGGGAACTGCTGTAAAATTGGTTATTTTGTTGGAAAATAATGAGGTAAAAAGTTTGCACTCTTCAAAAAAATGGTATATATTTGTGAGAATTTTTATGCACATAGCCTATGCGCGTGTTATAAATGGGTAAGAGTTGCATAAAGAGGGTAACCCCAAATTGAATAATTATTTACGAAAATATAATCTAAAACAATTAAAACTATGGAGAACAACAAACTTCAGGAGCTTACCCAAAAGCTCTACAACGAGGGCTTGGAGAAGGGTCGCTCGGAGGCTGAGCGTCTTGTTGCCGAGGCAAAGGCAGAGGCGTCAAAAATTCTCGCAGAGGCTAAGGCCGAGGCAGATGCTGTTGCAAAGGCAGCTGAGGCTCGCGCTGAGGATATCGCGAAGAATGCTATGACCGAGATTACCCTTGCTGGTCGTCAGGCTGTTTCGAAGATTAAGTCGGAGTTGGCTGAGGCTATCGTTGCAAAGACTACGGGTGAGGCTACCAAGGCTGCTGCAGTTGATGCTGCCTTTGTCAAGGATATGCTTTTGGCTGTTGCCCAGAACTGGAATGCCTCAACTACCGATGTATCGCTCAAGGCTCTGTTGCCTGAGGCAAAGAAGGCTGAGCTTGATGCAGCTATCGCAAAGGCTTCGGCTGAGTTGATGAAGGCTGGCGTAGAGGTTGGCTACTCAAAGGAGGTTAAGACCGGCTTCAAGGTTGGCGAGAAGAATGGTGGCTACTACATCTCGTTCACTGACGAGAGCTTTGATGCTCTCTTCAAGGAGTATCTCCGCGAGAAGGTGTCTAACATGCTCTTTAAGTAGTTATGTTCTCTAAGGAGTACTATTATTTGGTGGCGGGTCTTAAGGAGTGGACCTTGGAATCCGATGCCAAAGGCTTCGATGTCGCGGAGATTCGTGATGAGATTCTCGAGGCGATATCGGATTCGGATCGTCAGGCAGTGCGCGAGTTGTACGCCTACTACGATTGCGAAAATATCATCGCTGCGCACGCAGGTCGTGATCGCTACAATCCTCTCGGCAATCTGTCGAAGGAGGAGGTCGAGGCGGTATTCTCGGAGCGTTGCTACTCGAAGCTTCCCAAGGCGGTTGCTGAGGTGGTTAAGCGTTACAACGAGGCTGACGACGATGAGCGTGACGATGAGGTAGCACTCGATGACCGCTTTGAGCGTGCCGTTTTCGAGGCCTACTATCTTGGTCTTGAGAAATCGAAGTGCTCATTCCTTAAGGCTTGGGGCGAGTTTGACCGCAACCTTCGTAACATCGCTGCTGCGGTGGCTGCCCGCGAGGCAAACCGCTCGATTTCGGATGTCGTTGTAGGTCGAGGCGAGGTCGTTGAGCAGCTTAGTCGTTCGTCTGCTGCCGACTTCGGTCTGCGTGGCGAGTTGCAGTATATCGACTCGGTTATCGCCGCTGTTAGCGACGAGCGTAACATTGTTGAGAAGGAGCGCAAGATTGACGCTATCCGTTGGGCTGAGGCCGAGGATATTGTCGTCTTCGACTTCTTCAATATCAACTTTATCCTCTCATATCTTGTCAAGGTCAATATCGTGGCTCGCTGGAATATGCTTTCGCCCGAGGTTGGTCGCCGTATGTTGGAGCGTCTGATGCAGGAACTTGACAGCAAGGAGCTTGTGAATAAACAATAAAAGTAAATATACGAATGAAAACATTAGGACGAGTAAATGGTATTATCTCGAACATCGTGATTGCCAAGGTTGATGGCGCGGTGGGTCAGAACGAGATATGCTATGTTTATTGCGGAGAAACCCGTATGATGGCCGAGGTCATCAAGGTCATAGGTGATGAGGCCTATGTTCAGGTTTACGACAGCACACGAGGTCTTAAGATTGGCGACAAGGTGGAGTTCGAGGGCCATATGCTCGAGGCTACTTTGGCACCCGGTCTTCTCTCGCGTAACTACGATGGTTTGCAGAACGACTTGGAGAAGATGGACGGCTTGTTCATCAATCGTGGCTCTATTACCGACCCTATCGACTTCGAGGCTAAGTGGGCATTTACACCCCTTGCTAAGGCTGGCGATAAGGTAACTGCTGGTGCTTGGCTCGGTGAGGTTAAGGAGCAGTGGGTGATGCACAAGATTATGGTTCCCTTCGTTATGCAGGGCAACTATACCGTAAAGAGCGTTGTTGCGGCTGGCGAGTACAAGGTAACCGACACTATCGCTGTTGTAACGGATGCTGATGGCAACGACTACAACATCACTATGGTGCAGAAGTGGCCCGTGAAGCAGGCTATTCGCTGCTTTACCGAGAAACCCCGCCCCTCGCGCGTTATGGAGACAGGTGTTCGTGCTATTGACACCTTCAACCCCTTGGCAGAGGGTGGTACAGGCTTTATCCCTGGCCCCTTTGGTGCAGGTAAGACCGTGCTTCAGCACGCTATCTCTAAGCAGGCAGATGCCGATGTGATTATCATCGTTGCTTGTGGTGAGCGTGCAAATGAGGTTGTGGAGATCTTCGCAGAGTTCCCCGAGTTGGTAGACCCCCGTACCGGCCACAAGCTTATGGAGCGTACAATCATCATTTGTAACACCTCGAATATGCCCGTTGCTGCGCGTGAGGCATCAGTCTACACTGGTATGACTATCGGTGAGTACTACCGTTCTATGGGCTTGAAGGTGTTGGTAATGGCTGACTCTACATCGCGTTGGGCTCAGGCATTGCGTGAGATGTCTAACCGTTTGGAGGAGCTTCCTGGTCAGGATGCCTTCCCTATGGACCTCTCGGCAGTTATCTCTAACTTCTACTCTCGCGCCGGCTTGGTTAAGCTCAACAATGGCGCTACTGGTTCGGTAACTTTCCTTGGTACTGTATCTCCTGCGGGTGGTAACCTTAAGGAGCCTGTAACCGAGTCTACAAAGAAGGCTGCTCGTTGCTTCTACGCCTTGTCGCAGAGCCGTGCAGACTCTAAGCGTTATCCCGCTATCGACCCCCTCGACTCATACTCTAAGTATTTGGAGTACCCCGAAATTCGTGAGTACCTTGATGAGCATATCGAGAAGAACTGGGTTGATGCCGTTTACGAGGGTAAGACTATCGTTCAGCGTGGTAAGGAGGCTAACGACCAGATCAACATCCTTGGTGACGATGGCGTGCCCGTTGAGTATCACGAGCGTTTCTGGAAGAGCGAGTTGGTTGACTCTGTAATCTTGCAGCAGGATGCCTTCGACTCTATTGATGCCAACTGCCCCATCGAGCGTCAGCAGGTTATGTATAATATGGTATTGGATATCTGCCGTAAGTCGTTCGACTTGGCCGATTTCGAGGAGTGCTCTAAGTATTTCAAGGAGCTTATCTATCTGTTCCGCCAGATGAACTACTCGGAGTGGAAGTCGGAGCAGTTCGATGCTTTCAAGCAGAAGATCGAAGCTTTGGTAAACGAGAAACTTGCAAAATAAGGAGGACAAGTTATGACAACAAGAGCATTTCAGAAAGTATATACTAAGATTGATAATATCACCAAGGCTACCATCACTTTGCGTGCATCGGGTGTTGGTAACGATGAGCTTGCTACCGTAGGTGGTCGCCTTGCTCAGGTGGTTAAGATTATGGGTGAGAAGGTAACACTTCAGGTGTTTGCCGGTACCGAGGGTCTTTCGACTGACTCGGAGGTTATCTTCCACGGCGAGCCTCCCAAGTTGCGTGTATCTGACGCCTTGGCAGGTCGTTTCTTCAACGCTTATGGCGAGCCCCTTGAGGGTGGCGAGCAGATTGAGGGCGAGGCACGCGAGATTGGTGGTCCTACAGTGAACCCCTTCCGTCGTATTCAGCCTTCGGAGCTTATCGCTACCGGTATCGCGGGTATTGACCTTAACAACACCATCGTATCTGGTCAGAAGATTCCCTTCTTCGCTGACCCCGACCAGCCTTACAACGCCGTGATGGCAAATGTGGCATTGCGTGCTAAGGCCGACAAGATTATCTTGGGCGGTATGGGTCTGACGAACGATGACTTCTTGTACTTCAAGCAGGTATTTGAGAATGCAGGTGCTTTGGACCGTATCGTATCGTTTGTTAATACCACCGATAACCCTCCCGTTGAGCGATTGCTCGTTCCCGATATGGCACTTACTGCTGCTGAGTACTTCGCTGTAGATAAGGGCGAGAAGGTTCTTGTGTTGCTTACCGATATGACCCTTTATGCCGATGCCTTGGCTATCGTGTCTAACCGTATGGACCAGATTCCTTCTAAGGACTCTATGCCCGGTTCGCTCTACTCTGACCTTGCGAAGATCTACGAGAAGGCTGTGCAGTTGCCCAATGGTGGCTCTATCACCATCATCGCCGTAACTACCTTGTCTGGTGGCGATATTACTCACGCTATCCCCGATAATACGGGTTATATCACCGAGGGTCAGCTCTTCTTGCGTAACGACTCGGATACCGGTAAGGTTATCGTTGATCCCTTCCGTTCGTTGTCGCGTCTTAAGCAGCTCGTTATCGGTAAGAAGACCCGTGAGGATCACCCTCAGGTTATGAATGCCTGCGTTCGTCTCTATGCCGATGCTGCTAATGCAAAGACTAAGTTGGAGAACGGTTTCGACCTCTCGGATTACGACGAGCGTGCATTGAAGTTTGCTCACGACTACTCGGAGAAGTTGCTCTCTATCGATGTTAATATCGAGATTGAGCAGATGCTTGACACCGCTTGGTCGCTCTTCGCTAAGTACTTCTCGAAGGGTGAGGTTAGCATCAAGCAGGAGCTCTCAGAGAAATATTGGAAAGCATAATAATAGCCTATGGCAATCAAATTTCAATATAATAAGACCTCGCTCGGTGAGCTGAATAAACAGCTCAAAATCCGAAAGAATGCCTTGCCTACCATTAAGAGTAAGGAGAGTGCATTGCGTTCGGAGGTTAAGCGTGCGAAGGACTCTGCACAGGATTACCGTGAGCAGCTCGACAGGCTCATTGCCGAGTATGACTATATGGTGCAGCTGTGGGGAGAGTTTGATTGTGATCTAATCCGCATCAAAGATGTCGAACTTTCGACTCAGAAGATCGCGGGCGTGCGTATACCCGTATTAAAGAGTGTAGTATATGAGGAGAAGGAGTACGACCTATTTTCGGCACCCGTATGGTATGCCGAGGGTATCCGAGTCCTCAAACAGATGTCCGAGCTCGGTATCGAGTTCGAGGTTTACAACCGCAAGATGACACTCTTGGATTATGCGCGACGCAAAACTACTCAGAAGGTAAACCTCTACGAAAAGGTGCAGATACCCGGTTATGAGGATGCCATACGAAAGATTAAGCGATTTATGGAGGATGAGGAGAACCTCAGTAAGTCGGCTCAGAAGATTGTGAAAACTCGTCAGGCGCAAGCCGAGGCTATGGAGGAGCCTAACGCATGATTAGTAAGATGATTCGCTACGATATCGTGCTCTATGCCGGTGAGCAGGAGTGCTTTATCAACGAGTTGCGTGAACTCGGCTTAGTCGATATCACCACCTCGGGTTGGGAGCCTTCGGAGAACGACCGCTCGGTATTGCTCTCTATTGAGGCACACAACAAGGCTGTCGAATACCTAAAGGATTTCTCGAAGTCTTCGGAGTATGATGCTAATGCACAGCTCTTTGCTAATGGCGAAGAGGCATACGAGGCCTATGTTGCTGCTCGTGAGGAGCGCACCCGTCTTCAGCAGGAGATGGCGCGTTTGCAGAAGCTTGCCGACGATATCGCACCTTGGGGTCGCTACTCTGAGGAGGATATCACAAAGCTTGCTGAGCGTGGCATTACACTTCGCTACTTCACCACTCAGCCATCGACCTTCGATAAGATGCTCGATGAGTGGAGCGAGACGATGACCATCTCGGAGATTGCTCGCACGCAATCAACTGTCTACTTTGTCGTTGTTGCTACCGACTCTTCGGCTGTCGTTGTTGATGGTCAGGAGGTACGCCTTCCCTCGAAGGATAGCGAGGCTCTTAAGGCAGAGATTGCCGAGCTTGCTCAGGCAAATAAGGCTCTCGATGCCACATTCTCGCGTGCTGCCGCTTCGGTGGAGCTTATCGAGGATAGCGCAGCAACCATTAAGGAGCAGTTGCAGGGTCTTAAGGTTGATGCTACGGCACAGCGAGAGGCCGATGGTGAGCTTATCGTCTTGGAGGGTTGGGCTGAGGCAGACACAGCCGAGAAGGTAGATAAGATGTTGGAGGAGTACCCCAACCTTGTCTTTATGAAGCGTGATGCTACCATCGACGATGAGGCCCCCGTGAAACTCAAGAACAATAAGTTTGCGCGCCTATTTGAGCTTATCGGCTCGATGTATTCGTTGCCTAAGTATGGTACTTTGGATCTCACTGCGATCTTTGGTCCATTCTATATGCTTTTCTTCGCTATCTGCTTGTGCGATGCAGGTTATGGCTTGATTCTTCTCTTGGTGGGCTTGGCTCTCTTGAAGAAGGGTGGTGCCGGCATGCGTCAGGCAGCTTGGTTGTCGATTGTCTGTTCGTCGGCTACCGTGGCGTTTGGCTTCTATGCCAACTCGTTCTTCGGTATGACGATTTCGGACTTCTTGCCAATACATCAGGACTCGTTGCTTAACTTCCAGGAGGACTTCTTCTCTATATCGTTGGCACTCGGAGTATTCCAGATTTTGGTAGGTATGGCAATCAATATTTGGATGAAGTCGAAACTCTTTGGCTTTACCTCGACCTTTGGCCTATTGGGCTGGTTTATCATCCTGCTCTCGGGCTCGTTGGCGGTAGGTCTTCCGATGTTTGGCTTGACAATCCCCGGCTTCGATGCCTCTTCGCCCATATTCTATGGCGCGCTTGGTCTCGGTGCTGTGTTGATGCTCTTGCTCAACAATGTCAAGCGCAATCCTCTAATTAATATTGGTGCGGGCTTGTGGGATACCTACAACAACATTACCGGCTTGTTGAGCGATGTGCTCAGCTATATCCGATTGTTCGCTATCGGTCTTTCGGGTGGCGTGTTGGCACAGGTCTTCAACTCGTTGGCAATGGGTCTTTCGGGACTCTCGGAGGGCATCGCTGGCTCGGCTTGGTATGTTGTTGTTTTGCAGATTGTTGCAGCATCAATCATCCTGCTTATCGGCCACGGTATCAACCTCTTTATGTCGGCAATCTCGTCATTTGTTCACCCTATGCGTCTGACCTTTGTCGAGTTTTATAAGAATGCAGGTTTCGAGATGGGTCAGCGCTCATTCGAGCCTATTCGTAAGATGAATAAGTAAATAAATAATAATTAACAATTTAAAACATTTAACAATTATGAATTCAGCATTAATTTTGGCTTATTTGGGTGTTGCCCTTATGGTCGGTGTATCAGGTTTGGCTTCGGCTGTTGCAACTGCTCGTTGCGGTATGGCATCAGTAGGTGCGTTGAAGAAGAATGGTGGCGCTTTCGGTAGCTACATGATTCTCTCGGCTCTTCCTGGTTCACAGGGTCTTTATGGCTTCGTAGGTTACTTCATGGTTAGCGGTCTTATCGCTGCTGATATGTCGATGTTGGCAGGTATCGGTATCTTTGGTGCTGGTCTTTTGATGGCTATCGTAACCTTGTCTTCAGCATTGTTCCAGGCAAAGGTTTGTGCTAACGGTATCGCAGCTATCGGTAACGGTAACGATGTATTCGGTAAGACTCTTATCCTTGCAGCGTTCCCTGAGCTTTATGCTATCTTGGGTGTTGCTGCGACATTCCTTATTTCGTCATCACTCTAATAATTTGTTGTGATAAGGGGTCATCTGCGACCTATCCCAAATGTAAGACCCCTCGGGCTGTACTACGGTACTATCCCGAGGGGATCTTCATTTACGATAGGCCACATCTATCCCCTTCTTACAACAAATTACTGGCTGGAAGGTGGTATATTGCGCTCCGTTGGAGCGCCAGCTATCGCTGGCTGGATACAAATTTATTAGGGAGTTTAATGAGTGTAGGGAGCTTAAGGATAAATGTCGGTAGCGCTCTTCCCTAACTTCTCTAAATTCCCTAATTTCACTAAACTCTCTTTTTTAATGCGCCCCTCAGAGTCCTTAGACCCCTTTTGTCCCTTGGGGCGTTAGCCCGCAGGCGGAACGCCTACTTTGTTTTTTAGACCGATAAGACTTTAAGACCTTAAGACCATTACGAGGTCGGGCATCACAATGTTCTACTCGTCTTACTTGTCCTATAAAAAATTCTAACAACTAATAACTAAAAACTAACAACTCTTTTTTGCAAAAGCAAAAAAATTGGAGATGACTAATTTGCTTTTTAGTCATCTCCATTTGTCTTGCCTATCGTTAGAATAGCGACTGCTCTTCGCGGGTGTAGGTGTAACCTAAGTGGCGGTAGGCGAGTTCTGTAGCCTCACGACCACGCGGTGTGCGCTTAAGAAAACCCTCCTTTATGAGGAATGGCTCGTAGACCTCCTCGATGGTGCCCGCCTCCTCGCTAACGGCTGTTGCTACGGTGTTAAGACCCACTGGGCCACCGTTAAACTTCTCGATAATCGTTGCCAATATCTTGTTGTCCATCTGGTCAAGACCGCGAGCATCGATGTTGAGTGCCGAGAGGGCAACGCGCGTAATCTCTACATCAATATGACCCTCGCCCTCGACCATCGCAAAGTCGCGAACACGGCGAAGTAGGGCATTGGCAATACGCGGTGTGCCACGCGAGCGTAGTGCAATCTCCAAAGCTGCATCATCATCAATCGAAATATCAAGAATTGATGCCGAGCGCTTCACGATATCCGAGAGAACAGGGGCATCGTAATACTCCAAGTGGCAGGTGATACCAAAACGGGCACGGAGAGGCGCTGTAAGCAGTCCACTGCGTGTTGTAGCGCCGACAAGCGTAAATGGTGCAAGCTCAATTTGGATACTGCGGGCAGCTGGGCCTTTATCCAAGACGATGTCGATTTTGTAGTCCTCCATTGCCGAGTAGAGATACTCCTCGACGATTGGGCTAAGTCGGTGAATCTCATCGATAAAGAGCACATCACCGGGGTTTAGATTCGTAAGCAGACCTGCCAAGTCGCCCGGCTTGTCGAGCACAGGGCCAGAGGTTACTTTGAGCTGAGCGCCCATCTCGTTGGCGATAATATTTGCAAGTGTCGTCTTGCCCAATCCCGGAGGGCCGTGAAGCAGCGTGTGGTCGAGCGAGTCGCCACGCATAAGTGCCGCCTTGATAAATATCTTGAGGTTGGCGACAATCTTGTCCTGACCTGCAAAGTTGCGCAACTGCTGCGGGCGAATGCGGCTCTCAAACTCCTTGTCGCTCTCGATATTTCGTAAGTTTCTATCAACTCCCATAGTGAGCTATTTCAATAGTGGTAAATCAACCTTTTTTATTCTTTTGCAAATATACAATTTTACATCGAAATACGCAACTTTTGACCCTATATTATCACTATGTGATAAGTGATGAAATTTTATGTAACGAAAATTTAACGATTTTTTTATCGCTTTATATTTTTTTGTTTGATTTATTAACCCTATATTTGTGGTTGACTTAGTGTGCAAGATGTGCAATAGGTCGAAACGGTTTTTGACGAAACAACCAAATATTTTTTATAAACCATTAAAAAACAAAACATTATGGCAAACAAACTTTTTAAGTCTTTCTTCGCCATTGCTTTAGTCTTGGGCTCAGCCCTTGGCTTTGTAGCTTGCGAGGATAAGGGCGATGATGTTGTTGCAGACCCCAAGGTGGAGGTTTCTGCTACATCATTGAACTTTACGATGGAGGAGGGTAGCCAGAGTGTCGAGCTTACCGCCAACTCGGACTGGAAGGTCGAGGTTGACGATGCCGACTGGGTAACCGTTACTCCCACTGCTGGTAAGGGTGATGCTACACTTACCGTTGCAGTTGCTATGAACGAGTCGGGTGCTGTGCGTACTTCGATCGTTAAGGTTATCGCATTGCACAAGGAGTATGGCAACTGGGATACCAAGAAGATTACCGTATCGCAGTCTGCAAGCGAGACTCCTACCGTAGAGGAGGAGTTGCTCTATGGCGACAATTTCGATGGTGAGGAGGCAACCAAGACCTACGGCTCTGGCTCATCTTGGCCCTATCTCGACCAGTTCCCCCAGTTCGCTAACCCTGAGGGTCCTGCAGCTGAGAATGTAACCTACTCAGGTAAGGGTGTTTCGATTCGCGCTAACTCTACATCTGATAGCCAGTATTCGGACTACGCAGGTTCGGGCTCGAACAACATTTTCTTCGGCTCATCGGCTTACTTCCAGGTGAATAACATCACTTTGGCTGAGGGTCAGCAGAATCTTAAGCTTACCTTCGGCTCGGAGAAGTACACTCAGGATGGCGACAGCACATTCAAGAACGAGGAGTTCCATATCTATCTATCTAAGGATGGTAACGGCTGGGCTGAGATTAAGGAGTACACATTTGCAGGTACCGAGGGTGGCCGTTGGAATGTTGCTACTGCAGAGTTCTCGTTGACCTCTGTTCCTGAGACTCTCTACCTCAAGTTTGCTGCAGATGTAGCGAGCGTATATCGTCTTGATGATGTTAAGCTCTTCTCTGGCAATGGCGGTCAGACTATCGACCTCGACAATATTGAGGCTCCCGAGCCCGTAGAGGTTAAGAAGGTAACCGTTGCCGAGTTCTTGGAGGCTGCCGAGGATTCGACTGTTTATGAGCTTACTGGCGAGATTACCAATGTAACAAACACCACTTATGGTAACTTCTACCTCAACGATGGTACTGCAGAGGTTCTTATTTATGGCCTTTGCTCACCCACTGGCGAGCAGAAGTACTGGGCTGAGTCTGGCGCAAAGGTAGGTGATACTATCACTGTCCAAACTGTTCGTACATCGTACAACGGTACTCCTCAGGGTAAGGATGCTATCTTTGTATCGCTTGTTCCCGGTGAGGGTGGCCAGGAGCCTAATCCAGAGCCCGCTGAGGGTCCATACGCTTCGGATGTTCCCTTTGTATGCTCAACCGATGACTCAACTAACGCTGTTTACAGCCTTGGTGCTACCACTATTGATGGCTACGCAGTAACAGGCTTCAAGCTCGGTAAGGGCAAGCAGACCGGTTTGTTCAAGTCTGGCGCTGTTGGCGTATCGGGTGATAAGTATCTCAACCTCTATGCTGTTGCTTGGAAGGGTGGCGATGCTAAGCTCTACTTCCGTGTTGATGGTGGTGCTACTCAGACCTTGGAGATTGCTCCTAACGATGGTGCTTCAAACAACGCTCCCTACACAGCCTTGACATTTGCTGATACTGACCACTACTCAGTTAAGCTTTCGGGCTTGAGCGCTACATCTACTATCGAGTTCTCTACCGATGCAAACTTTGAGCTTACTTCGGCTGATGCTACTATCTCGTATGCTCGTGCTATCGTTTGCGGTGTTAAGCTTACCGATGAGCCTCTTGGCAACGAGGGTGGCAACGATGAGCCTGCTCCTGAGCCCGGTGTAGTTAAGGCTACCGTTGCTGAGTTCTTGAACGCTGCTGAGGATTCAACCATATATGAACTTACTGGCGAGATTACTCGTATGTATCGTGAGAATAACGAGAATGATACTCTCTATGGTAATTTCTACCTTGAGGATGCAACCGGTGAGGTTCTTATCTATGGCCTTTTGGATAAGGATGGCAACAAGTACTGGGAGGCATCTGGCGTAAAGATTGGTGATACGATTACGGTTCAGACCGTTCGTACATCATACAATGGCACTCCTCAGGGCAAGAATGCTACATATATTTCTCATACTCCTGGCACAGGCGAGACTCCTGAGCCCGAGCCCACCCCTGGCGATACAATGACCATTGCCGATGTTTTGGCTAAGGGCGAGGGTGCTACTATCGGTGGCGTTATCGAGGGCGTTGTAATCTCTAATATGGAGCTTAACAATCTTACCTCAAAGAAGGGTATGTATGTTCAGGATGAGACTGGTGCTTTGCAGTTCTATCTTGCTGCTAACCACGAGTTCGCTTTCGGTACAAAGGTAAAGATTGACCTTACAACTGCTACTCTTGGCTCATACAACGGCGCTGTTCAGGTTAGTGGTGTTGCTTTGGATAAGATTACCGTTGTTTCAACCGGCAATGCTGTAGAGGCTAAGAGCGTATCTATGGCAGATTTCCTTGCTAACAAGTACGAGGGTCAGTATATCGCTCTTGAGGGCGTTCAGGTTGCTGCGTCGGATCTCTCTAATACTTGGGTTATGGGTGGCGCACACACCTCTATTGCTATGGAGGATGCTAACGGCAATAGCTTCGTAGTATTCTCTTCGAAGTATGCCTCATATGGTGCTGAAACC
This sequence comes from Rikenellaceae bacterium, assembly GCA_015060115.1. Lineage (GTDB taxonomy): Bacteria > Bacteroidota > Bacteroidia > Bacteroidales > Rikenellaceae > Alistipes. The sequence continues at coordinate 62,204 of SUZB01000006.1, read as the reverse complement.
GTTGCTCAGGGTGCTGGTACTATCAAGGGTATCTCGTCTATCAGCAACGGAGCTATTCAGATTATCTTCGCTCAGGCCTCTGACTATGCTGGTTTGAATGGTGAGCGTTTTGGTGATGATAGTGGCGAGGAGCCCGGTGATGACCCTGTATATCCTGAGGGTTCGACTGTAGTTTTGACTATGTCTGACTACTTCTCAGCCGCAGAGGATATTGTTAATACTGACGGTACTGCAAAAACCTACATTTTTGGTGACTTCACATTCTCATTTTTGAAGGTCAATAGCAGTAAGTCTAATTTCAATGCATCAGATTCGGGTGTTCGTTTTTACCAGGGTGATGTTATGACTATTGATGCAGGTGATAAGACTATGACCAAGATTGAGTTTGAAACCTATGGTGGTAAGACTGGTCCTTTCACTTCTAATGTAGGTAGTGTAGATGGTACTACTTGGACTGGCTCGGCTTCATCTGTTGAGCTCACTGCATCTGCACAGGTGCGTTTCAAGAGCGTAACTATTACTCTTGCAGAGTAAACTTTTTGCCTTTCGTTCTGCTTGGGTGGGGTAGTCCCACCCAAGTGGGCGAGGGGATAATTAAATAATTAACAAGAGAGAATACCAAACCTCTTATATATTGAACAAGGTGAAGAAGATTTTTGTGATGTTGAGCGCTGCTTTTTGCGCGCTTTTGACTATTGGTTGTGATGAAGTGAAGGTCGAGACGATTGCTTCGGAAGCAAATCTTACGGCAACGACAGTAAAGGGCACATCGACTAATTGCGCTGTGGTGCTGCGAGCACAACAGGGTACTGCTTATTCGGTAGCCATCAAGTCGGAGGGCGATTGGGCCACTTTCACAGGCGGGGTAACGACCTTAGCCGATAGCATGACCACTGTCGATAAGGTCATCTACATCTATTTTGATAAGAATTCTTCGGGTGCTGAGCGCTCGGCCGAGGTGAGCGTGGAGTTCTCTGACGGCAACCAATTTACGGGCTATTTCACACAACTTAGCTACGATACAAGTGTCGCTATGGAGCGTGAGTGGGCCGAGTTGCCTCTATGCAAAAACGAGAACGACTATATCTTTAATACCCACTATGGCAAGCTTGGCATCAAGGATAATGCCCGCAACTATAGCTACTGTTTTGACCCCTCGGTGCGCGCATCGTTGTGGGTAGCCTATCCGTTGCACTCTTCGCATATGTCGGGTGAGGGCGACCGCGATTATAGCTCGTTTGGCTACGACCCTGCGGTGAGTATATCTGACCAGGCTAATCTCACTAAGTCGTATAATGGCTGGTATGATCGTGGACATCAGATTCCTGCTGCCGACCGTAAGTGCTCACAGGAGATGATGGACCAGACCTTCTATGCTACGAATATGACCCCTCAGCAAGGCAACTTCAACCAGAATAAGTGGGGTGTTTTGGAGGGTAGAGTTCGCAATATGGTGTGTAGCGATACGCTCTATGTCGTTACGGGTGCCTACTTTGGTGGCGACCACGACTCATCAATCGACAGCCAGACTACCGACCGCTCAGGAAATATATGTCCTACGCCTACCTACTACTACAAGGCGCTGTTGCGTACCAAGAAGGGTAACACTGGCTTGCGTATCGACGAGGTAAAGGATGCAAATCAGGTGCGAGGTATCGTCTTTTGGCTCAAGCACGCCAATACTGGCGAGAATACATCGATAACAGAGGCCGACTGTATCTCGATTGCCGAGTTGGAGGCAAAGACAGGCTTTACATTCTTCCCTATGCTTGACGATAGCATCGAGGCGGAGGTTAAGAGCAAGGTTGTGCCTTCGGAGTGGGGTGTGAACTAAGCGATAGTGTAACAAAAGAAAACTTGTAATAATCGAAATATGAAAAGACAACTTTTAATGCTATGTTTAGCGCTCTTTGCAGTGGCATCGGCCGTTGCACAAGAGAAACCCTACACTGTGGTCTTCTACAACCTTGAGAATCTGTTTGATATCTATGACGATCCTGAGACTCACGATGAGGAGTTTACGCCCGATGGTGCAAAGCAGTGGAATGAGATTAAGTATCAGAAGAAACTCTCGAATATGGAGCGTGTTCTCTTCGATATCGCCGCTATACAGAAGGATTATCCCATTGTTATAGGCGTTTCGGAGATTGAAAACCGCACAGTGCTTGAGGACCTTATCTCGCAACCCAAACTTAAGGGTGCAAACTACCGCATCTGCCACTACGACTCGCCCGATGCGCGTGGTGTAGATGTGGCGTTCTTGTATCGTGCAGATGTCTTTAAGCTTGAGGGCTCGGACAATATCAAGCTTGTGGTAGAGGAGTTGCCCGATTTTCGCACCCGCGACCTCGTTACGATGTGGGGTACTATCGATGGCGAGCCCTTCTACTTCCTCGTTTCGCACTGGCCCTCACGCCTTGGTGGCAAGGAGGCTTCGCAGTTCAAGCGTGATGCTTGCGCCAAGCAGATTCGCGAGATTAAGGACTCGTTGCTTAACGAAAATCCAGCAACCAAGGTTGTTGTTATGGGCGACTTCAACGATGATGCTACGGATGCAAGCATCGTGAAGACTATGGGCGCTAAGGGCAAGGTTAAAGAGTTGGAAGAGGGCGACTTCTTCAACCCCTATAACGCTATGTTGCGTGCCGGCCTCGGCACTTTGGCATATCAGGATGCTTGGAATCTCTTTGACAACATCTGCGTAACGGAGAACTTGGTGAATGCCAAGGAGGGTGAGTTGCGCCTCGTGAAGGGCAAGAAGTTCTATGGTAATATCTTCACTCGTTCGTATATGCTTCAGCAGGAGGGTCAGTACAAGGGCTATCCCTTGCGTACCTTCGTAACGAACAACTTCCAGAATGGTTTTAGCGACCACTTCCCCGTATACATCTACATAGGTAAATAATACACTTATAATATATGAAGAGATTTTTACTGACAATGTTTTGTGCGCTTCTTAGCTTTGCTGCATTTGCTCAGCAGGGTGGTATGAAGGGTACTATCGTGTCGCGTGAGGATCGTCAGCCAATCAGTGGGGTAGCAATCTCGGTTGATGGCGTGGCAATCAACACGACGACCAACAGCGATGGTGAGTTCTTGATTGAGGGTCTTGACCCTGGTCAGTACCTCCTTCGCTTCGATGCTCCGGAGTTTGAGGAGCTAACGGTTATGGTGCGTGTCAAGGAGCTTGTTCACGATATGCAGCAGGTGGTTATGGTGCCTGCTCAGGTTGTGGCTGTCGATGACTCGGCATTTGCAGAGCTTGATACCGATGTAGAGTCGGCTGGCGATTCGCAGTCTATGCCTTCGGCACTCTCGGCATCTAAGGATTTGTTTAACAATATCGCATCGTACCGCTTCTCGGAGATGCGCTTCAATGTTCGTGGCTACGACTCGCAGTATCAGGATGTATATCTGAATGGTATCCGCTTCAACGATGCCCTCACTGGCTACGGCCCTTGGTCGTTGTGGAGCGGTCTGAACGATGCTACGCGCAATCAGGAGAGCACCTCAGGCTTGCAGGCTTCGGACTACGGCTTGGGTGGTGTTGCCGGTACAACCAACATCAACGCTCGTGCTTTGCAGCTCCGCAAGGGCTTCCGCTCATCGGTGGTTAACTCTATGCAGCTCTACCGCTACCGTGTTATGCTAAGCTATGCTTCGGGTCAGCTCGATAATGGTTGGTCTTATGGCTTCTCGTTCTCTACCCGTCAGGGTAATCACGGCTATGTCAATGGCGTATATTACAATGCTTATGGCTACTTCGCCTCTGCCGAGAAGATTTTCAACGACAAGCACCGCCTCTCGTTGATGGTTATGGGTGCTCCCACACAGCGTGGTGCTCAGCAGGCATCTACTCAGGAGGCCTACGACCTTTGGGGCAACAACTACTACAACCCTAATGTCGGTCTTCAGGCCGGCAAGGAGCGTAATGCCCGTGTTCGCCGCACTCACGAGCCTATTGCGATGCTTAACTACAACTGGCAGATAACTGAAAATACCGCTTTGTCGGTGGCTACCTCGGTGCGCTTCGGCTTCAATGGCTATTCGGCGCTCACTTGGTACAAGGGTGAGGATCCACGCCCCGACTACTATCGCGTGTTGCCCTCATACTATGGTGATCGCTTGGGTCGTCGCCTGATGCTTAACAACTTTGCTGAGGCTAACGGCTATCCTTTGCAGTTTACCGATACCGATATCGAGACCGACCGCGCTAAGTTTATCGAGTACACCAAGAATTGGAACGGCTATATCGACTTCGACGGCATTATTCAGGATAACAAGATGGGCGATGTAGACAACCGCTATGGCGAGGGTCATCGTGCTGTGGCTATGATTGAGGAGCGCCACACCGACCAGATTGACTATAACTTCGCTGCTCAGCTCAACCATATCTTCCGTGGTGGCTCGAAGCTTACAGCTGGTATTCGTGCCCGCATCAACCGCACGGAGTATTACTCTACGGTTAAGGACCTGCTTGGTGGCGACTACTGGTTGGATGTCGATAAGTTTGCTGAGCGCGACTTTGGTAGCAATGCCGAGTCGTATCAGAACAATATGGCTTACTACCGCGAGCATGGTCAGGCACAGGCCGTTAAGGAGGGCGATAAGTATGGCTACGACTACTATGCACATGTGCGCCAGGGTCAGCTTTGGGCTATGTACGAGGTGTCGGCAGGTGGCTTCTCGGCAAATATTGGTGCTGAGGTGGGCTTCTCGTCAATCTGGCGTGAGGGCCTTTGGGAGAAGGGCCTGTTCCAGAACGCCAATGCCAATGGCAATATCGGTATGACCTCGTTGGGCAACTCCGAGAAGATTAACAACCTTACATATAAGGGCAAGGTAAATCTTCGTTATCAGTTCTCAGGTGCTCACTCGTTGGAGTTGAACGCAACGGCTATGCAGAATCCTACGATGTTCAGCAACGCCTTTGTTTCGGCTCGTACCCGTAACCAGATTACTCCCGGCTTGGATGCCGAGAAGATTTACGGTGTAGATTTCACCTACAACCTCCGCTTGCCTTGGGTGCGTGCCCGTATTTCAGCATACTACACCCAGATGCTCGACCAGTCGAAGGTTATCTCGTTCTACGACGACACTCAGAGCTCGTTTACCAACTTCGCAATGTCGGGTATCGACAAGCGCTATATGGGTCTTGAGCTCGGTTTGAGCGTGCCTATCGCTTGGGGCTTGTCGTTGCAGGGTGCTGTGAGCCTTGGCGACTATATCTATACCTCGAATCCCGAATTTACGCAGATGATTGATAACTCGGCTACCGATGTTGTCCATAGCCGCGTCAATTGGAAGGGTATGAAGGTTGAGAGCACACCTCAAACAGCTATCAATGTAGGTCTTAACTTCCGTGGCCCAAATAACTGGTTTGCTTCGGTTGATTTCAACTATTACGACCGCTTGTACCTCTCGATGAACCCTATGTATCGTACCGAGTATTTGGCTAACGAGATTAAGCGTATCTACGACTGGAATAACCTTGAGACTGGTCGTCAGAAGGCCTATGTAGTGGGTATTATCGACGAGATTCGTCAGCAGGAGGATTTGGGCAATGCTTATACCCTTAGCGCAAGCATCGGCAAGAACTTCCGTATCAAGTATAAGTATACCCTTGGCTTCAGCCTTCAGGTAAACAATATCCTCAACAACCAGCGCATTCGCACTGGAGGTTACGAGCAGATGCGACTCAACAAGCTCTCTGATCCTATTATCTTCCCCAATGCCGATGGCGAGATGGTAATCACCAAGAAGCCTACCACATATTCGCGTTTCGACTCGAAGTACTTCTATATGAATGGTATCAATTACTATCTTAACATTTACTTTAGATTCTAACAGCTAAAAGGTTTGAAATATGAAAATTAATAAGATTTTTGCACTACTTGCCATCGCTCTCTTGGCAGTTGGCTGTTACGAAAAGTTTGAGACGGTTGAGCCACGCCCCATCTTCAGCGATTCATCGTTTGAGGCGCAGTTCCCCAATGCGGAGTATATTACCATCAAGGAGCTTAAAGATGCGTTTGGCACAATCAGCAATACTGGCGTAAATAGCGGTTGGAATAACACTATTTACAAGCTCATAGGCGAGGATATCTTCGTTGGTCGTGATGTCTACATCAAGGGTAAGGTGATCTCTAACGATGAGGAGGGTAATATCTACAAGTCGTTGCATATTCAGGACCATACCGCAGGTATCGAGCTTAAGCTAAACAACAATGTAGGCCTTCGTTACAAGTATGGCTCGTGGGTATATGTTCGCCTTTCGGGATTGTATCTTGGCAACTACCGTATGATGCTTTCACTCGGTGGTGCACCCTCGGAGTCGTGGAATAAGGCTGGTGAGCATAAGTTCTACGCCAACTCAAATATCGAGCTTCAGGAGATTATCGATGAGCATGTCTTTGCTGGTGAGCCATCGGAGCTTGTGGTTGGTACTTATGATGCTTGGAAGGCCGACCCCAAGTCGGTGGATATTATCACCGTTACGCCCGAAAACTACAAGACGGTATTTCCTAACAACAAGGGTCGTGAGCAGATGTTTGGCCGTCTTATCCGCTTCGAGGATTTGGAGTGTCGCTATGCTGGCGTACCCAATCAGGATGGTGTAACCAACCCTGCCATGAAGAGTGGCTCGTTTGAGAATATCTATCCCAGCTGGCTCTACACCGACCCTCGCCCCACAGTAACCAAGGGCTGGTATCAGTGGGCATTCAAGGAGGAGATTACAGGCCGTAGCCTCTATGGCTCGGTGTTGTTCACCTACGACCCATCGGCTACCGTTTGCTCGGCAAATGGCGTCTATGCACTCCGTACAAGTGGCTATTCGCGCTTTGCTCGACGCAATGTATGCAAAGATGGCGAGAAGGCTACCATCACAGCAATCTACGGCATCTATGCTCAGCGCTCGGACTATGTGGGCAATGCCGATGATTATGCTTCGTATCAGCTGACCATTAGCAGCTTCTCGGATATCGAGTTTGAGAATGGCGAGGCTGCGCTTCTGACCGATGAGCAGGTGGCTGCGATGACCACCGAGGATATGAAGAGTGTACCTTGGATTGACGAGGAGGGCGAAACCGACACTATGTAATCGCCAACATTTGACTAAGAGCGACTAATTGGAGGTTTCCGATTAGTCGCTTTTTTACATCAAAACTTTTTGCTACATTTGTAGAAAATATCGAACTATGAAACTGCGACTTCTTACTCTGATAACTCTTCTATTTGCTATTTGTGCTGTTACGGCGCAAGAGCCAACGATTATCCCTACACCTCGTCAATATTGCTCTAATGATGGTAAGTTTACGCTAAATAAGGATTGTCGGATAGGTTGGACTAACGATAAATTAGAGCCTATTGCACACTATCTTGCCGACTATCTTCAAATCGAGGCTGAGGCTGAAGGAACGGATATCATACTTTGCCATTTGTTGGAGGGTGCTGAGGAGTATAGCATTACGATTAGTGAGCATAATATTTATATTGGCGGTGGCGACTATGGCGGAGTGTTTAATGGCGTGGTTACGCTTCTGCAACTGCTGCCCGACGAGGTCTATTCTCACTCTTTGCAGTTGCCCGCCACCATCGAGTGTTGCACAATAGACGATGCCCCTCGCTACCCGCATCGAGGTTTTATGCTCGATCCTTGCCGTACTTGGATAACGAAGGAGGCGATAATGGATTATATCGACCTTTTGGCACTGCACAAGATTAACAACCTACGCCTGCACCTTACAGATGACGAGGCGTGGCGCTTGGAGATTAAGTCGCACCCCGAACTAGCAGAGGTGGGAGGCTTTCGTGGTGGCGACTCACCCATTTGGCCTCGCTATGGCAAGTGGAACGAGCGTTGGGGTGGCTACTACACGCAAGATGATATGCGCGAGATTATCGCCTACGCTGCAGTGCGCAATATCGAGGTAATTCCTGAGATTGACCTCCCCGGCCATAGCCTATGTATGGCGACTATGCACCCTGAGATTTTGTGCAACTACGAGCCTAATAAGTCGCGCGCTTTTGGCTACGACACCCGCTCGGCATTCTGTCCTACGAAGGAGTCAAACTACGAACTCTTGGAGGATATCATCAAAGAGGTGTGCGAACTATTCCCGACATCGTATATCCATATTGGTGGCGATGAGGTGGATATGTCGCAGTGGCGCCGTTGCCCAGATTGTCAGGCTTTTATGCACAAAAATGGTATGACCGAAGAGAGCGAGTTGCAGCGCTACTTTATGTCGCGCCTAACCGAGATATTGGCAAAATATGGCAAACAACCAGCCGTGTGGAACGAGGCTATTGAGGGCGGAAAACTTGCTGACGATACGCGCGTATATGGCTGGGAGGGCATCAAGGAGTGCCGTACATCGGCGCGTGAGGGGTACTCTACCGTTGTTATGCCTGGTCAGTACTTCTACTTCGATATGAAGCAAACCCCGCGAGAGCCCGGCCACGACTGGGCAGCGATCTTCGACTACACAAAGGTCTATAACTTTACACTCGCAGGAGTCGGCTTTACAGAGGAGGAGAGCAAAAATGTTCTCGGCTTTGAGGCCTCGTTCTTCTCCGAGGCTTACGCTTCACGCAACCCAGAGAGTGCCCGCTATTTGCACTATATGACCTTCCCTCGTCTGTTGGCACTTGCCGAGATATGCTGGGTGAATAGCGATGAACGCGATGTAGATGCCTTCTATACGAAGATGGTTCGTCACTACGACAGATTGGATAGAATGGGTGTTGCCTATCGTCTGATGCCGCCTAAGGTGGAGTTTGCCAATGGTACGCTCTCGGCAACCACCGATGATTTTAGCGACATCTACTATCGCCGTGAGCCGATGACAACAGAGATGCTCTATACCGAGCCTATCGCTACGGATAGGCCTGCGGAGTATTCGTTTGTTGCTCGTCGTGGTGAGGCTATGTCACCCGAAGCGGGAGTTGCAGCACACTTCAAGACAGTAACTCCGCCCTTTACTATTACATCGTCGATGGGCGATAGAGAGAATTTCTCGTTTGAGAAGGCACAGGGCTATGGCCGTTTGGCTCGCACCTCGCGTGCTGCGGATGTTGGCGACTGGGTGGAGTTTACATTCGATACGTCTGTTAGGTGTCGCCGTATGAAGGTCGCTACGGGTAACTTCCAGTTGCCTCGCTTTATCTTCGAAAATGGCTATGTCGAGCTATCGTACGATGGCAGAACTTATGAACGAGTAGGGGAGTTGGAGTGCGGTATGTTCTTTATCGAATACCCCTCTCGACCCATTAAGTCGGTACGTATAACCTGCACCTCTCAAGGCAATGGCGCCGAGTGGGTATCGGTGCAACCACCCACCATCTGGCCTATGTTGTAAATTCGGTTTATGCCACTCTCTCAAGCTGTATTAATAACTTAACACATTTGTGATGAGTGTGAAACATCATAACACTATTTTTGCAGTGTATTAATATCTAATAAATTTCTTGTTATGAGCTTATATATCAAATTATTACAATTCAATGGGGCAGATGATGAAACCGAATTGCAGAAATTATTCGAAAAACTTGCTTATGATTTTTTATATGGAGGATATATCAATGTGCGTGATGAATATAGAATATATATTCGTACGGTAGAATTCTATTTTCATAGTGAGCAAGAAGGCATACACGATCCCATTGTATATCATCGAAATGGCAGAGGGTTAGAGAAAGTCCCATACTTCCCGCTTATGACATTAAATGCTCATAATTCTGGTTTTGATATAACATTTGAAAGCGAGAAGAGTCAATATCGAGCATCAGCACTTATTAGATCTTATGAGGTTATAAATAAGAATGGACAATATCTGAAGTGGATAATAAATAAAGAGGATAGTAAGAAAAGTAAATTTAAGATATTTGAAAATTATCAATATAATACTCAATCAACATATCTTTACACTTTGTTAAATGGTTTTGCTTTAGGAGATTACAATTGCATAAGTTGGGTTGATTCACAAAGGGTACAAAAGCAAGATTTAACTATTAAATCCCGTCAGGGAGTTTATAAATCGGTGAGTGAATACGAATATAAACCATCGTCCCCTAAAGAGATTTGCAATAGGAAATGGAGCTTTACAAGAGAAGATGAAGTTTAAAACTAATATGGCTATGCAAAAAATGGTTATATATACTTCTGAACTTTTGCGAACTACAAAAAATACTGCTTGTGTGGCAGAAGCAATACACAATACTTTAGAGAGTTTGCAGATTGAGCACCGAGAGTTAAAGAACACCAATGATTATTGGTGTCGAGATTATATGCCTGTAATGATATTTGAGGACGGAGTATATTCTAAATATCAGTATCGGCCAGATTATCTATTTGAGGATAAAAAATACCATCCGTATATAACAAATCAAGATGATGCTTGTAAAGGTCTAAATATATACACCCCAACAAATATGAATGTGATATTTGATGGTGGTAACTATGTTCGATGCGGAAGGAAGGTTATAATGACCGATAAAATACTTATGGAAAATCCTTTGTGGTCATTATCCAATTTATTGCGACATCTTGAAGAATCACTATGTGCAGAAATCATCCTTCTTCCTTGGGATATGGGCGATATGTGTGGGCACGCTGATGGTATGGTTACATATTTAGGGGAGGATAAAATTCTTCTTAATAACTGTTGGAAAAGAAAACATAAGGCTTTTTATAAAAGATTGTTAAAGATATTAGAGGCTCATTTTGAAGTAGTGGAACTTGAGTATATGTGCAAAGATAATAAAGATTCTTGGTGTTATCTTAATTATCTGCAACTTCCCAATGCTATATTGCTTCCTTGTTTATCAGAAAAGATAGATTGTGAAAATGATGTAGCTGCCATTGAAACATTTAGTAATTTGTTTCCTAACTTTAAAATAGTACCAATTTACTCAAAACCACTTATAAATAAAGGCGGAGCAATCCATTGTGTAACTTGGGAATATATAGAGAAGGTTGGACAACCTCTTTTGAAATAGTATTTTGCAATTTGTTTTTAAGAATATTGGCAAGAGTTCTATGAAAAACGGCTAAAAAGGAATTATTACGCTATATTATCATCCAACTTAATCCTGCACTCCGATTCTGTGTGCGTTAGTTACTTGCCGATGCAATACATTTACACTATTGATTGAAAGCGTTTTAGCCTTTTAATCGGTACAACTCGCATTTTTAGGTAATGATGCAAAAAGTGGCGCTTTACATTGTTTAAGTTGGAATGTTTATCTTCCAAAAACACATGTAAAAAGATAAATCACCACCTATGAGAAATTTTTGTCCCTCGGCTATTGTCGACTATCTCGTGGGACAGAAGGGGGACAAAACGGGCGAAAAACTGCAAATGTCGAATGTCAACCTCTTAAACTAAAGGAGATGACTAATTTGTTTTTAGTCATCTCCATTCGTTTGCTGTCGATTGCTGATTACTTATTAACTACCGAACCAGCGTCAGCAACAACCATATTCTTGTCTACGCGCAAGGTAACATTGCTGTCTACCTCAATCAACAAAGATGTCTCGTGTACCTCCTTGATTGTGCCGTAGATACCACCAGCGGTGATAACCTTATCACCCTTCTTCAAGCCCTTGCGGAAAGCCTCCATCTGCTTACGACGCTTAGACTCAGGGCGCCACATAAAGAAGTACATAATAGCGATCATCGCGATGATCATAACCCAGAATGACCAGCCACCACCGGGTGCTGCAGGCTGCTCTGCTGCTGCATCAGCAACAGGCTCGCCAGCCGATACCTCAGCGATTGCATTAACCTCTGCGTTCTCTACTACGGGAGTCTCAACAACGGTCTCACCGTCAATAAAAAGTAAATTCATAGTCTTATTTATAATTAGTTAATTGTTTCGTTTCGTTATATTTAACGCACAAAAGTAGCCAAAATTATCTTTTGCACAAATCGTAGTCGCTATTTTGGACTCTTTCTACTCCACTTCGGCGCTTACCCAGATTGCGATGTTCGCCCTCTCGTCCGAGCACTTAACGCTAAGATAGTTGCCTATTGAGCCATATTCACCACGCGAATCGAAGACAACCTTGACATAGGCACTCTCACCCACCTCGATAGGCTTGTTGGGTAACTCCAGCCAAGTGCATTTGCAGGTGGTCGTAAAGTCGAGGAGTGCTATGGGGGCATCCGTAAGGTTGGTAAAACGAATACTCTTCTCGGCTGTTGTTGAGTATGCTACCGAGCCTAACTCAACCATCACTTCACTTAGCGAATCACGCCTAATATCTGCCCTTAGACCCCTGTATTCGACCTTCGCTTGCTCCTCACGCCTGAGATTGTCGCTTTCCGAGTCATAAACACGAAAGACAAAGAGCGCAACAACGAGCAGTGTAACGGCAACAAGAGCAATAACTATGCGCCTACGATAAATGGGCATAACAAAGTGGGGTTAGAGAAGTCCGCGACCGCTCTTCTGAATCTTGCCACTCTCCATAAGCTCAGCAACGATCTTGTCGAGTACACCATTTACGAATGTCGAGCTGGTGGGCGAAGAGTAGTACTTGGCGATGTCAATCCACTCGTCGAGGGTTACCTTCACAGGTATAGAGTCGAAGTACATTAGCTCAGCAATGGCAATCGAGATAATGAGGTTGTCCATAAAGGCGATACGCTCAACATCCCAGTTGCGGGTATAGCGGTCAACGATGTCTTGGTTATCCTCGTAGTTTACTAGTGCCTTGACGAAGAGCTGCTTGGCAAAATCGAGGTCGTCATCGCTCTTGAACTGAGGCAAAATCTTAACATCGGTGTGGCTCTGCTTCATACTCGACACGGTGCGGATAACCATAAAGAGTGCGAAGCTGAGGTTGTCGGTCCACATAATCGACATATCGTCAACAAGGTCTGCCAAGGCCTCGTCATCCTCCAATGCGGTGTAGAAATCCTCGACAAAGCGACGATCATCGGTGAAGGTGCAGACCGGAGCATCCATATAGCTCTTGTAGAGGTCGCTCTCCACAAGACGGTTGTAGATGCCCTTGATGGTATCGGGGTAGTTGGCCCACGAGAGCTTACGGCGAGTAATCTCGTCCTGCACCGAGTCGCTTGTAGCAAGGAGGTTAATCACCTTATTATCGACAAAACGGCGGTTAGGGTTAAGGTCTTCGTATGTAGGCAACTTCTTCTGCTTGGCAAGCTCAATACGGCTCTCGGCATAGCGAGCAACCTCCACAATAAGATCCATCATCTGGAAGTAGAGGTCGTAGGCCTTATCGATAGATTGTACAAGGTTGTTCTCTGAGGCCTTGAGGCTGTCGGAACCCGACTTGAGATGTGCGTAAAGTGTCTTGGCCACCTTAACACGAAGTAATCTTCTGCTCAACATTGTATGTGGAATGTTCTATTTATTCTAAAATGGGTTAATCGAAATAAGTTATCGGCGACGCATACCACCACGCTGCATACGCTGCATTTGCTGCTGGAAGTTGCCACCCGCAACGGTCTTCATCATCTTGCGAGTATCCTCGAACTGCTTGAGTAGGCGATTGACATCTGCCATTGTAGTACCTGAGCCCTTGGCGATACGCTCACGACGACGAGCATTGATAATCTCAGGATTCTCTCTCTCCTCAGGTGTCATAGAGTCGATAATAGCCTCGGTCTGCTTGAAGGCATCATCGGGAATATCGACATTCTTGAGCATCTTGCCCATACCTGGAATCATCGAAGCGAGGTCCTTGAGGTTACCCATCTTCTTAATCTGGTTAATCTGGTCGCGGAAGTCGTTGAAGTTAAACTGATTCTTGATAAGCTTCTTCTTGAGCTTGCGCGCCTGCTCCTCATCGAACTGCTCCTGAGCACGCTCCACCAACGATACGACATCACCCATACCGAGGATACGGTCAGCCATACGCTCGGGGTGGAACACCTGCAAGGCGTCCATCTTCTCGCCTGCCGAGATAAACTTCAAGGGCTTATCGACAACCGAGCGGATAGAGATAGCGGCACCACCACGAGTATCGCCATCGAGCTTGGTGAGCACCACGCCATCGAAGTCGAGGCGGTCGTTGAACTCCTTGGCGGTGTTTACGGCATCCTGACCAGTCATCGAGTCGACAACAAACAACGTCTCCGAGGGGTTGAGAGCCGCCTTGATTGCGGTAATCTCCTGCATCATAGCCTCGTCAACAGCCAAACGACCTGCCGTATCGACAATCACGGTGTTGTATGACTTCTGGCGAGCATACTTAATAGCGTTCTCGGCAATCTCCACGGGGTTGTTGTTGCCCTCCTCGGTGTAGACCTCGACACCTACGCTCTGACCAAGAATCTTAAGCTGGTCTATAGCTGCGGGACGATAGACATCGCCTGCAACGAGCAACACCTGACGACCCTTCTTCGACTTGATATGTGCTGCGAGCTTGCCCGAGAAGGTTGTCTTACCCGAACCCTGAAGACCTGCGATAAGAACAATGGCGGGGTTACCCTCAAGTTTGATGTCAGTAGCTGTGCCACCCATCAACGCCGCCAACTCATCGCGGACAATCTTGGTCATCATCTGACCGGGCTTAACCGAGTTAAGCACATTCTGACCCAACGCCTTCTGCTTTACATCATCTGTAAAGTTCTTGGCTACCTTGTAGTTGACATCGGCATCGATAAGTGCACGACGAATCTCCTTAAGGGTCTCAGCAACATTGATTTCGGTGATGCGACCCTCACCCTTTAGTATCTTAAACGACCTTTCGAGTTTCTCGGTTAAGTTCTCAAACATATATTGTAGTATTTATATTCCTATATATTATATCTCAAAAACGCGCCAAAGATAATAATAATTTTTCAATTTTCCTACGGCATCGTAGCTTTATACCAATTACTCTCTCTCCATTCTACGGGATAGGCCTCCGAAGGAGCCGATGTCGTAACACCCGAATAGACCTCCTCGTTGATGTCGTAAGTGCCGTAACTGCCGTATGCTGAGTAGAATGTGGGAAGCGTAAACTTGGCGATAACCGTGCGGTTTAACTGCTCATCGAAAGCCTTGAGCGCCTCCGGGTCGGTGGCTACACTCCTTACCCACTCGCCAAAGTCGTAGAAGTGGTGCACGGCTTGTCCCTCGTAGGTCTGAAGTGTCGATGTGTCGATGTTGAGGTTGGCGCTCTGCATAACCAGCTTTGTAGCCTTGGCAAGAGCCTCCACCTCAGCACAATCGTAGAGCGCAACAGAGCCACAACGAGCCGAGCTATTATACTCATCGCGGTAGAAGAGGTAGTAGCTCTCCGTAGCACTCCTCAAATTATAGCTCTCGCCAAAGAGGTGGGGTAGCGTGCGGTGATAGGGAAATCCCTTGCCCATAATCTCGCAGGGCGATGCGATGATATACTTTGCCGAGTTGCGCAAATCATAGACAGCCTCGATGTTTGACATAAAGCAGGCATCGAAGAGTATGTAGTCAAGCTCAATGCCCGAATATTCGATGCTCTCGGCAATCTCCGAGATATCGAGTTTCACATTGCTCTCGCCAAAGTGGCGTGTTACCTCAGCGCCCTCCGCAGGTATCCAAGCATCGTAGCCCAATGCCAAAGTCGATACGCTACTATCGGCAAGAACACGAGGTATCCAGCCTGTGCCGTGTCCCGCAAAGACCATAGCGTAGCTATTGGCAGGTGCAGCCTTTGCCGCCTCGGCGATGATTGCTCCAATATCAGCGGTCGATACAAGCGAAGAGGAGAGTGTAAAATCCTTTATATGACGCTCGATAACGCTCTTGTTGTCAGGATTGTAGCATAGCTCGAAGATAGTGCCATTGGTTGCCGAAGATTGCTTGATGCAGACCACTCGGTTGTTTGTGCCAAGTGCGCCATTGCCTATCGCTGTCTTGGCATCCTCGATATTTGTCGTGAAGTAGCGACCAAGGCTTGTTCCGAAGAAGTGGAAGATTAGCGTGCGATCGACCATTGCCGAGGGTGCTGCCATCTGATTGATGGTGATTGTTACACTTCGGAAGTTCTCGCCATTAAGCGTGATGTTCGTCGAGCGACCTGCGCCCTCGTTAGCGGCAACCTGAATATGCAAGATGCCCTCCTCGGTGCAATCTACGCTCTCTACCCAGCTATCGTCGGCTGTGGTATAGCGACCAATGGTCTCCATCGTGCCATCAATCGAGGGTTTGATGTTGTATCTTAAATCGAAGGTGTGGGCATCGTAGGTGCAGGTA
This sequence comes from Rikenellaceae bacterium, assembly GCA_015060115.1. Taxonomy (GTDB): domain Bacteria; phylum Bacteroidota; class Bacteroidia; order Bacteroidales; family Rikenellaceae; genus Alistipes. The sequence goes on along the minus strand of SUZB01000006.1, from coordinate 46,004 downwards.
ACGCTACTATCAGCCACTACTGTTACATAGTTCGATGGCAGTGGCTCACAGCCTATAAGAGGCGCTACAAGCGACAAAAGCAGTGCGATGTTGCGAAGAATCTTCATTATATCGTTAGTTTAGGTAATCTATTTATACTCTCTGGGTTTCAGATTGTTGAATTGCCAAGTGCGATCACGCTTAAAGGTTACATCATCGGGCTTGTTGCGGTATACTCGGCCATAGTCGAAGTAGAAGCCCTTGATGCGGTCGTGTGTCTTGCGCATAAGAGGTATATACTCCACTGTGCGACTTATGATGCGGCTCTCCTGATAGGCGTAGCCCTTAGATGCAAGCAGGTCGTAGGCGTGCGAGAACATCAGAATATGCCACGGCGACTCCTCCTTAAGACCTGTGCCCGATGACTCGATAGCCGAGAGTATGCCGTTGAGATGGGCGAAGTACAGCGCCTCACGCTGTGGGTCGTCAAGAGCGCCATAAGCGAAAGCCATAATATTGAGCACCTTAGGGTTAAATGGGTCTATCTTAAGTGCCTCTGCACCTCGCTCGATGATAGCCTCCATCTGTCCTACGGTGGGTTGTTCGGGGTTTACGCGCGAAAGAATATCGAGCATCTCGGTAAGTGGCTCGTTCTCCAAGAATGGGCGGTAATCCTCCGAGTAGGCGTAGCCGTAGTAGAGGTAGTAATACTCATCGGCAGAGAGTGACTCTGCACCCTCGCGATACTTAAGCATAAGGTTGGTGTAGTAGAATGGCGATGAAGAGAGCATCGTCTTGTCGATGATCTCCTCCTCGTAGGGCACTCTAACCTCAGCCTCCTGAGCAACAAGCATCGAGGGCAGTAGAAGCGCAAAAAGGGCGATAAATAGTTGGCGCATAATCGTTTTTTATTTACAACGCCAAATTACTTAAGTTCGTATCTTGCGATTGCAGATTTGATGTCGGCTGCAAGATTTTCTGTACCCTCTACCAAAGGTAGGCGCACCTCCGAGCGGGTGATGCCCATCGCTGCGGTCATCGCCTTGACGCCAGTGGGGTTGCCCTCCTTGAAGAGTAGGTCGATGGCGGGGGTAAGCTCCGCTATCTCGCTCTCGGCAAGCGCGATATTGCCCTTCATAGCGTTGTGTACACAGCCACAGAAGCGCTCGGGGAAGGCGTTGGCCGCAACCGAGATAACACCATCGCCACCTCGCTTAACAAGCTCTACCGTAATGCCATCATCACCCGAAAGAACAAGGAAATCTTCGGGGCGACCATCGAGAATAGCCTGCATCTGCTCGATATTGCCACAAGCCTCCTTTATGGCGACAATCTTCGGCGTTGCGTGAGCCAAGCGGAGGGTTGTTGCAGCGGTCATATTAAGCCCCGTGCGACCAGGAACATTGTAGATGATAACGGGTACAGGTGAGGCATCTGCTACGGCCATAAAGTGGCGATAGATGCCCTCCTGCGAGGGTTTGTTATAGTAGGGTACTACGCTAAGAATTGCTACTACGCCATCGAGGTTGAACGAGTGCAACTGCTCGACAAGGTCGGCGGTGTTGTTGCTACCCATACCCGCCACGATAGGCACACGGCCATTTGTGCGGTTAATGATAAAGCGCAATACCTCGTCTCGTTCCTTGAGCGAGAGAGTGGCAGTCTCAGCAGTAGAGCCAAGAGCCACAATATAGTCTACGCCACCCGCGATAACATAATCGACCATACGACCGAGCGAATCGTAGTCCATCTTGTAGTTGTTGAATGGGGTGATTAGCGCTACGCCCACACCCTTAATCATATCTTGTACCATTGTAGTAATAGTTAGTTTCTAAAATAGTGTGCCTTGAACGGGCTTTGCCTCAGCCGATGTTTCAGGCTCGGAAACAGCCTCCCTCTCGATAGGCTTTGCACCCTCGATAAGGGCCATAAACTCCTCTTCGGAGAGAATCTTTACGCCCAACTTCTCGGCCTTTTGTCGCTTGGCAGGGCCCATATTCTCGCCTGCAACGATAAAATCAACATTTGCCGATACCGCAGCGAGGTTCTTGCCTCCGTGCTCCTCGACCAACGCCTTCATATCGTCGCGTGAGCGACCCAAGAACTTACCTGAGATAACCACGCTCTTACCCAAAAGCGCATTTGAGGTAGGTTGCTTAATCTCCATATCGAACTTCAGCCCAGCTTCGCGCAACGACTCGATAATACGGCGGTTGTTATCATCGGCAAAGTACTCCGTAATGGAGCGTGCAATCTTATCGCCAACCTCCTCGGCCTCGGCCAACTCCTCGGCACTTGCCCGAGCTATAGCATCGAGCGACAGGAAGTGCGTAGCGATATATTTCGCCGTAGTCTCGCCAACGAAACGGATTCCGAGAGCAAACAACACACGCTCAAAAGGTACATCCTTGGAGCGGCGCACACCCTCCAAAATGTTGGCTGCCGACTTCTCGCCAAGGCGTGGAAGTGAGGCCAACTGCACAGGGTCAAGGTGGTATATGTCGGCAATATCTCTCAACATTCCGTTCTGCCACAATAGCTCGATGGTCTCGCCACCTAAACCCTCGATATCCATCGCCTTGCGCTTTACGAAGTGCTCGATGCGGCCTATAATCTGCGGTGGGCAGTCGCTCTGGTTGGGGCAGTAGTGCTTAGCCTCGCCCTCGAAGCGCACAAGCTCACTACCGCACTCAGGACAGTGGGTGATATACTCGAAAGGCTTACTATCGGAGGTGCGCAACGACTGCTCTACGCCAGTAATCTTTGGGATAATCTCGCCACCCTTCTCAATGTAGACCATATCGCCAAGGCGGATATCCAACTGCGCTATCTGGTCGGCATTATGTATTGATGCTCGCTTTACGACAGTGCCCGCCAACTGCACAGGCTCAAGGTTGGCAACGGGGGTGATAGCACCTGTTCGACCCACCTGAAAATCGACACTTAGGAGCTTGGTGAGTGCCTTTTCGGCCTGGAACTTATAGGCGACAGCCCAACGGGGCGCCTTTGCCGTAGAGCCCAAGGTGCGTTGTTGAGCATAGCTATTGACCTTGATGACCACGCCGTCTGTAGCGTAGGGTAGCGCCTTGCGCTCGGTGTCCCAATATGCGATAAACTTCTCAACCTCCTCACGACTACGGCAGATTGCTGTATGGTCCGAAATCTTGAAGCCCCAGCCACGCGCCGTAGAGAGCATCTCGGCGTGGGTGGTGTAGGGTAGGTTGTCGCCCGCAAGGTGGTAGAGTGTGCAATCGAGGCCTCGGTGTGCCACAGTCTGCGATGATTGTAACTTTAGAGTGCCTGCTGCGGCATTGCGAGGGTTGGCAAGCAGAGGCTCACCCGCCGCCTCGCGCTCACGATTTAGACGGTCAAATGAGGCGTAGGGCATAATAATCTCGCCACGAATCTCAAATAGCGCAGGGTAGCCTTCGCCACGCAACTTCAACGGAACAGAAGTTATGGTGCGGACATTGTTCGTAACATCATCGCCTCGGCGACCATCACCGCGCGTAACTGCACGCTTCAATGCTCCATTTTCGTAGCATAGCGAGATTGCCGTACCATCGAACTTAAGCTCCGTAACGAACTCCACCTCGCCAAGCTCCTTTACGATGCGGTCAATCCACTCGCCAAGCTCCTCGGAAGAGTAGGTGTTGGCAAGCGACTGCATAGGGTAGCGGTGTTCGACACTCTCAAACTCGGTCGTAAGGTCGCTACCTACACGCTTAGTGGGTGAGTTGGGGTCGGCATCTTCGGGGTATGTAGCCTCCAAATCCTGAAGCTCACGCAACAGGGCATCAAACTCGAAATCTGAGATTTCGGGTGCGTTATCTACATAGTAGCGTTGGCTGTGGTAATCGAGCTCCTGCTCCAGTTGGCGCATTCGCTTTATATCATCGGTACGACTCATAACCTTATTATATAATATCTCGTGTAAAGGTACACATTTTGTACGAAAAAACTGCACGAAATGGGAAAAAATAAAAAAAAATGTCGCTAATGCTTGCACATTATTAAATTGTGTTTACATTTGCACCTCGATTTGAGTCCAACACGCCTATATGGTTATTTTACCACAATTTTGCTAACGAAAAACATAAAGATATGGCTACTGAAAATAAGAAGAAACGACTTGTTACAAGCATCCACAACCTTTCGCCCGAGCAGTTGGCTGAGGTTAAGACACTCTATCCTCTGGGATTTAACGAAGTGATGCAGCGCATCGACAAACCCGACGGCACATTCTTCTATGTTGTACCCTACGAGACTGAGGACACCTACTACCTGCTCAAGATTGATTTCAAGGTAGATGATGCTCAGGAAGACGACAACGATGGCTACTACGATGATGATGATTTGAAGGGCGCTGACGAGTTGGCTGATGCACAGGATGAGCCCTCTGACGATGACTTCTAACAGAGATATTTAGATAGAAAAAGCAGACTTTCGGGTCTGCTTTTTTAGTTGTTAGTTGTTAGAGTTTTTAGTTGTTAGATAATCTTTAAGACCGGTAAGACCGAAAGATCTTAAGACCATTACGAGGTCGGGTATCACAATCTTTTCTTATTTTTCCTACTCGTCTTACTTGTCTTACTCGCCCTCAAAATCCTCATTTACGCCTAAGTAAACTGTGGCTTTAGAAATCGTAACCTACGATATTATCTTTGAATGAACTCCAATGTTCTGCTGCTTTATATGCCTCTACCGACTCCATTGGTACATAGATAGTTATCTCGTTTGCCGCAAATGCTCCCCAATAGTCCTGACTTACAAGTAGAGCTGTGGGTGGTGTTGTTGGCTTGCAATACACCACAAGGTTTCTACCATAGGTTCTACAGCAATCATTGCCCATTGTCTTAACACTTGATGGAATAGTAATACTCTCCAATTTAGTACAGCCCATAAAGGCTAATTGCTCGATATCTGTTACACCTTCGGGAATTGTGATGCTCTCCAACTCTACACAACAGCCGAATGCCATATCGCCAACAATCTTTACATTGTGAGGAATCTCGTATGATGTAATGCCGTATGGGGCAAATGCCACCAATTTGTCGCCCATAATAAGTGCTCGGCCATCTTCGGTGGCGAATGCTCCGCTAAACTTCTCGAGAGAGCGACAGTCTGAAAAGGCACATCTTTCAATCTGCTCTACACTATTGGGAATCTCTATTGTTTTGAGAGCATCACAGGCAACAAATGCACTTTCAGATATCTTCTTTAGTCCCTTGGGTAAAGTAACTCTTTGCAGGTATCGGTTTTGGGCGAATACTCTATAGCTTAGTATTGTTACATCTTTGGGTACTTCAATATCGGTTAGGGCGCACGATGCAAATGCCGCCTTTCCGATCTCGGTAATACTTGATGGAAGGTCGATACGAGAGAGCTTATTGCTATTCTCGAAAGCACTAATTCCAATCGATGTAACGCTACTGGGGAGTGTCATTGAAGTAAGATTATATTTATGAGCGAATAGCTCGATACCAATAGTCGTGATATCTCCTGCAAACTGCATAATAGCCTTATTGCCTTGATAAGTGTTGCTTACAATCGCGTGCTCAAGACTTGGGCCCCAAAAAGGAGTAATGGTTTGCATATCAGAGGTGGTGTACCAAATCTCGTTATGCGGAACGCCGAAATCGATAGGCTTCTCTACGGGTTTCTCTACGGGTTGTTGGGTAATTGGTTCTTTATCGCAACCGAAAAGTGCAAGTACGAATAGACACAATAAGATGTTTCTCATAATCCAAATTATTATTTTAGCAGTGCAAATATACGAAAAAAATCACTATTTTTGCAAAGATATTGTGTAAATAATTAAAATAACGATAATTATGGATTTCAAAGAAGTTGTATCGAAGCGCCGTTCTACTCGTCGCTATACAGGTAAACCTGTTGAGGTTGAGCGCCTTCGCTCGGCAATGGAGCTGGCGTTGAAGGCCCCCTCGTCAAAGAATACTCGCTCAACACGCCTTATGGCCGTAACTGACCTTAAGCGTGTTCATGCCCTCGGTGCGCTACGCGACTGGGGTTCAAGCCTTTTGGAGGAGGCAGGTGCTGCTATCGTCGTTCTTGGCGATGAGGAGGCAAGTCCTATGTGGCAGACCAACGCCTCGATAATGGCTACTGTGTTGCAGTTGGCATTGGTTAATGAGGGCTTAGCATCGTGCTGGGTGCATGTTGGCGACTACCTAACGCTAAAAGATGACCCGACAAGCAAGCGTAGCGAGGATTATGTTAAGGAGTTATTGCCTGAGATACCTGAGGGCTATCGTGTGTGGTGCGTAATATCAATCGGCTATGCCGACTATACACCCAAGCCTCTGCCCGACTACGAGGGTCCCGAGCGATTGTTGTTCGTGGAGTAAGGTACAAAAAAAGAGTATGTGAAACTTTTACGGTTCACATACTCTTTTTTTAGTTGTTAGTTATTAGTTTTTAGTTGTTAGAGAGCGGACTATCCAACTAACTCTTTAAGTCGTGCGATGTCATCGTCAGTTGTTGCCCAACTTGTAACAAAGCGCACAATGCTATCTTTCGCACCACGCGAACCCCAATAGTCAAACGACATATCTTGGCGTAGACGGTCAATTACCTCATTGGGTAGACGCACAAACTGCTGATTGGTAGGCGACTCAATAACCACTTCGTAGCCCGCCTTGCGGAAGCTCTCACGAATGGTTATGGCGTGCTCTACGGCCTTTTCGCCAATGCGCTCATAGAGCCCATCGCGGAACAATACGCCAAACTGCAAGCCGAGCAAGCGCCCCTTGGCAAGGAGTGCGCCGTGTTGCTTAACTAACGGAAAGAGGTTGCGCAGGAGCTTAGGATTGGTAACAACCACCGCCTCGCCAAAGAGTGCACCCACCTTAGTGCCACCAATATAGAAAACATCGGCAATGCGGGCAATATCTCTAAGTGTGAAATCTACGCCCTCGGCCTTTAATCCGTAGCCTAAGCGTGCACCATCTATGTATAAAGGTATAGCGTGCTTTCGGCATACCGCACCCAAAGCCTCAAGTTCGGCCAAAGAGTAGATTGTACCATATTCGGTAGGCTGCGAGATATAGACCATACCGGGTGCAACCATATGGGGATAGGTCTCGTCGGCGTAAAAATCTTCGATATAACGCTCTACCTCCTCTGCTCGGAGTTTCCCTTCGTGGTGGGGTAGAGTGAGCACCTTGTGTCCCGATGCCTCGATAGCTCCTGACTCGTGAACGGCGATATGTCCGCTATCAGCAGCCACTACACCTTCATGGCGTGCCAAGATGCCATCGATAACCGTAGCGTTGGTCTGCGTACCGCCTACCAAGAAGAATACTTGAGCATCCTCTACGCCCACAGCCTTGCGGATTAGAGCCTTTGCCTCCTCAGTGTAGGGGTCGTTGCCATAGCCCGCAGTATGCTCTAAGTTAGTGCGAACAAGTGCCTCCAAAATTTCGGGGTGAGCACCCGCCATATAGTCCGAGTCGAAGTGTATCATCTCTATCGTGCAATGATAAATGTGCTGGGCGATGCCCCCTTAATCATATCGAAGAACTCCTCCGCTGGGCTTACCATATCGGTTGAAAGTAGGAAGTCTTCGCCGTAGAATATCTCGCTGAGATTACCCTTGTCGTCCTCGGCAATACCTGCAAAGAAGAAGGTGTCATCATCACCTAAGCTATAATACATATCCATAATTTCGGGATTGTTGGCAGGGTCATACATCAACAAATCCTCCAAGAAGGCCGCGTTGGTATACTCCACCTTCATCCAAGTCTCGTACCACCAGAAGTAGAGATTTGTGCAGGGTGTATTGGTCTTAGCCTCGACAATACCGATACACTCGCAATCGCCTAATTTTTGTCTATAGCTTCTGTCGATTGCAATAATGGCCTCGGCATCGAACAACTTGATAAGCTCGATTGATGTAATTTCGACCTTGCCCTCAGTTGCTTTGCCTGATGTGAAGCGCACCTCATAGAGGTCGGTAGTGGGGAGGTTGGTGGCGGTGTCGATACCAAAGGCCAACACAACATACTCCGTCTCGGGCATAAGAGGGGTAAGTGCATGCGTGCTAGGACCGGTAAATACTGCAGGCATAAACTGAGCAATGATAATCTGCATCTGCTCATAGTCGTCAACATCTGCCGGCTGTTGGTCGGCAGAGATGAGCACACAAGCATACTCATCTTCATCGTTCGAAGGTGTAATCCTTAGCTTGGCATCGTATGCCGTGATGTCCGTAACCTCAACATTGAGCGTAAACTCTGGCGTAGGCTCCGGTCCGGGGCCAGGCTCTGGCTCAGGTGTTGGAACGGGAGTGTCAGTCTGGCAAGCAACAGCCATTGCCATTGCCGCAATTACTAAAATGCGTAAAAAATCTTTCATATTGTAAACTATTCTATTAACCATATAGGTGCAAAATTAAGATATTTTTTGTGAAAAAAAGACATCGGCGCTACATTTTTATTCTTTGAGTGGTACTAAATGCTCGTTTTGATAGATATTTTCGCCGTTTCGTGGGATAACGACACGATATTTTTTGTACATTTGCAAATATAATCTTTTGCCGATATTTCGGAAAAAGAACAAAAATGAGAGTTATGAGCGATACCTACACACTCCGCATCGAGAAGAGCATCGACGACCTGTTTCGCCATTTAGCACAGCGTGCCTCAGCCGATGAAATTAAGCGTATGAGATCAGCCTATGAGCTTGCTGCCGAGGCTCACCGTGAGCAGAAGCGCAAGAGTGGCGAGCCCTTCATTATGCACCCCATAGCCGTAGCTACCATCGTTGCCGAGGAGCTGGAGCTTGACGATAACCCCATCATATCGGCATTCCTTCACGATGTGGTGGAAGATACCGACTACACCGTAGAGGATATTCGCTCACGCTTTGGCGACGATGTAGCATTCTTGGTCGATACCGTTACCAAGCGCAAGAAGGATAGCTACGAGCACTCGAAGCAGGTGGATAACTATCGCCAAATTCTTGAGTCGGTGCACTACGATATCCGAGCGCTTCTTATCAAACTTGCCGACCGCTTGCACAATATGCGTACGCTGAGTAGTATGCGTGCCGACAAGCAGATGAAGATTGCCGGTGAGACCGACTACTTCTATGCACCCCTTGCTAACCGCCTCGGCCTCTACCATATCAAGACCGAGCTTGAGAACCTCTCGTTCCGCTATCGCTGTCCTCGCGAATATGCGTTGGTGGAGGGTATGCTCGCCGAGGAGCGCACGGCAGACCGCCCCCGCTTAGAGCGCTTCACAGCCAAGATTGCCGAGATTTTGGCCAACGCTAATATCGAGGCTCGCACCGAGATACGCTATCGTAAGCCATATAGCATCTGGCGTAAGATGCAGGCACGCTGCAGCGACCTTAAGCATACCGATGGCAAGCACTATATCCGTATCATCTTCCCCAATAGCGATGCTTATTCCGAGAAGGATATGAGCCTTCGCATCTACTCTGCTCTCACCGACTCGTTCAAGGAGCGCCCGGGTAGTGTGTCGAACTATATCGATGCTCCCAAGGAGAATGGCTACCAGAGCTTCCATGTAAAGCTCCTTAGTGAGCAGGGCATTTGGGAGGAGATACATATCTCGTCGGAGCGTATGGTGCGTAACTCACGCCTCGGCTGTGCTGCCGAGTTTACCGACGACAATGTCAAGGCGTGGTTGGAGAAGTTTAAGGCTATTTTGCAGGATGTCGCCGATGACAGCCACGATATGGAGTTTATGGACGGCGTAACATCTTCGTTCTACAATGACGATATTATGGTCTTCACGCCCAAGGGTCGTGGTGTGATTCTGCCTAAGGGTGCTTCGGCTCTCGACTTTGCCTTTGAGATTCACTCAAAAGTGGGCGAAAAGGCGGTATATGCCCGAATCAACGGCAAGCTATCATCACTCCGTACTATTCTTCGCCGTGGCGACTGCGTAGAGATCGGCACAGCTCCCGATGCTAAGCCTGTTGAGGAGTGGATGGAGTCTGTATCTACCTATCGTGCAAAGCGCTACTTGCGTGGCTACTTCGCAAATCTTCCCCGCTTGGAGTATGGCCGTTGCGATAAGTGCCACCCGCTGCCCGGTGATGAGGTTGTAGGCTTCCGCGAACACGATGGCAACATCACACTGCATAAGCGCGACTGCCCGATGGCTATTCGTCAGGCATCACAGCACGGCGACTCTATCGTGTCGGTAAGCTTTGAGGAGAACGAGCAGTTCCTCTACCCTGTGCGTATCCGCATCACAGGTATCGACCGTTACCACCTTATGAGCGACCTTATCGACTGCATCACCGACAAGCTCCACCTGACAATGCAGGGACTATCAACAGAGAATATTGACCGCATAGCGATATGTACCATTGATTTTTCGGTTCACTCGTTGGGTGAACTCCAGCAGGCTATGGAGAGTATTGGGCGAATAGACGGTATAGACGAAGTAACACGCCTAAATTTCGTGTGATAAGGGGCAATCTGCGGCACCAAACTTAACTCCCCGAATGGGTAATACCTCAAGTATGACCCATCCGAGGAGTTTTCATTTGGCACCACATCTCACCCCTTCTGACACGAAATTACTGCTTGCGATGTTTGTTTGCACTCTCATTATCGAGTCCAAGCCTAACCCCTTCTAACACGAAATTACTGCCTGCGATGTTTGTTTGCACTCTCATTATTACTAATTACACTCAAATAACCCCCAAATAATTTTTTTATATGGAATAAAGGACTACCTTTGTGGCCGAATAGATGATTTCTAATCCAAAAATAATAAATAAATGAATTTCAGTTGGCTTCACGATGTGGTAGTTGGTAATCCCGCGCATTACTCAATCGCCCACACGGTATTCCTCTTGGCAATTGTTATTGCCATAGGTATCATGCTCAGCAGAATTAAGATCAAGGGTATCTCATTTGGTATGACTTGGATTCTCTTTGCAGGTATTGCCCTTGGCCACTTTGGCCTTAAGTGCGACCCCGAAGTGCTCCACTTCATCAAGGAGTTTGGTCTTATTCTCTTCGTATTCTCAATCGGTTTGCAGGTTGGCCCCGGCTTCTTCTCATCACTCAAGAGTGGTGGTTTGAAGCTTATCGGTCTTGCTTCGCTCATCGTGCTCCTTGGTGGCGTAACAACCTATGTTATCCACCTTATCACAGGCGAGCCCCTGCCCACTATGGTAGGTGTAATGTCGGGTGCTGTTACCAATACCCCCGGTCTTGGTGCTGCTCAGCAGGCCTATGTTGATTCGACAGGTATTGAGGACCCCACCATCTCGCTTGGTTATGCTGTGGCATATCCCTTGGGTGTTGTGGGTATCATCCTTACTATGATATTTATGCGATTTGTGTTGCGTGTCGATTATAAGAAGGAGGACGAGGGCTTGGCAGCGATGAACAATGTTGCAAACCTCCCTCACCGCTACACCGTGGAGTTCAACAACGAGATGCTTTCGGGTAAGACTATCGCTATTGCCCACATGCTTATCAATCGTCAGTTTGTTGTGTCGCGTGTTATGCACGCCAACGGCGAGATTGTTATGGCAGATGGCAATACCGTGCTTACAACTGGCGACCGTCTTCGCGTTATTTGTACCGAGGAGGACTCAGAGGCAATTCTCGCATTCTTCGGTAAGCCCATCGAGATGTCGGCAGACGAGTGGGGTGCTACCGCAATGCAGTCTACACCTCTTGTGTCGCGCCGTATCCTTATTACACGCGAGGATATCAACGGAAAGAAGTTTTCGGACCTCCGCCTCCGTACTCGCTATGGTATCAACATCACCCGTGTACACCGTGCCGGTGTAGACCTTATCCCCTATCAGGGTATGGAGCTTCAGGTAGGTGATAAGGTGATGGTTGTAGGCCCTGAGGCGGCTGTTGCTGCTGCCGAGAAGGTGCTGGGTAACTCGCTCAAGAAGCTCGACCACCCCAACCTCTTGCCTATCTTTATCGGTATCGCACTCGGTGTATTGCTCGGTTCACTGCCCTTGATGAATATCCCCCAGCCCGTTAAACTCGGTCTTGCAGGTGGTCCCCTCATCGTGGCACTGCTCCTCGGTCGTTTTGGCCCTCACTTCCACCTTGTAACATACACAACTTTGAGTGCTAACCTTATGCTCCGCGAGATTGGTCTTGCCATGTTCCTCGCTGCTGTAGGTATCGGTGCTGGTGATGGCTTTGTTGATGCTATCGTAGGTGGCGGTTACAAGTGGATTGGTTACGGTCTTATCATCACCGTACTTCCCCTTATCCTCGTAACGCTCCTTGCTCGCTTGCGCTTCAAGCTCAACTACTACACTCTTATGGGTGTTATCTCGGGTGGTATGACCGATCCCCCGGCACTCGGCTTCGCAAGCCAGTCATCGGGTAACGATATGCCCGCTGTAAGCTATGCAACAGTCTATCCCGTCGTAATGTTCCTACGAGTTTTGACGGCGCAGATGTTAATGCTTATGGCTCTGTAATTTACTGTGAAAAGGGGCATCCTTCGACGCCTCAATCATTGCCCTGAATGGAATGTACTTCAAGTACTGTCCATCCAGGGCAATTTCTTTATCGGCGTCAAATTATACCCCTTTTGACAGCAAATTGGTCGTGTGATACTAGACAAAAAACAACCGAGGCAATTTCATTTTACCTCGGTTGTTCTCGTCTTTTAGTATCAGTTGCCTACAAGCACTCAGGACACTTAACATCCAACTGCACGCACTCGATGCCTACCTTGCGCAGTAGCTGTATGCCGTCATCGTTGCGATAGGGGTCGGCATACACCACACGCTTAATACCCGCCTGAATAATGAGCTTTGCGCACTCAATACAGGGCGATGCTGTAACATATAGTGTCGAGCCATCGCAGTTATTCGCACTCTTTGCAACCTTGGTAATGGCATTTGCTTCGGCGTGGAGAACATAGGGCTTTGTAGTGCCCATATCGTCCTCGCAGATATTCTCAAAGCCTGCGGGTGTGCCGTTGTAGCCGTCAGAGATAATCATCTTGTCCTTGACGAGCAACGCTCCCACCTTGCGACGCACGCAGTATGAGTTCTCGGCCCATACGCGCGCCATCTGCAAGTAGCGAATATCGAATTGTCGCTGTTTCTGCTCTTTATATCCCATAATATCAAGCGTTATGATTAACCAAGTTTGCCGTGGCAGTGCTTGTACTTCTTGCCCGAACCACAAGGACATGGATCGTTGCGACCTACCGACTTATCGACCTTGATAGGTGCTGTGGTGCTCTTCTCACCCTGTCCAGCGGCTGCTGCGGCTGCCATACGCGATGCCTGAAGCTTGTTTACATCAATCTTATTGCGCTGCTCACGAGCATTCTGCACAGCATCGGGGTTGTTCTCACGCATAGGGATATATGCCTTGTTGAGCACAGCCAATACATCACGGTTGATATCCTCCAACATCTTCGAGAAGAGCTGGAACGACTCCAATTTGTAGATCAAGAGGGGATCCTTCTGCTCGTATGTTGCGTTCTGAACGCTCTGACGCAAGTCGTCCATCTCACGGAGGTGCTCACGCCAAGCATCGTCAATAGTTGTAAAGAGTACAATCTTGGCGAATACGCGGTATATCTCTGCGCAGTCGGTATCCTTGCACTTCTGCAACTCAACGGGGATAGCGAAGCGCAAACGACCATCGGTCAAGGGGAATGCGATGCGCATATCCATCTGGTCTTTGCGGTCCTTGTAGATCTTTTCCATCGTGGGACGCACGGTGTCGGCAACGGCGATAGCCTTACGCTCGAAGTGGGCGTTAAGGTCCTTAACGATAGACTCGATAATCTCACGGGGCTTAAGGCGGTCGAGCTCCTCGGCCGAAAGCGATGTCTCGATAGCTACCTCGCGCATAAGCTCGTACTTGAAGTCCTCATAAGAGCAACCCTCGTGGTTCTCGACAAACTTTGTAGCGTAGTCGTAGCGGAGGTTGTTCATATCGATATCGATGCGCTCGCCATAGAGTGCGTGACGACGACGAGTGTAGATAACCTCACGCTGTGAGTTTATCACATCGTCGTACTCCAAGAGGCGCTTACGCACACCGAAGTGGTTCTCCTCAACCTTGCGCTGAGCACGCTCGATAGCGTTGGTCATCGCACCTGCCTGGATAACCTCACCCTCCTGGATGCCCATCTTATCCATAAGCTTGGCGATACGGTCCGAGCCGAAAAGTCGCATCAGCTTATCCTCAAACGATACAAAGAACTGCGAAGAACCGGGATCTCCCTGACGACCTGCACGACCACGCAACTGGCGGTCTACGCGGCGGCTCTCGTGGCGCTCAGTACCGATAATTGCCAAACCGCCGAGGTCCTTAACCTCCTGCGAGAGCTTGATATCTGTACCACGACCTGCCATATTGGTAGCAATCGTAACCTGGCCCTTACGACCTGCCTCGGCAACAATCTGTGCCTCAAGCTGGTGCTGTTTAGCGTTCAAGACATTGTGCTTGATGCCACGAAGCTTAAGCATACGGCTCAACAACTCCGAAATCTCGACCGAGGTAGTACCCACCAAGACTGGGCGACCATCATTTACAAGGCGCACAATCTCGGCAATAACAGCGTTGTACTTCTCTCGCTCGGTCTTATATACGAGGTCCTGACGGTCATCGCGGATAACCTCCTTGTTGGTGGGGATAACCACCACATCGAGCTTATAGATGCTCCAGAACTCCGATGCCTCGGTCTCTGCCGTACCGGTCATACCAGCAAGCTTGTGGTACATACGGAAGTAGTTCTGAAGGGTAATCGTAGCAAAGGTCTGCGTAGCATCCTCCACCTTGACATTCTCCTTAGCCTCGATAGCCTGATGCAAACCGTCAGAGTAGCGGCGACCCTCCATAATACGGCCGGTCTGCTCATCGACAATCTTCACCTTACCCTCGATAAGTACATACTCAACCTCCTTCTCAAACATAAAGTAAGCCTTCAAAAGCTGGTTCATAGTATGTACACGGTCGGCCTTGATAGCGTAGTCGGCCAAAAGAGTATCTTTCTGCTGTGCACGATCCTCTGCCGAGAGCTCTGAGGCCTCAATCTCGGCAATGCGGGCACCGATATCGGGGAGAATGAAGAAACCATCCTCGCCAAATCGCTTAGAGGCTACCTCATGACCCTTATCCGTAAGAATCAACGAGTTCATCTTCTCGTCGTGAACTACGAAGTTATCATCGGTAATCTCGTGCATACGCTTCTCGTTGTCCTGCATATAGAAGTTCTCGGTCTTCTGCAACAGAACCTTAACGCCGGGCTCCGAGAGGAATTTAATCAATGCCTTGTACTTAGGCATCGCCTTGTGGGCACGCAACAAGAGCTTGCCTGCCTCCTCGTGGTTGCCCTCGTTGAAGAGACGCTTAGCCTCAGCAACATCCGATGAAGACATCTTGCTCTGAAGGTCGTAGATATACTTTGCTGCAGGCTGGAACTCGGCAAAGAGCTGGTCGCCACCCTTAGGCACAGGACCCGAAATAATAAGCGGGGTACGGGCATCGTCGATAAGCACCGAGTCCACCTCATCAACAATGGCGAAGTGGTGCTTGCGCTGTACAAGGTCTTTGGGCGCAGATGCCATATTATCACGCAGATAGTCGAAGCCAAACTCATTGTTTGTACCGAATGTGATATCTGCCATATAGGCCTTACGGCGCTCCTCAGAGTTGGGGCGAGTGTTGTCGATACAAGCCACCGATAAGCCATGGAACTGATACATAGGGCCCATCCACTCGGCATCACGGCGAGCGAGGTAGTCGTTTACGGTTACCACATGCACACCCTTATGTGCCAAGGCATTGAGGAATACGGGAAGGGTAGCCACCAAGGTCTTACCCTCACCAGTCGCCATCTCGGCAATACGACCCTTATGCAAAACAACACCACCGAAGAGCTGAACATCGTAGTGGACCATATCCCACTTGATGTCGTTACCACCGGCAGTCCAGTGGTTGCTGTAAATAGCCTTGTCGTCCTCGATGCGCACCAAATCCTGACGCTCCGCAGCGAGGTTACGGTCGAAGTCATTAGCCGTAACTATAACCTCATCGTTCTCCGCAAAGCGGCGAGCCGTATCCTTCATAATGGCAAATGCCTCGGGGAGAATCTCCTCCAACTTCTGCTCAATCTTGTCGTCGATAAGTTTTGTGCGGTCGTCGATATCCTTTGAGATACGCTCCTTATCCTTAAGCGATGTCTCGGGTAACTCCAACTTCAGTTTCTGTTCGGCGATGTGCTTCTCATCCTCAGCGATGAAGTCAGTAATTGACTGGCTCAACGCCTGAGAACGGGCACGAAGCTCATCGTTTGTGAGTGCCGAAATCGAGGGGTACAAGGCCTTAATCTTCTCCACATAGGGCATAATCTCCTTGCGATCCTTGTCGCTCTTCGAACCAAAGAAGAGCTTGATGACTTTCGTTAAAATATCCATCGTTTGATAATTTGTTATTATTCTTCTTAATTGCGCTTCGCGTGCATTGTGCGCTCGTGCACATAACGCGCGCGTACATCATTCGGCAAATATACAAAAACAATTTATATTCCCCAAATGTAGAACTGATTTTTAGACTCTGTGGCGTTTTAGAAGAGCCGTTAGGGGACACTCCTCGCATCGGCCTTTGATGCAATACTCGGTTGATAGTTGCAACAGCGCCTGACTTTCGTAGGCGTTACGCGCTATGGCATCCACGCTATTCCACGCCTTGATATAGCGGTTATCCTCGGCGGGTATATCCTCCAAAAGTGCTGTGGCATTGTCGATAAGCCTATTCGACTGTGTATAGCTGCCGTAGGCAAAGGCTATCTGTGCCACGAAGTTGATGCCCATCAGGTCGCTCTTGAACTGACCCATTCGCCGTGTGATATCCAAATTTGAGGCGTTGGGCATAAAGCGCTCTACCCAATACTCCGATGAACGACCTGTGAATAGTCGGTAGACATCGCGCCTACGACGACACGCCGCGACGCTACTCATCGTAATCGTGCCATTGTGCAGACAAGAGGCAAGCTGTGTGATGCGGAGCGTAGGGTGGTTGTGAGGGTAAATGTTTTTAAGACGCCAATCCTTGAGGCTGAGGGGCGTAATGTTGTACTTGATGCGTAGATGCTCAAAGTCGCTCTTTAGGTGGCGTATGTAGTCATCTTCGCCATAGAGTTCGAGGAGCCCTGCTGTGCCGAGCAACAAGGCTTCGAGACTCACAATCGAGTTGTTCTCGCGTTGCACCATAGTATGCGTTACACGGCGTGCCAACTCCTGAAATACCAGCTTGTTGCTTGTGCCACCAACCACACGAAAGAGCATCTCGTGAAAGGTCTGTCCCCAATTATCGTTTGCCCGATGATATATTTCGACAATGTCGCGGTACTTACGCTCAAAGCGCTCGTAAGCAAGACGATTGATAAGCTCGAAACGATATATCGGCTCGATACGGGAGATACCCTCGATGCATCGTTGTTGGGTGGCGTGTTCCATCTCTTACAAGAGGTTAAGTTCGAGGAGCGCCTCCTCTGACATCATATCCTTAGACCACTGTGGCTCAAAGGTGAGAGTGATGTTTACCTTCTTGACACCTGCAACCTTGTTTACCTCGCGGTTGATATCTGCCAAAAGCATATCAGCCATAGGACAGTTGGGGGCGGTCAGCGTCATAATAATATCGGCTGTGCCCGAGGGGTCGAAGTTAATCTCGTAGATAAGGCCGAGATCGTAGATGTTTACGGGAATCTCAGGGTCGTATATATTCTTGAGTGTGAGAACAATATTTTTCTCTACTGCAAGTATCTCTTCAGGTGTCATGTATATAGTTGTTAGTTTTTAGTTTTTAGCTTTTAGTTGTTAGTTTTCGATAATACAAGGGCGGCCAACTTCATCTGCTTGACCATTGCTCTAAGACCATTGCTGCGTGTTGGCGAGAGGTTTTCGCCAAGGCCAATCTCATCGATAAAGTAGAGCTCCATCGTTGCAACCTCCTCTGCCGAGCGACCACTCATTACCCTTACCAAGAGGGCAACGATGCCCTTGGTGATGATAGCGTCGCTATCTGCTGAGTAGTACATCTTGCCATCACGCATCTCAGATGATACCCACACACGCGACTGGCAGCCTTCGATAAGGTTCTTTTCGTTGCGCAATGCAGGGTCCATAGCGGGTAGCGTATCACTAAGGCTGATAAGGTAGTCGTACTTATCCAACCAATCGTCAAACATCGAAAACTCCTCGATGATAGCATCTTGTATATTGTCCTGTGCCATAATATCTTATGTTCTATTACTTAAACTCGTTTAGAGGCATCTCCTCCGATGCCCAAGGGGTGTCAATGCCGAGAATATTCGCCATTGTAGGTGCCAACTCGGTCATCTTCACTCGGCGCTCTACACGCTCAGCCTTAGCCTTGCCACCATAGATGATTAGCGGTACTCGGCTATCGTAGTTGTAACCGCCATCTGACGATGAGCGATAGTCATCTTCCTCGATAATCCAGCCCGGCATAAGGTCGATAATTATATCGCCAGAGCGTGTGGCGTGGAACGACTGCTGCATCAGTCGGCTACGACCCTCCGAGAATGATGTGTTGCGCAATGCCGATGCTGTAAGAGCGGTACGCACACCACGCAACTGAAGCATAAATACTGCCACCTCGTCGCAAATATCCTCCAAATCGAGGCGCTTGCGCAGTATCAGCTCGTGGTTGAGATAGAGGGCGTTGTTTGAGAAGCCGAGGATATAGTCATCTGAGCCATAACGCGCACCCAAGAAGGCATTTACGATAACCTCCATCTGTCGGTTATTGAATCGTTCACGCTCGGTGCCACCAACAGGGTTAAAAGAGGGTGATGTGCCGTGTGCCGAGGTGAGCGTTACAACCAACTCCTCCTCACTCTTGAACTGTGCATAGAGGAAGATAAGGAAGTTCTCCAAATCCTTGTCGAGGCGATAGAGCATATCTTCGTACTCCATCGACTCCGGACCGTATGTCTCGGCAATGTAGCGTGTCGGGTCGAAAGCGATATTGAGAATATCGGTAGATGAGTCCTTGCCAAGGTGCTCCAAGGCAATAAGGCTCTCGGCAAACTCTATGAGCATCGTATTTCCTGCAGGCGTGTAGCACATACGGCCATAGTCGTTTGATGCCAATTTTAGGTTGATATCGCTTAAAAGTTTTGTGTTTTTGTCGGTGATATCCTCGATTACGGCCACTTCGCTATTCTTGTATCGCGTTGCCTCGTAGAGAGGTGTCCAGCGGGTGAGAGTGTAGAAGGTGTTGGTATCGTGGCGGTTGTAGTCGGCAACCCACGAGGGTATGCGATTTAGATATTTCGATGATGTTGTCCAGTGTGTCTGGTTCTTCTCAGCCCAGAATGCAACGCCAGCCTTGCCATTAAGAACGATAGCCGAGCGAGCATCTACGCCTATCGAATACTGCTTTGATTGGTTGTCTGACGAGAGGAGCATATCGCCTACGGTGGGGGCTGTAAGGCGGTGGGGCGAGTAGTTGCCAGAGCCTGTGCTAAACTCTACGGGATAGGCCTGGCGGTCGATGATAAGCTCGACCATCGAGCCATCGACATAGTTCCACCACTTATCGCCAACGACACCGTGTACAGAGGGCTGTGCACCTGTGGCAATGGTCGCCATACCCGCAGCTGTCGATGTGCGCATATAGTCGTAGTAGGCCTCAGTATAGTATGTGCCACCCTCCATAAGGCGCTTGAAACCTCCTTCTGTGAAGTTATCTTTGAAGCGCTCCAAGTCGCTTGCACGAAGTGAGCTTACAACGAAATTGACCACCAGCTTAGGCTTCGTGGCCAAGGCTCGCTCCGAGGCAAAGGTTATAATGAGTAGGGCGAAGAGTAGCCCGTGGAGTATCTTTTTCATAGTTTTTCGCGAAATATTCCGCAAATTTACAAATTTATTTGTAACATTTGCTCAAAATATCGCTTTTCTTCCTCAAAATTGATTTCGGGCATCGAGGCAATTGCATCGAGTTGCTTTCGACAGAAGAGTTTATGCTCCTCGCTGGCAGGGTTCGAGGGACGATGCGAGGCTGCTTTTACGATTTGTAACACCTTGGGCATAAATTCTTTGACTTGGTTACTTAAAGCAACTTCGAAAAACTTGTCTGCAATATAATCTACCGCCATCTGAGTGGGGTGTACAAGGTCATTGGCATAGAAACGATAGTCGCGCAAATCATCAAGCATAATCTCATACGATGGAAAGTATACGGTGCGCTCGCTGTAACGACGACAAACATCGGCTATTGCCACGCGGAGAATAGATTTGCTTAGTGAGTTATCCTCCGCCCCCTCGCCAATATGTCTAACGGGGCTTACGGTGAATATAATGTGCGATTGTGTCGCCTTGATAATGCGCTCCAACATCTCGACAACATCGGCAACCGAGAGTAGCTCTCGGCTGAAATTCTGGTGTGGCTGTTTATGGCAATTTGCCACCACCTCGCCCGAAGATTTTAGGCGATATACCCACGCCGTGCCGAGCGTGATAATGGTGTAGTTAGCCGTTGTAAGTGCCTTATTACCAACCTCTATTGCCTTCTGCATCGTGGCTATTGCCTCGGCCTTGGTCGTAGCCGAAAAATCGGAGTGGAAATCGTATGATAGCCAACGACCACCAACCTCTATTAGCTCCTCTTCGCAGGGCGCTTTGAGCTCTGCCATACGCTCTATGGCCAAGGCGATTGATGCGGGGTTAAAGAGTATGCCGGTGGGTGATGCCACAACACGGAATTTGCGCTCGGCGAGCTTTGCTGCGATATTATTGGCAAAGCACGAGCCGAGGCTAAGAATCGTATCATCATATCCTATGCTCTCTCTCCAGCGGGCAGGGGTTATCTCGGTGCGAAATTTCATACTATCCAACAATATATTTGCTCTTTGGGAGCAGTGATAAAAGTTTGGCAACAACAAATGAGCCGATATAGGTTAGGAGTGCTGATACAAACATTGTTAGCGCTGTGCCAATCTCCCAACCCTTGACGATGTCGAATACGGCCACCAAAACGAACATGTGCAAAAGGTAGACTCCGTAGCTAAGGCGCGATAATTCGTAGAATAGCGGATATACCTTGCAGGGGCGCTTGATAAGCTTGAAGAGCAGGAATACGCCAATGGTCATAAGCGCAGCACCAGTATTCGTAAAGTCCCAGCTAAGCTCTAACTTAACTGCCAAATCAATACTCTCGTTAATGGGGTAGTTGTCGGGTAGTTGCAAGTAGAAGGGTAGCGCTGTGGCAAGATAGCCCGCTACAATCATCGGAAGTGCAACCGTAATGGTCTTCTTAGCACCCCAATCGACATATTTACGAATATAGTGTGCCGCCACCACAAAGCCGATAAAGCCACTAAAGTAGTAGAAAAGGCCGAACTCGTTCCAACTCGCCTCACCCCAAACCTCGGCTGTGCCACGCACTACGCGAGCAAGCTCACGGAAGAAGGGTATGGCAGTTGTGAAGAGCCAAACGAGGATAAATGCCTCCTCGCCACGCTTCGTTACACGCTCTAACCAAGGCGACAAGATTGGCATAAAGAGGTAGATGCCAATAATCATATAGACATACCATAGATGTCCGCTGTGCCACATAAGGTTAATGCTTAGCTGTGCAAGGTTATCGCCCACCGCAACCTCGCCACCAGAGCCCCACATAGGGATAAAGGCGTAAGCCAACGACCATACAATAAATGGGATTACAACACGCTGAAAACGACGACGATAGAATGTCTCGGTGTCGGTCGTAATGGGCATTAGCAGATAGCTCGATGTCATAACGAAGAGAGGCACGGCAACGCGCAAAAACGAATTTACGAAGGCCACCCAGCAGGCATCGCTATACGAGGCGATATATGTGCCCTCGCCACCAAGATAGAAGGGCTCGATGCAGTGCACCAAGATGACCATAAAGCAAGCCACAGCACGCAGATAATCTAAAAATACGATGCGCTTAGCCGAAGAATTTGAAGTGGGATACTCTTGCATAGATACCATATTTAATTGCAAAGATACACTTTTGGTAGAAAAATTCGTATCTTTGCGCAAAGATAATGTCTAAAATTAATACTATGAAGAAAAATATTGTTTCATCATTCGATGTTGATCATCGCACACTCGATGCTGGTCTCTACCTCCGCTCGGTATATACCATTAACGATGAGTATCAGGTGCGCTCGTGGGATTTGCGCTTCCGTGCACCTATGGCTCACGCACCCCTCGGCTCAGGTGAGGTACACACCATCGAGCACCTTATGGCCTACTACCTGCGCCTTGACGAGAAGATTGGCTCGGCCATTGTGTCGTTCTGTCCTATGGGTTGCAAAACAGGTTTCTACCTCTCGACTATGCAGAGTGTCGAGGCTGAGGATATTCGTCAGGCCTTGGCTAAGGTCTATAAGGAGGTCTTTCCCCTTAAGTCGGCATCGGATGTTGTGGGCTTGAACGAGATTCAGTGCGGTAACCCTGGCTTGTACGCTATCGACTCGACAAACGCTGCTATGGCGGAGTATATGCGCACCCTCTTTACCGCAGACGAGGCCGATAAGCTCGGTATTGGCAGTGTCTATGAAAAGTGGTGGTAGTATGCGTATCCTTATCTGTGCCCCCACATCGCGTGAGTATCGCGCTATGCGCTATGCTCTCGACCATGCCTCAGCACTGCGCCACGACTACGACCTTGTAGAGGTGGGTATCGGCAAGGCGCTATCGTCGGCAGGCCTTTCGCGTGCCTTGGCTACCGCAACGCATAAGTACGATATGTTGGCCGTTATCGGCTTTGCAGCTTCGGCTCTCGGTCGTAAGCAGGGTGATATTGTAATGCCCTCGGTGGCTATTCACCACGATGTCATAATCCCTGAGGGCTTCTGTCCTGAGATTACCGACCCCCGCAAATTGCTTGGCAAGGACAAAGAGGCAGTATTTACTGGCGACTCGTTTGTCAATGCCGATATTATCCGCGAGGTAAAGTCGCGTTTCGGTGTCGATTGCGGTCTCTTCGATATGGAGATTGCTGCTATTACACAGGTTGCCGAGATGTACGACAATATCCCTGTTGTAGCGGTTAAGTATGTGTCGGATGTTCCAGAGGAGGGACACTCGGAGCACTCTTACGATGAGTTTGCAGATGCTCACTCGGACTTTACTCCTCTTTTGGAGCGTATCGAGGAGTTTTAATCATTGCTCACTACAAATAGTTAGGGGCTGCGCCAAAAGGTGCAGCCCCTATTCTGTTTGTTGTTCAATAAATTAGCGGTTCATATACAGCTCGTGGTACTTGTTGTACTTGTCCATCATGCCGTCCAAATCACGGAGACGGAAGCAAAGCATATTCAAGTACTCAATAGTAGCACCATCTGTGGGGTTGATAGCGTAAGCCTTCTCCAACCAAGGAATTGCCTCAGCGAAGATAAGGTTAATCTTAGCGTTCTCCTCCTCGTAGAGCTGGTAGCTCATATTAGGTGTGCTGTTGAGCTTCTCAACCTCGGCGTTAGCCTTCTCGATGATGAAGTATGCAGTGTAGAAGTTGGGCTCGAACTCTTCGGGGCGCAACTCGACACACTTCTCGAATGACTTGATACACTCGTCGTACTGCTTCATAGCGTTGTAAACACGGCCACGACCAAACCAGAGGTCGTAGTTGGTGGGATCCTCCTTCAACGATGCCTCAATCATACCAGTGAGCTCTGCAGGATCACCTACGCCCTCTTCAGCAGTGTAGAACTGCATAAGACCATCGAGGATAGTAGTGTTCTTGGGGTAGAGCTTAATACCGGTGAGCAATGCCTCCTTAGCCTTAGGCAAGTACTCATCGCGGTTCTTCTCCTTCTGACCATAGAAGCAGTGGAAGATGTAGTAGTAGATGTTACCGCTCTCATCCTTGAAGCCAGCTGCCAAAGCATCAGCGAAGATCTTCTCGCCCTTGTTGAAAGCTGCCAATGCCTCCTCGCCCTGGAGCGTTGCTGCGTGCATAGTAGTGAGCATACCAGCGTTGTAGAGGTTGTTGGGATCAGCCTTAATAGAAGGGATAACCTGCTGAGCACGGAATGCAAGCTCGAAAGCGTAAGCCGCATCAGCAATCTTGCCCATATTGTTCAAAGCATCAGCCTGAATAGCGAGTGCGTTAGCAAGGTTAAGAACGCCGGCAGCCACCTTAGACTCTGTCTTGGGATCCATCTCGTAAGCCTTTGTATACGATGCGATAGCAGTCTCGGCGAGGTTCTCCTTGATGGCCTTCTTCTGGTCCCAACCCTCGATCATACCGTTTACTACATATACATCTACATACTCGTAGCTGTAAACGATAGCGGGGTAGCCTGCGAACTGGCTCTCGAAAGCACCCTCAGGACGGCCAACATTCATCATGAGCATCTGCTCAGGAACACCACGACCAAGCTCCTTGGTGGGAAGTGCATAAGCATCGGCATAAGCCTTTGCGTGAGCAACCCAAGTAGCTGCCTTAGCACCCTTCTTTGCATCGGCAATGGCAGCATCAACTTTTGCAAGCTTGGCTACCTCAGAATCGGTGTTTACCTTCTGTGCATTTACTGCGGGCATTGCAAGCACCATAGCTGCAACGACCATCAAAACTAACTTTTTCATAATTTTTGCGTTAGGTTATTGTTAATTATTCGTTTGTATTCTCTGTGTTTACCTCAGTGGCTACGCCCTCTACGGCTGTTGCCTCCGTTGCGCCCTCAAGTGCTTCGATTTCATCCTCCTCGGTCTTAGGTACAGCTGTTACCGAAGCGATAGAGTCGCCCTCGCGAAGGTTGATAACGCGAACACCCTGTGTAGCACGACCTGCAACACGAATCTGGTCGGCAGAGGTGCGGATTGTAAGACCCGAACGGTTGATAATCATCAGATCGTTATCATCGGTTACAGCCTGAATAGAGATAAGCTTTCCGGTCTTCTCCGTAACATTGATGGTCTTAACACCCTTACCGCCACGATTGGTGATGCGGTACTCGTCAAGGTCGGTACGCTTGCCGTAGCCATTCTCCGAGAGAACCAATACATCCTCCTTAGAGTCGGGCTCGATGGCAATCATGCCGATAACCTCGTTGTCGTCGTCGATAGAGATGGCGCGAACACCTGAGCTAACACGACCCATAGGACGCACGGTAGACTCGTTGAAACGGATTGCGCGACCCTCGCGAGCAGCAATCATAATCTCGGCATTGCCACTTGTGAGCTTAACCTCCAATAGCTCGTCTCCCTCTCTAATAACGATTGCTTTGACACCGTTAGTACGCGGGCGTGAATAATCTTCCAAAGTTGTCTTCTTGACGATACCACGCTTAGTACACATTATGAGGTAGTTGTTCTCTACGAACTCCTTGTCATTGAGGTTCTTAACATTGATGTATGCGCGAACCTTGTCGCCGGGCTCAATCTGGATAACATTCTGGATTGCACGACCCTTCGAAGAGCGTGTACCCTCAGGAATCTGGTATACCTTGAGCCAGTAGCAACGACCCATCTCCGTGAAGAACATCATCGTGTTGTGCATCGATGCTACATAGATATGCTCGATAAAGTCCTCATCGCGTGTTGCGCTACCCTTAGCACCTACGCCACCACGATGCTGTGTGCGGTACTCTGCCAAAGGTGTACGCTTGATGTAGCCCATGTGCGAGATGGTGATAACCATATCGTCATCGGCATAGAAGTCCTCGGGATTGAACTCCTCAGAAGAGTAGATAATCTCCGAGCGGCGCTCATCGCCATACTTCTCCTTTATCTCCACTAACTCGTCCTTGATAATCTGCATCTGCATATCGACATTTGCCAAAACAGCCTTTAGGTAGTCGATAGTCTTTGTAAGCTCGGCGTGCTCGTTCTCCAACTGCTCGCGCTGAAGACCTGTGAGCTGACGCAAACGCATCTCAAGGATAGCGGCAGTCTGCAACTCCGAGAGGCCGAAGCGCTCCTGAAGGCGTGTACGAGCCTCATCGCCAGTCTTCGATGAACGAATGATGTGAACTACCTCGTCGATGTTATCCTGAGCGATAAGCAAGCCCTCTACGATGTGCTGACGCTCCTCGGCCTTCTGCAAATCGAAGCGTGAACGGCGTACGATGACATCGTGGCGGTGATCAACAAAGTGGCGGATAAGGTCCTTGAGGTTGAGCAACTGAGGACGACCATTTACCAACGCAATGTTATTAACGGCGAATGATGACTGCAAGGGGGTATTCTTGTAGAGTGTGTTCAATACAACGCTTGCCACAGCATCTTGCTTTAGGATGATGACAATACGCATACCCTGGCGGTCAGACTCATCGTTGATATATGAGATACCCTCAATCTTCTTCTCGTTGATAAGGTCGGCGATGCGCTTAATCATCTCGGCCTTGTTTACCATATAGGGAATCTCGGTGATTACGATGCACTCACGACCCGATGGTGTGTGCTCAATCTCGGTCTTGGCACGCATAACCACACGACCACGACCTGTGAGCAACGCCTCCTTGACACCCTCGTAGCCATAGATGATGGCACCTGTGGGGAAGTCGGGACCCTTAACATAGTTGAGCAACTCCTCGCACTCGCACTCAGGGTTGTCGATGTAGGCACAACAAGCATCTACTACCTCGCCAAGGTTGTGGGGCGCCATATTGGTTGCCATACCTACTGCGATACCGCTCGCACCGTTTACCAACAACAATGGAATCTTGGTGGGCAATACGGTAGGCTCCTTCATCGTATCATCAAAGTTCAAGCCCCAGTCGATTGTCTCCTTCTCGATATCGGCCATTACCTCATCGGTAATCTTCTGCATACGCGCCTCGGTATAACGCATCGCCGCAGGCGAGTCGCCATCCATCGAACCGAAGTTACCCTGACCCTCTACCAATGGGTAGCGCATCGACCAGTGCTGTGCCATACGCACCATAGCCTCGTAAACCGAGCTGTCGCCGTGGGGGTGGAACTTACCGAGTACATCACCCACGATACGCGCACTCTTACGGGTGGGCTTATCCGAGTAGAGGTTGAGCTCGGCAGACATATCATACAAAATACGACGGTGCACGGGCTTCAGACCATCGCGCACATCGGGCAGTGCTCGCGACACAATCACCGACATCGAGTAGTCGATGTATGCCGACTTCATCTGTTCTTCGAGGTTGACCTGGACTATTCGGCCAGTTAAACCTGTGTTCTGCTCTTCTGACATCTTATTTATTTAATTTGTGTTTTGTCTTAATTTCGGCCTTTCGGCACACCTATATATTATATATATAGCGCACAAATTTACGCTTAATTTTCGATTCTGCCAACTTTCGTGGCGAAAAAGTGTGGGTTTCTTCACGATGTTTTTGCAAATTACCCCGTATTTGCCCATTTTTAGCCGTTTTAAGCGCATTGGAATTTTCTCTCGGGGGAGGGGCGAGGGTAAAAGAAAAGTTGCCAAACATTTCTGAATGGCAACTTCAACTCTTTATAGCAGACGCTTTATGTAGCTAAACCAGCGATATGGCATATACCTAAACGGCAGGTCTATCTTTGTCGATGTGGCGAGAACTGAGCGGCGATGCGAGAATGAGTATAACGAGTCCCTGCCATGATAGCGCCCCATGCCCGAATTACCAACTCCGCCAAATGGCATATATTCGTTGGCAATGTGCATAATCACATCGTTGATGCAAGCACCACCAGGAGATGTGAGATTTACTACACGCTCTGCCTCTTGTTGCTCGGCAAAGACATATAGCGCCAAGGGCTTTTCGCGCTGGAGGATAAAGTTGATTGCTTCGTCCGTGCTCTCTATCTCAATCATCGGCAAAACTGGGCCAAAAATCTCCTCGCGCATAATGGCGCTATCTGGTGATACTTGGTCGAGTAGGGTAGGCTCGATATATCGCTCTTCGGCATTTGTAGCGCCACCGCAACGAATACGGCCATCGTTGAGATAGCTCGAAACACGCTTAAAAGCCTTGTCTGACACCATACGCACATAGTGCTCACTCTTGCTTGCGTCATCGCCCAAAAGCTCGTGTAAGGCATTTTTGTATGCCTCTACAAACTGCTCTTTTACCTCGCTGTGAATTAGCAGATAGTCGGGCGCTATGCAGGTTTGGCCTGCATTTAGGCTCTTGCCCCACGCTACGCGCTTTGCTGCGAGCTTAATATCGGCTGTGCGGTCAATAATCACAGGGCTCTTGCCGCCTAACTCCAAGACTACGGGTGTAAGGTTCTCGGTTGCTGCACGCATAACCACGCGGCCTAAGTCGGGCGAGCCGGTGAAGAAGATGATGTCGTAGCGCTCCTTGAGCAGGGCGGTGTTCACCTCGCGGTTGCCCTGAACTATGGCTATATACTCTTCGTCGAATGTCGCCTTGATGATGCGCTCCAAGACCATTGCCACATTAGGTACATAGGGCGAGGGCTTTAGTACGGCGGTACATCCTGCACCTATCGCACCTACAAGTGGATTTAGCAGAAGTTGTACGGGGTAGTTCCAAGGTGCGATAATCAGCGAAACACCCAATGGCTCGGTAAGGATGTAACTCTTTGATGGAAAGAGCTTAAAGGGGGTCTTGCGCTTTGATGGCGCTGCCCAACGAGGAAGGTTACGGAGGAAGTTGTCAATCTCGCCCAAAACGATGCTTATCTCCGTTAGGTATGCCTCCTCGTAGCTCTTGTTAAGGTCGGTGCGTAGGGCATCGGTCAAAGCCTCCTCGTTGTCGGTAATTGCCTTGCGAAGTCGGCGTAACATCTCCATTCGATACTCCACCGAGAGTGTTCGATGCGATGCAAAGAACTCTCGTTGTGCCTTAACAATGGCGCTTATTTGTCCTGCTGATGTATTTTCGATAGTTGTCATAGTCGTTGCTTTACGGCAGTAAAGTTATCCATAGTTTCGCAAATTTCAAAACCCCTGCCAAAAATTACGCTCTTAATGTCGGCCGTAATTTGTTGTCAGAAGGGTGCAAATGTGGCTTATCTGAAAAGAAGATCCCCGGGGGATAGTACGAAATGGTACAGCCCTCGGGGTCTTACTTTTTAGATAAGTCGCAGATGCGCCCTTATCACAACAAATTAAATAATGTCGAAGGCGATTTTCATCATATTTGTAAACGATGTCTGTCGCTCCTCTGCCGAGCACGCTGTGCCGTGAACGAGCGAGTCGGAAATTGTGCAGATGCACAAGGCGCTCTTACCTGCACGCGCAGCATTCATATAGAGTGCTGTAGCCTCCATCTCGACTGCCAATACACCCATCTTCTGCCACTGCTTCCAGCTCTCGGCATCATCGCCATAGAATACATCGCTTGCGAGGATGTTACCCACCTTGTAGGGGATATTTAGCTCCTCGGCCTTGGCTGCTGCAGCACGCAAGAGGTCGAAGTCGGCAATAGGCGAGAATGTGCCGGGAAGGTTGAATTGTGCGCCATAGTTAGAGTCGGTGCACGAGCCCATGCCAAAGACGACATCGCCAAGCTTGAGGTCGGGGTGGTAGGCGCCTGCCGAGCCACAACGAATGATGCGCTTGACATCGTAGAAGTTGAAGAGCTCATAGGTGTAGATGCCAATTGAGGGGATACCCATACCGTGGCCCTGCACCGATACACGCTTGCCCTTGTATGTGCCAGTAAAGCCGAGCATACCGCGCACATTGTTGTACTGCACGGGGTTCTCCAAGAAGTTCTCTGCCATAAACTTAGCGCGCAAGGGGTCGCCCGCCATAATTACTCTGTCGGCGATTTCGCCATATTGTGCTCCGATGTGTGGAGTTGGTACTTTTCCTGCCATAATCTTTCCTTTTTGGGGTTAAATATTATCCTTACAAAGTTAGCGATAAAATATATTTTGCCAAACGAAAAGAACAAAAATTTTGCAACGATAGCAAAAAATCGCTTTGTCGCTTTGCTGTTTCGTCAAAAATCACTATATTCGTACGATAATTTATCCTAAAACTGCAAAACTAAAAACTACTACTATATGAACTACCAGTTTACTTCGGAGGAGCGTCGAGATATCATCGCTCTTATGAATCGCGAGATTGTACCCGCTATTGGCTGTACCGAGCCTATCGCTGTGGCTCTCTGCGTAGCTAAGGCTACCGAGACTTTGGGCTGTCGTCCTGAGCATATCGAGGCTCGTTTGAGCGCTAATGTCCTAAAGAATGCTATGGGTGTAGGTATTCCCGGTACAGGTATGACCGGTCTGCCTATCGCTATGGCCTTGGGTGCTTTGGTTGGCAAGTCTGAATATGAGCTTCAGGTATTGAAGGATGCTAACGAGGCATCGGTTAAGGAGGGTTGTCGCCTTATTGACGAGAAGCGTATCTCGGTAGACCTTAAGGAGAATATCGAGGAGAAGCTCTATATCGAAATTGAGGTTAAGGCTGGTGCTGACAAGGCGTTAGCGATTATCTCAGGTGGCCACAGCCGTTTTGTGCGTGTTGAGCGCAATGGCGAGGTGTTGTTCTCGGCAGATGCTCCCACTGCAAGCGATGGTGCTGCTCCCGCCGAGCAGAAAGATCCTGAGCTTAACCTAAAGAAGGTGTGGGACTTTGCGATGAGTGCTCCGCTCGATGAGTTGGAGTTTATCTTGGAGGCAAAGCGCCTCAATATGAATGCTGCCTATGAGTCGCTTAAGGGCGAGTATGGCCACGGTATCGGTAAGCTTATGCGCTCGGAGTCGGAGCGTAATATTATGGGCGATACCCTGCACTGCCAGATTGTCGGTATGACCACTGCTGCTTGTGATGCTCGTATGGCGGGTGCTATGATTCCTGTTATGAGTAACTCTGGTAGTGGTAATCAGGGTCTTACCTCGACTGTTCCTGTGGTTGTCTATGGCGAGCAGACCAATGCTTCGCACGAGCAGATGGTGCGTGCCCTTGTACTCTCGCACCTCACGGTTATCTATATCAAGCAGAGTCTTGGTCGTCTTTCGGCGTTGTGTGGTTGCGTTGTTGCTTCGACTGGCTCGTCGTGCGGTATTACCTACCTTATGGGTGGCAACTACGATAAGGTTGCTATGGCCGTTAAGAATATGATTGGCAACCTTGCGGGTATGATTTGCGATGGTGCAAAGCCTTCGTGCGCCTTGAAGTGCGCCTCAGGTGTCTCGACAGCTGTGGTATCGGCACTTATGGCGATGACAGGTCGTTGCGTAAAGTCGGTAGAGGGTATTATCGACGACGATGTAGACCGCTCAATCCGCAACCTCACCGATATTGGTCGTGATGCGATGATGCAGACCGATGCGATGATACTCAAGATTATGACATCGAAGAGCTAACTTTATCAACTCTTTGATAGGTATAGAAAGATGCCGTTGGACTCCTCGTCTTGCGGCATCTGTTATATAATAGGTGTAGATATTTTCGATATTCGAAGAAAATACATATCTTTGTCGGTGTAACCTATTGTAGAACTATGAGAAGATTCCTTAAAACTATCTTTTTGGTTGTAGCTGCCGTTGTTGCTACAACCGCTATCAATGCCCAAGATTTGCAGTCGCAGCGTGGCGAGTCGCAAGACCTTGGCGAGATTCTCGGCCATAAGGTCGATCACGGTGGACTTATTATCAACCCCTACCCCCAGAATCTCTATATGCTTCGTA
Source organism: Rikenellaceae bacterium (assembly GCA_015060115.1). Classification (GTDB taxonomy): domain Bacteria; phylum Bacteroidota; class Bacteroidia; order Bacteroidales; family Rikenellaceae; genus Alistipes. The sequence continues at coordinate 14,435 of SUZB01000006.1, read as the reverse complement.
GCCTGCCTGTTGATATCACAAAGGGTGTGAAGCTTGTGGGTGAGGCAAAGAACTATGCCGAGGAGCTTGGTTTTGTGAAGCACGCCAAGAAGGGTGTAAAGCTAACTATTAAGTTTAATGAGCTTGCAAATGAGATTTCTGGCGCTTATCAGCTGGCGATTAATGGTAACGCAATCGAGATTGTTGCCGATGGTGATGCAGGTGCTTTCTACGCTATTCAGACCCTGCGCCAGATTGTCGAGAGCCCCATTTCGGCTGAGGGTAAGCTCCCCGCGATGAGCATTAACGACTGGCCCGATTTGAAGTATCGTGGTGTTGTAGAGGGCTTCTATGGTGAGCCTTGGTCGCACGAGACCCGCCTTTCGCTTATCGACTTCTACGGCCGCTTCAAGATGAACTACTATATCTATGGCCCTAAGGACGACCCCTATCACTCGTCGCCCTACTGGCGTGAGGAGTATCCCGCTGAGGAGGCCGAGGATATTCGTGAGTTGGTCGAGGCGTGCAAGCGCAATCGTGTACACTTCGTATGGGCTATCCACCCCGGCAAGGATATCAAGTGGGAGGAGTCCGATATCCAGAACCTTATCAAGAAGTTTGATGCTATGTATCAGCTTGGTGTTCGTGCCTTTGCCGTTCACTTCGATGATATCGAGGGCGCAGGTACCAACCCCTACTACCAGACCGAGTTGATGAATATCCTTAACGATGACTTTGTTAAGGTAAAGGGCGATGTTGAGCCCCTTATTGTCTGCCCTACGGAGTATACTCGCCTTTGGGCTAACCCCACCGAGCGTGGTAGCTTGATTATCTACGGTAACGAGCTCGATCCTTCGGTCGATGTCTTTTGGACTGGCGATGCAGTATGTAGCAATATGACCGAGTCTACTATGGAGTGGATTTCGTCACGCATCAAGCGCCCTGCGCTCTTCTGGTGGAACTTCCCCGTTACGGACTATGCTCGTCATATTGTTATGCAGGGCCCCGTTTATGGTCTTGCCTCGACTATGGATGCTACGAAGGCTCGCGGTATCGTGAGCAACCCTATGGAGCACGGCGAGGCATCGAAGTTGGCACTTTATAGCACTGCGGATTATGCTTGGTGTCCCTCGAAGTACAACCCCACAGATAGCTGGGAGCGTGCTATTGAGTGTGTAGCCCCAGAGGTTAAGGAGGCTTATCGTCAGTTTGCTATCCACTCTTGCGACACCGAGACCGGCTACCGCCGTTTGGAGTCGTGGGAGACCGAGACCTTCACTTTGGCAACCTACGATGAGGCTGTTTGCGCTAAGCTTGTCGAGGAGCTTGAGCGCATAGTCGAGGTGCCTGCCGAGATGGAGGCGATGGAGAATAAGGCGTTGCTTGAGGAGTTGCGCCCTTGGTTGGTTGAGTTTGAGAAGCTTGGTCGCCGTTGCCTTAAGGCTATCGAGTGCTTGAAGCTCTATCAGGCCGGCAAATTCGATGCCTTCTGGAATCTCTATGTCGAGAATCTTATGTCGGAGGAGGATGTTGCCGCCTTTGATGCTCACCGCGTGGGTACTATGAAGCTCCACCCCTTCTACGAGCGCTTAATGGACGATATGGCATCGGCTTACTATGAGCGTCTTACTGGCGACAAGGCATCTACTCTTGCCCCTGTGGGTAGCTATCGCTCGTTGGCAGCGCCCCAGTCGAAGTATATGTTCGACAACGACCCTGAGACCTACTATCACTCAGGTCAGGCACAGCGTACCGATGACTTCTTGGGCGCCGATATGGGCATTGTTCGTGAGGTGCGCGAGTTGCGTGTTATTCAGGGCCGTAACTCGGTGGATGATGTAGACTACTTCGACCACTGCGTTGTAGAGTACTCTACCGATGGCGAGAATTGGACTGCCCTCACCGAGCCTTTGCAGGGTGTCTATGATATTGAGTGGAAGGGTGAGCCCTTCGAGGCACGATATGTGGGTATCCGCAAGCTTGAGTCTAAGAAGCGTAATTGGTTGGCTGTTCGTGAGTTCGCTATCAACCCTGTGGATAAGTCTGAGTACCATATCGATAGCAACCCCTTTACAAAGATTGCAATAAATGGCGTTCAAAGTGTTGCGCTCGATGGTGTTGCTCGCTCTATTCTTCTTATGGGTAATGTTGCCGATGCGTCATACCGCCTTATTGCTGCCGATGGCTCTGTAGTAGGCGAGGGCGCTATCTCTTCATCGTATGTTGAGTTGGCGACCAACGGCGCTACAGCAATCGAAATCTGCGGTAACTGCGAGATTATCGAGGTTGTAAGACGATAGCCTCTTAAACACAAATAATTAGATTGGGGTTGTTCCATTAGCGGAGCAACCCTTATTTTTTTATTTTGTCCAAACAATATCCCCCGTGAGTGTTGTTCGTTTCGGAAATTTTTCTTAATTTTGTATTGTCGAAATAGTGGCTAATCGCGCCATTTTTTGGCGGACATATTTACGAAAGTGTTTTTCGCGAGTCCTTACAAAGAAATCTGACAATTTCAAAAAGCAAAAGGATGACGAACAGCACTCATATCTTGTGTAGATATGTGGCTATGCACTATTCTTGTGCATATACCCCATACTTCCAAGTGTGGGGCATTGTATCGTTTATTTTTGCTTGGGTTTTGTCAGAACCTCTTTGTCGATAAACGAAAATCAACTCCACACTTTCTTTTTTTATCATTTAATCGTTATACCGGAGTTGATATAACAATAAAACATTATAGCAATTATGAATAGAATTATTTCTATTGTATGTTTGTTGTTTGGCATATTTGCCTTTGTCGCCTGTACCGACACTCCTATTGATGGTGGCGACACAAGCGAAATTGTTGTCAGCCCAGAGCAGAAAGAGTACCTATCACAGAGTGTTGATGCTTTGGCTACCGAGGGACAGAGTGTTACATTTACGACCGAGGGCGCTTGGACATCTGTTATTAATACCACACGCGCAGACGAGGAGTGGGTGTCTATTACACCCGATCACGGCGATGCAGCTGGCACCTACACTATCACGATTACGCTTACCCCCAACGAGACAAGCGAAGAGCGCTATGCTGAGATTGTAATTACCTGTGGCGAGCATACAATTAAAATAACCATTACTCAGGGAGCGGCAACAGATACCCCCTCAGGTGGAAACGATGATGATTCTGAGGTACAGCAGAAGTATGTAAGCACTATTGATTATCGCTACACCGATACGGTTGATGAGTATGAGTCGGCACACTTTATCTTGACATACAAGTATGATGAGCAGAATCGAGTAGTCCGTGTCGAGGAGATATGCGATGCTCAGGAGTCTTACGAATCTTATGAGATATGGCATACCTTCGACTATTCCATCGTGGATAATATCGATATTACATCATCGTATAAGAGCGGTGGCGATGACAGTACCAAAGATGAGACTTATGAGGTTACTTTGGAGGGTGGCAGAGCAACACAGGCACTTCTGAAAGGTGAATATGAGATGTGGGATACCTATAAGTATTCATTTGGGTATGATGATGCCGGGTATCTTGTCCGAATGGTGCAACATTGTGAGGAGTATGGCGAAGAGGGCTCAAATATCACTTATGAGAATGGCTTGCTAACTGGTGTTATCTGGGATGAGTATGGCGAGGAAGATGATGACAGTATAGTCTACGATATCGAAACATTCTATCCGCATAGATATCCTAACGATAAGACAAATGTCGATTTCAATATGTTCCTTCTTAATGGTGACCCTGAGCTTGAGGGAGATATTGTTTCACTCCTTGTGTCGCTTCGTAAGTGTGGTAAATTTGGAGATGCGTGCGTCGAGATTGGTGGCGGTGGTGATGAGTATTATTTTAATATGCGAGTGGATTATGTTCCCGATCCGAACTATCGCGAACATTTTTCCGTTTCTCGCACAAAACCAAGTTCTGACCTATATCCTGCCATTTATGAGTTTGATGGCGATGGCTGTCCCACGAAGATATCATACAATGTAGTATATGAAGAATATCTGTGTGAGTATGATTTGGTTGCTACTTCCGAGGCAATAGAGACACCAGAGGGATATATGTATTCAACAACCATTGAGAATTATACCGAGACAAAGACTGGCGAGATTCTTTGTCCTGCGGTATATACAATCACTTATAAGGAGTAATTGGTAACTTCTTTAGTTAGAAAAGATGAAAATCAGTAGGAGAGCGATCTTTCGGGTCGCTCTCCTTTTTCTACTCCTCGATTGAGGTTATTCGATGTTTAATCGCTCGGCCTCACGGCGGGCTACGATGCGGTAGTGCGGGTGGTAGTAGGTGTTGTAGACTCGGCTGTGGTGGACTACATAGTTACCATTAGCAATCATCTCGGCAAGCATTGTAGAGTCTTGCTCGAAGCCCTCCAACTTGCGTAGTCGGTCGTAGTTCTGTGTGATAATCATCTGCCACTCCCTTTGCCACTCGGCAAGCGCTGTGCTATCTGCCGTTATTGAGCTTTCGGCACTCTGCATAAAGGCATCGGTGAGTTCATCGCTTGTGATTTTGCCATCACGAATGGCGTGAAGGTCTATCCTTATATAGTCGCCTCGCCAGCCACAAGGCTCAAAATAGCTCTCTCTCGCCTCGCTACACTCTATAGTCTCTTGCTCGATATAGGCCTTGACCTTAGCTCTATCCGATAGCAGGTGAGCCACGCCAAAGCGGTCTTGGAACATCGTCTTGTAGATATCCTGAAGCGTAGCAGCGGGGTAGCGGTCGAGAAGTTGCCGAACCGCCCCGCGCATAGCTATTCAGTCGATATTTACAAGTTCGTAGCTCTTCGAGCCGAGGCCAATCTGCTCGGCATAGTCTACGATATGTGTGCCGTGGCGCGACTTGATGCGCTCCAACAACGGACCATTGTCGTTGCCCTCCTCAGGGGTGATATTAAAGACGATATCGAGGCACGCCTGATCGAGTGCCACAGGGTCGGTAGATGCCAAGATGCCGACATCCTTCAACAAGGGGTCAGCAGGGTGAGCATCGCAGTCGCAGTCAATCGACATATTGTTCATCACATTGATATAGACAATCTTACCCTCGCCAAAGTATTCGTGAACAGATTGTGCAGCAGCTGCCATAGACTCCAAGAAGCCAATCTGGTCGCCCGTAAAGCCCCACATCTCATCGGGGTTCTCGGTATTGCCCACAGAGTGGATATAGGCCTTGCCATTGCGTGAGGCGACACCGATAGACTGGTTCTTCAACACGCCACCAAAGCCACCCATAGCGTGGCCCTTGAAGTGGGCGAGGTTAATCATAAAGTCGTAGTTCTCAATATTCTTGCCCACAAGGTTGTACTTAAGGTGTGTAGTGTCCTGCACAGGAATCTTAATCTCGCCCTCGGTATCCATAATATCGACATCGGCAATGGCAAAGAAACCGTGCTCACGCGCAGCCTTGAGGTGCTCCTCAGATGAGAAGCGACGACCACGATAGGCGGTGTTGCACTCTACGATAGTGCCATCTACCGACTGCACAAGCTTGCCGATAAGCTCAGGCTTGAGGTAGTTCTTGCCACCGGGCTCGCCAGTAGAGATCTTGACGGCAACATTGCCCTCGGCCTCGATGCCCAATGCCTCATATACACGCAAAAGGCCCTCAGGCGTAATCTCTGTTGTCATATATACCTTTGGAGTGCCCTCCTCGGCCTTGGGTGCTTCGGCACAACCTACTGCGGTTGCAACGAGCAAAAGTGCAAATAACTTTTTCATATTATCTCTTCGTTTTTTAAGTTCTAAATCTTAGTTTTCGGCGATGGGTAGCGTAAACTTAAACTCCAAACCACCAGCCTTGCGGTTGTATACCTCGATATCGCCACCATGAAACAGTATGGCATTCTTTACAATCGAGAGGCCGAGGCCTGTGCCACCAAGTTTGCGCGAGCGACCGGCATCGATGCGGTAGAAGCGCTCGAAGATATGGTTGATATGCTCCTCGTCGATGCCGATGCCGTTGTCGGAGAATGTTATGGTGTGCATAGCATCGTTACCCTCCGTGAGGCGGATAAAAATGTCACGGCCACCCGAATAGGCAATGGCATTGTCCGTAAGATTCTTGATAATCGACATAAGAAGTGTTGAGTTGCCATTGACCATAACCTTTTCGGGCATATCGATATTTACACGCATCTGGCGCTCCTGTGGCAAGAGCTTAACCTCTGATGCCACCTCGTCAATGATAGCGCGAAGGTCTACCGCATCGGTCTCGATACGGCTGCTGCCATCCTCCAAGCGGGTGATGGTCGATACATCGTGCAGAAGCTGTGTGAGGCGCTGGCTGTGGGCGTAGCTCTTCTCGATAAACGAGCGGCGCTCCTCATCGCTGATGTCGTTGTTGTTGATGATGGTCTCCAAATAGCCCTGAATAGCTGCCACTGGGGTCTTCAGCTCGTGGTTGATATTGTTGGTAAGCTGACGCTTGATGCGCAACTTCTCCTCCTTTTCGTGGATTGCCTTGTCGTGCTCGTGCTCCAAGGCGTGTGATGTCTGGCGCAGACGCTGGTAGAGATCGATAATATGGCGCGAAAGGTCGCCAAGCTCATCGCGTGCAAAGTCGGGCATCGACTCAATGTCGGCACCATTATCCATTGCATCTACCACACGCTTAAGGTTACGAAGGTTGCGGCTAAAGCGCACCGAGAGAAATATCGCAACAGCACCCATAAGCGCAGCTACGGCAATAATTGCGTAGAAGATGCTCTCGTCAAGAAGCTCCGAGATGCCCTGGTGGCTGGTGAGTGATAGGCGATAGATGATTACACCGCCGATAATTGTGATGCTGAATAGCGCCAGCAAGATGTACATACCTCCTCGGTAAGAGAGTGTCTTATTCTTCAAATCCGTAGCCATAACCTGTTCGTGTTATAATGTGATTACCATATTTGCCAAGCTTTTTGCGCATTCGTGTGATGTTTACATCGATGGTGCGGTCAAGCACAACCACCTCATCACTCCATACACGCTTCATAATCTGCTCTCGCGAGAGTATCGAGCCTCTGTTTGAGAGTAGCAGCACAAGAATATCAAACTCCTTGCGCGTGAGCGAAATCTCCTCGTCGGATATTGTGCATCGCTTCTTGAGTTGGTTAATCTCCAAATCCTCGAATCGAATAATGTTGTCGCTATCTTCGGTTGCTATCTTAGGCTGATGCTGCGAACGGCGCAACACCGAGCGCACTCGCGCCATAACCTCTGCCACCGAAAAAGGCTTTGCTATATAGTCATCGGCGCCGATATCCAAGCCCTCAATCTTGTCGGCCTCCGTATCGCGAGCTGTGCAGAAGATGATTGGTAGGGTAGCTGTATCGCGCCTCTTGCGCAGTATCTTCGCCATACTAAAGCCACTCAACTCGCCCATCATAACATCTAATATTATAAGGTCGAGTTTATCGAGTTCGAGCGTTAGCGCCTCCTCGGCACTCAATGCCGTAAGCACCTCGTAGCCCTCGCGCTCAAGATTAAACTTCAGAATCTCGCATAGCGACTCCTCGTCATCGACAACCAAAATACGATATTTGCCCATTGTTGCAAATCTTTACTTTAAGTCTAAATATCATACAAATGTAGTGATATTTATCTATAATTCCAACCTTTCGTGCTAAAAATATTTGCCATAATGCCCTTGCGACATAGCCTAAATTTGTAACAACTGTTACGCGACTTAATGGTTTTGTAACAATTTTGTAACAATTTATTCGTAACTTTGTCATCGAAGAAACTAAGTTATTATGCCCGGCATAACCTCAAGATAAGTCGCTTGCAATCGAAGTTATTGACTTCGGTTGTGGGCATTTTTCTTTTTAGAGGCACTTTGTATTGTGTTGCAGAATAATATTAACTAATTGATATATGGATCTTTTTATTGTTATTACCCTTGCGATTCTTGCCGTTATGGGTATCGTGGTTGGCGTGTCAAACGATGCGGTCAACTTCCTAAATTCCGCCTTTGGCTCGAAGGCCGCCAAGAAGAATGTAATCCTTGCGATTGCGGGTATTGGTGTTATGGTCGGCGTTATGACATCGAGCGGTATGATGGATGTTGCGCGTAGTGGCGTCTTCTATCCCGAAATGTTCTCCTATCAGGAGATTATGATTCTCTTCCTCGGTATGATGCTCTCTAACATCATTCTCTTGGATATCTACAACACCTTAGGTCTGCCTACATCGACCACCGTGTCGTTGGTATTTGGCTTGCTTGGCTCGGCAATGGCGTTGGCACTCTACAATATCTGGAGTGGCACTACCGATGCCTCGCTTGGCGACTATATCAACTCAGGCAATGCTCTCGGTATCGTATCGGGTATCTTGCTCTCGGTGGTGCTGGCGTTCTTCACAGGTCACCTGCTGATGTATGTCTCGCGCTTTATCTTCTCGTTCCGCTACCACAAGATATTCAACCGTTGGGGTGCTCTATGGTGCGGTGTTACGCTTGCGGGTATCATCTATTTCACCGTATTCAAGGGCTTGAAGAGTTCGGGTCTTATTCCTGCTGTTCTCACCGAGTTTGTGAACGAGAATACAGCCCTCTCGTTGCTTATCCTTTGGGCTATTAGCTCAGTTCTGCTCTGGATTTTGCAGCGTTGCAAGGTCAATATCCTCCGTGTGTCAATCCTTGCAGGTACATTCTCGTTAGCCTTGGCATTTGCGGGTAACGACCTTGTGAACTTTATCGGTGTGCCCTATGCTGGTTACGACTCATATATGATTGCCAAGTCGCTTGGCACTGAGCCTGAGTCTATGTCGGCTCTCGCCAACCCCACACAGGCCAACTTCTGGATTATGTGTGCTGCGGGCTTGGTGATGGTCGTAACGCTCTTTACCTCAAATAAGGCGATGCGCGTTATCGAGACTGAGCGTAAGCTATCTTCGCAGAGCGAGGAGGCAACACCCAATGCCGATGCTATGGCCGCTTCGCGTGGTATTGTGCGTGGTGCCCGTATGCTCAACGATGGCTTGGCACGCATCACACCCAACAAGCTAATCGATGTTATCAACAACCGCTTTGAACCCCTTCCCGAAGAGGAGCGTGGCGATGTAAACTACGACCTTATCCGAGCTACGGTAAACCTAACGGCTGCTGCAATCCTTATCTCTATCGGTACTCAGCTCAAGTTGCCATTGTCTACCACCTATGTAGTATTTATGGTGTCGATGGGCTCTTCGCTTGCTGACCGTGCTTGGGGCCGTGAGAGTGCCGTATATCGTATTACTGGCGTTATGACCGTGATTATGGGTTGGTTTGTTACGGCTGTGGGTGGCTTTATTATCGCTCTTGCCGTTACGCTTGTCCTCGTCTATGGCGGTAAGATAGCGATTATCGCCGTTACGGCAGTTTGCGGTTATATGCTTATCAAGAGTAACTTTGCGAAGAAGGCAGAGGAGAAGAAAGATGCCGAGGAGTCGGCTGTGGCTATGATTGGCGAGAGCCTTAAGCAGAGCCCCGAAGAGGCGCTTATCACCTATACCGAGCATATCTGCTCGTCAATGGAGAAGGTTACGATGATTTACGACCGCACGATTGTTGCTGTGTTCAAGGAGAATCGTAAGGTCTTGAAGGAGATGGTACACGAGGCCGAGGAGTTCTACTACTCGACACGCCAGCAGAAGTATGAGATTATCCCTCTATTGCGTGATTTGCAGGATAGCGATGTTCACACCGGCCACTTCTATGTGCAGGTTGTAGACTATATCTCGGAGACCAGTAAGGCCCTTTTGCACATCACACGCCCCTGCTATAAGCATGTGGATAACAACCATACAGGCCTCTCGAAGGAGCAGGTTTACGACCTCAAGCGTATCAACGACCGCGTAGAGGATATCTTCTCGGATATCAACGATATGCTCCGCAACCGCTCATTCGAGGCTATGGATACCGTGCTTACCAAGCGTGATGAGATGTTTGACCTTATCGACGAGGTTATGCAGAACCAGCTTCGCCGTTTGCGCGATACCGGTGGCTCGTCATCGGCAAATATGCTCTTCTTCAACATCCTCACCGAGACCAAGACAATGATTCTTCACTCGCGTAATATTATGAAATCGTTGGAGCACTTCGTGAAGAAGTAAACACTTATTTTAGCTGCAAAGTAATACCCCTTGGGTTGCACCATATAGTGCCTTCCCAAGGGGTATTCTTTTTATGATTATTTGTGTTTGCCGTTACTTATCGAATCGCTCCAAGAAGGCCTCTTTGTAGTTCTCGCCCAAGGGGATATACTCGCCATTGTCGAGGAAGATGCGACCCTTGGTGTAGCTTGCAATGCGCTTAAGATTGACGATATACGAGCGGTGAACACGCATAAAGCTATCCTGTGGTAGCGAGGTCTCCATATTCTTTAGGCGGAAGAGGGTGGTGATGGTCGAACTACCCTCGATATGTAGGCGGACATACTCGCCGGCACTCTCCAAGTAGATGATATCCGCCACCTTGACCAACTGCGTCTTATAGTCAGCCTTAACCGAGATAACCTCGTTGTCGGTGCTCTCTGCCTCGTTTTGCGCAACGGCACTTTCGGCAGCGTGGCAACGCTCCACAAGGTCTACAAGCGAGATAACCTTCTGCGTAGCCTTCTCGAACTCATCGCGGGTAAAGGGCTTTAGCAGATAGTCTATGGCGTTGAGCTTAAAACCCTCAAGAGCATACTCCGAGTGGGCAGTGGTGAAGATAATATATTGGTTGGTTGTGAGTTGGCGCACAAAGTCAATGCCGTTAAGGTCGGGCATATTGATGTCCACAAAAATTAGGTCGATACTCTCCTTTGCCAATATCTCACGCGCCTGAATAGCACTGCGACACGATGCCACAAGCTCCAGCTGGTCGTTACGCTCTATGTAGCTCTTAATCTGACGCAAAGCCAATGGCTCATCGTCAATAGCGATACATCTTACCATCTCTCTCTATTTGTTATAGGTATTACTAATTCTACTCGGTAAATATCTTCATTGTCATCTTCGATGTGTAATTTATAGTTGTTGTCGAAGAGGAGTTTTAGTCGGCGCGAAATATTCTTTAGGCCGATACCACTGCTCTTCGATACTCGGGCAGGATGACGGCTATTCGTTACCGTGCAACTCAACATCTTGCCATAGGTGGCTATGTCGATATATATGAACGACTGCTTGTCGTAGCTGATGCCGTGCTTAAAGGCATTCTCCACCAGCACGATAAAGAGCAGTGGCGGAAGCTTAATCTTACGGCATATATTCATATCGGGGGTGTTGAGCTTGATGTTCACCTCGTCAATATAGCGTATGCGCATCAGCTCGATGTAGTTCTCCAAGAATGCTACCTCCTTGTCGAGTGTCGTATACTGCTCATCGGAGTCGTAGAGGATATGGCGCAACATACGCGAAAGGTCCATTACCGACTTCTTTGCCATATCGCTGTCGAAGTCAATCATCGCGTGGATGTTGTTCAGCGTGTTCATCAGGAAGTGGGGGTTAATCTGGTACTTCAGATACTCCATCTGCGTCTCGATATTCTCGCGCTCCAAAACGGCCATTCGCTGGTCAATCTTGATGGCTCGGTAGTAGAGCTTAATCATCGTGTTTGCACCCGCCATCATCACGCCGAAGAGCAGATTCCAGTACCACTCCAACTCCGTGAGCGATGCCTTGCTGCGAAGGTCAATATCGGACTGCCAGTAGCGGAAATCGAGCACTTCGATAGTGCCGAAGATTGCGCCTACGACAGCGAGCAGGCTGACAGCATACCTCACATAGCGGTGGCGCAATAGCAGGTATGGCGCGAGGATATAGTTGTTGAGAAGAAAGATAAGGAAGTATGGCGATATCTTACCCCACGATATAATCACATTGTCGAGGTTGTTGATCTCCTCGGACATAAGATGCGCATTCATAAAGGGTATAAGGAATATGGCAGCCCACACAAGGCCGTACAACATATTCTCGCCCAAGCTGAGATTCTTTAACCTATCTTGCCAATTCATAAACGCAAATTTAATATTTTTGGGTAAATATTCAAAATGTAGAGCCGATTATTAAATAGATGCGTAAAAAACTACAACAAAAAACGCTATATTTGCCCTAAATTTCAGATTATGCTTAGAGGAATACTTTTCGATATGGACGGTGTGTTGGTCAATAACCTTGAGGTGCACCGTGCCGCTTTTGCCGAGTTCTTTCGCCGCTATGGCGTGGAGCGCTCATTCGATGAGCTAAGTCGTGTCTTTGGCAAGGGCAACGACGATATTATGGGTGAGCTGATGCCTGCCGATGTTGTGGCGCGTGTCGGTATCCGTGAATTGGGCTATGAGAAGGAGGCAATTTACCGCGAGCTATATGCCCCGATTATCACACCTCAGCCCGGCTTATTGGAGTTTTTGGCCGAGTGTGAGAGTGAGGGTCTGCGCTGTGCTGTTGGCTCTTCGGGCTATCGTGCAAATGTCGATTTTGTGCTGGATAAGTGCCATATAGAGCGCTACTTCGAGGCTGCCGTTGCGGGTGATGAGGTTACTCGTTGCAAGCCCGACCCCGAGATATACCTCACAGCTGCATCGAAGTTAGGCCTAAAGGCTGAGGAGTGCATCGTTTTTGAGGATGCCGAGGCGGGTATCGAGGCGGCTAAGCGTGCAGGAATGAGGGTTGTGGCATTGGCTACAACATTCTCGCGCGAGTTCCTCGAAACAACCGATGCCGACCTTATTATCGACGATTTCCGCGATATTGATGTGGCGACACTGCGCTCGCTTGTCGAGCGTTAGATGCGCTCTAAAAGCTCGCGAATGGGCTTGATGCGGATAATGATGTCGAGCACGCGGGCAGGGAGAATGGCGCAGATGGCGACCACTAAACGGGTAAAGAGTCCTGGTGTCAGTCGGCGCTTACCTCGCATCATCGCACTTATGCCTCGCTTGGCAACTGCCTCAGGGCGCATCAGCACGCCGAGCGAAGATAGGCGACTGCGCATCTTGTCGGAGAGCTTGTAGAATGGGGTGTTTACCGCACCGGGGAATAGGGCAGTTACGCTTACACCATAGCGGTGCAGTTCGTACCATAGCGCAAAGGCGAAGTTCTTCAAATAGGCCTTCGTGGCGCTGTAATGCGAGATTGTCGGGTAGGGTAGCCACGCTGTTGATGACGACATAATCAGGATACGACCCTTGCCACGCTGTTTCATTGCCACGCCAAAGTAGCGACAGAGGAGTGTTGTTGTGGTGCAGTGTAGGTCGATGATTGTCGCAAGGCGCTCAGGGGCGGTGTTCGTAAGCGTTGAGAAGAGGAGCATACCTGCATTAGAGATAAGTATCTCCACCTCCCAGCCCTCGCTCTGGCAACGGTCGAAGAGCATCTTCGCTGCGGAACGCTCCGCAAGGTCGGCATATATGGCGTGTGCCTCGATGGCGTACTCTGTGCGTAGTGATGCTGCCACAGCCTCCAACTCCGTAGGTTGGTTGCTAACGGCGATAATGTTGTACCCCATACGGGCTAACTCCTTGGCGTAACATAGGCCCATACCTGATGATGCGCCTGTAATCAATGCGTAACTCATACCGCAAAGATAACAATAAAACGAATTGGTTGCATCACTTGAACCGAAAAATTGATGTAGGAGTAAGATACAGAAGAACCGTCATTATGACGGCAAATATACAAAAATTTGATAAAATGGCAAAGAAGATAGATAAGACAAATGCTGCCCGACTCTTGGATAGGGCGAAGATAGAGTATGACCTTGTACCCTATACGGTTGATGAGAATAATCTCGCAGCCACACATGTTGCTGAGGAGCTGGGCGAGGATATCGCTACGGTATTCAAGACCTTGGTGCTTAAGGGCGACCGCACAGGACACTTTGTCTGCGTGATACCGGGTGATAAGGAGGTGGATCTGAAGGCGGCAGCGCGTGTGTCGGGTAACAAGAAGGCCGACCTTATAGCTATGAAGGAGCTACTTCCCACTACTGGCTATATTCGCGGTGGCTGTTCGCCTATCGGTATGCGCAAGCCATTTCCTACCTACTTTCACTCTACCGTCCTCGACCACCCGAAGATATATATCAGCGCTGGTGTTCGTGGCTTGCAGATAGGCATAGCGCCCGATAAGTTGATAGCCTTCGTTGGAGCCTCGGTTGCCGACCTATGCGCCGAGTAGCAAAAAAATAAGCTTTGAGGAACTGTCGTTCTTCAAAGCTTATGGTAGTAGCGAGAGAGAGACTTGAACTCTCGACCTCATGATTATGAATCATGCGCTCTAACCAGCTGAGCTATCTCGCCATTGCTCTAAAAGCGAGTGCAAAGATAGAGCAATTTTCTAAACTTGCAAAATATTTCGCAACTTTTTTCGAGAAAAGTGCAAAATAGTTGAGTTAGGCATTGCCGAACAACGAAAAAGAGGCTGAATAAAAAGTGTATTTTGTCGTTACGCTCGCCCTCAAAATCCTCATTTACGCCTAAGTAAACTGC
>SUZB01000005.1 GCA_015060115.1 Rikenellaceae bacterium | reverse complement strand
TTTTCAGAATCGCTCCACCGGATTTTACGACTGAGCCCTTTTTTCAGAATCGCTCCACCGGATTTTACGACTGAGCCTGTTTTATGGCGAGAGCATAGGCGTTAGCCTGTGGGGGTTGTGGTGTGGCTTGGCGAGCTTGCTCGTATAGAGCCATACCGCAACGCACACAATGACCAAAGGTCGGCTCTCGGCTAACACAAAAAACCAAACAAAAAAGAGAGAAACTTTCGTTCCTCTCTCTCAGTACCCAGAGCCGGGGTCGAACCGGCACAGGGGTGAACCTACTGGTGTTTGAGACCAGCGCGTCTACCGATTCCGCCATCTGGGCATCAGATTTCTCTGAAATGGTGTGCAAATGTAGACATTATTTTCAAATCTGCAAAATTTTCTACAACTTTTTTTCTCGCACACCGCATTTTTCTTATCGTATTCTATCCAGCGAGCGCACCAAAAGCTCATCTTTGAAGATGGCGCGACCTGCCAAATAGGTCAAGACAAGCGACACCAGAGGCATAGGCGCAGCCCAGCCAAGTTGCTTATGCTCAATGGCAATATCGCTAAGAGCATTGCTCGCAGCAAGCCAATAGTAGATAGCGATAAAGGCCACAGCACCGAGCAAAACAACCATCTCGGCACCACAAAGGCGCACCTGAAGCTGACGATGCTTAAAGAGGAAGATTGTAACAAGGGGCAACACAGTAGCAATAACAAGCACGATGCCCATCCATAGTGTGCTCTGCGACTCGCCATCACCCGCAAGCGAGAATGCGCCGAGGGTGTATACCGCATCGGCAGACGAGAATGTGGCGATAGGGGCAAAAAGTGTTACCGCCATAAGAGCAGCAGCAACCAACAGATAAAGTGTCTGAATTCTTTGAATCATCTTATAAAGTTTTATCAATTAAATACTTATTACGGTCGGCTGAGCGGCGGTTAATCATCTCGCCAAGGAAGCCAGCAAGGAATAGCTGCACACCAAGCACAATAGCAAGCATCGCAAGGTAGAACAGCGGCTGGTTGGTAAGTGGTGCGCCGATAGTAAACTTCTCGATGATAATCCACGCCACAGCGATAAATCCCGCAAGGAACATCAGCGTGCCGAGGCTACCGAAGAGGTACATCGGCGAGCGACCGAAGTGCGACATAAAGGTGATACTGATAAGGTCAAGATAGCCCTTCACCATACGCTCGATGCCAAACTTTGAGTGGCCATACTTGCGCTCGTGGTGCTCAACAACCTTCTCGCCAATACGCTTAAAACCAGCGTTCTTCGCCAAGATAGGTATATAGCGGTGCATCTCGCCATATACCTCGACAGCCTTGACCACCTTACGGCGATAGGCCTTGAGACCGCAGTTGAAGTCGTGAAGGCGTATACCCGACATAATGCGTGCCGTGAGGTTGAAGAACTTACTTGGCCAACGCTTGCCGATAGGGTCGTAGCGCTTGCGCTTCCAGCCCGACACAAGGTCGTAGCCCTCCTCCAAAATCATACGGCGCATCTCGGGAATCTCGTCGGGAGAGTCCTGAAGGTCGGCATCCATCGTAAATACCACCTCGCCCTGAGCCATCTCGAAGCCACAATAGAGGGCTGCCGACTTGCCATAGTTGCGCATAAAGCTAATAGCGCGAATAGCCTCATTCTGCTTGCGCAACTCCTCGATAACAGCCCACGATGAATCCGAGGAGCCATCATCGACCATAATAATCTCATAGCTTAGGCTATTTTCTTGCACCACACGGTCAATCCACGCCACCAACTCAGGCAACGACTCAGCCTCATTGTATAGGGGCACGACAACCGAAATATCCAACTTGTTACTCATTGCTTTCACTATGTTTATCTTCTGCAAAGGGATTTGCCTCACGCTTAACAAACGCCGAAATCAGGAGTGCAAGTATACCTCCAGTCATAAAGTAGAGGTTGAGCGCCGAGAAGACATTGTTCAGTATTGTAGGCTCCTGAGCATCTCGCATCGTAACCTTTAGCTGCTCAAGCACCTGCATACTCGATGCAGGGACACCTGCCGAGGCAACCATCTCGCCATACTCGTCAATAAGCGAGATATAGCCGGCAATGATAGCGTCGTAGCCCACAATCTGATTGAAACAGAACTCTGCAACACCCACGATTATACCCGTAAGTATCGATACCATAAGCAGATAGCTTAGCGCCTGACCATAGCTATAACCCTCCCTCTCCGAGAAACGCATCGAGCGCTGCTTCGAGAAGCGATATAGCAGGTAGACAAATACCGCAGCTGCTGCCAACCACTCGATAACGAGTAGCGTATTGACACCCTTCATATCGCTGATATAGAGCATATAGCTCTCAAATACTCGCGAGAGGCCCATTACAAGGCCGAGAATTGCACCGCTACGCAGTGCATCATTCCAAAAATTATTGTTCATAGTTATCTAATGTTCTGTCGTTCAAGTGCTCTATGGTATGCCGCAGCATTACGCTCGTGCTCACGATGTGTGCGGGCAAAGTTATGACGACCATCCATTTCGGGGCGAGCGCAGAAATATAGGTAGTCGTGTTTCTCGTAGTTCAGCACAGCCTCGATAGCCGACATATCGGGCATCGCAATAGGCGTAGGAGGCAAACCCACTACCTTATATGTATTATAAGGCGAATCAACCTCCAAGTGGCGGAAGAGGATGCGCTTCAAGGTGGGGTCGCCAACGGCATACTTCACCGTAGGGTCGGCCTGCAAGGGCATACCCTTCCAAAGACGATTGAGATATACACCCGCAATGCGTGGCATCTCGTCTACGGCATTTGTCTCCTCGTGGACAATAGATGCAAGCGTCATAATCTCGTAGGGCGTAAGGCCGAGTGAAACTACCCTATCGGTATGTTTTGCCCAGAACTTATCTGACTCATCTTTAAGCTTACGCACCAAGGCCTCAGGCTCAATATCGGGATATACCTCGTAGGTATTGGGGATAAATATCGAGAACATCGCCTCCGAAGAGTCGAAGCCCATCTCCTCGATAAGCGCCTTATCCCTCAGCGCACCCAACATCGCCACCGAGTCGGCATCAATCTGTCGTGCAATACGACCTGCCAAGGCCTCAGGGGTGCGGGCGTTGTTAATCGTCAGGCGCACAGCACGGCTATTGCCAAACTTCAGCTTTCGGGCAATCTCTATGACCGTAGCGCCCTCATCGAAGGTGTAGCGACCCGCCTTAATCGAGCGACTAAGGCCTATGCGGTCGGCATAGAAGTCGAAGGCGAAGTGGTGGGCGATATGCTCCTTAACTTTATCAATCTTCTGAGAGTAGCTATCATCACTCATAAGGGTTACGGTGAAGGTCTTTTCGACTGCCGAGCCGTAGAACATATTATACACCGAATATAGCGTAACCGCCACAGCGACAACGACAAACAGAAGTATACCTATAATTTTTTTACGCATTATTCTCTTTTTTTTTGCAAAGATACATTTTTTTTGTACTTTTGTGCCCGGGTAAGTCTTATACGACCAGCTCCTACAGAACTCCCCCAGGCGAGGAATCGAGCAAGGGTATGTGGTTGTAGCGGTGCGATATAAGTAGCTTACCCTTTTTTTGTACCCTTATCCGAGCAGGGTCATCAGCCACTGCGATAGCTCGTAGGCGAGCACAATGCCCACGAAGAAGAATACACCACCACGCATATCCTCTCTGCCACGCACCTTAGCAAAGGCACGATAGCTCCACCACAAATACAGGGCAACCATCGCCACAGCAAACACAGCATAGGCAATAGTTACGGGGTACTCCGAAAATGCCTGCATCGGGTCATTGACCACCACAGCATACTCCACACGGAAGCCACCGACTGTAGCGGGCAACATAAGCAGATATATAGGCAAACGCGCATACAGCACACGCGATGCCAACTCCATAAACTTACACTCGCTACCAGCGAGCGCCGCAACCAAGTAGAGCACCACAGCCGTAACGCCCCACAACATAAGTTGCTCTACCAAGCACTTCCACAACGCCACATAACCCGCAACATCGAAGGCAATGGTCGATGTGGGTGCCACACGGAAATACCACGAAAGCATGGTGGCTACAATCAACCACGCCAAACCCTTCAACAACGCCTGTCGCCTATCCATAAGCTCAGGTCGCCAAGCCAATCTTCTCCACAGAGGCATACCTGCTGCCTCGCCATTACTCCACTTTGACATTGTAAGATACTCTATGTTTTATTAAAGGTATGTTATTCTTCGTTCTCGGCCTAATGCATTAGAGGTCCTCTAAAAATGAATCTTAACTCCCGCCTTGAAGCCTGCGCCATTGCGATAGTAGTGCGCAAAGTCGTAAAGACGACTATTAAGCAGGTTGATACCATCGGCATAGACCTCGAAATCACGACTTATGCGGTAGCTCACACCAGCGCCAACATCGAACTTCGTGCCGACCTCAAAAGCGATAGGAGCCTTGCCATCTTCGCCAATAACGCCCGAAAACTTACGAGCACCGAGCATAGCGCCTGAAGCGTAGAACTTCCAGCGCTTCAAGGTATACTGCACCTTCAGATCGGCTGTCAGCTTAGGGTCGGAATAGAGATATGGAGAGTTACCACTATCGGTGTTGGCATTGAAGCCAAGACTTATATCCAAGCCTGCAACAGGGCGATACTCAACCTCGATACCTGCAAAGAAGTGGGTATCATCGGCTGCATGTGCGCCAAAGTAGCCGGGGCGAGTAACAAACCAGTAGATGCGGTCGCGCATAAAGCTAACACCAGCGTAAGCACGATATGCCAAGCGTGTGGCGTGTGCCGTACCTGTGAAGCCCACCGAAAGGTCGTAGCTACGGGTATTTGCCATAGCATCATAGCCCTTAATGCCGTTGCCATACTCCAAGTCAAGATAGGGATTCTTCTCAAGCAACGACATCACACCATTCTGGCCAACCACCGTATTAAACTCGATATATGGAGCAAAGGCGGCACGCTGAAGGTCGATAAGAATCTTAGCGCTCGGCATCACAAAGTGCGAAGCCTTATCTCTTGCACGCACCTTGTCGCGCATATACTTAATACCGGCCTCGACATCGACAATACCGAAGCTGCGTGAGTAGATAGCACCCACAAAAAATCGGCTATCACGATAATCCTGCCAAGGGTTAAGCCATATATCGTAGCCACCATTAACCTCTACCCTATTTTCGCCAAACTCCCTGCCTACACGGGCCGAGCCACCCGCCGTAAGCATCATATCGGTAGCGTAGTTGCAATGTCCGACAGGAGGTTGTGAGTGGAACAAAAGCTTGCTGTGAGCCTCGACCGAGAAGTTAATATACGACAGGTCGGTAAAGCTGTCGCCAAAGCGCAAAGCGAGGTCTACACCATCACGCGAGATAAGGTCGCTTGACAACTGCTGAGCATCGGGATATGCCTTGAAGAAGTCGAAGTTAGCACCAAGCTTAGCATCGAAGAGACGACGACCGGCATAGACACCGCCATATAGCTTAATACCGTTCTCGGTATTAAAACTCTCCTTCATCGCCAACTTCTCGCCAACGCCATTCATACGACGACCGAAGTCGCCACGATGGTCAAGCGATACGCCAAAGAAGCCAGCACCGGGGCTAACCAAAGCGTAGCGAAAAGCCAGATCCGAGGTTAGAGGATAGCCCGCACCAAGGCGCAAGAAGCACGACTTTGAACGGCTGAAATCCCAATATGTGGCCGTTGCAGGGCGGAAGTTATGTGCCGAGAGGCCAATCTGCCAAGTGGCCGGCTCCACCGAATACTCGATGGTAGGCTCAATCATGGGGTTGTCGTTGATGGTGGTAGGCGCCATTAGCTTATTAGCACCCGCAACCTCAGGATTGTAAATCGAGGTAACCTCCACACGCTTGCTCTCCTGTGCCGAGAGCGACACGGTAAGGCCAAAGAACGCAACTACAACAAGCGAAAAACGATATATCTTCTGCATATTCTTCATTATTTAAGATTCTTGATTCGAGCCTTTGCCTCGGCAACGATGCCATCATCGGCAGGGGTATAACCATCGACAATACTCTGATATGTAGCACGGGCCTGGAAGTTGTTACCCTGCTTAACAAGGATATCACCCAAGATGATAAACGACTTTGCCTGCCAATACATCGAGCCCGAATTACCCATATTGTATACCATCTGCTCAGCATCGGCATACTGGGTCTTGTTGAACTTATCCTCGATAAGACGGTAGTAGGCCTCTGCACCCTCGACAGTGGAAATATCCTTCGAAAGCTCCGTATAGAGTGATATTGCCTCATCGCTACCCTCCTCACGCAAGACATTCGCCTTGGCCAACATCGCGTGGCGCAGAGCCCACGATGTAGCATCGGGCATAGCGAGCAGATTGTCGTACATCGCCTTAATTAAGAGGCCATCCTTGCTGAGCACCGTAGCCTCTGCACAGCCCTCCGATGCCAAACGGCGAGTACTCTCGTTGTAGGCGACATCATAGAGGTTGCGGTAGGCATCAGCCGACTTCTCGTAGAGCTTCATATCAAACGCCATAGGTGCATAGACACCCAAAACTCGCTCTGTATACTGGGTCTTGCCCTGCTTAAGAAGCTCCTCCATAGAGCTTATTGCCGAGTCGTTGTCGCCCTCCTGAACATAGCAGTCCGAGAGGTAGAATAGTGCCTCGGTGCGGTAATAGCCACTCTTGAAGTTCTTCAAGTAACCCTTTAGTTTCTCGCGTGCATCTGCCATAGAGCCATCGAGATAGAGCGTTTTTGCAGCTGCGAAGCTCAACGAATCACGCGCAGCAGCCGACATATCGCTCTGCACACCACTACGCTCGGCATAGGCGAAGTAGTCGTCGATACGGCCCTCGCCAACATATATCTCGCGGATACCACGCATAGCCTCCAACGCTGCCGATGATTGGGGGTCGTACGCTACAACCTCCTCGTAGCACTTCAAGGCCTCGCTACGCTGGTTGATATTGTAGTATGCCAAGCCCAAATCCGAGAGAGCAGAAATGTAGTATGGTGAGCCTGTGTCGGTATTCGTAAAGTCGCGCAGAGCCTGAGCGCCCTCCTTATATCGCTCCTCGGCCATATATGTACGGCCCAACTCATACCAAGCATCATCGACATAGTCGCCCTTGCCATCCTCCACGATAGACTTCAAACGCTCAATCTTGCTCTTTGTCTTGCGCTCGATGCCATCGACCATAGCAAGCTGATAGCGGGCATAGTCTCTACCCGAGGATGTTGATGACAGCACCACATTGTAGGCCTTGCGAGCCTTAGCAAACTCACGCAATGTGTAGCGAGCATCGCCCAAGCGGTTGTGAGCATCGTACATATAGCCATCGCGTGTAGAGTATGCTTGAACAAAGTCCTCAAAGGCATCTGCAGCGGCCTCCATCTTGCCCTCAGCAAAGCGAGCATAGCCCAAACCATAGTTTGCATAGGCATACTCAACCTCGCTCTTAGGAGCACGACGCATATAGGCCATATATCGCTCCTCGGCACGCTGCATATCACCACGAAGATATGCCACCTCGCCCTGCCAGTAGAGTGTAAGAGCATTATACTTAGGGCTAAGGCCAATCTGCTCGGCCTCCGACAGCAACTCCTCGGCAGAGCTTAGATCGCCACGCTCAACAGCCTCGACAGCACGGAACAGAGCCACCTTCTGCAGAGCAGCCTTAATCTCATTATCGGGATTTGCCAAGCTCTTGATAGCAGAATAGGCAGCATCGTAGTTCTCGGAGTTGTAGTAGGCAGCAATCAGCAACGAGTGCACCTCCTCGATATGCTTTGACCGAGGATAGCGCTCCGAATACTCGGTAAGGATATTCACCGCCTCGTTGAAACGGCCACCGCCAAGCTCATACTTTAAGCGACCATAGTTGAGCAGTGCATCCTCCTCGATATCCTTGTCGAAATCGCTTGACGAGGCCATAGCAAAGGCATCTGCCGCAGCACTCTTTTCGCCAAGGCGCAAATAGCAATCACCGAGGTGGTAAGAGGCGTTCTGCGTAAGGTCATCATCAGCGCCACAAACACTCTTCAACGGCTCGACAGCCTCCGAGTAGCGTGTCATACGATAGAGCGAGTAGCCCTTGATATAGTTCTCCTGACGCCCCATCTTCTCATTGGGATACTGCTTGATATAGCGGATAGCCTGCGAGTAGTCGCGTTTAGCGAAGTATGCCTCAGCCATAACACGCACCAAGTCATCGTAGACCTCGCCATTAGCGGCATTAACAAGCTGTTCGCCCGACTCAACAACATAGTCGTAGTTGCCACGACGATACTCAATCTGAATAAGGTAGAATGGAGCAAGGCCACGATATGGCTCAACATCGACCAACTGCTTGAAACCATCGGTGGCAGCATCAAACTCCTCGTTCACATAGGCGATATACGATATGTAATAAAGCGCGTGAGGGTAGTAGTCGCTCTGGCGCGAGATACGCTGGAAGTGCTCCAACGAGGCCGAGTAGTCGCCCTCGATAAAACGGATATAACCCATACGGATATCGTAGCGCTCCTTCTCGCGAGCATCCAACGCCTTGTACTTCACTCGCTCAAACTCCTCCTTGGCCACCGACAAAGCTCCCTCGTCGCAGTAGTACGATGCCAACTGAAACTGCATACGATTGCCGTAGAGGCTTGCGGGATACTCATCGAGGAAGCCAATCATCATATTCTCGGCATCCTCAGCGCCCAACTCCACAGCACAACGCACCGAGTGGTAGTCTACCCACTCTATCTCAAAGCGGTCTTTCACAGGGTCAAGTTCGCCACGCATGGTGCCAAGAATGGCTCTGGCATCTGCCCAACGCATACGCTCCATAAGCTCCTCGACAGCAGCCTTGCGGGCAGTGATATCACCCGATGGGCTCTGTGCCACAGCCGTAGTAAGAGCAAAGAGTGATAGAGCAGCAATCAATATAATCTCTTTTCGCATAGTTCGTTTAATGAAAATAATATGCAAAGATAATATATTTCTACGAAATATACGCATTATTGGGAACGATTATTGCCCTTATAGGCCATACAAAACAAATATTTGGCAATATGACACTAAAAATCACACTTACGCTCGGCGACAACAAGCGCTTCACCCTCACCGATGGTCGCCGAGTAGAGCAACTCAACCCCAAGGAGTTGTTGCTCTATGCTGCCGCCAACTGTGCAGGACTAACAATTATCGGTATGCTCAAAGAGCATATTAAGACACTACGCCTCTTGGAACTCTCACTC
The DNA here is from genome assembly GCA_015060115.1 of Rikenellaceae bacterium. GTDB lineage: Bacteria > Bacteroidota > Bacteroidia > Bacteroidales > Rikenellaceae > Alistipes. The sequence goes on along the minus strand of SUZB01000005.1, from coordinate 100,368 downwards.
GAAGGCACACTCTCGACACCTACCGTTGTTGCCGAGAGCCGCTTTACGAGTTTCAATATTATATACCGCGCCGAGTGCCAGACGCTCAAGGATGAGACTACCATAAGCCGAGCCATCAACCTTGCGCACGACAAGTATTGCGGACTACTTCAGATGCTTCGCAAGATAGCGCCACTATCACACGAGGTGTCAATAGTTGCGACCGACGATATAAAGGCATAGTCGTATGGCACAAGGATGCGCAAAAAAGGAGATGACCCAAAGTAATTAAGTCATCTCCTACTCTTTATTCTACATACAAACTTCTAGTGGGATGTAATTCGCTTATACTCAGCCACTGCAATGGCATAGTCGTATTGCGCTGTGATAGCATTCGTATATATCTGCAACCAGCTGATTTGCGCTTGCAGAACATCGAGAATTGTGGACAACCCCTCACGATAGGAGTAGGTGCTTATCTCAAGGTTTTCGTGCGCAAGCTCAAGGTTACGGCGTGTGGCATCTACCCTTGAACGGCTATTTAGAATATTTGTCCAGCCATCGCTCTCCTCAAGTGTTATCCTATCGACCATATCCGCTACGGCCAACTCGGCACGATGGTGAGCACTTCGGGCAGAGATCAACGCCTGCTTACGCTCACGAAAGTGAAATATCGGCGTGGTGAACGAGAAGAGCATACCGCCATCTAACCTTATCTTTCCACCCTTCAGATCGCCAGCATCCACCAAGCCAAACAGCGAGACATTTAACGAGGGCAGGAACTCTGCCGAGGCAGCCTTAATACCCCATCGTGCCGACTCGGAGCGAGCCACCGATGCCCGATACTCTGGGCGAAATCTCACCACCGACTCTACATCAACCCTCAGGGGCATAGCTATCGAATCGAGGATAGAGTTTTTCAGCTCTACGGCAAGGCTTGGGCTCTCGCCACGCAATATATTAAAGTTGTGTAACTCAACCAAATAGTTCTGCTCGGCAGCCGACAACTGATACTCGGCATCGCTCATTCGTGATTCGACTTGCAGCAAATCGCTCTTCGATATATAGCCCTCCTCGAAGCGATGCAAAACAACCTCACGCAACGACCTTACGATAGTGATATAGTCCGAGATAGCCCTACGATATATCTCGGCACGCGACAACGACCAATAGGCCTGCTCGGCCTCGAAAACAACATCAAGCATCGCCTTTAGCTCATCGGCACGAGCCACCTTCAACGCCTCCTCGGCCTTCTTTGTTTCGGCACGCAGAGCGCCACCGTCAATGACAGGCTGTGTAATCTCCGGGCGCATAACCCAATCGACACGCCTACCGCCATCGGTTTTGCGGAAATTTAAGACCATATCGCGCGAACTCTGCAACGATGGCAGATAGTTCTTCTTGGCTCGTCGATGGTCGGCCTCAGCGCCTATCGTTGCGTAGCGAGCGTTACCCAATTCGTAGCTATAATCGGCAACAGCTATACGATAGTCGTCGAGTGATATTTGAGCGCTTACACTACCTAAACCAAAAAGTAATGTAACAGCTATTAACAAGGTATTTTTCATTGCTTTATGCGATAAATGAGTGAATAGACCGTAGGCAATAGCAACAGCACCAATAGCGTAGCAACAACCAAGCCTCCCATAATCGTTGCCGCCATACTGCGAAACAGAGAGTCGAAGAGCAGAGGCACCATACCCAACACCGTAGTTCCGGATGCCGTAACCACAGGAATAAAGCGGTCGGCAGTAGCGTGAGCGACAGCTTCAATAGGAGCAACGCCTGATGCACGAACACGCTCGATATGTGTTAAAAGAATAACCCCATTCTTAACATTCATACCCACCAAGCCGAGCAGACCGAGAAGCGAGAAGAAGTCGAACATATTGCCCGTAAGGAGCAAGCCCAAGACTACGCCAACAAAGATTAGCGGAAGCGTAATAACAACCACAATCGTTGAGCGCAACGAGCCAAAAAGCAGTAGCAGAACGATAAATATCAGCAATAGCGCTGTTGGCAACTCGGAAGCAAGAGCCTCATTCGATTCCTCACGGCTCTCCTCCTCGCCAAAGAGTTCAAGACGATAACCATCGGGGATAACCACCTCTTTTTCAATATCTTTGCGCAGTGATTCAAGCAATCTGATAGTGTTTACTCCACGCCCTGGATCACACTGAGCCATCATCACACGCTCGGAATCTTGGCGTTTGATAACCGAACCGACAAAGCTAAAATCGAAGCCTGCGGCAGCCTGTTCGACAGAGTAGCTACTTCCTGAGCGCGAAAATACGGGCATCGTTTCGAGGGCTGTAATCGCACTATCCATAGGGGCCTCTGTACGCAACAGGATGGGTAGCGTAAGGTCATCTTCGCGATACTCCGCAATCGCAAGACCTGAGGTCGCCAACTCCAACGAGCGCAACATTGCACCACGCTCAACACCAAGTCTTTGTGCCTTAATCTGCGAATAGCGAGGTTGCCACAAAGCCACACGATTGCCCCAACTATTGCGGATATTACTCGCCCCACCATTACGCTCCATAATCTGCATAGCATCATGCGTCAATCGGGCAAGGGTATCGGCATTATCGCCCACAAAACCGAACTCGATAACGGCATCGGGCACTGGCGATAGCTTAAAGAGCGATGAGCGCAACCATACATCAGGCTCATTTGCCTCTACCCACTCGGCAAAGCGTTGCTCAACATCGGCGGTATCGTCCGAGGAGTGTAGTTCCACAAGCAGATTTCCGAAATTTGGGCGATTGGCATAGCTACTACTTGCAAGGTAGTAGCGCGGAGGTGTTGCTCCCGCCGTAGATGACACACACTTAACCTCGTTTTGCTCTTTTAGCCAAGCAGTGAGGCGTTGTAGCGTAGCATCTGTCGTAGCTATATCGTAGCCCTCAGGGAGCAAGACATCGGCACGGAAATAGGGTTTATCCAACTGCGGAAAGAAGTTCTGAGGCATACGCCCCATTGCCCACAACGAGCTTAGGAATAGAAGAATAGCGACAATAATCGTAGTCCAACGATGCTGCAACACCCTACGCACAACGAGATAGAACCAACGAGAGCGTTGCTCACCATCTACCCTCACACCACGCACCATATCAACACACATCATAGGCACCTGCGTAATCGAGAGCACCCAACTAAGCAGCAACGAGAGGCCGACAACGACGAACAGGGGTTGGATAATCTCGGCAACAGACGAGGGTGCCAGTTGTAGAGGCAGAAACGACAGAATGGCTACAATGGTTGCAGCAAGCAAGCCCCAACGAGGCTCGGTAGCGCCACGAATAGAGGCACGATATGGCGTAACACCTTGACCAATAAGCATCTGGGCATTATCCGTAACGACAATAGCATTATCGACCAACATACCCATAGCGATGATAAATCCTGCAAGCGAGGTACGGTTAAGCCCCTCACCCACAAGCAACATCACAAGGAGTGTTCCACCAATAGCAAAGAGCAAAGATGAGCCAACAACAACACCTGAGCGCCAACCCATAGTGAGCATAACGAGCAATATTACAATTGCCAACGACTCTAAAAGATTGGCCAAGAAGTCGTTATTTGCTTGGCGTGCAATATCGTTTTCGGGATAGAGCGTCTCGATGGTCATTCCCGCAGGTAGCTCCTCGGATATTTTACCGAGCAGAAGTTCGACATTATCGCCTACGCCAACGATATCGAGCTGAGGGTCAGAAGCAACGGCTATGCCTATTGCTCGACGGCCGTCTACACGCATCACAACACTCTGTGGCTCACGATACGATCGCTCGATATGCGCTATATCACCCAAGCGGTATTGCTTATGATCAGATACCGTAAGCAACTGATTTTCAATATCAGCAATCGAGTCGTATGTAGTACCTTCTGCCAAGTAGATATCGACCTCACCAGCACGGCGAATACCGATATCGACCACTGCATTCTGGCCACTGAGTGCCTTAGCAATATCATCGGGGCGAAGGTCAAAAGCTGCGAGTGTCGATGGCGAGATAACGACATTTACAACAGGTTGTTGCTCGCCATAAAGTAGCACCTTCTCAACACCCTCTACTGTATAGAGCTGTGTAAGAATATCGTGTGCTTTATCGCGCAGTTCGCTCCACGAAAAGCCACCATCACTGGCCAAGGCGTAATATAGTCCGTAGACATCGCCAAAGTCGTCAGCTACGCTTATCTCGCCTGCTCCCTCAGGAAGTAGAGGTTCAACATTTGCCACCTTAGCACGCAGTTCGTCCCATAGTTGAGGTATACGCTCTGGGCTAAGCGACGGTTGAAGCTCTACAACAAGGCGAGCATAGCCGAAGTGTGCCTCGGAGCTAATCTTGTGGATATTGGCGAGTGTATGTAGCTCACGCTCAAGGGGTATAACTATGCTACTCTCCACCTCTTCGGGCGTAGCACCCGGATAGTGGCAGCTTACAATAGCGCTCTTTATTACAAATGTAGAGTCCTCCTTCTTGCCTAACGCATCGAAGGCGTAGATACCGCCAAGGAGCATCACAACAAGGAAAAACCAAGTTATGGAGCGGTGTCCAACGGCATATTTCGTGATATTTGTCATAGACCACTACTCGGTTAGGATTGTTACTCTCTGCAATTCGTGAAGCTGATATACTCCAGCCACAACTACCCTCTCGCCATCACGCAGACCACGACGAATAGCTACGCTCTTATCACCAACCGGCTCACCAAGTTCGACACCTCGCAATGCCACTCGATTGCCTTCATCAACCACCCATACATAGTCGCCACCCCACTGCGGAGCATATATTGCCGTAAGTGGCACAACAACAGCATCTCCCACACGCTCAGGTAGGGTTACCGTAACGGTGCAGGTCATACCCGGTGAGATAGAGTATTTTGCACTATCGACATCAGTTAATCGCAACGACACGGGAAATCCCAAGGCATCTGACGAGGTGCGGGCAAAGCTCTTGATTACGGCACTAAAATTATGGTCGGGAAATGCCTCGAAGCGCACCGAGAAGTGTGTGGTAGGCTTGGATAGCTCCGAGACAAGATTTTCGGGTGCGGTAAATCCCACGGTAGTAGATAGAGGTTTCACCAAACGCACTACGGTTTCGCCCGACTGCACTCGTTGCCACGCATCAACATAGGTACGCTCGACAACGCCATCAAAGGGGGCTAAGATGCGGGTATCGGCGAGTAAATCGAGGGCATTTTCGTAGGCCGTAAGTGCCTGAGCAGCACCACTCTCTAACGACTCCACCTCTTGCAAAGATATAGCATCGTGTTGCAGTAGTCTACGAGCCCTCTCCAAGCGAGATTGCGCCTCGGTATAGGCAGCCTTGGATGCCGATACCTGAAGTTCAACATCGCGACTATCCAACTCAGCAAGCACCTCACCACGCTTCACAAACTGACCCTTGGCAACGGGGATATCGACAACTCTGCCCGATAGCTTAAAGGCGAGATTTACCGCATCATCGGCAGTTGTAAGAGCCGCAAACTCACGGTCTACGGTGGTGAGTGCCGAGACGGTAACGACCTTAACGGGGCGAGGCTGTGGCTTATCGGCGATCTTCGAAGAGCAACCGACAGCAAACAATAAGATTAGAAGTGATAATGTTTTACGCATAGCAAAAAAAATTGACCGTTCCTTCGGGAATCGGTCAATTATCTTGCCAAGATATGTTGCTTAGTTATATATCGCGGATATCGGCCTTGAGCTCCACCACACCACTATTTATAATAATAACGCCAATCTTGGAGCGCATCATCGAGCGCAAGGTCATCGCATCGACCGTGTAGCACTCCAAACCAAACATCTCACCCACCGTATCGGTAGAGGTAAGCACCTTGATTGCGTGGGCGGGGTATTGCCTTATAAGGCTCTTTATACCGCGCTCATACTCCTTATCCATAATATCTAACGAGCCAACGCACAACCAAGCACTACGCCCCTCCTGCTCCAATAGCTTAGTAGAGACATCGTTACCCTCGGCATCATATATTGCAAAGTCCGAAAACTTAGCATCGGGCACCGCCTCTTGACGAACATCGATATACTCCAAATTTGCATCTAACCAACAATCGCTATCGGTCGAAGTGAACAAGCGCTCCTCGCCAGTGGTCTTATCCTTAAAGACAAGCTTTATATTCTCCGCAGCCTTTGCTCGCTCCTCGGCAACTTCGGTGCGTAGGTCAGTGCCAACCTTATAGGGTAAGAAGTCTACCAAGGGTTGATGGCGCAAAGCATAGAGGTTAAGACCCAACGCAAAGAGCAAGCCCACCAAGCAGAGGCCAATCTGCGTAAGCGAGGTTGTATACTCCCTTTGGTCGCACCTAAGAAGCACAACAACGACAACCAACAGCCCAATATTCTTCCAAAATGTAGCCCAAGGCGAGAGCTTGACAGCATCGCCAAAACAGCCACAATCGCCAATAGGAAGCACCGTAGCGCTAAGAAGAGTAATAATGGTAAATAGCGCAACGAAGAGCAACGAAAAACGCAAAGTTAGTCGATGGAACGCATTGACAATAACGGCGATACCAAGCGTCAGCTCAATGGTTGCAAGAGCAACTGCAATGGGCAAGGCAAACTCCATCAAAGCATCAAGGCCGTATGTAGTAAGGTATTTCTCGACAAAGACCGAAGTGCCTACAGGATCAACCGCCTTGGTAAGTCCCGAAAAAAGGAATACTGCGCCAAACAACCAGCGCAGCAAGCTAAGTGATATATCTCTTACGGAAAGCCCCATTAAAGCACTGCGTTTACATACTCCATAATTCGCTCGTAGATAGTCTCTGGCGATGCCATAGCACCATCATCGGTCGAGCAATCTACAACCTTGAGGTCGCCACACTCCGAGGCAGCCTCCAAATATACCTCACGCACACGGCGCTGAAGGTCAAGTGATGACTCGTGGATATCCTTGCCACCATTTAGGTAGGCACGATCATCGCCCTCACGCACCTCAGTAAGTTTCTTAGTCGTAAAGGCAAAAGGCACATCGAGGAACAACGAGAGGTCGGGGCGGGGAATAGCAAACTCCTCGAACTCGGTCTTCAAGATCCAATCGCGCAACGCTCGTCGCTCATCTGAAGAGGGCATCTTAGCGCACTGATAGCCGATATTTGAGTAGACATAGCGATCAACGATAACGACCTTGCCCTCAGCCAACCAGCCACGAATAGTGCGAGCTGCATCGGCACGGTCGCCAGCATAGAGCAGTGCCACAAGATAGGGATTTACCTGCTCCAAAGAGCCGAGGTCGCCACGCAAGAAGCGAGCGATAAGCTCTCCATAGACAGGTGCATCGAAACGAGGAAAGTGCAGATACTCAGACTCTACACCCCTCTCACGGAACATTGCGCTAAGCTTAGCAATCTGCGTTGACTTACCTGCGCCATCAAGACCCTCAAGTACAATAAACATATATTAGGGATGTTCTATAAATTAGTAAATAAGTTTGCGTTCTGAGAGATTCCTATTTCGGTCGCTTTTGAATTTATTTCGGCATATTTCTCATCTTTCCTTCGGTTACAATGCTCGCATTGCGCTTTCAGAAAAGCTGAGAAATCTACTCAAAATAACCTTCAAAATCAACTCGACCTAATTTATAGAACCTCCCTTAACTATTTTAACATCATTACTGCTCGCTCGACGCCACGAACGAGGATATCAACCTCCTCCTTGGTATTGTACATACCGATAGAGGCACGACACATACCCGTTACGCCAAAGTGCGTCATAACAGGCTCGGCGCAGTGGTGTCCGGTACGGATAGCAACGCCCAACTTATCGAGAATCATACCCACATCGTAGGGGTGAGTGCCATCAATAGTGAACGAGATAAGCGGACAGCGCCTCTCGGCCTCGCCATAGATACGCAAACCCTCAATCTTCTTTAGCTCCTCGGTGGCATATCGAAGTAACTCCTGCTCGTGGCGCTCGATATGCTCCATTCCGATGCTCTCGACATAGTCGATAGCGGCAGCAAGGCCGACAGCACCGATAAAGTTTGCTGTACCAGCCTCATATTTTAGCGGTAACTGTGCGTATGTAGTCTTGGCGAAGGTAACCTTATCGACCATATCGCCGCCACCCATAAATGGCGGCATCTCCTCCAATAGCTCCTTACGGCCATACAAGACACCTATACCCGTAGGGCCATAGAGCTTATGACCCGACATTGCGTAAAAGTCGTAGCCACGCTCCTTAACACGACCGCCACCGTGAACAATACCCTGACAACCATCGACCATAACAACAGCACCAACAGCGTGTGCAGCAGCCACGATAGGCTCCAAATTGGGGCAAGTGGCAAGGGTATTCGAGGCCTCGGTAACGGCAACAAGCTTGGTGCGCGAGTCGATTAGCGATGCAAGCATATCGTAGCGCAGCTCTCCCCTATCATCGAAGGGTAAAACACGCAATTCTGCCCCCTTACGCTCCGCAGCCAGCTGCCAAGGCACAATATTAGAGTGGTGCTCCATCTCGCTGACAACGATATTGTCGCCCTCGTTAAGGAAGCGCTCCGACCAAGCATAAGCCACAAGGTTGATAGATGCCGTAGCACCAGAGGTAAAGATAACCTCCTCACGACACTCTGCACCAATAAATCTACGCACCCTCTCGCGTGCCTCCTCATACATTTCGGTCATCTTGCCCGAGAGGTGGTGAACACCTCGATGGATATTAGCGTTGTGGTCGCGCATCAACCGATCGGTAAGATTGATTACCGACAGGGGCTTCTGTGCCGTAGCTCCTGAGTCGAAGTAGACCAAGGGGCGGTTATTGACCGTGCGCTGAAGAATAGGAAAGTCGGCGCGTATCTTCTTAATATCGAACATTGTTAGAGTGTTTCGAGTTTTGCTGAAATAAGCTCGTTGAGTCTCTCTGCTGTATCCGAGATAGATGAGTGCATAGCGACATTGGCAACAAAGCCCTCAATCTGCAAGCGCTTGGCATCGACCAACGACAGACCACGCTGTCGCATATAGAGCACCGCATCGCTATCCATCTGACCTACGGTAGCGCCGTGGCTACACTTCACATCGTCGGCATAAATCTCCAACTGGGGCAGGGTGTCGATATGTGCTAAATCGCCAATCACGACATTGCGGCTCGACTGCTCGGAGCTGGTACGCTGAGCATCGGGGGCAACATATACCAAGCCCGAAAAGCGACCAAAGGCCTTGCCCGAAGCAACACCCTTGAACGAGGTGCGCGAGGTGCAGTCAGCGACATTGTGCGCAACATCGACCTTGACACTACCCCTCTCCTCGCCAGTGAAGATAAAGGCGCCATCGAGCTCAAAATTCGCCATAGGAGCATCTAAGCGGGCTGCGATATTAAGCTCCGAAGAGCTCAAAACAACCTCGGTAACACGGCACGATGCACCCTCGCCAAGTTTGTACTCGATAGAGCTATTTCCGCTCTTCGTTACGGCATGAACAACCGACAACGAGGCGTTAGGCTCGACACAAACACCCAGCTTAACATCGGCATCTGCATCGGCAATGATAATCTCTGCACGGCTACCACCCTCGACAACAATATTGGTATCGTGGTCTAAGACAAGTGTCCAACGACCACTACCCACCTTACCATCTGAGGGTATAGCAACGCCATTCTGCATTATGCTCTGCATAGTTACTCCTCCTTGTAGTCGTTGATAAGCCAGTCGTAGCCCTCCTTCTCAAGTTTCAGAGCGAGAGTCTTGTCGCCGGTATAGATGATACGGCCCTTGTAGAGGATATGCACATAGTCGGGCACGATATAGTCCAAAAGGCGCTGATAGTGAGTAATAACCACCGTAGCGTTCTCTGATGTATGCAGACGGGTAACGCCCGTAGCCACGATACGCAGTGCATCGATATCAAGACCTGAGTCGGTCTCATCGAGGATTGCGAGCTTGGGGTTGAGCATCGCCATCTGAAAGATCTCGTTCTTCTTCTTCTCGCCACCCGAGAAGCCCTCGTTTACCGAGCGTGAAGTGAGCTTGGGGTCAAGCTCAACGATTGCCGACTTCTCGCGCATCATCTTCAGATACTCGGCAGCCGACAGAGGCGCCTCACCACGCGACTTGCGGTGCTCGTTTACGGCAAGTTTCATAAAGTTTGCCATCGTAACACCGGGAATCTCAACGGGATACTGGAAACCGAGGAAGATACCCTTACGCGAGCGCTCCTCAATAGCAAGGTCGAGGAGGTTTTCGCCCTCGAACTCCACCTTACCCTCCGTTACAGTAAACTTCTCGTTACCTGCCAAGACCGAGGCAAGCGTAGACTTACCCGAACCATTGGGGCCCATTATGGCATGAACCTCGCCAGCCTTGACCTCAAGGTTGATGCCCTTCAATATCTCCTTATCGCCAACCGAGGCGTGAAGATTTTCTACCTTTAACATATCTATTGCGTTTTTTTCTATTACTAAATTACCAATCGCTAATTACCAATCAATTAGCCTTTAACCTACGCTACCCTCCAACGACAATGATAGTAGCTTCTGCGCCTCTACGGCAAACTCCATAGGCAACTTCGCCAAAACCTCGCGGGCATAGCCATTCACGATAAGGCCAACAGCATCCTCGGTCGAGAGGCCACGCTGATTGCAGTAGAAGAGCTGGTCTTCCGAGATTTTTGAGGTTGTAGCCTCGTGCTCCAACACTGCGGTCGAGTTATGGCACTCCACAACAGGGAAGGTGTGCGCACCACACTTATCGCCAATTAGCAGAGAGTCGCACTGCGAGTAGTTGCGGGCATTCTCCGCCCCCTTTGCCACCTTGACCAAGCCACGATAGGCATTCTGCGACTTACCAGCCGAGATACCCTTAGACACGATGCGTGAACGAGTGTTGCGACCGATATGAATCATCTTCGTACCGGTATCGGCCTGCTGATAATTGTTGGTCATAGCCACCGAGTAGAACTCTCCCGACGAGTTATCGCCAAGCAACAGACAGCTCGGATACTTCCAAGTGATTGCCGAGCCTGTCTCGACCTGAGTCCACGACAGATGCGCACCCTCACGGCATAGGCCTCGCTTCGTAACAAAGTTATAGATACCACCCTTGCCATCTTTATCGCCGGGATACCAGTTCTGCACCGTTGAATACTTAACATCGGCATCCTTCTCTACGACAATCTCCACAACGGCAGCGTGGAGCTGATTTTCATCACGGCGGGGTGCTGTGCAACCCTCCAAGTAGCTCACATACGAGCCCTCATCAGCCACAATTAGCGTGCGCTCAAACTGACCCGTTCCCTCGGCATTGATACGGAAATAGGTCGAGAGCTCCATAGGACAACGCACGCCCTTTGGAATGTAGCAGAACGAGCCATCTGAGAATACTGCAGCGTTGAGTGCTGCGTAGAAGTTGTCGGTATAGGGTACTACCGAGCCAAGATACCTCTTAATAAGCTCAGGATACTCCTTGATAGCCTCCGAGATAGAGCAGAAGATAATACCCTTCTCGGCCAAGGTCTCGCGGAAAGTGGTCTTTACCGACACCGAGTCCATAACGGCATCAACCGCAACACCAGCCAAGGCCATCTGCTCCTCAAGCGGAATACCGAGCTTGTCGAAAGTACGCTTCAATTCGGGGTCTACCTCGTCCATTGAGTTAAGCACCTTCTTCTGCTTGGGCGCAGCGTAGTAGATAACATCCTGAAAGTCGATTTCGGGAATGTCGAGATGCGCCCAGTTGGGGTGTTTCATCGTAAGCCAATGGCGATAGGCCTTCAGTCGGCGCTCCAACATCCACTCTGGCTCACCCTTCTTTTCGGAGATAAGGCGAATGACATCCTCCGATAAGCCTCGACCAATAGTCTCGGTCTCGATATCGGTAACGAAGCCATATTTATACTCGCTCGTCTCCAGAGAGTTCAATATATCTTTATCTTTAGTTTCTGACATAGCATTACTGTGCTTTATTATTAGCGTGCAAAAGTAGCAAAAACTATTCACAAGAGCAAACAAAACCTCATCTTTATTTTTTATAGAGGTATAAGGGTTGCTAATGAGTGGTTGCAGAGTAAATTTTTTCTCGGTTTTGCTTGCATTACGCTGAAATGTTTTCTAACTTTGCAAGGATATTTGCAAGACGAATATTTTAGAAGCATAATTTATCAAAAAATAACTTAAAAAATTTCTAAAACTATGGCTTTTCTTACTAACGACAAGCTCGTTATCGTCGGCGCTGCCGGTATGATTGGTTCAAACATGGTTCAGTCAGCTCTTATGATGAACCTCACCAACAACATCTGCCTCTACGATGTATTCTCACCTGAGGGTGTTGCTGAGGAGATGCGTCAGAGCGGTTTCGACAATGTAAACATCACAGCTACTACCGATGTTGCTGAGGCATTTAAGGACGCTAAGTACATCATCTCTTCAGGTGGTGCTCCCCGTAAGGAGGGTATGACCCGTGAGGATTTGTTGAAGGGCAACTGCGAGATCGCAGAGCAGCTTGGCAAGAACATCAAGACCTACTGCCCCGATGTTAAGCATGTTGTTATCATCTTCAACCCCGCTGACCTTACTGGTCTTGTAACCTTGCTCTACTCTGGTTTGAAGCCCGGTCAGGTAACTACACTTGCAGGTTTGGACACTACTCGTCTTAAGAGCGCTTTGGCTAAGAAGTTCGGCGTTATGCAGAGCGAGATCGAGGGTTGCGCTACCTATGGTGGTCATGGTGAGCAGATGGCAGTATTCGGCAGCGCAGTGAAGGTTGCTGGTCGCAAGCTTACCGACATCATCGGCACCGAGGAGTTCCCCGAGGCTGAGTGGGAGGAGATGAAGAAGGCTGTAACCCAGGGTGGTGCCGCTATCATCAAGCTTCGTGGTCGTTCATCATTCCAGAGCCCCTCATACCTCTCTGTAGAGATGATTCGCTCGGTAATGGGTGGCGAGCCCTTCCGTTTCCCCGCAGGTACCTATGTATCTAACGAGAAGTACAACCACATCATGATGGCTATGGACACTGTTCTCGACCAGAACGGTTGCTCATACAAGATGCCCGTAGGCACCGAGGAGGAGATTGCTAAGCTTGATGCTTCGTATGCTCACCTTTGCAAGATGCGTGATGAGTTGGTTACTTTGGGTATCGTTCCCGCAATTGAGGAGTGGTCTAAGATTAACCCCAACCTTTAATTTCTTGTGATAAGGCAGCATCTGCTGCCGCTAACAAAAGTAAATGCGAATGAGCAGTACGCCAAGTACAGCCCATCCGCATTTCTTTTGCCGAGCGTTGCATCTACTACCTTCTGACAAGAAATTAGGTCTTGGAACTAATTAACTAAAACAAAGGAAATTTTAATTACTAATTGAAAAGATGAAAATAGCAGTTCCTACACGCGATGGACATATAGACGACCACTTCGGCCACTGCGCCTACTACACCATCTTCGAGGTTGAGGATAAGAAGGTTATCTCTACCTCGCGTCTCGACTCTCCTGAGGGTTGCGGTTGCAAATCGGGCATCGCTGCCGATATGGAGAAGATGGGCATTGAGGTGATGCTTGCAGGCAATATGGGCGAGGGTGCAAAGAACAAGCTTGAGAGCCACAACATCAAGGTTATCCGAGGTTGCAAGGGCGACATCAACGCCGTTGTTCAGGGCTACCTACTCGGCTTTGTGATGGACTCTGGCGAGGCGTGCCACCACCACGAATGCAAATAAGACAGCAACCTAACAGCCTAACACATACAACAAAATGGAGATGACTAAAGCAAATTAGTCATCTCCTTTAGTTTAAGAGGTTGAATAAAAAGATGTAGTTTTAGGCTTAAGTTCCTTTTCACCGCTCACGCTCGGCATAGTCTGCAAGCAGCCTCTGCCCTCGCTTAATCGCGGCGCTGCGATGCCCGAAAAACCGCAGTTTACTAAGGCGTAAATGAGGATTTTGAGGGCGAGCGTAACGACAAAATACACTTTTTATTCAGCCGACTATCCTAACATACCTAAAAGCGTAGCCATAATAACGCCAAAGTGGTTGCCCAAGGCATAGCCCACAATGCCTGCGCCAAGACCCACAATAAGCACACTCTTATTCTTCATCGCAACGACCATCATAGGGACAAACGGCGGAGAGTTGACAAATGCAACGGACGATGCAACCATAGAGTCGGCATCGACACGCATAAGGCGACATAGTAGGGCGTGAAGAACAAGCGAGCCAAATACCGCAATGCAGAGGAAGGCTATCTGGTTTGCACCATCGGCGATATTAAGCTTCGAGAAGTCGGCCATAGATGCCATAGCGACACTAAAGATATAGATAAGGTACATACCTATATCGAAGCTACGGTTAAGCGCACGGATAGGCTTAAAGAATGAGCATACAACACCCAAGGTGCTTAACACAAGGATAAAAATCACCATAAACCACTCCGAGGGGAAGGGCAGCGTAGCAAGTGCCGAGAGCGCCACAAGAACAAGCGTAACACCTACAATCTTAGCGAGTTCTCTCATGCCCTCCTTCGACCAAAGGCCCTCGTATGGGTTGCGCTTCTGCTCGGCTATTTGATGTTCGAGTTCTGCTCTATCCTCTTCCGATAGTTTAGTAGTCTTTCGCTCGCCATAGAGCCAACGGAAGAACTTAAAGCCCACCGACACCAAGAATACAAGATAGAGGAACGACACCACAATATCGTAGGAGCACATAATAACATAGGCCTGCTCCTCGACACGGAAGATCTGCTGAAGTGCCGCAGCATTGAGCATACCGCCAGTGTACATTCCCGACATAATACCACCAATCTCGGCACCCTCAGGGATATATCGACCAAAGAGAAGATAGCCAATAACAACCGATAGAAAGACTGCCAAGAATCCACTGATGCAGACACGCAACTGCAAGCTCGCCTCGCTAAGTGTAAAGCGACAAGCAAAGAGCATCATAGGTATTGCCAACGGTATAGAGGCGCTTGTTGCAATCTCCTGAGCAACAGGCATCTCTGCGGGATGCCAACCGATATTTCCGATAAGGATACCGAGGCCGTAGAGTATCATAATTGGCCCCAACTTATCGAGCAGAGGGAAGCGACGACAGAGCCACAACACGCCGGCAGGAAGAAGGCAGAATAGTGCGCCCAGCACCACATAATTTAGGATTGCCATACTTAACTTTTAATGGGTTAGTAAGGCAAAGGTACAAAAAAGTTATTAGTTTTTAGTTTTTAGTTGGTAGTTTTTTAAGAGGCGCTCGTTCCGAGCGCAGAGTTTTTTTAAGACCTTAGGACTTTAGGACCTTAAGACCTTACGAGGTCGGGTATCACTTTTTCCTATTGTCCCAATCGTCTTATTGTCTTACTGGTCCTAATCTAACAACTAACAACTAATCTCTAATAGCTATCAACTCTCCCCCAGTTATTTTCTACGCATAAATACTTATATCGACCAAAAAATACGAAAAAAAGTCCAAAAAAGAGGGGCTATATGAAATATATAGAGTATATTTGTCGCGTATCGTGCGCATAAACATAGGTACACAACACAAACATCAGGGGCAAACTACAACTCCGATGCCCCAAGATATTAACCCAAAACAAGGTGGCAAAAGCGCCACTACACACGAAAAGTATGAAAGAACATTTGCTTGCCCTCGACCCGCTAAATCCCAATCTCGGTGCGGGTGAAATGGCCATTGTAAACATCATTCTCGCGCTCGTAATGTTTGGCGTAGCTCTCGGCATCAAGGTCGAGACCTTCAAAGATGTTTTCCGTCAGCCCAAGTCGATTATCGTTGGTATTTTGATGCAGTGGGTGTCACTCCCCGCAGTTACCTGTGCCGTAGCCCTCATACTCAACCCTATTATCACGCCTATGGTGGCTATCGGTATGTTGCTCGTTGCATCGTGTCCCGGTGGCAATATCTCAAACTTTATGTCGTCGTATGCCAAGGGTAATATCGAGCTCTCGGTGTCGATGACCGCCGTAACAACAGCCTTTGCACCCATCGTTACGCCTATCAACTTCTGGGCGTGGGGCACACTCTACTGCAAGCTCACAAGCATAAACAACGAGATTCCTACGCTCGTTATCCCCTTTGGCGATATGTTCGAGCAGATTATGCTCCTTTTGGGTCTGCCCATTGTGCTTGGCATCGCCTTTGCCCACTACTTCCCCAACGCCACTAAGCGCCTTATGAAGCCTTCGCAGATACTCTCGATAATACTCTTCTTCGGTATGGTTTTCGTATCGTTGTCGAAGGTTATCTCAGCTTTGGAGGGTACATATCAGGTTGTTGCATCAATCCTTTGCGCTCTTATTGTGGTTATCTTCCACAATGGCTGTGCGCTCTCGACAGGCTATGGTGGCGCAACACTCTTCCACCTACCTAAGGCCGACCGCCGTTCAATGACCATCGAGGTGGGTATCCAAAACTCAGGCCTTGGCCTTATCTTGCTCTTCAACCCTGCAATCTTCGATCCCGTAGTTTGGGACAACAACGGCGGTATGCTCTTTATCACCGCACTGTGGGGTGTATGGCACATTGTTTCGGGTCTTACCGTTGCTTCACTCTTCCGTCGTAGACCCATAGCATAACGAGCCTATGGCAAAGAAGATTCAAGACTACAACTTCGCCTACGACTTTTTGCGCTACTACACCGATATAGCGCTTAAGTTGTCGTACCGCCAAATAGAGTATGTTGGCAGAGAGTTTATCCCTAAGGATGGCGCAGTAATCTTTGCTCCCAACCACACCAACGCCCTTATGGATGCGATGGTAATCCTCGCTATGGACCACCGTCCAAAGGTATATGTAGCGCGTGCCGACATCTTCCGCAACCCTAAGATTGCGAAGATTCTTTCGTTCCTAAAGATTATGCCCATTATGCGTATGAGGGACGGCTACGAGGAGGTCAAGAAGAACAACGAGACTATCGAGCGTGCAGTAGATGTTTTGCGTGATGGCGTGCCATTCTGCATCTTCCCCGAGGGCACGCATCAGGCAAAATATTCATCATTGCCACTCTCAAAGGGCATCTTCCGCATCGCCCTCTCGGCAGTTGAACTTATGCCCGACACACCGCTATATATCGTTCCTGTTGGCATACGCTACGGCTCATTCTTCCGCTTCCGCTCTACGGTGCGAGTGCAGATTGGCGAGCCGATAAATGTCGGTCGTTTCATCACCGAGAACAGCGAAAAGTCGCAAGCCGAGCAGATTGGAGCAATGCGCGACCTGCTAACGGAGCGTATGCACCGTTCGATATTCCATATTCCCAACGATGAGGACTACGATGCGATATATGAGATTTGCGCTACGGTGGTTAAGCATCAGGTTAAAAACTACAAATTCGTTGTCGATGGCAAGCCTCTCAAGGGTCTTGATGCCCACTTCGAGGCCAACAACCGCACAATCCGCGAGATAGCTGAGTTGCGCAAGACAAAGCCTGAGGTTGCGCAGGAGCTATTGCGCTTAGGTCAGGAGGCCTACGATATGCGCACCGCCCAGAGCATCAGCCTAAAGTCGGTATCGGTAAAGTACCCCATCTTCTCACGCATCTTGAAGGTGTTGTTCCTTATCGTAACGCTACCCTACACCCTTCCTGTATCGTTGCTCACCTTGCCATTGAATGGTGTTACGGCCTACCTATTTACGCTGATTAAAGACCCAGCATTCCGCAACTCGGTGCGCTATCTTGTAAACCTCGTTTTGTGGCCTGTGCTGATGATTATCTACTCGGCAGTGGCATATATCGCGCTACCGTGGCAGTGGGCTCTACCCTTAACGCTCGCCCTGCTTCCTGCACCTATCGTGGCTCAGGAGTCGTGGCGCTTAGTGCGACTGTTAATATCGGACATTAAGCTACTTTGCAACAAGCCCTTGCGCCTTAAGTATCGCGAAATCAAGAAAATAATGTCGAAACAATAGATACATATATGAAACTACGCTACGCTATTTTGGCTATTGCAACATTTTTCGCAACAAGCCTTTACGCCCAAACTACAGATGACCTCACAGCCTCGGCAGATGCTCCCAAGAAGAAGGAGATAGTAAAGACAGGCTACAACTTCGGCCCTCTGCCCGCCGTGGCTTTCGATGCCGATAAGGGCTTCCAGCTCGGTGCCCTACTCAATATCTACGACTTTGGCGATGGCTCGATGTACCCCAACACTCGTCAGCACTGGTACTTCGAGGCCTCGTTCTTCACCAAGGGCTCACAGCTCTTTGTCGTGTCGTACGACAACCGCTTTCTTATCCCCGGTGTGCGCTGGTCATCGGCACTCACCATCACAAACGACAAGGCGATGGACTTCTACGGCTTCAATGGCTATATGTCGCACTACGACCACGAGCGCGTGAAGGCTGGTAAGGATAAGCAGAACCTTGAACAGTATATCTACACCCCTAAGTACCGCATCAACCGCCTTGCGATACTCTTCAAGAGCGACTTTGTGGGTAACATTTGGGATAAGAAGCTCTTCTGGGAGGCTGGCTACCACCTCATCTACTTCAAGCAGGGATATAAGAAGCAGGGTGCTCTAAACCTCGACAAGATTAACAAAAACAAGAAGGAGGAGAAGATGTTCCCCGCCGATGAGCCTACGATTTTTGACCAGTACCGCAAGTGGGGTCTTATCTCGGAGGATGAGGCTTGGGGTGGCCTTAACAGCTCGGTACGCCTCGGTCTGTTGTTCGACACACGCGATAAGGAGGGTGCTCCCTCGCGCGGTATTTGGGCTGAGGCACACCTTATGATGGCTCCCAAGTGGCTCGGCACTACCAACCCCTACTACCGCTACTCGGCAACCTTCCGCCACTATGTGCCTATCGTGAAGAATGACATCCTCACATTCGCCTATCGTCTTAATTATGAGGGCTCTTTCGGCAAGGATACACCCTACTATGTATTGCCCTATATCACCACTATGGGTCAGACCTACGACCGCGATGGTATGGGTGGCTACCGCACTATTCGTGGTATTATGCGTAGCCGTGTGCAGGGCTTGGATATGGCATCGTACAATGTGGAGTTGCGCTGGCGCTTTGTGCAGTTTACGCTCTGGAAGCAGAATATCGCCTTCGGCCTAAATATCTTCTCTGATGGCACAATGGTTACAAAGGGTCGTGATATGTCGTTCCGTGGCGAGGAGCAGTATCGCTCGGAGTATGAGGCATATATGGCTGAGGGAGCAAAGGCTGACCGCCCACATATCACCGTTGGTGGTGGCTTGCGCTTTATTATGAATCAGAACTTTATCGTAGCCTTCGAGTATGGTTTGCCCATAAGCAAGTTCAGCAAGAACCCCATCATCAAGAATCAGGATGGCAACGGTGCCTTCTACATCAATACAGGCTACTTGTTTTAAGAGCAACTAAAAATGAGCAAAGATTTTCGGGTCTTTGCTCATTTTTTTTAGTTGTTAGTTATTAGTTGTTAGTTGTTAGAAGTGTCATCTTGAGCGTAAGCGAAAGATCTCAAGGTTTAGTGTGCGGTTGATGGTCTTACCAACTGAGAGATTCTTCACTTCGTTCAGAATGATAGAGAGAGTTGTTAGCCGTTAGACTCTCCTATATGTCGTGTGAAAGTGGAGCGGGGACAGCATCACGCATATCGAAGTCGCCCCAGCGCTCGGCAACATAGTCGAGGGTAGCGCTAATCTCATCAGCATCAAACGAGGTAACGAGTTTTAGGCGAGTCTGCTTGAAGTCGGGCAGACCCTTGAAGTAGTTGGTGAGGTGTCGGCGCATCTCCAAGATACCTACCCTATCACCTTTGACCTCCAACGACTTAGCAAGATGCTCCTTGGCTATTGCCACACGCTCAACAACCGAGGGTTGTGGCAAAATCTCGCCTGTAGCGAGGTAGTGTTTGCACTCGCGGAAAATCCAAGGGCGGCCATAAGTGGCACGACCAATCATCACGCCATCAACGCCATAGCGGTCGAACATCTCGTTGCACTTCTCGGCAGAATCGACATCGCCATTACCGATAATGGGGATTGTGATGCGTGGGTCGTTCTTAATCTTGCCTATCAGAGTCCAGTCCGCCTCGCCACGATACATCTGCGAGCGTGTACGGCCGTGAATGGTAAGTGCCGCAATCCCAACATCTTGCAGGCGGAGTGCAATCTCCTCGATATTCTTCATCTCGTCTGACCAGCCAAGGCGTGTCTTGACCGTTACGGGCTTATTTACGGCTCGCACAATCTGGCGTGTCATCTCGACCATAAGGTCGGGGTCGCGCATCATACCAGAGCCAGCACCACGATTGGCAATCTTCTTTACAGGGCAACCGAAGTTGATATCTATAATATCAGGGTTGGCGCTCTCGGCAATGCGTGCCGCCTCGACCATAGGCTCAATCAAGTGTCCATAGATTTGAATACCCACAGGGCGCTCATAATCAGCGATATTGAGCTTTGCACGCGACTTCCAAGCATCGCGGATAAGGCCATCTGACGAGATAAACTCGGTGTAGACGACATCGGCGCCAAAACGCTTACACATATATCGAAACGAAGGGTCGGTAACATCCTCCATCGGAGCAAGGAACAGAGGCTTCTCGCCCAACTCAATATCTGCAATCTTCATACTTTTAGAATTATTGGGCAAAGATATGAATTAAAAATTAGAATTTAGATTTTTTTTTCGTATCTTTGCGCCTACGAATATAAATATAGGTAACAATGATAAATATCGAAGAGTTTATTTCAGGTGTTGTAGCGCGTGCAGCCGAGGAGTTGTATGGCGCAAGCGACAACCTCCAAATTCAGAAGACACGCAAGGAGTTCGAGGGCGACTATACCGTTGTTGTATTCCCTCTTTTGCGTGCATCGCGCAAATCACCAGAGGCCACTGCCACCGAGCTTGGCGAGAAGATTGTGGCTTCGACACCCGAGATTAAGAGTTTCAATGTAATCAAGGGCTTCCTCAACCTATCGGTAGATGCCTCTTTCTGGGCTGCTCGCTTCAAGGAGATTGTCGAGACCGAGAACTATGGCGTAGCACCCGCTTCGGGTCGTACCATAATGATTGAGTACTCATCGCCCAACACCAATAAGCCACTTCACTTAGGCCACATCCGCAACAACCTCCTCGGTTATTCGGTTGCGACCATTCTTAAGGCCAATGGCCACAATGTCATCAAGGTAAACTTGGTGAACGATCGCGGTATTCACATCTGTAAGTCGATGCTTGCTTGGCAGCTCTATGGCAACGGTGAGACACCTGAGTCTTCGGGTATGAAGGGCGACCACCTTGTAGGTAAATACTATGTCGAGTTCGACAAGCACTACAAACAGGAGGTTAAGGCTCTAATGGCCGAAAAAGGCATCTCGGAGGAGGAGGCTAAGAAGTGCGCACCTGTGATGGTTGCAGCGCAGGAGATGTTGCGTAAGTGGGAGGCTAAAGATCCTGAGGTTTACTCTCTCTGGGAGAAGATGAACGGCTGGGTATACGAGGGCTTTGATGTAACCTACAAGGCTATGGGTGTCGATTTCGACAAGGTATACTACGAGTCGCAGACCTATCTCTTGGGCAAGAGCCTCGTAGAGGAGGGTCTCAAGAAGGGCGTATTCTTCCGCAAGGAGGATAACTCTGTATGGATTGACCTCGAGGCAGATGGTCTTGACCAGAAGCTCCTTTTGCGTGGCGATGGCACCTCGGTATATATGACTCAGGATTTGGGTACAGCACTTAGCCGTTTCGAGGAGAACAAGCTCGACGATATGATATATGTTGTGGGTAACGAGCAGAACTACCACTTCCAGGTATTGAAGCTTGTGTTGAAGAAGCTCGGCTATGAGTGGAGCGACAACATCTTCCACCTTTCATACGGTATGGTGGAGTTGCCTGAGGGTAAGATGAAGTCGCGCGAGGGTACGGTAGTTGATGCCGATGACCTTATCGCCGATATGATTGGCACAGCCCGCGAGATGTCTGACGAGTTGGGCAAGCTCGATGGTTGCTCTGAGGAGGAGGCAGCAAAGATTTCGGAGATGGTAGGTCTTGGCGCCTTGAAGTACTTCATCTTGAAGGTAGACCCCAAGAAGACTATGCTGTTCGACCCCCGCGAAAGTATCGACTTCAACGGCAACACAGGCCCATTCGTTCAGTACACCCACGCGCGTATTCGCTCGATTATGCGTAAGGCCGACGAAGCAGGCATCAACACCGATAGCTACACCTTGGCACCCCTTCTTCCTGAGGAGGTGGAGCTTATCAAGGCTCTCTCGGAGTACCCCGCAACAGTTCGCACCGCAGGTCAGCAGTTTGCGCCCTCGGTAGTTGCAGCCTACGCCTACGACCTTGCCAAGCAGTTCAATGGTTACTACCACGACCACTCAATCCTCAAGGAGGAGAACGAGGCAGTTCGCGCTTTGCGCCTCAAGCTCGCCTCGGAGGTGGCACGCACCATTCGTTCGGCAATGTCGCTCTTAGGCATCGCAGTTCCTGAGCGTATGTAACATCTTAGAGCCTGTCCCGCGTAGGGCGGGCTCTTTTTTCATTCGATAAACAATGCGAAAACAGCTACTCTTTATAGTCATCACGCTCCTTGCGGTGGGTTGTAACAATCAGCCCCAAAAGGCGGAGTCGGAGGCTATCGTTTATGAGCCTGGCACTCGCCGTATGGAGCGTGCAGGCGACCTGAGCCAGATACAGACTCAGGCGGACTACTACCGCTATATCGACACCTACTGGGATAAGTTCGACTTCGATGCCGACTCGTTGGTCGTAGCCTACGACACTATCGACCTTTGCGAGGCTATGGCATCGTATGTGATGTTCATCGAGCCTCAGCGTGCCGACTCGCTTATGCGTGCGCTGATGAAGCGTGCCGAGCGTAGTCGCCCTGTGCTACAATTTTTCTCGACTATTACCGAGATGGTGCTCCATGACCCCAACTCTCCCTTGCGTAACGACGAATACTACATTCCCGTCTTGGAGACCTTGGCCGAGTCGCCCCTGCTCGATGAGTATGAGCGTATGATTCCCGCCTACGACCTCGAAATCTGCAAGCTCAACCGCATCAACCACATAGCCAACAACTTTGAGTACACCGTGTACAATGGTCGTAAAGCAACGATGCACTCAATCGAGAGCGACTACCTTATCGTGATGCTAAACAACCCCGGTTGCCCTATGTGTCGCGAGATTACCGAGCAGATTGAGGCCTCGCCAATGCTCAACGAGCTTCAGGAGCTGGATCGCCTAAAGATTTTGGCTATCTACCCCGACACCGACATCGATGCGTGGCGCGACTATCAGCCCAATATGCCTAAGCGCTGGATTTCGGGCTACGATGCCGACCTTGTAATCTCACGCGAAAGGCTCTATAACCTCCGTGCTATCCCCGCCCTCTATCTACTTGATAGCGAGAAGCGTGTGATGGTCAAGGACGGCACAGATGTTAGCTATATCGAGTATATGATTGCCCAGAACGAGGCACTGCGTTAGAGATGAGGGACTTTGTAGCCATAGACTTCGAGACTGCTAACAACAACCGATCGAGCGTCTGCTCGGTGGGCATTGTTGTTGTGCGTGATGGTCGGGTTGTGGCTCGTGAACACCGCCTTATCCGCCCTGTTCCTAACTTCTACTCTCCCTACTGCACCGCTGTGCACGGTATGACACGCCGAGATACCGACTTCCAGGTAGGTTTCCCGTTTGTTTGGCGTGAGCTACAGCCACTCTTTGCCGGCTTGCCCTTCGTAGCGCACAACGCACCCTTTGACGAGGGTTGTCTTCGTGCTGTCCACGAGGCCTACGGTATGCCCTACCCCAACTACACCTTTCACTGCACCTGTCGTGCAGCACGCAAGGTCTTTGGCAAGCAGCTACCCAACCACAAGCTACCCACCGTAGCCTCGGTCTGCGGTTATAACCTCAACCAGCACCACCACGCCTTAGCCGATGCTGAGGCTTGCGCCGCCATAGCACTCCGCATTTTGTAATGATAAAGATTATTGACATACTCTCCACTCTTGGCTCTCGTCTTAGTCGTTTCGGCACTGACGAGCGCACAAATAGCGTTATTGAGCAGGCTATTGCCGATAACTCTTGGTTTACGCGCGAAGATATACTTCGTGCCGTAGATGCGATATGCCGAGAGATGCTCCAGCGCGAGAAGATTGAGGAGTGGCTACACCGCTATACACCTACTACCGAGCCTAAGCGAGTAGCTGTTATTATGGCGGGAAATATTCCGTTGGTGGGCTTCTTTGACCTTATGTGCGTCTTGGCAAGTGGCCATAGTTGCGCAGTTAAACCATCAAGTAAGGATAAGGTGCTGATGCGCTTTGTTATCAGCGAGTTGCGCGATATTGATGCAGACATTCAAATCGAGGAGTATTCTGCCGAAGAGCACTACGATATGGCCGTTGCCACAGGTGGCGATGATGCCAACCGCTACTTCCGTGAGCACTTTGCCACAACACGCACTCTGCTACGCGGAAGTCGTCATTCGGTGGCTGTTCTCGATGGTAGAGAGAGCAGGGAGGAGCTAAGCGATTTATGTACCGACATCACCGCCTACTCAGGCCTTGGCTGTCGCTCAGTCTCGATGATTTTCGTTCCTCGCCACTTCCGCATAGATGTTCCAAAGTGCATCGCATCAAACCCCAAGCAACAGCGTAATATCGCCTCTCAGCGTGCCTTGCTTAAGATGCGAGGTGTGGAGTTTGTGGATGCCGGCGGTTTTCTTATTGTCGGGGGCGACAACTTCTCGGAGTCTACGGCCCTTGTTACACGCCGTGAGTATAGCGACTTTTCGGAGGTTCAGATGTGGCTTGATGAGCACCGCGAGGCTATTCAGTGCGTTGTTTCGCACTCACCAATAGAGCATAGCGTACCCTTTGGCAGAGCGCAATACCCCACCCTTACGGATTACGCCGATGGCGTAGACACAATGCTTTTTTTACTTGATTAGTTCGTAGTAGAGCTCTTCGATAGAATCGCACATTGCCTGCCACGAGAAGCGTTTGCGCTCCTCAAACATATTCTCCTTGAAGCGTTCAAGGGTATCTCCCTCATATATTCGTTCGATAGCATTGCGCACACCCTCTGCCGATGGGTCGCACACAAAGCCCACCTTGCCGTCGGGCACAATCTCCGCCAAGCCACCCACACGGGTAACGATAACAGGGGTGCAGAAGTTATAGCATATCTGCGATACGCCACTCTGCGTAGCTGTCTTATATGGCAACACCACACAGTCTGCCACCGAGAAGTAGTAGCGGACATCGCTATCGGCAACAAAGAGGTCGCGAAGCACTATATCGTCTTGCAGTCCAAGGCGTTTGATTTGCTCCATATACTTATCGCGCGAAGCGTAGAACTCTCCGGCAATCAACAGCTTATGGCCATCTCGGCGAAACTCTTGCCAAGCATCGAGCAGCGTATCCAACCCCTTGTAATCACGAATTAGACCAAAAAACATCGCATAGCGCACCTTGGGGTCAAGGCCGAGTCGCTCGCAAGCCTCAGTGCGGTCTACCCTTGCGCCAAAGTGTTCAAACATAGGGTGTGGCGAGAAGTGCGCAGGGGCTGAGGTGTAGGCTTTAAGTTCACTATGCACCTGCTCCGACATATAGATAAAGCCATCTACCGAGCTTAGGTAGTAGCGATTAAATGGCTTATCGACAATGTGGTGTTCGTGAGGCTCAACATTATCTATCTGGCAGATAACCTTGGTTTTACTTCTCTTGCGAGCAATACGCGCCACCGTACCGAAAGCGGGCGCCATAAATGGTGTCCAATACTTCATCAATACAATATCGGGCTCGGCTTGTCGTAGCTCACGACCCACGCTCCACCACGAAAATGGGTTGATTGTAGACAATCTTCTACGAATACGCAAATCTTTTGGTGCAGGGGTGTCTACCGTTTGGCTCTTGCCGGGGAAGAGCAACGAGGGGTATTGGAGTGTGAAGGTGAGAATATCGACATCGTAGCCTCGCGACTGAAACTCGCGGGCCATAGTCTCCATAATAGATGCCAAACCTCCGCGATATGGGTGCGCAGGGCCAACAATGGCTATCTTCAACCTTCGGCGTTCCATAAAACTATGCGCTAAAAGGGACTACTTATACTCTATCTTTGCTCGGCACAACACCTTGTCGGCATCTGACGAAATCTCAAACTGACGAGCGCCAACCGAGTCGAGATAACCAACAGACACTACCTCGCCATAGCGAGCCTCGGCCAAGAAGTTGATATCCAATCGCATAGCATCGCCCTTCTCGAACTGCTCAAGGGGCAATGTATCGAAGATAAGGTCTACATAACGCAGGGTGTTCATATGGCGGTTGAAGTCGATGTCGCTATATACCACAGGGCGAGAGATAGAGGCCTCGGCCTCGATAGCACGCAGACGAACGGGGGCAGCAATAGGCGAAGGCTCAGCCACGATAAACCTGTCGTGCGCCTCCTTCATCATCGACATATCTACCGACTGGCGAGTCTCCATATTGAGCACGCACCACTGCGATACGCCCGATGCTATAACCCTATCGCCAATGCGCATACGGAAGTTACGGGTAGATGTTAGGCGGTTGAAGTCCGAAATCCAGGTATCAATCTCAATATCCTCGTACTGCTCAGGGCGGTAGTCAATCTCTACGCAGAAGCGCAACAACACCCAAGTGAACGAGCTATCCTGCAACACCTCGACACCGAAACCTTTGTTGTGGGCATCACGACCAGCAACATTGAGCATATAGTTTACAATCGCACTTGCCGATGCGTGTAGCGTAAAGTCTACATCCTGAGGCTCTACGCGATACTTATATGTGGTAATCTCTATCATATTCCATACTTTATTTATATGCAAAGGTAAGAAAAAGAATCTTCCCCACACCCCTTAAGGCGAAAATAAAAACAATAATTTTTTGTAATTTTGTAGTTAATTGTGTGCCATTGGCGTCTAATGAGTAAAAGGGATTGGCCAAAAGCCCATTTAACAGACAAAATTATGACAGAGAAAGAGAGAGAATTTACTAATACAGTTCGCGAACACCGAAGCACGATTTACTCCGTGTGCTTTATGTTTGCTAAGTCGAGCGATGAGGCAGATGACCTCTTCCAAGAGGTGCTTATAAAGCTGTGGCACGGCTTCGATGGCTTTGAGCATCGCAGCAATATCGCCACTTGGATATGGCGCATCAGCCTCAACACCTGCATCTCGATGGAGCGCACAAAGCGCCGTTCATCATCGCTAAAACTCGATATGAGCCGCAACCTCTACACCGACGAGGATAGCGACAGCCGCCAGATGCAGATGCTACACAAGCGCATCCATCGTCTGCAACCATTCGACAGAGCGATAGTATTGCTGTGGCTCGAAAATATGAGCTACGAAGAGATAGCCTCGATTGTCGGCATCTCGGTAAAAAATGTGTCGGTTAGGCTCTACCGCATCAAGGAGCAACTCAAGAATATGTCTAACGAATAACTTGAAATGATATGAACGACAATAAAGATTATCAGGAACTTAACGATATGCGCGACCAGCTCGCCAAACTTAAGGATATGCTCAACTCCGAGCGTATGATTACCGAGCGTGTGATGCGCAGAACGATGACCGAGAAGGCGAACAAACTTTTGCGCCGAAGCATCTTCTTTATCGTGCTTGCACTGCTCTTTACGCCCTATATGATTTGGGCTATGCACTTCCTCGGCTTTAACCCTATTTATGGCTATGCTGCAGCCATCTTCCTTGTTATCGCTGCTATCACCGAGTGGCTAACTTGCAAGGATTTGCGCGATGAATACTTCTCACGCTACACCATCGTAGAGATTGCCGAGACGATGATTCGCTACAAACGAATGAACATCCAGTGGCTCTACTTCTCTCTCCCCTTCCTGGTTGTTTGGGGTGGTAGTTTGGGCTTCGAGATTTGGAAATCAGGCGATATTGCAGTGGGTATCGGCGGTGCTGTCGGACTAATCATCGGTCTTGCCTTTGGCATCAGCAGTTTGGTTAAGGCACAGCGCACCGCAACCGAGATTATCAACGCTACACGCGACCTTAAGCGCGAGGAGTAACGCCCATCAAAACTACGGAAATGTAAAGACCTAAGCCTCAACTAAGCTTTGGTCTTTTACATTTTCACATAGCGCACATAATAAATGTATATACCGTGCGTTTGGTAGGCGTGTATTACTTTATAAGTAACCCTTATTACTGAATAAGAAAAAAAATATAGCGAAAAAAGCATCGAATTAAGCAAAAAATCGTATATTTGCTTGATTTATTAGGCGAAAATAGCAAACGAGAAATTTTTCACTAACATAATTATTTAATTTACAAACTTATGCGTAAACTTATCTTTTCACTCGTTGCACTTTTGATTGGTGTTACGAGCCTCTGTGCGCAGGACCCTATGGCACCCCTGCCTGCAGATCCGAATGTTCGCGTAGGCCGTCTTGAGAATGGTATGACCTACTACATTCGCCACAATGAGAAGCCTAAGGGCCAGGCCAGCTTCTACATCTACCACGATGTAGGTGCTGTTCAGGAGGCAGACGACCAGCAGGGTCTTGCTCACTTCCTCGAGCACATGGCTTTCAACGGTACCAAGAACCTTCCCGGCAAGCAGCTTATCGAGAAGCTTGAGACCATCGGTGTTCAGTTCGGTTTGAACCTCAACGCCTTCACCTCTTGGGATTGCACCCAGTACATGGTTATGGACCTTCCCGTTAATGAGGAGAATGTAGACCTCGCTCTTCTTATCCTCCACGACTGGTCGCAGTTCATCGCCTTGCAGCCCGCCGAGATTGACTCGGAGCGTGGTGTTATCAAGGAGGAGCTTCGTACTCGCGATGGCGCACAGCTTCGTGCCCAGAACGACATGTTCCGCAACCTCTTCAAGGGCTCTATCTACGAGCACCGCAACCTTATCGGTTACCTTGAGGGCTTGGAGTCGTTTGACCACACCTCTTTGGAGAACTTCTACAAGAAGTGGTATCGTCCCGAGTATCAGGCACTCGTAATCGTTGGTGATATCGATGTTGATCAGATTGAGGCTAAGATTAAGACCTTGATGGCCGATATCCCCGCTTCACCCGCAGATGCTGCACAGAAGGAGGTTATCATCGTGCCCGCTACCGAGGAGCCTATCATCTCAGTATTCTCTGATCCTGAGCTTACTCAGTCAAGCGTGATGATGTTTGCTCGTCGTGATGCTCTTCCCAAGGAGCTCAAGGGTACTATGATTGGTTACTCTACCGACCTTATCTACAGCTTTGTAGGTCAGATGATGAACGCTCGTTTCGAGGAGATTGCTCAGAAGGCTGACGCCCCCATCCTTGGTGGTGGCATGTCGGAGGGTGGCATCGGCATATGCCCCACTATGGAGTCTACCGCATTCTCTGCAACTGCTCACGAGGGTCGTATCCTCGATGCTTTCCGCACTATCTACACCGAGATGGAGCGTATGCGTCGCCACGGCTTCACCGTAGGTGAGTTTGAGCGTGCACAGCAGGAGTTGTTGCGCTATGCAGAGCGTCAGTACACCAACCGCAACGATGTAACTAACCGTCAGTATGCAGAGCGTTACCTCGACAACTACTCTAAGGGTACCACTATGATGGATCCTGAGATGGAGTGGCAGATCGACCAAGCTCTTATCACCAGCCTCACCGTTGATCAGATCAACCAGGCATACTCACAGCTTGTTCGCCCCAACGAGAACCTCGTTATCCTTGCTCGTTCACCCAAGAAGGAGGGTCTTGTAATCCCCACCGAGGAGGAGCTTAAGGCTATCATCGCTGAGGTTTCTGTTGCCGAGATCGAGCCCTACAAGGATAACACCGTTAAGAAGCCTTTGATCGACCCCGCAAAGAAGTTCAAGGGTTCTAAGGTTAAGTCTACATCTTACAACGAGTCGCTCGGCTACACTGAGTGGGTATTGAAGAATGGCATCACCGTTGTTGTTCGCCCCTCTACTTTGAAGGCTGACGAGGTCATGATCAACGCTACTTCTAAGGGCGGTTGCTCATTGCTCAGCGATGCTGACTACTATCAGGGTTCGTTCCTCTCGATGGTTATGGGTCAGTCGGGTATCTCGGAGTTCTCTGCTAACGAGCTTGCTAAGCAGCTCTCAGGCAAGTCAGCTTGGGCACAGACCGGTGTAGGTGCTTATGAGCACAGCGTATCGGCAGGTGGTTCACCCAAGGATATCGAGACTATCCTCCAGCTTATATACCTCAACTTCACTGCTCCTCGCTTCGACCAGACCGACTTGGACAATATGAAGAAGATGTATGTTCCCTACTTCAAGAATATGGAGTCAGATCCCACCTACATCGTAAGCAAGGAGTTCCAGAAGACTATCTACGGCGACCACGCTCGTCGTCAGATCACCTCTGGTGCTCAGATCGAGGCTCTCAACATCCCCGCTTTGCAGTCTGTACACTCACAGCTCTACGGCTATGCTGATGACTTCCGCTTCGTTATCGCAGGTAATGTAGACCTTGAGACTTTGAAGCCCCTTGTAGAGAAGTATATCGGTTCACTCCCCACCTCTAAGAAGGTAGAGTACGCTGTTGTTGATGATGGCGTTCGCTTCGCTGAGGGTGTTGTAACCAACGACTTCCGCACAGCTATGCAGCAGCCTAAGGTATCTGTTCGCCTTGTTTACACTGGCGACTACGAGAATAACGCTCGCAACCGTATGGCAATGGAGCTCTTGAGCCGTGCTCTTGATTCACGCTACTTGGTATCTATCCGCGAGGAGAAGGGCGGCACCTATGGCGTAAGCGTTCAGGGTGATGTCGAGAAGTACCCCGTTGAGAAGTACTTTATGGCTATCGTATTCGACACCAACGAGCAGTTGGCTGACGAGCTTGTAGAGATCTGCGACAAGGAGATCCGCAAGATTGCCGAGGAGGGTCCTTTGGCAGACGATATCGCTAAGTCTAAGGAGTTCTTGCAGAAGAACTACGCTAATGTCTTGGAGAACAACAGTGGCTGGATGTCAGCTATCGACCGCTGGTATGAGGAGGGTTACAACTACAAGGAGGACTACCTCAAGGTTCTTGAGAGCGTTACCGTAGAGGATGTTAAGGCACTTGCTCAGCGCATCCTTAAGGACAACAACCGCACCTTGGTTATTATGCGCCCTGAGGCAGAGTAATAATCGGTTTGCCAAAAACAATGGAGGCTATCGTATATGCGGTAGCCTCCTGTTTTTATTGAGAGCAAAGTTCAGAGAGCAAAGAGAGTTTTTAAGACGATAAGACAAATAAGACAATAGGACGATAAGAAAGAATCTTATGGGCCTAATGGTCTTTGACTACTCCCTTCCTGCACGACACATTTATTGTCAAAAGTCGTGAGATGTGGCACATCGTAAAAAGGAACCACCGGGGGATAGTACTGAAGTACAGCCCTCGGTGGTTAACTTTATTGAGTGCCGCAGATTGCGGCTTTTCACGATAAATCAATTTCTTGTCAGAAGGGGTTAGGCTTGACTCATCACAAAAGAGAGTGCCTCGGGATAGTACACATTAGTACAGCCCGAGGCACTCAACTTTGGTGATGGATCGAGAATGACCCCTTATCACAAGAAATGTTATTTCTTGGCCTCCTCTACAGATACCTTGCGGAACTCCTTCAAAAGCTTGGTGAGCTCCAAAGCAGCCTTACGAGCGCGTGTACCTGCGGCCTTGTTGTTCTTCTCTACCTGCAAATTTGCATTTGCTGCGAATGCCTCATACTGAGCGGCAATGTTCTCTACTAAATTTTTCATAGCGGTTAATGTGTTAAAAAGTTTTTTTTTCCAACTGCAAAGTTATAAAATTATTTTTTGATTTCCGCAAATTTTATTCAACTTTTTTCACATAATTCATTGATTTTCCACCAAATCGGGCATAAATACCTATATATAAAAATATTTAATCAACGAAACATTATTCTTCAAAAGAGTCTTTATTTACCACCCAATCGGTTTGGTTAGACAATATTCTTCTTGGTATTCGGGTATGATAACATTAGTAGGAACTACTAAAATTGTGCATAATAGCCACTTTTAGGGATTGATTACAGGAGAAATAATTAGTACCTTTGTCGCGAATTAACGAGATAATAAAGAAATACTATATATGCGACTCAGCGAACTTAAAACTGGCGAAACGGCTACCGTAGTCAAGGTCTTGGGCTATGGCGGTTTTCGTCGCCGTATTATGGAGATGGGCTTTGTCCGAGGACAGAGCGTTACCGTCGTGCTGGATGCGCCACTGAAAGACCCTATCGAGTACCACATTATGGGCTACGATATATCTCTAAGACGCAAGGAGGCCGAGATGGTCGTAGTGATGACCCGCGAGGAGGCGGAGCAACTAACCGAGGCCGACAGCAGCATCATAGACAACGAAGACGATATTGTGCTTCGTGCCGTTAAGCAGAAGAGCAACCATATCAGCGTAGGCCTGGTTGGCAACCCCAATTCGGGCAAGACCTCGCTCTTCAACACCCTGTGTGGCCGTAGCGAGCATGTGGGCAATTATAGTGGTGTTACTGTGGATGCCAAGCGTGGCACACTCAAATACAAGGGCTACACCATCGAGATTACCGACCTACCGGGCACATACGCACTCTCAGCATACTCACCCGAGGAGAAGTATGTGCGCCAGCACTTGGAGGAGAGCACACCCGATGTTGTGGTAAACACCATTGTAGCATCGAACCTTGAGCGCAACCTCTACCTCACGACAGAGCTTATCGACATCAGCCCCAAGATGGTTATCGCACTGAATATGTACGATGAGTTGGAGCGTAGCGGGGCAAAGTTTGACCATGAGGCGTTGTCCTCGATGATTGGTATTCCTATGGTACCTATCGTAGCGCCTTCGGGTCGTGGCATCGAGGAGTTGCTTGACAGCATCATCGCTGTTCACGAGAACCGCGATGCCCGTGTTCGACATATCCATATCAGCTACGGCTCGGTTATCGAGGAGCACCTCGAACCTCTTAACCGCGATATGCGCAAGCACCGCGAGGAGCTAACAGCACTCTTTCCACCTCGATATTTTGCCCTTAAACTTATCGAGGGCGACAAGGAGATAGAGAAGATGCTCGCATCATCACCGCGCTACACGATATGGCACGATATGGCAGAGCGTGCCCGCACCAATATCGAGGAGGCTCTCGACGAGGATATAGAGACTGCGTTGGCCAACCAGAAGTATGGCTTTATCTCAGGTGCGTTGAAGGAGACCTACGAGGCTGTCGAGCGCACGCGCAATACGATTGGCGACAAGATAGATGCTATCGTTACACACCGCATCTGGGGCTTCCCCATCTTCTTGGCGTTGATGTGGTTTATGTTCTACTGCACCTTTGCACTTGGTGCATACCCTCAGGAGTGGATCGATATGGGCGTTGCCTGGCTCTATGACACCGTGCACGGCGCTATGAGCGAGGGTGCGTTGCGCGATATGCTCTGCGATGGTGTAATCAGCGGTGTGGGTAGCGTGCTTGTCTTCCTGCCCAATATTATGATCCTCTACCTCTTTATCTCGTTCCTTGAAGATTCGGGATATTTGGCTCGCGCAGCCTTTATTATGGATAGAGTGATGCACAGAATGGGCGTTCACGGCAAGTCGTTTATCCCGATGGTTATGGGCTTTGGTTGCAATGTTCCCGCTGTGATGGCATGCCGTACTATCGAGTGTCGTACCTCGCGCATAATCACGATTATGGTCGTACCCTTTATGTCGTGCAGTGCCCGCCTGCCCATCTTTATGATGATTGTTGGCACATTCTTCGCCGACTATGCCGGCACGGTACTCTTCTTGCTCTACCTTTTGGGTATCGCTATGGCGGTTGTCTCGGCACGACTTATGCGTCGCTTTATGTTCCGCGAGCAGGAGGCACCCTTTGTTATGGAGTTGGCACCCTACCGCGTACCTACTGCCAAGACCACCGTTAGACATATGTGGAGCAAGTGTGCGCAGTATCTTCGCAAGATGGGTGGATTGATTCTTATCGCCTCGATTATTGTTTGGATGCTAAGCTACTATCCTCGCCCAAAGTATAACAACGATGATGTCAATGCGCCAAACTATGAGCTATCGTATATGGGCTATATCGGCAAGTTCTGTGAGCCAATATTTGCGCCTATGGATATGGAGTGGGAGGCATCGGTGGCACTACTCTCCGGAATACCCGCAAAGGAGATTGTAGTGAGCACGATGAATGTGCTATATGCTCAGCCCGGCGACAAGGCTCCGGCATCCGATGATGAACTCTCGGAGAGCGTCAGCGAGCGTATTGCAGGTAGTATGTCTACGCCTACGGCAGTCGCTTTCCTAATCTTTGCGTTGCTCTACCTACCCTGTATAGCCACGATTATGGCTATTGTATCGGAACTTAACTGGAAGTGGGCGCTCGGCTCAGCACTATATAATACAGGTATTGCCTGGGTGGTAGCGTGGTTGGCATTTCATATAACACAACTCTTCGTATAGTATGAACTGGCAAGATATTGTTGTTGCCATCGTCTGCTTTGCAGTTGTCTTGGCAGCCTTTCAGAGAATATGGAGCTTCTTCCGCTGTCGCGATAAGTCGCGCTGCTCATCGTGCTCTAAGGAGTGCGGTATGCGGAGGAGGGAATGAGCGCCACCGATAGCAGGCGTTCCGCCTGCGGGCAATAGCCCCAGGGGGTCAAAGGGGCGCATTAATAAAGAGAGTATAGTGAAATTAGGCAATTTAGAGAAGTTAGGGAAGAGCACTACCAACATTTATCCCTAACCTCACTACACTCCTTAAACTCACTAATAGACCTCCTTCCAGTCAGCAATCAGCCAATTTCTTGTCAGAAGGGGTCTAATTTGGTCTCGACACGAAGAAGCCCGGATGGGACATACTTGATGTATTTCCCATTCGGGCTTCTGACTGAGAGGCCGAAGTAGACCCCTTATCACAAGAAATTAGTTTTCTTGCTGTTTCAAATCATTCTTGTGCATCATTCGGCGAATGGTCTGCGCAAGCATATGAGGCTCGATATTGCGCTTAATGACGGAGTCGTGCGCAACAGAGATGCCACCCGTCTCCTCCGATACGGCAATCACAATAGCATCGGAAACCTCACTCATACCGAGAGCTGCACGGTGGCGCATACCGTAAGATTTAGGTACCTCCTGCTGAGTTGAGGGAAGCACGCACTTGGCGGCAACAACCCTACTGCCGTTGATAACAACGCCACCATCGTGAAGCGGAGCATTCTTAAAGAAGATATTCTCCAAAAGAGGTGTTGAGACCTGAGCATCAATGGCAATACCGCTCTCGACAACGATACTAAGGTCGCTCGACTGCTTGATGATGATAAGTGCGCCGACCTTCTCAGCACCCATCTCCTGACAAGCCTGAACGATAGGCTGGAGGTCGATATCATCTTGTTGCTTGCGGTTGCGGAAGTTAAAAATCTTTGAGAGGAACTCAAACCTACCACGCTGACGGCCAATAACTTGCAAAAAGTGGCGAATCTCAGGTTGGAAGATGATGATAATAGCTATTACACCGACCGAGATAATCTGTCCGAGGATTGTCGAGAAGAGCACGAGGTTGAATGTCGTGACGAGAATCCACAGCAGGTAAATCATAAAGATACCTGTAATGATATAGGGTGCGCTGGTGCCCTTCATAGCACGGAAGAGCATATAGAGCAACGACGACACGAGAATAATATCAATAAGGTCGACAAATGTGAAAGGTATAAATCCCATCGTAAATCTATCTTCTAAGGTTTATCATCAACTTTTCGGAGGGCGACAATCGCCACATCCGAATTATTATCAAAATAATATGCGAAGGTAGTAAAAAAATTACCGACTTACAAATGTAAATCGGCAATTTAGATTATTTAGTCTTTTAATTTACTCAGCATCGGCGCTATCAGCAGCGTAGAGCTCATCAACCTTCTTAAGAACGAGGTCTGAGATATTGAGCGTAGGATCGGCATCAACAACCGAAACAGCGTTGAGAATCATCTTGTAGCGACCATCGGCGTTAATCTCGGCGATAGCACGGCGAGTGAGATCCTGGAACTTGTTCATCAACACCATCTGCTCCTCGGCCAAAGCCTGCTCCTCGGTCTGAAGAGTCTGAGCCTCAGACTGCATAGTAGCCTGAAGGTTGTTTACTCGGCTCTGAATCTTTGCGCCCTTATCCTGCAACTCCTGCTGCTTCTGCTGTGCGTTCAAAGTGGTGATAAGACCCTTCTGATAATCCTCCTGAAGCTTAGCGGCGTCCTTCTCCAACTTGCTATACTCGGCAGCAAGACCCTGCTCCTTCTTTGCCCACGACTCCTGCGAGGTGGTCATCTTGGTCTGGAATGCAGCCATCTTATCCTCAAGGCTCTTACCCTCCTTAGCATAGAGGGCACTTGTTGCCATCATATAGTCGAGGTCGATAAATACAACATCTCCACTTGCCACGCACTCAACCGAACCAGCCTCCTGTACCCCAGCCTCTACTGCGGGCTCCTGCTTCTCATTACCACCACAAGCTACGAGCATTGCCGATAGCGAGAGGGCAAACAAAAGTGATTTTTTCATAATTTTATACTCAGTTTTTAGTTAATTTTCAGTTTCAAAACACAAAGATATGAAAATTTATTTACTTTTGTAAAAGTTTTTAAGATAAAATTTAGCTCTATGTACGAATATATATCTGGTCGTGTCGCCGAACTCGCCCCAACATACGCCATAATTGAGGCTGCCGGAGTTGGCTATTATATCAACATTTCGCTTAACACCTACTCCGAAATCGAGCACGAGGAGAGTGTTCGCCTCTATGTTCACTTCGTGGTGCGCGAAGACCAACAGCAACTCTTCGGCTTCTCGACAAAGGTCGAGCGTGAGCTCTTCCGCCAGCTTATCAGCGTATCGGGCGTAGGTGGCAACACTGCACGAATGATTCTTTCGACCTACTCACCTCGCGAGTTGCAGAATATCATCGCAACCGAAAATGCCGTACTACTCAAGAATGTCAAGGGTTTAGGCTTGAAGACCGCGCAGAAGATTATCGTAGAGCTTTCGGGCAAGATGATAGAGCTTGGCGCCAGCGACCTTATGTTATCGCCCGCAGCTAAGCAGTCGCGCTCGGAGAGCTACGACGAGGCGTTGGCAGCATTGCAGATGCTCGGTTTCCAGAAGGCCGCCTCGGAGAAGGTGCTCACAGCGCTATTCAAAGAGTCGCCATCGATGCCCGTAGAGGAGGCTGTGCGTATGGCGCTTAAGCA
Source organism: Rikenellaceae bacterium (assembly GCA_015060115.1). Classification (GTDB taxonomy): domain Bacteria; phylum Bacteroidota; class Bacteroidia; order Bacteroidales; family Rikenellaceae; genus Alistipes. Next base: position 63,199 of record SUZB01000005.1, on the reverse strand, counting down.
GTTATAGTCCTTTGGACTAAGGCAAAACTAAAATTTTCGAAAATAAAATAGCGAGGTTGCAAAATAATTGTTAAATTTGCACGATTATATGTATATGAGAACGAAGAGAAACATAGCTTTCTGGGTGGTTGCGCTGGTCGCTACCCTATTCGTTGTATCGTGCAGTAACGACACCGACACGGTGCTAACCTCGCAGCAGACCTCAATATCAAACTATCTAACGAGGTCGCACTCACCACGCCTAATACCCGAATCGGAGATATCGGCATCACTCGACAACGAGCCACAATATTACGAGCAGTGGGGATTGGACCTCTACCGCTATATCGCCACTCGTTATGAGGAGGGTCGTCAGGATAAGCCTACCGTAGATTGGGGTTCTACAATCGAAATCTACTACTCGGCATATATATTCTCAGGCTCCAAGCCATCACTCACAGAACTCTACGCCACCAACGAAGAGTCTCAGATTGAAGAGTTGAAGAAATTGGGTCTCAACACCTCTTATGAGTGGACCACCGACCCATTGGAGATTACCATTGGCGAGAGCGAGATTTTGAAGGGTTTGGAGGAGGCGTTGCCCGAATGTAAAGAGGGCGACACCGTAGAGATTTATATGACATTCCCCAAGGCCAACGGCAACAACTATGTAGGTATGGTGCCAGCGAAATCGGCCGTAATGTGGGTTATTAATATCCTTAGCGTAACGAACAATTAGCAGAATATGAAGAACATAACGAAATATCTAATCATAGTAGCGGGCATTGTCCTTAGTTTTGCCTGCGTCAAGGAGCCTACGATGAGCGCCACAGAGATTGAGCAACGCTCGCTAAAGGCGTGGATTGAGAAGTATCACCCCGAACTTTTGGAGAACTATCAGGAGGAGGGTGGCTACTATGTAGAGATTCTCGACCGAGGTGTTCAGGACTCGCTACCCATTACGGGCAAGGATGCTTGGCTGTGGGTAGATTTCACAGCACGCGACCTTCAGGGCAATGTCTGCGAGACCCGTAGTTGGGAGCTTGCCTTGCAACAGAATACCTACAACAACCACACCCACTACACCCCCGTTTTCCGCTTCAGTGGCAAGGACTCTCATACGCTTCTTGAGGGTAGCTACCTCGCCATCTTCAACAAGCTGAAGATTGGCGATGAGGAGTTTGAGGCTCGCTATGGCACACGCCTACGCCTCTATCTTCCCTCGACCGTAACATCAAGCAATACGGGTGGCACGGCAGATGGCGGTTACGAAGGCCAGTATGAGCTTGATGGCGACAAGCCCGCAATTGTGGATATGATGGTTTATGGCCATATTACCAACCCTGTGGCCTATGAGGGCAACCGCGTAGATTCGTTTGCCAATATCAACGGTGGCCTCTGCACCGAGCATAAGGCAGAGCCCAAGGAGGATGCAGAGAGTGCCGAGAAGAGTATGCGCCGCCGCATAACACGCGCCGATAGCGAGGAGGGCGAAGAGGAGGTCGATACACGCCCCTTGGAGTTCTTCGACGGCCGTTGGCACCAGCCTATCGACACCCTTGCACAGCTCTATGTCAACTATGCCTACTCACCTGCACGCAACACCTTTGATTATAACACTATCGGTGTTGACACCTTGATGTACCCCAGCGAGAACGGCTACGATAAGGGCAAGATTTACGGCACATCGACACTTGCCGACATCGACCGCCGCATCAACGAGGCGCTGGTCGAGCGCTTTGGCGAGGGCATCACCTACGATGAGGTTTTGGAGGCAGACTCACTAAAGACCAAGGCAACGGCAAATGTCTGGTATATCGGTCGTTTCCTCGATGGCTATGTCTTCGACACGAATATTGACGAGGTACGCGAGATTGTCTTTGGCGATGTAGGCGAGGCAGGCGAGGCACTGTCATTCGAGACTAAGGAGCCCTTGGAGAACGACTATATCTTGGCGTGGAACTATGCTCTACCTACACTCCGCCGTGGTCAGTGGGCCACAATCCTCACCGTATCGACCTACGCCTACGGCATTTCGGGTCAGGTGGGAGCTCACACATCGACAACCACGGGCGACACCAGCGCAATCGACTATGCCAACTACTACAACTATATGAGCTATATGAATAGTATGTATGGCTACGGCTACGGCAGTATGTACAATTCGGGCTACTATGGCTATAACCCCTACTACTACGGTTATAACTATGTCCCCAGCAACACCAACACAACGACAATCACAACCACCGCCACAGAGATTCCATCGTACTCACCGATGATCTTCCAAGTCTTTGTCGAGAAGTAATAGTAATACCTATATACAGAAAGAGGCTGACTAAAAAGTCCGTAAGGACTATAGTCAGCCTCTAATGAAAATTTATCACTTATTCTTATCAAGAATCATTAGTGCTTCTTTTGATAGTTTAAGCACAAATGCTTGGAATTCACTAAACGGGATTAATGCTTGAAATGTCAAGTTTCCATTCACATCATAATCCTCGAAGTTAATATGATTTATCGGAATTGATAAACCATCTTCGACAGCAAAATCAAAATTACCGTGGGAAATTGAATTACGCAGATGGCGAGTAATTTGCTTGGGAGAAATATGTGGTGAACATTTCCCAATTTTGTTATCATTCTTATCTATCTTTATTCCCCAATCAATCATACTTCTTTTACTATTAGGCAATTGCTTATAAGCTATCTCCTTGCTCAGCAAAAGAAGTCCCACACAACAATTTATAAACAATGTCCTTGAATAACTACAATCAAGTTGATTCTTTACATTTTCATACTGCTCTATAACTTTAATCGTTCTTAGTATAAACACTTTATTACTCGGCTTCATAAAAATAGAATTTAAATAGGGTTATTCTAAAAATCAGATGATGCAATTATATAATCTTCATAATCATCCCAGTATGAAGTTGTTTTATATATATCTACCGATTCAGCAGGTACATAAATCAGACGACCAGAGGCGTTGCCATAGAACATACCAGAACGCCCAGTAGGTGGAGTTGTAGCCTTGCAATATACCGCTTTTAGCGAGGTGCAACTTCTGAATGCATCATATCCAATCGTCGTTACGCTGTTAGGAATAGTTACACTTGCAAGCGAGATGCAATGTTGGAATGCTGCATTTCCAATCGAAGTTACGCTATCGGGAATAGTAATACTTGTCAGCGAGTCGCAACCAGAGAATGCATACCCTACAATCGTAATCACACTATCGGGAATAGTAATACTTGTCAGCGAGTCGCAACCTGCGAATACCCACTCTCCAATCGTAGTTACGCCATCAGGGATAGAATATTCAGTTAAACCTACATCCGTAAATACCAACAGTTCTCCATCAATAATTAGACAACGATTATCTTCTGATGCCAATCCACCATAAAAACTTGTCAGCGAGTCGCAATTATTGAATGCGTCATATCCAATCTTAGTTACGCTATCGGGAATGGTAATACTTGTCAGCGAGTCGCAACCATCGAATGCTTTATATCCAATCGAAGTTACGCCATCGGGGATAGTAATACTTGTCAGCGAGTCGCAATCATAGAATGCAGACTCTCCAATTGCCGATAGACTATTAGGGAGAATAATTGTTGTTATTGCCGTGCAATCCAAAAACGCTCTTTTTGGAATGTAAATCACATCATCGTCAAAGGTGATTCTACCATAACCATTTTCGTAGGTATTTGACATTAGGTTTCCACCAAAACCATCAGTAATATTCAATTCTATCGGATAACCGTATTTCGTTGTGTACAAAATTTCATTGTCGCCACATTCGATTGGCGTATCAATGTTGCCATTTTCGTCTCCAGGTTGTTCGATAGGATTGTTAGGTCCTTCAATTCCACTCTCCTCACACGATGTAGTAATAATGCACATGAGAGCTAAAAGTAAAAGTAAATTTTTCATACTAATATAAGTTTTAACATTATTACCGTATCAACTCCTATGCGGTGGATTAATAAAAAAAGAAAGTGTGGAGTTGATTTTCCGTTTATCAAAATGGAGGTTGTGGTAAAACCCTGCGATAATAAACGATACAATGCCCCACACTTGGATAGTATGGGAATATGCACAGACCGTGCATAGCCGCATAGCTATACAAGAAATGAGTGCTGTCCGTTATCCTATCGCATTGAAAACTACCACATTTCCATTTTAGGACTGCGAAAAACACTTTCGTAAAATATGTCCGCCGAAAAAGTAGCACAGATAGCCACTATTTCGACATTACAAATTTAAGAAAAATTTCCGAAACGAACAACACTCTTCGGGGACATTGTTCGTGCAGAATACAAAAAATCACCCTCCGCAAACGAGCGAAGGGTGAAATAATATTGCGGTATGTTCTATAAATTAGTAAATAAGTTATTCACTGTCGGCAGACTCTGTTTCGGTCGCTTTTGGGCTTATTTCGATATATTTCTCATTTTTACTCGGTTACAATGCCCGCATTGCGCCCTCATAACAAATAAGAAATCTAAACAAAATAACCTCCAAAATCAACTCGACATAATTTATAGAACCTACCTTGTATCAAAACAAAGATTACTCCTCTTGAAGCAACTTATCGACATCGACCTCGGTGATATGGCCCTGAGCAAAAAGAATAGTGCGTGATGGGTACTGCTCGATAAGCGAGATATTGTGCGTGGACATCACTACGGCAGTGCCACTCTCCGAAATCTTGCGGAAGATATCCATAATGCCCTCAGCAGTTACGGGGTCGAGATTTCCAGTAGGTTCATCAGCAAGAATTAGGCGGGGCTTATTGAGCAGGGCACGCGCAATGGTCAAGCGCTGCTGCTCGCCACCCGAGAGCTCGAAGGGCATCTTATATGCCTTATGCTCAAGGCCCACAAGGGTCAGCACCTCGTCAATACGGCGGCGAATATCCTCCTCACGGCGGTTGCCGGTAGCACGCATCACATCATAGAGGTTGAGAAAGACATTGCGGTCGGTGAGCAATTGGAAGTCCTGAAAAACAATACCGATAGAGCGACGAAGATAGGGAATCTGCTTACGGCGAATAGTGCGTAGGTCGAAGCCAACAACCGTAGCCTCACCCTCATAGAGGTCTACCTCGCCATAGAGTGTCTTTAGGAGCGTACTCTTGCCTGTGCCGACACGGCCAATAAAATAGACAAACTCACCCTCGTTGATAACAAGGTTTACATCCTTAAGGATAAGGTCGCTCTGCAGCCTATCACGCTTCGAATTACCACCGTGATATACCGATACGCCCTTAAGCTCTATAACTCTCTTTGTATCCATCTTGTTCGCTGTATTGAGATAGCAAATTTAACAATAATTTTTATATTCCACAAAAAATTACTAAATTTGCACCGCATTTGAATTGCCACAGATGCCGCTACGATGATTCGTACTGCATTAAGATGTCGTTTGCCCCTTTTTTGAGGCGGATGACATCCACCTCAAAAAAAGGGGGTGACCGGTTTTGACAGCAGGTAGAATTCGATTGTAAGCACGCCGAGCCTTGTGTGGGGTCTCGTTAATCGCAACACTCAAACTACAAATGGCAATAATAGCTACGCACTCGCTGCCTAATTTTCAGGGAAAATTGGCTTAATCGCGTGACCCAAGGAGGTTGTGCGACGAGTATCCCGAAGGCGTGTTCCGCTCTTTAACACATCTTCATACGGGGTATCATCAATTAAGAGATAGCGCGGTATGTGCCTCGGTTATCGTGCGAGATTTAGAGGCTGGGACTCTGGTTTGGCTGTCGCCTGCCTGGCCGGAGTAGAAGGATTAAATGGTCGACTAAGCGTGTAGAAAGCTTTGGGGTTCCTTGTTTGGACGCGGGTTCGACCCCCGCCACCTCCACTCTTGCAGCGGTTTGTCTCTTTTCGGACATACCGCTGTTTTTTTTGTTTTAGCGAAGGCTTGGCAACCTACGGTTGCTGAGTGTGGTGAGTGGATTTGTTTCAAGTGAGCGAGCTCCCTCGCCACAATCCACACACCCCACTGAGCTAAAGCTATAAAAGCCTTCGCTTTGATATATCCCATTTCGGTGGCGGTGAGTTTGGGGCGGGGTTGCCGATAAAATTGTTCTTCTGAATTCAACAATTTTATTCGGCGACGATGCATATCTTAAATATGCATCGTTCGACCCCCTGTATATCTCTTATTGGAGTGGTAGTCATAAATGCGTTATCGGACTGACCGCTGTTTTTTTTGTTTTAGCGAAGGCTGGGCAACCTGCGGTTGCTATGTGTGGTGAGTGGATATGTTTCAAGTGAGCGAGCTCCCTCGCCACAATCCACACACCCCACTGAGCTAAAGCTATAAAAGCCTTCGCTTTGATATATCCCATTTCGGTGGCGGTGAGTTTGGGGCGGGGTTGCCGATAAAATTGTTCTTCTGAATTCAACAATTTTATTCGGCGACGATGCATATCTTATATATGCATCGTTCGACCCCCTGGCTATTTCTCATTGGAGTGGTGGTTATAAATGTGTTTGCGGACTGACCGCTGTTTTTTTGTGTTAGCGAAGGCAGGGCAACCTGCGGTTGCTGAGTGTGGCGTGCCAATGTGATATAGTAAGCAAGCTTCCCAATCACATCTACACTCCCCACTGAGCTAATACTCTTAAAGCCTTCGCTTTGATATATCCCGCTTCGGTGGCGCGAGTTTTGGGCAGGGTTGCCGATAAAATTGTTCTTATGAATTCAACAATTTTATTCGGCGACGATGCATATCATATATATGCATCGTTCGACCCCCTGGCTTTTTATTTTTGGCGTTTAGAAATGTGTTTGCGGACTGAACGCCGTTTTTTTTGTATTGGTGAAGGCTTAACAACCTGCGGTTGCTGAGTGTGGCGAGTGGATATGTATCAAGTGTGCAAGCTCCATCGCCACAATCCACTCACCCCACTGAGCTAATGCTCTTAAAGCCTTCGCTTCGATATATCCCGCTTCGGTGGCGTGAGTTCTGGGCGGGGTTGCCGATAAAATTGTTCTTCTGAATTAAACAATTTTATGCGGCGACGATGCATATCTTATATATGCATCGTTCGACCCCCTGTATATTTCTTATTGGAGTGGTGGGTATAAATGTGTTATCGGACTGACCGCTGTGTTTTTGTATTGGTGAAGGCTGGGCAACCTACGGCTGCTATGTGTGGTGAGTGTATATGTATCAAGTGAGCGAGCATCTATCGTGGTAGAGCATCGCTCTACACCTCTCGCCTACAAACAAAAAAAAGATGACCTTTCGATCATCTTTCTTGGCGGTGCGTAGGGACTCGAACGGCTAACCGCATTTCGATGCGGTTTAAGCCGTAGAGCCGATACCTTATAAAAAAAAGCGCAGGCTAAAGGCCGAGCAATAAATCGCTATAACATCGGCTCAACCCCAACTACTGAGAGTACCGCTACGCACCGAATATGGTGAGTGGTTGCGAGAGGTGTTATTGCCGTAGGCAAATACGATAGAGCACCGCTCTACACCTCTCGCGTACAAACAAAAAAAAGATGACCTTTCGATCATCTTTCCTGGCGGTGCGTAGGGGACTCGAACGGCTAACCGCATTTCGATGCGGTTTAAGCCGTAGAGCCGATACCTGATAAAAAAAAAGCGCAGGCTGAAGGCCGAGCAATAAATCACTATCATATCGGCTCAACCCCGTAAATCGTGAGCAGCGCCCAAACACCACACCAAGTTTCAAACAACAAAGCCTCGCTTATGCGAGGCTAACTATTTTGTATATATGAGCTATGAGTTCATTCATAAAGCCATATATACAAAAAAAACAAAAGCCACTTTTACAAGTGGCTTCGTTGTTTGAAATTTGGCGGTGCGTAGGGGACTCGAACCCCTGACCCCGTGCGTGACAGGCACGTATTCTAACCAGCTGAACTAACGCACCAAGATTTTTAGAACCTTGCTACCGGGCTTTTGTTTCCCGATTGCGATTGCAAAGGTACTACAAATTTTGTAACCTGCAAATATTTTTGCAACTTTTTTCAAAAAAAAATTAATCTTTTTTGAAGAACGAAAACTGCACACTACCGTAACTTCTTAATTGCCAAAAGTTTTCATATTCCGAGAAATTCTTCTCTTTTGAGTGCTCAAAGATGAGCATTCCGCCCTCACGGAGCAGATTTCGCTCAAAAACAAGTTTGATAACCTCCTCGCTACCCTCCAAGTCATAGGGAGCATCCGAGAAAATCAGGTCGAATTGCTTGGTGCAACTCTTCAGATAAAGGAAAACATTTGCCTTCACAGCAAAGAAATTCTCAAATTTTAGGTCGCGGGCAGTCTGGCGTATAAAGTTATGGTGAACGCTATTCACCTCGACAGAGGTTACGCTATGTGCTTCGCGCGAGGCAAACTCATAGCTAATAGAGCCCGTACCCGAAAATAGGTCGAGAACATCGAGCTCCTCAAAGTCTACAAGATTGACAAGGACATTAAACAGATTCTCCTTGGCAAAGTCGGTTGTAGGACGAGCTCTAAGGTTACGAGGTGGCACAATGGTACGGCCACGATATTTTCCGCTTATTATTCGCATATTACACTCTTAAAAACTCTTCGGACGATGGGCGCAAGGCGGTCATCACCCTTGATATATACAGCTCTATTATATATAAGGTATACCTCGTTGAAGCGCTCAAGATAGTAGAGGATATCGGCATCTGTCGCTACGGGTAACGCCTCGGCAACACGCAACACCCCACCCTCGACAATATGGAGATATAGCACCGAGCCGATAAGGTTGAGCATCACACCCTCACGCGAGCAATCTACCGAGGCTAATGGCGACAGGTAAGCGACAGAACACCCGCTAAGACGAGCGTACAACGCACTATCTATGGCCATCACTGCTACCCTACCATCAACAGCCACCGACTCTACGGCGCACTCCGTAGCGAGGGGTGCAAGGCCAGCCATACGCAGCACCTCGGCAGGCGCAAGGCGAGCCTCGGCGGGCATAAGCGTAGTGCGAGGTGTGATTATCTCCACCTCGACACCCTCTCCCGATGCGAGAGCCTGGCTTAGCTGCTCCTCGGAAAAAGAGTGTCCACCCGACTCAAGGCGGATGGACACTTTATTTTTACTATTATGGGTTGTCATTAGTTACCCTTAGCGCTCCAGTTACCAGCCTCGTTGGTAGGCTCCTCAAGGCTACCGAAGGTAACACCGAAGAACTCCAAATCCATATCGATGGGGTGAGCCGAGCCAATCTTGTACTTCTCCTCCTTGGTAACGGTCTTCTTCAAACCATCGGCCTTCATCTTCTTGAAGTCCTCAGAAGCCTCAGAGTGGTTGATGAAGAGGTTGAACTTCTCGTCGAGCTTGTTCCAGAACTCCTGATTGTAGGTCTCGACATCGATAAACTTGATGTAGGGAGCGTGGCAACGGATAAGGTGAGTCTTGTAGGTACCCAACTCATAAGTTGCGGTGTCGAGCTCAAACTCTACATTGTCGGTGAAGGGGATATAACGAAGGTTCTTGATCTGCTCCTCGGTAAGACGGCAAGTGCCAAGAGCATCATCAAAGAGGGTGTCGCGAGCAGGGACAGCCACAACGCGCTCGTTCTTCCAGTTCTTGTCCTTGCGAAGCTCTGCGAGGATTGCAGCATTCTCCAAGTTGTTCTCATCGTAGATCTGGCTACGATACTCAACAGTGCCGTTCAATGCGAAATCGATAAGCTCGTCCCAGTTAGTAGTAAACTCCTTCTTGGGGTTAGCATCACGATAAGCCTGCACAAGGGGTACGATATACTCCTCAGCCTCGATAACAGCTGCCTCGCGCTGGTGGAAGTGCTGCTCGAACTTCACGGGAGTCTCAATCATACCATAGATCCAATAGACTAAGCCAACAATGGCTACTAGCAACAAAATCTGTAATACTTTTTTCATTTTTGATTATTTATTTTTAAGTTTGTATCCAGTTTTACAAAGTTAAAAAATATAGAGCGCTATGCTTAGCACACATATTTCGCATCAAATTTACGCAAAATTATCGTTCGAAGCAACTTTTAATCAAAAAAAAATCATAGAAAAGTTGTCGGAGTGGCTTTCGTCTGAGGAGCACGAGCGAATATTTTTGCTCAATGGCTACGCCGGCACGGGCAAGACAACGATAATCGCCGCCTTTGTTGCAGCGCTTAAAGAGTTGGGAATCAAACCTATACTACTCGCCCCTACGGGGCGTGCCGCAAAAGTGCTTACACGCTACTCCGGCGAGACGGCATATACTATCCACAAGAAGATTTATCGCGAGCGCTCGATAGCCGATATCGACTCAAAATTTTCGTTGGACTACAATCGCGAGAAGGAGGCCATATTTATCGTAGACGAGGCATCTATGCTCTCGGCACACGCTGCCGAGGGTGCTGTATTCGGTACAGGCAACCTCCTCGATGACCTAATACAATATGTCCGCACAGGCAAGAAGTGCCGCTTGATGCTTGTTGGCGACGATGCACAGCTACCTCCCGTAGGCGATGACTTCAGCCCTGCACTCGACCCTCACGAGTTGCTACCATATGGCGATGTCAAGTATGGCACTATGGACGAGGTGGTGCGCCAGTCGCAAGATTCGGGTATTCTGTTCAATGCCACGATGCTACGCTGTATGCTCGAAAATAGGATTTACGAAATCCCCAAGTTCGACCTTACGCACCCCGATTTTCGGCGCGTGGAGGGCAGCGAACTCCTTGAGACACTGCAAGATTGCTACGACAGATATGGCCGTGATGAGACAATCGTAATCACCCGCTCTAACAAGCGTGCCAACCGCTACAACGAGGGCATACGCCGCTACAATCTCTCGGCAGAAGAGGAGATTGAGAGTGGCGATATGTTGATGATCGTGAAGAACAACTATCACTATGCCGAGCGCGATGAGAAGTCGCCTATGTCGTTTGTGGCAAATGGCGATGTGGCACGCCTAAAGCGTATACGCCGATATGAGGACTTCTACGGCTTCAGATTTATTGATGCTGTGCTGCAGTTTCCCGACTACGATGACTATGAGATGGAGGTCAAAGTATTGCTCGACACCCTATCTTCCGAGTCGCCATCACTAACCCGTGAGCAGAGCCTAAAACTCTTCTACGAAGTGGAGAAGGACTACGAAGATATTAAGGCTAAAGGCAAGCGTTACAGAGCGATACGCGAAAATCCCCACTTCAACGCTATGCAGGTAAAGTTTGCCTACGCCGTAACCTGCCATAAGGCACAGGGTGGCCAATGGAAGGCGGTATTTATAGACCGTTGCATCTTTGGCGATGAGCCAATGTCGAAAGATATGTTGCGCTGGCTCTACACAGCCATAACTCGCGCCACCGAACGAGTATATTTGGTAAACTTCGACGACCGCTTCTTTGAATAAACGAAAAAGGTTTTAGCCGCAAGCTAAAACCTTTTTCTTCAAACGATTACCTACTTCACATATGCAAACAGCAACAAACATCATAACAAATCTGCATCGTAAAATATCTTTTCCAATACACCTTTTGCATTTCTCCTCATAGATAAATCATTTGTTTCACTTATGACGAGGTTTATCCATTGCTTTACCCTATTTGAATGGATTTTTCCACCCCAATTATCAATAAATATAGAAGATGGTGTAAACGCTAATATTTCCCCAATATAGTCTATATGCTCAGCTATTTTTCTAAATACTGCAGGCATTTCCACATAGCGACCATCTATAGTTTTCATCATCTCTCTACCTCCAGACGAGAACGAATCTCGCACATTGGCATTGATTATTCCCTTTTGCGTAGCTAACCACAATGTAGCTCTGTCGTACTTAAATTGATTTCTCGACATAATTGTTTCTGGGAAGTAGACATATATGGTGGCTTCTAACTCATCCTTTTCAGATGCTTTCAAAGTTCGCCACAATCTTGCAGTTATTGGTATTGATTCATTTTTACCTCCTGCCCACCACAAACTTTCCCCCTGCTTTAGTTGAGATTTATAGTATTCAGCAACAGATGTTACTGGATTTGGCATACTGCGAAACTCATCATACCCAATACCCATCTTATCAAATATTGATTCACCATCTTTAAGCGACATATCTATTTGATATCTTGGATAATGAGTAACGGCGACACCCGACAAACACTCCTCGTATGGTCGCGATAGAAATTCAACAGGCTGACCCAATTTGCCAAAAGTTAAGAACACCCTTTCAATCTCATCAACCCTTGTTGTTTCCAAGATCGAATTTCCAATTGTTTTCCAATTATTCGAAAGAGTGCTCTTTACCTCAATCCCAAAATATTTAGACGCAATTATATCAGGGAAAGAGATTCCCGACACCAATTGAATACTACCCTCAAATTTTGTATGCTTGGCGCACTCTATTGCAGCATCTCGGACATCCTTTTCCAAATCGGTACCACTGCGTTTAAGGAAATATGATGAATTATTGTTGGCGCTATGATTTAAATGTTTATCAACATTACCCATCAACTCCCTAAACTCTTTAATTGTCGGCTTGGGATTATCTAAGACTATCATTATTTAAAGTATAAGTTCCACTTATCTGCTATATTCTTAGCAATGTTATATGCCAAAACACAAGGAACAGCATTGCCTATAATCTTGTATGCATCACTGGAGCTCAACGATGGCTGACTTTCACTTTTAGGAATAATAAACTCATAGTCATCTGGAAATGTCTGTATTCGTGCACACTCTCTAACGGTCAATCTTCGTTCTATTAAACCTTTGGCAAGTTCATCGGTATGTTTTCCGCCATGCTCTGCCGAGAGTCTTCTGTACTCAATATTGCCGTGATGTTCTGCTCGAATAGTTGGGCCAATCGAATCCAATTTAATCTCCGTTTGTCCTTGACAATGAGAGCCCATAAATTTTGCTTTCGAGTATATCTTCTGCGATAAATCAAGCGAAATATCCGGTTCATCTAAGTTGATAAAAGCATCGTTACAGGTAACATATGGCATATTGTCAATTCCATGAGTTTTAACAGGATAAGGGTTATACTTCACTGGAATCATCTCACTTGTCAAAGCTTCTAAAGCTTGTTTTCTTAAGGCACTCTTCTTAAATCCGAAAAATATTACTCGACTGCGAGATTGTGGCACACCATAGTCAGCAGCATAGAGTACTTGGGCTGGAATTACTACATATCCCGAATTGCAGGTATTGGCAAAATCTCGCTCAATAATCTCCTTAACATCTGCCAAATCAGCTAACCCTTTTACGTTTTCTGCAATAAATAATTTAGGTTTGGTTATAGATATTACATCTCGCATCCACATATACAACTGCCCCCTACTTTCAATAGATGGCGCACCGATATCCAATTTTCCTCCAGTATGACTTTTTTGCGATGCAAAGCCCTGCCTTTTGCCCGCAATAGAGAAATCTTGACAAGGAAAACCTCCTGTTACTATATCAATATCTTTTGGGAATATATCCTCTCCATGTTTAGATGCTTTAACTAAATCGACAATGCTACCCAAATGATAGATACTATTAGCATTTGTTTTCTTCTTTGAGAAATACTTTGTCCATGCGGTTTTAGCATCTACCCTAATATCGTTTGCGAAAACAGTTTGAAATCCAGTTGAGGATAATAACACCCATTCACCACAATCTTCCTTAACCCAATCAGGATGTATTGATGTGTTTATAGATTTCTTTAAACATAAGAAATCACCTTCAAAGCCAATATCCATTCCTCCACAACCAGAGAATAACGATAATACTTTGTAATTCATACGGTTTTAGGGATAGTCCCGACTACCTCCCGCCACATCTCCAATAACGGTATAGATTATAAAAAGAAAGTGTGGAGATGCTCGTTTATCTGACAATAGGTATTTGGCGTAACCCGAACACAAATAAACAAAACCCCACACTTGTACAGTATGGGGTGCGGACACAGAATGTGCCGACATATACATACCGATACAAGAAGTGAGTGATCTGCAACCCTTGTGTTCTTAAAATCGCCAAATTTTATTGTCAAGGATTAGCGAAACACTTTCACTAATAAATATGTCTGCCGAGAGCATACACTCCGACATTACAAATATAGGAAAATTTTCTCAATTGGCAAAATATCAAAGCCGAAATATTTCATAGAAAATAGCAGATATAAATGACAATAAAAAAAGTATCTGCAAAGTGGAGTTTTGAATTTTGAAACTTTTATCCTATCTTTGTAGGATAATACGCAGGAAAGTTCTGATAATTTGGTCGAGGAGATTTTGGAGAGTATTTCGAGGCTGTTCGTAGTCTATTCTGAAGAAGCAATGCAAGCATTGTAGCCGAGAAAAAATGAAGAAGCGGGCGAGAGATATCCAGAAGCTACCGAAACAGAAAACTTCATGAACGCTAACTTGTTAATTAATTTTTAGAAGAGTTCTATAACAAGATATGTGCCCCAAACGAAAAACAGATTTAGAGCCACAAAACGCAGAGGCGCCGAAGACAAATAAGTATGTCGAGACACCCTTGATGAAGCAATACTACCAAATCAAGGCCGTGCATCCCGATGCTATTCTGCTATTCCGTGTGGGCGACTTCTACGAGACATTTGGCGAGGATGCCATCAAAGCGAGTGGCATTTTGGGCATCACGCTCACACGCCGTGCCAATGGCGCAGCCTCGTATGTGGAGTTGGCAGGATTTCCCTACCACGCCCTCGATAGCTATATGCCCAAGTTGGTGAGGGCAGGTGAGCGCGTTGCGATATGTGAGCAGCTGGAAGACCCAAAGATGGTCAAGGGCCTTGTTAAGCGTGGCGTAGTAGAGATGGTTACGCCGGGCATCGTTATGGGCGAAAACCTTATTGCAGGCAAGGAGAACACCTTTCTTGCTTCGGTATATTTTGGCAAGCAGACCACAGGAATTGCATTTCTCGACCTCTCGACAGGCGAGTTTTATATTGCCGAGGGTGATGTTACATATATCGACAAGCTTATCTCGAACCTTCAGCCCAAAGAGATTGTCTTTCAGCGAGGTATGGAGGAGCGTTTCACCGATGCTTTCGGCTCGAAGCACTACACCTACCGCCTTGACGAGTGGGTATTTTCCGAGTCGGTAAACCGCGATAAGCTACTCAAACAGCTTGGCGTGCAGTCGCTCAAGGGCTTTGGCATCGACCACTTCACGGCAGGTATCTCGGCAGCGGGTGCGATACTCTACTACCTTGAGTTTACGGAGCATCACCTGACAGCACATATCTCCTCTATCTCACGCATCGAGCGTGGCGACTCGGTATGGATTGACCGCTTCACCATTCGCAACCTTGAGCTCTTCTCGTCAAACGGCGCAAATGCCAAGTGTTCGTTTGCAGATGTTATCGACCGCACGCTAACGGCGATGGGTGGCAGACAGCTAAAGCGCTGGATTGCGATGCCGTTGATGGATATCGAGAAGATTAGGCTTCGTCAGGATATTGTCGAGAAGTTCACTTTAGATTTCGACCTTGCGGATGCTATGCGTGAGCAGATTGCCACAGTTGGCGACCTTGAGCGTATCGCATCACGCATTGCCACCCAGCGTGTTACACCTCGCGAGATGGTGCAACTAAAGAACTCACTTGGCGCTATTGAGATTATCCGTGCGCTGATGGAGTCTACCGACTATGAGCCGTTGCACAAGATAGCTGCGACAATCGACCCCCTCACAGAGGTGCGCGAGCGTCTGGAGCGAGAGATATTTCCCGACCCTGAGACCAACCAGATACAGAAGGGCGGCATCATAGCCTCTGGCGTAAGTGCCGAGTTAGACGACCTGCGTCGTATCGCACTTCACGGCAAGGACTACTTACAATCGTTGCAGGAGCGCGAGAGTGAGGCTACGGGCATACCATCGTTGAAGGTGGGCTACAACAATGTCTTCGGCTACTATATCGAGGTGCGCAACACCCACAAGGACAAGGTGCCCGAAAGCTGGATTCGTAAGCAGACGCTTACCGGTGCCGAGCGATATATCACCGAGGAGCTAAAGGAGTACGAACAGAAGATATTGGGTGCTGAGGAGCGCATCTTGCAGATTGAGGCACAGATATATGCCGAGATTATCGCCTTCGTAGCTCGACACCTCGTAGCTCTTCAGCGTGATGCTCGCATCGTGGCGATGGTAGACTGCTTGCAGTCGTTTGCCAAGATTGCCGTTGAGCGCCGCTATGTGCGCCCCACAGTAGACGACTCTACCACTATCGACATTCGTGATGGTCGCCACCCCGTTATCGAGACCCTTATGCCCATTGGCGAGGAGTATATCCCCAACGATGTGTTGCTCAACGACAGCGACCAGCAGATTATCGTCATTACGGGCCCCAATATGTCGGGTAAATCGGCACTGCTTCGCCAAACCGCGCTTATCGTGCTAATGGCTCAGATGGGCTCATTCGTACCCGCCAAGTCAGCACATATAGGCATTGTAGATAAGATATTTACGCGCGTTGGCGCATCGGATAACCTCTCGGAGGGCGAGTCTACCTTTATGGTCGAGATGCTGGAGTCGGCAAGCATCCTTAACAACATCTCACCCCGCAGCCTTGTGCTTCTCGATGAGATTGGCCGAGGCACAAGCACCTACGATGGTATCTCCATTGCGTGGGCGATGGTCGAGTATCTGCACAACAACAGCCTGGGTGCAGCCAAGACGCTCTTCGCCACACACTACCACGAGCTCAACGAGTTGGAGAATATGTTGCCGAGGGTCAAGAACTACAATGTTACGGTCAAGGAGATAGATAGAAATATCGTCTTTTTGCGCAAGCTTGTTCGCGGTGGCACTGAGCACTCGTTCGGTATCCATGTGGCGCGTATGTCGGGTATGCCACAATCGGTGGTATCGCGTGCCGAGGCGATACTCGCAAACCTCGAAAAGGTCTACGGCTCAGGCGAGATTGTGCCAAGCACAAGCCTTAAACAGCGTACCAAGCGCCGTGCAGTAGCCGAGTCGGCAGTAGAGACAAAGGATAATATCCAGCTTTCGATGTTCCAGCTCGATGACCCCGTGCTAAAGAGTATCCGCGATGAGATAAAGGGCTTAGATATTAACAGTCTCACACCTCTTGAGGCGCTCAATAAGCTCAACGAAATTAAGAAGTTGGCAGGCATTTAAGACAATTATTAAAATAATTGTGCGTTAAACAGTAGTATATCAATCTTTTTGCTTACCTTTGCCCGAAATGACAACACAGGAGCAGTACATAGAGCGCTTGAAGGAGATGACAGCAACCAAGTTTGGTCGTTCTATTGCAACGACCGAGGATTATGGTGCGTTGTCTGATGCTATCTTTGAGGAGATAGGCATCCGCCTCGATATACCCTCTATCAAGCACCTCTACACCCACACATCGTATGCCATATCACCACGCCCTACTACCCTGTCGGCATTGGCAAAGTTTGTGGGATATGCCTCGTGGAGCGACTTCTGCACCGCCCGCGATATTCTGCCTGCGGAGGATACCGAGAAGATTCCCGTAGTGCGCCGTTGGCGTGTTATTATAGGTTTTGTAATCGCATCGATTGCCCTTATCGTGATGCTTGTCGTCTTGTTGCTACCTCGCGAAGAGCCTATGACCGAGGCAGAGGCGATGTATCGTGCCGTAGATGATAGGTTTAATGGTGTGCTTAGCACTTGGGCAGCCATCACCACTGAGCACTGCAACGATGTTCGCCAATACTATGATGAGCAGAATATGAGCAACTACCACGCCCATATTATCGAGCGCAACAACGCCTTCGCTACCGACCTTGAGGCACGCATCGGCGAGGATATCACACGCTACGCCGTTGAGCACAATATCACGGTGGATAATGCCACCATCGACAGCACAGCCAAGGCCATCGCCACCATCTGTAACTCGATGTGCGACAACCTTCTACACGAATAGCGCCTAAGACACGATTAGATACGACACTCCCGATAGCTACGGTTATCGGGAGTGTTTTTGGTTTGGAGAGTATTATAGGACCTTAGGACTTTTTCTTAAGACCGTTAGGACTTTAAGACCATAGGACAATTACGATGTCGGGTATCAAAAGTCTTACTTATCTTATCGTCTTACTTGTCTTATCGTCTTAAAGAGACTCTAATAACTAAAAACTAATAACTAACAACTAATATTCTACCACAAAAAAAGCCCCTCAGTATAGTACCAGAGTACCACCTGAGGGGTCTTACTTTGAGGATAGGCAACTATTGCTGCCCTACCGTAGAAAATTACAAGGGAAGGAATGCCAACAAGATACCCGCTGCCACTGCCGAACCGATAACACCAGCCACATTGGGGCCCATAGCGTGCATCAAAAGGAAGTTGCCGTGGTTGTACTGCTGACCCACGCTCTGCGATACGCGAGCTGCCATAGGCACAGCCGACACACCTGCAGAACCGATAAGAGGATTGATCTTCTCCTTCGAGAAGAGGTTCATTAACTTGGCAAGAAGCACACCCGAAGCTGAGCCGAATGAGAATGCCACGATACCGAGGGTGAGGATACCCAAAGTCTGCCAGTTGAGGAAGGCGTCAGCAGTAGCTGTAGCACCTACCGAGATACCAAGGAAGATGGTTACGATGTTCATCAACTCGTTCTGCACGGTCTTTGACAAACGCTCAGTAACGCCACACTCCTTCATCAAGTTACCCAACATCAAGCAACCGATAAGGGGAGCTGCCGAGGGCAACAAGAGGGCGATGATAACGGTGATAACGATGGGGAAGATAATCTTCTCGCGCTGTGATACGCTACGCAACTGCTTCATCTCAATCTTGCGCTCCTTCTCGGTGGTAAGAGCCTTCATAATAGGAGGCTGAATCACGGGAACGAGAGCCATATACGAGTAAGCAGCAACGGCGATGGGACCCAAGAGGTGGGGAGCCAACTTCGAGGTAAGGTAGATAGCCGTAGGACCATCTGCACCACCGATAATACCTATTGAACCTGCCTCCCAGTAGTTGAAGCCGAGAGCCAAAGCGCCAAGGAATGTTGCGAAGATACCAATCTGTGCAGCAGCACCCAACAACAAGCTCTTGGGGTTGGCAATCAGCGGGCCGAAGTCGGTCATAGCACCTACACCCACGAAGATCAAGCAAGGATAGATACCAAGCTTAACACCAAGGTAGAGGTAGTCCAAAAGACCTACGCCCGAGCCGAGTGCGAAGTCTGCCCAGTGTACATGGCCACCAGCAAACAACTCAGGGTGGTACATACCCGCGCCAGGTAGGTTGGTGAGCAACATACCGAAAGCAATAGGCATAAGCAACAGGGGCTCAAACTTCTTGACAATAGCCAAGTAGAGCAACACGAACGATACAAGAATCATCACAGCATAGCGCCAGTCGTCAGCAAAGCCCTTGAAACCAGCCTGATTAACGAATTTCTTGATCGCCTTGCCTACGCTGAACTCGTTGTCGATAGCCGAGTTGTCGCGACCCTGTGAGCCACCGCCAACAGCAGCTACCTCAGGCTCAGCCTCAATAGCAATCTCCTCCGCAGCCTCGTCGATAGCCACAGCGGCCACCTCCAAAGACTCAGCAGCAAGCTCAATAGCCGCCTCGGCGAGCTGCTCAGCTGCAGCCTCAATATCCTGAGCCTTAACAGGCATCACGAACATCACAGCTGCAAGGAGCAACGAAAAATAAAGTTTCATACTCTTCATATTATATAAGGTATAAAGAGTTAGTATTACTCGAGGTCGATAAGAGCCTCACCCTGCTGTACGGCCTTGCCCTCCGATACATAGATTTTCTTCACTGTACCGGCAGCGGGAGCCATAATCTCGTTCTCCATCTTCATTGCCTCCAAGGTCATAAGAACCTCGCCAGCCTTAACGGCCTGACCCTCCTGTACCTTAACCTTAGAAACATTGCCCGGCAGAGGCGACTTGATAGAGCCAGCATTGCCTGTGATAGGCTGTGCGGGAGCATCCACGAAATCGGCGCTCGAAGACGAGGGCTTAACGGCAGCAATCTTGGGAGATACGATAGCCTCCTCCTTCTCAACCTGAACAGTGTAGCTCTTACCATTGAGCTCAACACGAGCAGTATTGCGCTCGGTCTCCTCTACGATAGCCTCATAGCTCTTGCCGTTGATATTGAATTTAAATTTCTGCATAATCTTGTTTTGTAGTTTTTTTTAGAAGCTGTTACGCTCTTCTTAATTTGTGGTTAATAATTGGCTAAACAGCCTCTAATTACAGGGGCTTAGAAATGTTGCGTACCTGCCAAGCCGATACATCGTGGTTCTGACGGAATGTGAGCACATCGCTCTCCTCATCGTGACGATTGAAGAAGAGGTTGACAGCCATAGCGATGGCTGCCACCTCCTCGTCAGTAATACCATCAGATGCACCTGCAGGAGCAGTAGACGCTACAGCACTCTGCTTCTCGCGGAAGATAACTCCGAAGAGCTTCAACACGAAGATGAGAAGCACCAACATAACGAATACCAGCATAATGCTGACAAGCGCCATAAGTGCTGCATTAGCCCAATTGGTTGCAAGTATCATCATAACTTACTCTGATTAAATCGATTACAAAGGAATGTTGTTATGACGCTTTGCGGGATTCTCCAAACGCTTGTTGCGCAATGACTCCAAAGCACGGATCACGCGGAAACGAGTGTTGCGAGGCTCGATAACATCGTCGATGTAGCCGTAGCGAGCTGCGTTGTAGGGGTTAGAGAACTTATCGCGGTACTCCTGCTCCTTCTCGGCAACAAACTTAGCCTTATCCTCCTTGTTCTCGAACGCTGCCAAAGCCTTGGCGTGCAATACCTCAACGGCACCGCTTGCACCCATAACGGCGATCTCGGCAGTAGGCCAAGCGTAATTAACATCGCCACGAATGTGCTTTGACGACATCACGATGTATGCACCACCGTATGCCTTACGCAAAGTAACGGTAACCTTAGGCACAGTAGCCTCGCAGTAAGCGAAGAGAAGCTTTGCACCGTGGGTGATAACGCCACCGTACTCCTGAGCTGTACCGGGCAAAAAGCCGGGGACATCTACCAATGTTACCAAAGGAATGTTGAAGGCGTCGCAGAAACGAACAAAACGAGCAGCCTTGCGCGAAGCGTTGATATCCAATACACCTGCCATAAACTTAGGCTGGTTAGCGATGATACCTACGCTCTGACCGTTGAAGCGAGCAAAACCTGTGATGATGTTCTTAGCATACGAAGCTGCTGACTCCAAGAACTCGCCATTGTCCACGATAGCCTTGATAACCTCCATCATATCGTAGGGCTTGTTGGGGTTATCGGGGATAATCTCGTTGAGGATATCCTCCTTACGAGCGATATCGTCGGTGCAGGGCTGGTCGGGAACCAAAGCGGTGTAGTTCTGAGGCATATACGAGAGAAGGTCGCGGATAAGCTTCAAGCCCTCCTCCTCAGAGTCTACGGCAAACTGAGCAACACCCGATTTTGTAGTGTGCATATTTGCACCACCAAGCTGCTCCTGAGTTACATCCTCGCCAGTAACGGTCTTAACAACCTTAGGACCGGTAAGGAACATATTAGATGTCTCACGGCGCATGATGATGAAGTCGGTCAAAGCGGGTGAGTAAACGGCACCACCTGCGCAGGGGCCGAAGATGGCTGAGATCTGGGGGATAACGCCCGAAGCCATAACATTACGCTGGAAGATGTTAGCGTAACCAGCCAAAGCGTTTACACCCTCCTGGATACGAGCACCACCTGAGTCGTTAAGACCGATACAGGGAGCGCCATTGCGAACTGCCATATCCATCACCTTGCAAATCTTGTCAGCCAAAGAGATAGACAACGAACCTGCTGTTACGGTGAAGTCCTGAGCAAATACATAAACCAAACGGCCAGCGATGGTACCATAACCAGTAACAACGCCATCACCGAAGGTGTGCTTTGCATCCATACCGAAGTCGTAGCAACGGTGAGTAACGAACATATCGAACTCCTCGAAGCTACCCTCATCCAACAACATAGCGATACGCTCACGAGCGGTATACTTACCCTTCTCGTGCTGCTTGTCGATAGCCTTCTGGCCACCACCCATACGAGCTGTCTGACGGTTGTCCATCAACTTCTCAATCGCTTTCTGAATTTCGCTCATAGTGAAATATTTTATTTTATAATATAATTAGTTTTGGTTTCTGAAATGTTCGGGCTACCCCACTTTAGGCATAGCCCAAACATCACTTTTATAAGTTATACAATTTGTGCTGGCTTTAGGCAAAAACGCCAAAACAACCAAATTAGATTACTTATTCTTGTTCTCGCAAAGCTCAGTGAGGATACCCTGAGTTGACTTGGGGTGAAGGAATGCGATGGTCAAACCCTCAGCACCCTTGCGGGGAGTCTTGTCGATAAGGCGGATACCGTGAGCCTCAGCGTCAGCGAGCTGCTCCTCGATATTCTCGCAAGCAAGAGCCATGTGGTGGATACCTACGCCCTTGTTCTCGATGTACTTCGCGATGGTAGACTCAGGTGAGGTGGGCTCCAAGAGCTCAATCTTGGTCTGACCAAGCATAAAGAATGCGGTCTTAACCTTCTGGTCAGCTACCTCCTCGATAGCGTAACACTTCAAACCCAATACATTCTCCCAGTAGGGAATTGCCTCCTCCAAGCTATTAACGGCGATGCCGAGATGCTCAATGTGTGATACTTTCATAGTGTTTAATTTTTATAAAGTTTAACTTAATATTTATTTGTTTGTTCGTTTCTTTTTAGTGTTCCAAAAATCACTCAAAGTTACGCCAACTTTTTGAAATGGCGAAATATTTTCGACTCTTTTTTTCGGGAATTTCTATATTTATATAGATTTCGATAACGGGGCGCTGATTGAGAGCCTATTTCTCAAAAATATTTTCCCCTCAACACAATTTTTCTTCGGCTGAGGGATTGATATTTGTAGAAAATTGAGTAACTTCGCAATGAAAACTATACATAACAAGATGAAGTATCTACTATCTATAATTGCAGCGATGCTTGTTTTTTGCTCTTCGGCAGAGGCTCAGCGCCTACGCCTTGGCGACCGCACACCCGACATCTCGATAGGTGCAACACTCGGCACACCGATGGATAATATCTTGCAGAAATATATCTGTATGGTCTTTATCCACTCCGAGAGTGCGCCCGCTGTAGATGCCGCCGATAGGCTTTGCGACGAGCTTATTTCGGCAGAGGACGATATGGCCATCGTACTGCTTACGGCCGAGGAGAAGACCGAGGATAATGCCCTGCTCAACTCGTTTGTCAGCCACAACACCTCGGTGGCATTTGACAACAACCACCATACATTCCGTTCATTCGGCATTAACTATGTGCCCTTTGGCGTCATCTTCGACAAGAAGAAACAGCGTATCGAGTGGTTTGGCTCGTTGCAGCACTTAGATAGAAGAGCAATTACTAATATTTTGAAATAAAAACAGATACGATATGTCATATACAAAGATTGAGCACTACGAAAAGGAGTATCTCGACCAGCACCACGACAGCGCACTCAATGTCGCAGAGGGTGTTGCCGACCAGCCCGTTGTAAACCCATACTTCGTGCGCCGTAAGCGCCGTACCTTCACTACCGATGAGTATGTCGAGGGTATCCTTCAAGGCAATATCACCATCTTGGCACAGGCCATCACCCTTGTCGAGAGCAACAACCCTGCGCACTACGCTCAGGCTCAGGAGATTATCGAGCGCTGTCTGCCCTATTCGGGCAAGTCGGTGCGTATCGGCATCACGGGTGTTCCTGGTGCAGGTAAGTCGAGCTTTATCGAGGCTGTCGGCAATATGATTACCTCGCTTAAGCATAAGCTTGCAGTATTGGCTATCGATCCCTCATCGGAGCGTAGCGGTGGCTCAATCCTTGGCGATAAAACCCGTATGGAGAGCATCTGCCACAACCCCGACATCTTTGTGCGCCCCTCACCCTCGGCAGGCTCGCTCGGTGGCGTAGCACGCAAGACCCGTGAGACTATCGTGCTGTGCGAGGCTGCGGGCTTCGATGTGATATTTATCGAGACTGTGGGCGTTGGTCAGTCGGAGACCGCCGTACACTCTATGGTCGATATGTTTATGATGTTGCAAATCTCGGGTGCGGGCGATGAGCTTCAGGGCATCAAGCGCGGTATTATGGAGATGGCCGATATGATGGTTATCACCAAGGCCGATGGCGAGAATATCACCAAGGCGGAGCTTGCCAAGGCTCAGTATCAGGGCGCTTTGCACCTCTTCCCCCTTGCCGAGTCGGGCTGGCGACCTCAGGTCTACACCTGCTCATCGCTCCTCGGCACAGGCCTTGAGGAGGTATGGCAGGGCGTTGAAAAGTACCTTGAGCATATCGAGCTCAACGGCTACTTCACAGCAAACCGCAACCGCCAAAATAAGTATTGGATGTACGAGACCATCAACGAGACCCTAAAGTCGAGCTTCTACAACAACCCCGAAATCGAGGCAAAGATGGCCGAGGTTGAGCAGCGTGTTTTGGAGGCCAAGTTATCATCATTTATCGCCGCCAAGGAGTTGCTCGACATCTACTTTAAGTAGCCTATCGCAACTTGTTAATATTCACAAGGGGATTGCTTCGGCAGTCCCCTTTTGTTTGTTATTAGACAATAGGACAAATAAGACTTTATAGTACCCGACCTCGTAAGGTCTTAAGGTCTTAAAGTCTTATCGTCATTAAAGTCATAAGCTCAAAAAACAATAATAGTTACCTACTCCCCGACCTACACAAATATATCCAAAATAACCTTGCTCTCATCTCTAATTAGGCTATCGACTTTGGCCATCATTTTGCGCGAGAGGACAGGGCAACCGAAACTGCCTACGGTGGCGAGCGGAAAGATTGGAAAAGAGCTCGTATGTTCCCAGCCGTGAAGAACGACAAAACGACTACGGAGGTTGGAGTTTGTATCATCAAGACCATCAAGGCGATAGGCGACACCATAGCGACCCTCGTAGCGCTCGGCAACAAGGGCACGACCTAGAGACGAGAGGTGCGAGCCATCGAGGTTAGAGAGGCGGGCATAGGCGGAGCGCTGGTGCGACTTTTGCGAGCCACTGCCGTGGCTTACGGGGCAGCAGAATATCGCCTTTTGCTCCTCGAAGCTCCAAGCAACAAAACGGCTACGGCCTGAGTGGCGCGACAAATCGACAAAGAGGGCTATCCGCGTATTATAGCCCTCCTTGCGACAGAACGCCAAAAGCTCGTTGGCACGCTCGGCCACCCTACTTCGCAAGCTCATCTCTGAGTTGGGCTACAAGTTGTGGAACACCGACAGCACCACGCTCCTTGATATGATAGAGCGGGTTGCGAATCATCGCCGTATCGGGATTGCCGGGGTCTACAAGGTAGATAGGCACTTGGCGATCACGGACATAGTAGACCAACGAGGCTGCGGGATATACAGCCAACGAGGTGCCAACAACGATAAGAATATCTGCCTCGGCCACAATCTTGCACGCAGTATCAAACATAGGCACCGACTCGCCAAAGAAGACGATATGAGGTCGCAGCAGTGCACCATCCTCTGCGCGAGCATCCAACTTTTGCTCCCAGCCCTCGTTTATATCGTAGATAAGTTCGGGGTTGCGCTCCGAGCGTAGCTTCATCAACTCGCCGTGAAGGTGCGTTACGCGCGATGAGCCAGCCTGCTCATGGAGGTTATCGACATTCTGCGTAACAACCTCAACATCAGCCCACTCCTCCATCGAGGCGATGGCGATATGGCCCTCGTTGGGTCGTTTGGTAAGCGACTCACGACGACGAAGATTGTAGAACTCGATAACTTGTGCACGGTTGCGCACCAACGCCTCAGGGGTGCATACATCCTCGATGCGGTAGTTAGCCCACAGTCCATCTGAATCACGGAATGTGGCAATACCGCTATCGGCACTCACACCAGCACCCGTAAATACAACTATCTTCTTTTTCTTCTGTTCCATCGTATTCCATATTTTTCACAAATGTACAAAAAAATAAGGATAATCACAGCGACCATAAGAACAATTTTTGCTCTATGCTTTGCATATATGGTGCAAAATGCTAACTTTGTAATTTGAAACTGGTTTGAATCAATCAAATGTATTAGACAATAATGAAAAAGTTACTTAAGAATGTAGGCGTCTGGATTATCATAGCTATGGCTATCGGTATCGTTGTTGGCGCATTTATGGGCCCTGAGGCCTCGATGTTTAAGCCATTGGGCGACCTCTTTATCCAGCTTATCAAGATGCTTGTTGTGCCTCTGGTGGCCGTGTCGATTATCAGTGGTGCAGCTGCCCTTGGCGAGACACGCTCAGCGGGATTGGTCGGTGGCATAAGCATCGCATATATGATGCTCACCACGCTGGTTGCCATCATCGTTGCCATCTTCCTCGCTGTGGTATTTGAGCCAGGCTCGAATGTCGATGCTGCGGGTATCGCCGCTATCAACGAGGCGGGCCAGGGTGTTGCCACATCGGCTGCTCCTGAGAGTGCTGGTTTCTGGGATACGGTTATCGGTATGATTCCCGAAAACCCCATTGCAGCGCTTGCTACGGGTAACATTTTGCAGATTATCATCTTCGGACTCTTCCTCGGCTTCGGCATCTCGACCCTAGCCTCGGAGCGCCGTAAGAAGGTGGTTAATGGCCTCAACACAATCCTCGAAGCACTTATCTGGTGCATCGGCAAGGTGATGCTTGTAGCGCCATTCGGTGTATTCGGCCTTATCGCAGATGCTACGGGCACCTTCGGTTTCGATGTATTGTTGCAGGTGGCAAATGTCCTATGGTTAGACCTTATCGCTGTGCTTATCATCGGCTTAGGTCTCTACCCTCTCACCGTATTCCTCTTCTCGCGCGTTAAGCTCAAGGACTACTTCCGCGCAATGGTAAAGCCTCAGGTGGTGTCGTTCTCTACCGCCTCTTCACTCGCTACGCTCCCCGTAAATATGGAGGCGTGCGACGAGATGGGCATCTCGAAGCAGACATCGGGTTTTGTACTCCCCTTGGGCGCAACAATCAATATGTCGGGTAACGCCATCTACTACGCACTGCTCGCCATCTTCTTTGCGCAGTTCTACGGCATCGACCTCACGATGGCCGACTACACCTCAATAGCCCTTGTCTGCACCCTTGGCGCTATCGGTCAGGCAGGTGTTCCTGGCCCAACGCTCTTGGCCGCTGCGGTATTGGTTGCTGCGGGTATTCCGTTGGAGGGTCTACCACTATTCTACGCCCTTGACCGTATCTTCGATATGATTCGCACAACGCTCAACATCACTGGCGATGCCGCTTGTGCCGCCGTTGTAGACCGTTTCGTAAAGCGCAATTAGCATAAACCTCAAAAAAGAGAAGAAGCCTTATGAATAATTTTGTATACGACATTCCAGTAAAGGTATATTTTGGCGAAAATCAGCTCGGCAACCTCGCGCCTGAGTTGCTTAAGTTTGGCAAAAGAGTGTTGCTCACATACGGTGGTGGCTCAATCAAGCGTTCAGGACTCTACGACCGTGTAATGGCAGAGCTTAAGGCTGCCGACTGCACCGTATTTGAGCTTTCGGGCATCGAGCCCAACCCTCGTATCGACTCGGTACGCAAGGGCGCTAAGATGTGCAAGGAGCACAATATCGATGTGTTGTTGGCCGTTGGCGGTGGCTCGACAATCGATGCTACGAAGTTTATGGCGGCAGGTGCTTGTGTCGAGCACGATGCGTGGGAGTTCTTTGGCGCAAATGCCAAGCCTATCGAGCGAGCATTGCCCATCGTAACAATCCTAACCCTCTCGGCCACAGGCTCGGAGATGGATGCAGGCGGTGTAATCACCAACCTCGAAACGCAAGATAAGTTGGGTCGTATGGCTGCGCCTATGTTGCCCAAGGTATCGTTCCTCGACCCCACGCTGACCTACACCGTCAGCCCCTATCAGACCGCTTGCGGTGCTGCCGATATGATGTCGCACATCTTGGAGGTATACTTCAACCTCAACGAGGACCTCTTTATGCTCGACTCTATGATGGAGGCGATGCTCAAGACCATCGTCAAGTTTGCGCCTGTGGCTATCGCCGAGCCCGAAAACTACGAGGCACGCGCCAACCTTATGTGGTGCTCATCGTGGGCTATCAACGGCTTTATAAATGGCGGTCGTCGCAAGGCGTGGAGTTGCCACCCTATGGAGCACGAGCTATCGGCAATCTACGATATTGCACACGGCCACGGCTTGGCTATCCTCACACCCCGCTGGATGGAGTATTGCTTGGAGGAGAGCAACGCCCACCGTTATGTGTCGCTTGGCGTAAATGTCTTTGGCATCGACCCCAAGGGTGAGCCTATGGCGATTGCCAAGGAGTGCATCGAGCGTATGCGTGAGTTTATGTCCGTAACGCTCAACCTCCCCTACACCTTCACCGAGGTAGGCATCAAGCGCGAGGACTTTGCAACGATGGCACGCAAGGCTTGTCGCTATGGCGCTATTCGTGGCTTTAAGACCTTGGAGCCTCAGGATGTAGAGCGCATCTACGAAATGTGTATTTAACCTAAAACTTCAAGAATATGAAAAAGCTGTTTTATCTACTTTCGCTTGTTCTGCTTATGGCGCTTGCCGTAGGTTGCGATAAGGGTTATGAGAGTGTTGATGGCGACCCGATGAATGCTCGCATCTACACCCTCGACAACGGTCTCAAGGTCTATATGTCGGTTTTGGACAAGGAGCCACGCATACAGACATTTATCGCTGTGCGTGCAGGTGCCAAGAACGACCCTGCCGAGACCACAGGTCTTGCTCACTACTTCGAGCATCTTATGTTCAAGGGCTCGGAGCAGTTTGGCACATCGGACTACGCTGCCGAAAAGCCCCTCTTGGACGAGATTGAGCGCCTCTTCGAGGTATATCGCGTAACCGAAGACGAGGCTAAGCGCAAGGCCATATATGCCGAGATTGACCGCATCTCGAATGAGGCTTCAAAGCTCTCGATTCCCAACGAGTACGACAAACTGATGTCGGCAATCGGTGCTGAGGGCACAAATGCTTGGACCTCGATGGACGAGACCGTATATGTCGAAAATATCCCCTCTAACCAGATTGAGAACTGGGCGAAGGTGCAGTCTGACCGCTTCAAGCACAATGTAATCCGAGGCTTCCACACCGAGTTAGAGACCGTATACGAGGAGTACAATATGTCGCTTACGCGCGATGGTAATAAGGTCTATTACGGTATGTTGGAGCTTCTCTACCCCAACCACCCCTCAGGTCAGCACACCGTGCTTGGCAAGCAGGAGCACCTGAAGAACCCCTCGATTACCAATATCAAGAACTTCTACAACACCTACTATGTACCCAACAATATGGCCATCTGTCTTTCGGGCGATTTCGACCCCGATGAGATGATTGCCATCATCGAGAAGTACTTTGGCGATATGGAGCCTAACGAGGAGCTTCCCAAGTTCGACTATGCTGGCGATGAGCCCCTCACCGCACCCCGTGAGATGACCGTATGGGGTCAGGAGTCGGAGGTTGTGCAGATTGCTTGGCAGGCAGGTGGCAAAAATAGCGCCGATGCCGACATTTTGCCCTTGGTAAGCAGCATCCTATCGAATGGTATGTGCGGTTTGATTGATGTAGACATCAACCAGAAGCAGCTCACCCTATCGGCTCGTGGCTCGGCATACGCTGGCGTGGACTATGGCCAGGTAGCCCTCTCAGGCTCACCCAAGGAGGGTCAGACACTCGAAGAGGTACGAGACTTGCTCCTCGAGGAGATTGAGAAGCTCTGCCGTGGCGAGTGGGATGAGTCGCTTATCGAGGCATCTATTGCCAACAACAAGCTCTGGGAGATGAGTGGTCTGGAGAATAACCGCTCGCGTGCCGAGATGTTCGTTGATGCCTTTATCGCCGACCTAAAGTGGGAGAGCGTAGTAAACGAGCTTGAGCGCCTTGAGAAGGTTACGAAAGAGGATATTGTCAAGTGGGCACAGGAGAGGCTTCGTGCGGACAACTACGCAATTATCTACAAGCGTCAGGGCGAGGATACCACACAGAAGAAGATTGAGAAGCCTCAGATTACCCCTATATCGACCAACCGTGATGCCCGCTCGGCATTCTTGGAGGAGGTGCAGAACAGCGTTGTTGAGCCTTTGAAGGCTGAGTTCATCAACTTCGACGAGGATATGTCGCGCAAGGCATTGGCCGAGGGTGTTGAGCTACTCTACGCCAAGAACGAGCTTAACGACCTCTTTGAGCTATCCTTCACCTTCAACCTCGGCAATGACTACGACCCTGCGATGAGCATCACTCGTGGCTACGCTGCATTGCTCGGCTCGAAGGATATGTCGCTGGAGGAGTTCAAGGCTCAGATGTACCAGCTCGCATCGTCGATGTATGTCTCGGTAAGCAACAACCAGACAACCATCAATATCAGCGGTTTGCAGGAGAACTTGGAGGCAACGATGACACTTGTTGAGGGCTACTTGCGCAACCTTGTGGGCGATGATGCAATCCTTCGCAACTACAAGGATAGCTTCCTCAAGGGTCGCCACAACCGCCTCTTCAACCAGCAGACCAACTTCTCGGCACTTACGCAGTATGCGCTCTACGGTGGCGAGTTTATCGACCGTGTAACTTTGTCGGACGCGGAGGTTGAGGCACTCACAAGCGAGGAGCTTTTGGAGCGTGTTGCACGCCTCTTTGAGTTGGAGCACCGCGTAACATACTATGGCCCTGCATCGTTGGAGGCTATCTCGGAGGTTATCACCAAGCACCACGCTATGGCAGAGGAGCCTACGGCAACCGATGCTATGAAGGTTAAGCGCGAGATTTTGCCCACAGCCGAAAATCGTGTAATCATTCTCCCCTACCCTGCAAAGCAGGTTTACTATCGCCAGATTTCAAACCGAGGCGAGGTATTCTCGGTGGAGAACGATGCTATCATCGAGCTCTACAACAGCTACTTCTCGGGCGGCATGAACTCTATCGTCTTTCAGGAGATGCGCGAGGCTCGTGGCTTGGCATACTCGGCAGCTGCAGGCTTGTATGAGGGCTACGAGGCAGGGATGCCCTACTACTTCACCACCTACATCGCTACGCAGAACGACAAGGTGCAGCAGGCTATCGAGGCCTTTGCCGACATTGTGGACAATATGCCCGTATCGGACAACGCCTTCAACCTCGCCAAGGAGAGCTACCTGAAGAGCGTAGAGGCTCGTCGCTTAGATGGTCGTGGCGTTATTGGCACATTCCTCCGCAACGAGCTTATGGGCCTTACAGATGACCGCGCCAAGGCTGCATACGAGGAGGCAAAGAGGCTAACGCTTGACGATGTTGTCGCCTTCCAGCAGGAGTGGATTAAGAGTCGCCCCTACACCTATCTTATCTTGGGAGACCCAAACGATATTGACCTAAATTTCCTCTCGACACTCGGCACAGTAGAGATTGTATCGAGGGAGAAGGTATTCTGCTACTGATGGTTGTAGCGATATTCTACCAACCAATTTCAACGGACATCACACCAGATGTCCGTTTTTTATTTCCGCTCAAATAGCTGTAAAGTGCTTGCAAAATCTTGACCAATTCAGAAATAATGCTTAATTTTGCGTGATTTGAACGCAACGAAGATAACAAACAACACCTTTAATAATTAACACTATGAGAAAACTTTTTGCTTTTGCAGCCTTTGTGGTTGCATTGGTGGTATCGTCTTGCTCATATGACGATACACCCATCTGGGACAAGCTCAACGACCACGAGGAGCGCATCAAGACCCTTGAGGAGTTGTGCACAAACATGAACACCAATATCGAGGCGTTGCAGGGCATCGTCGAGGCGTTGGAGAAGCACGACTACATCGTTGATGTTGTTGAGAACGAGGATGGTTATACCATCAACTTCGCTAAGGGCGACTCTATCACCATCAAGAATGGTAAGGATGGTGCTAACGGCAACGATGGTGCTGACGGTGCTGACGGTACTGATGGTGCTGATGGTCAGACACCCGTAATCGGCGTTGCTGAGGAGGATGGCGTCTACTACTGGACCGTGAACGGTGAGTGGTTGACAGATGCCAACGGCAACAAGATTAAGGCCGTAGGTAGCGATGGTGCAAACGGTGCTGATGGCAACGATGGTGCCAACGGTGCAGATGGCGCTAATGGTAACGATGGCGTAACTCCACAGCTCAAGATTGAGGACAACAAGTGGTTTGTATCTTACGACGAGGGCGCAACTTGGGTTGAGCTTGGCGTTGTTGCCGAGGGCGATGTTGTAGTTGCCAACCCCATCGAGGTTACCGAGGATGAGAAGTGCGTATACTTCAAGCTCTCTGATGACCAGGTTATCACTATTGCCAAGGTTACTCCCCTTGATATCGAGTTCTCGGCGTTGAACGCTGGTGGCATCTTCGAGGTTAACTACACCGTAGATACCGTTGCCGAGAGAGTTGAGGTTGAGGCTATCGCAGCTAAGAATGTTGCAGATGTCGAGGTTGTCAAGGGTGAGGGTAACACTGGTGTTATCAACATCACCGTAGGCGAGAACGAGGGCGAGAGCAAGGTTCTTGTATTTGTTGGCGACGAGACCCGCGTTATTATGCGTAGCATCACCATCACAGCCGAGGCTGTCTCATTTGAGGCAAACACCACTATTGATGCTCCCGCAGCTGGTGGCGAGGTTGAGTTGGCATTTATCTCAAACGAGGAGGTTAATGTTGTTATCCCCGAGGAGGCTACTTGGATTAGCGTTGCAGAGACCACCCGTACCGTAGTTGAGAAGAAGAGCCTGACACTCAATATCGAGGCTAACGAGGGCGTAAAGCGTGAGGCTACCATATTGCTTGAGGCTAAGAACAACCCCGCTTTGTGCGTTAAGTATTCTATCGCTCAGGAGGGCATGGTTCAGCTTGCTACTCCCGTTGTTAATGCCGAGGTAGAGGGTAATGTTGTTACTCTTGCGTGGGAGGCCGTAGAGAATGCTGCCGCTTACAGCATATCAGTAGGCACCGAGATGCCCGTAATCACCGAGGAGCTTAGCTACACCTACACTGGTGAGTACGAGACTGAGTACACATTCTCGGTTGTAGCAATTCCTGCCGATGAGAATATCTATGGTGCTTCGGAGGCTGCATCGGTAACTGTAATTACCGAGGCTGAGGTTGTTGGTCCTAAGGTCGTTACCGTTGCTGAGTTCTTGGCAGCTGCTGAGGACGACTCTACAATGTATGAGCTTACAGGTGTTATTACCCGCATGTATCGTGAGAACAACTCAAACGATACTCTTTACGGCAACTTCTATCTTAAAGATTCGACTGGTGAGGTTCTTATCTATGGCCTTTGCAGCCCCGAAGGTGCACAGCAGTACTGGGCAGAGTCTGGCGCAAAACTTGGTGACACTATCACTGTACAGACTATTCGCACATCATACAACGGCTCACCTCAGGGCAAGAACGCTATCTTTGTAGAGCTTGTACCCTTCGTTGAGACAGCTTCGGAGTGGGGCGTAGTTGGCGACTTGAATGGCTGGGCAGCTCCCGATGTTGTTATGTACAACACTTGGAAGGGCAACAACCTCTTCGTAGCTTACAATGTTGAGATTGCTTCGGGTGGTTTCAAGATTCGCGCTAATAACGAGTGGAACGATGCCAAGAACTATGGCCTTTCGGTAGGTGGCAAGATCTATGCCGACAAGTACTACGCTTTGGCCAATGGCGGTGGCAGCCAGAATATCACACCTATGGCATATGGTACTTATGATATTTACTTCGACCTTGCTAACGAGCGTGTGGCACTCGTAACTCCCGGTAAGGAGTATGCTGATGCTACCGATGGTGGCGATCCCGTTGTTGTAATCGAGGGTCTTACCGACCACACTTGGGGTCTTATCGGCTCATTCGCAGGTTCAGGTTGGGGCACCGATGTAGCGATGACTATCGAGGGCGACTGGGCTTATGTAAAGAATGTTTCGTTGGCTAACGGCGATGAGTTTAAGTTCCGTGCCGATGGCAGTTGGGATTTGAGCTATGGCTCAGCTTGCGATGTAAATGTTGGCGAGACCTACACCACATACAACAATGGTAACAATATGAAGTTCGTAGGCGAGGATGGCGCATACAACATCTACTTCTCAATGGTTGATGCTAAGTTCTATATGGAGAAGTGGATTAACCCTGATGATATTGCCGAGATGTCTATCACCTTCCCTGGCAACCCATCTGCATACACCAACTCATACATCGCAAGCTTTACCATCACCTTGGATGAGAGCTATCCTTTTGAGTTCTCAAACTTCAACAATGGTCAGGAGAGCAACAGCTGGACAGCTATCAGAATGGGTCGCAAGTCTAACGATTCGGTAGCTACCGTAGTCAATAAGGTAGCTATGCCCTACGCTGTTTCGGCTGTTAAGGTAAACTTCACACAGGTAGATACCGAGATGAATTCGGCTAAGCTTATCGTTGCTACTGACGAGGAGTTTGCAAATGTTGTTGAGGAGGTAACAGCTACTTTGGCAGTTGGCGAGGTTGTATACAGCATCACAGCTCCCGCAACAGAGCTATTCTACAAACTTGAATACGATATGCCTGCGACAGGCACAAATGGTTCATATCGTATAGACAAGATTACTTACGCTAAGTAGTAATCCCGAAACAATAAAAAGCAACGGACACCTCCTTCGCGGGGTGTCCGTTACTTTTTTCGGGGCATTGAGCAACCCAAGCAAAAGATTATCCGCCGAGCGTGCTAAAGCCTCGCTCTTTTTCGTATAAACTTGCGCTTAATCCATAGATAATAGCCCGTAAGAGGCAGCGTAGCGCCAAGCATTGCAGCCAAGAACCAGAGGATGCGTGTCAGCATACCACCCCAGTTGCCCACATGAACGGAGTATATCCAGCCTCGCACCTTACGCGAACGCTCCGAATCAGCATAAAGCTCCTTGGCGATGACTTCGCCCGATGCCTCATCGAAGGAGTATTTGTCCGCCGCACGCTGATTACCCCAGCCCTCGCAAGGCACGCTTACCGAGCCTTTGGCGATAGTCATCTTCTCCGCACTGCCAACAATATCCAGCGTGTTGCGATAGGCACGCTCCCACGATATGTAAGCGTTATCCTCTCGCACGCGTCTACCCTCTTTCTCGCCCTTTTGAGGGGCATTGTTCTTAGCCTCCACCTCGACACCGAAGAGGCGGTAAAAGTCGTTACGATACCACTCAAAGGACCAAGTAAGTCCCGTTAGCGCCATAGCCAAGAGTAGTAGCGTGGCGTAGATACCTCCGGCAACATGCAGGTCATAGAAGAAGCGGTGCAACCCCTTACGCAAAGCTATCTGAGTGCGGTTTTTGAGCGCCTTGATGCTCTTGGGTATCCATATAAAGATGCCGCTAATGACGATGAGTAGAAACATCAAGGTGCTGACTCCAACTATCATCTTACCCCAGAATATGGCGTTGTTATCCTCAGGGCGGTCGTCCATCAACCAGCGATGCAGGCGGAACATCGTGCGAAAGAAAGACAACCTCTCTGGCTGACCCTTCACCTCGCCACTATATTGGTCGATATATGTCGCTGCGTGCTTAGGCTCCGAAAGCGACACCTTGTAGCATAGCTCCTTATCGTCGAAGATGGTAACACCCGTTATGTGTTGCCCCTCCTTTAGCGTAGGCTCTACACTGCGTAGAAGCTCATCGAGAGGTAGCGGAGCA
This sequence comes from Rikenellaceae bacterium, assembly GCA_015060115.1. Classification (GTDB taxonomy): domain Bacteria; phylum Bacteroidota; class Bacteroidia; order Bacteroidales; family Rikenellaceae; genus Alistipes. The sequence goes on along the minus strand of SUZB01000005.1, from coordinate 27,562 downwards.
ACACCTACACGCTCAACGCGCTGGTAGTTGCTCTGCACCTTGGCGGTAATCTCCGGCTCGAAGATAAGCATCGCTCCGCTAAAGCATATCACCGAGATAACAAGCCCAAAGGGCATGGAGAGCCAGATGTGTATCTGTTTTAGAAAGGTTCTCATTGCTCGATTATAATGGCATCATACGACCGATAGCGCTTATCTGCGTAGCTTCAACTGTTAGGCCTTTCGTTGCCACTGCCGTATCGCTGTCGATAGCATATACCGCAGGATAACCCTCTGTTGTTGTTACAGCGATGTAGGCCTTGCCACCCTCGGCGTAGGGAGTGTTACCGAAGCCTGAGATAATATCTGCTGCAGGGAGACCCGTAACCTCCTTGAGAGTAGCTGCCTCGGCATCGAAGATAGCAAGCTGGTTAGCCTTCATCGTCTTTGAGGGGGTAAGGGCGCTGTCGTACATAAGCATCAGGAACTTTGTACCCCCAATAGGCCAAGTGCGCAAGAAACCGCGACCATCGGATAGCTCCTCGATGTTTACATAGTACGAGGCATCAAACTCTTCCGTGCCCTTTGCGATACGCACAACACCCGCAGGGAGGGTTGTTCTCTGGCGCTCATCGCTCATTGTCTTAGCGTAAGAGGGCGAAAAGATATATATATTGCCATCTTCGGCCTCCCAAATCATCTGATAGTATTGCGACTTGTTGCGACCACAAGCATAACTTATCTTATCGGTGCGAATAAGGCGCTTAGAGCTAAGGCTCTCATCGTCAAAGATGGCCACCCAACACTCATCGGGGTACTGTGTCCATTGTAGCTCGCCCTCCTTGTATGAGCCTGAGCCTGAGCCTCCGGCCTCGCTCTTCACAAGGTCCTCGTTGCCCTCCTTTACCCACTTGCCACCATCGGCCTTAACACCATACTGGCTAAGACCCATAGGCACAGCTACGGAGAATATCTTTCCATCGACCTCCTCGATACCTGCGAGTGTCACAAACTCACCATTGCCAAGGAAATTCTCTGCAAGGTAACGCTCCTCAAGCGTATCATTCGTGGCGTAGGTCTCAGCCTCAACATCGAGGAGCGAAACGAGTATCGACTTGGGCAAATAACCATTCTCATCTGCCCACTCCTGAGGGCCATCACCCGTAGATGTCGTCATAATATAGTCATCGTAGACACCAACAGTGGTAAAGCGGCGTACGGCATACTCAGCAGGGCGTGCCGAGAGCGTAAAGTCGCTGTTCATAATGTATGAGCGTGTAGTGCCCGCATTACCCTGATTATAGGTTAGGCCATAGAGATACTTATCCTTCCAGAAGACCCAGTACGAAGCGCCATCATTCACCAATCCGTTCTCCATACCGACACTACCCCCATCCAACGACTCGGCAGTAAGCAGAGCGTGTGTCGTAGTATTCGAGAATGTGCCCTGCGATGCGATAACATAGGGTCGCTCACTATCGGGCATAGGAGTTGCTGTATCTCTCTCATTTTGACAAGCTGCCATACCCGCAACAGCAATTAGGGCGAGCAACGAATTAAAAAAAAGTCTCTTTTTCATCTTGTTTTTATTTTGTTAATACTAATATTGTTGGTTATCGGCCACCGAAGGCTATACGCAGGCGACCATAGAAGGCTCGCCCCGCCTTTTGCAGGCTGAAGTTATCGTATAGCTTCTCGTTGGTGAGGTTGCGACACTCCACCGAGAGGTTATATCGTCCACCCTTTATCGAGTAGCTTAGCGTTAGGTTGTGCGAGAACTGACTGGGGACCATATAGTCATCTTTGTTCGAGCCTACGCGCGACGAGTAGTAGTAGAAGCGGTACAGATACTGGTTGTCGTAGCTAAGTGTGAGGGTGTTACCGCGCCAGATGCAGTCGTGCCAAGTGAACATAATGTCGAAGTCGGCAAAGAGGTATGGTATATTGGGCATACGGCTCTTGTATCCGAGGTTGGGCATCGATGAAGTGCCAATGGCTATGGGCATATTGTCGCGCACATCCATATAGGTGAAGTTACCACCCACCGACAGCCACTTCGAGAAGGTGTATCGTGCCGTAAAGTTCGTACCCAAGGTGAGCACCTTGCCATAGTTTATGTAGCTTGCTGCCGACTTACCGCCACTCAGGTCCACGATATTGCGCTGTATGTAATCATCAGTATTGCGCCACACGACACCCGCTTCGAGGTATAAACCGTGCTTGCCACTATCACCATAGCGACCTGAGTAACTGAGGTTGAAGTTTAAGTTATCGCTCTTTTCGGGGCGTATGCCTATGTCGCCCATTTCGAGGTCCTCGTTACCAAACATCTCCTCGATGGTGGGTAGGCGGTAGGCACGCTCGTAGGATAGTTTTGCCTGAAGCACCGGAAGAATAAAGAGCGTTCCAGCAGCACCATAGCCCAAGGCATCCTCGTGGCGTGTGGTGCGCACAAACTCCGTAGCATTGCTATCTGTGGCTATGGGGCCTGCAACATCCATAGCGTAATACTTGGCGAAGAGAGAGGCGTTCCAACGCTCCGAGGGGGCAAGACGATACTGTAGACCCGTAATGTTCTTCATCGTCTGCTTGTCGATAGCATCACGCTCGGCCTCCTTAGCAAGGAGCGAGGTGTTTGCGCGATGGAAGGCATTGAACACATGGTTGAGCGTGAAGGTGTGCGCCTTACCAAGTCGATAGTTGAGTGTTGCCGTAGCGTTCCAGTTGTCATTGTCGGAGCGTGTATGCTGGTACGACTGCTCGCCGGGTGAGTTTAGGCGCTTTGTCTCACCGCGCCAGTTATATTTATACTGCGCTGTATCGATGTTTGTCGTTACATTACGGTTGTAGTTGGCCGTTACCGTGAGGTCGAGACCCTCGACAAATAGGTTGTGCTTGACATACTCCAACGAGGGCATCAACGAGTGGCCACGACGACGCTTGTCTCCATAGACAATCTCCTGACGCACACCCGTCTGTATCTCTTTGTCGAACTGCGAGTAGTTCATCGAGAGGACAAGGCGGTCGGCCCACCTCTTACCCACAACGCCAACCTTTGCAACGGCACTCTCGTTGTGGTAGGTGTCGTTGAAACGCTCCACACTTTCAAGTTTCGAGCGGTCTATGCGCCCTGTAACGAAGTCCTCAACAGGGGCATCTACACGATAGTTGTTGTCGGAGTAGTTCTGAAAGGCGTATACCTCCCACATAAAGCCGTTGTCAAGCGTCTGCCCCGCATTTACCGAGGAGCGGTGAGTGTTGAATGAGCCAAATGAGTAGGCTACATCCGTAAACCAAGTGCGGCGCGACTTATTGGTAACGATGTTTACCACACCGCCCAAAGCATCGGCACCAAAGCCAACGGGGACAACACCGCGATATACCTCAATGCGGTCGGCATAGCCCGCAGGGATATTATTGAGCGAAAATGCCGCACCGACACCCTCCTGCGGCACACCATCGATAAAAATCTTGACATGCTTGCCTGAAAAGCCATCGACCGATAGTGATAGGTCGGAGCCTACACCGCCCGACTCGCGCACCTTTAGTCCGGGAGCACGCGACAGCGCATCCGAGAGGTTCTTCGAGGTATTCATCAGCGAGCGCGTATCTACCGCTACGGCATTGAACGCCGAGCGTCGTAGTCGCCCTACACCCGATGCCGAGACCACAACTTCGTCTATGTTTGTCGATGATTGCGACAGCGCAAAGTCCACAATATGGCGCTCACCAGCCGTTGCGGGTAGCATAGTGCGCTCCTCCTCGTAGCCGAGCATCTGCGCCACAAGCATAATATCGCCCTCCAAGACCTTCAGACGATAGCGACCATCATTATCGGTCGTTGTACCGCGTGTCGTACCCTCAACAAATATCGTGGTATAGGGTATTGGCTTACCCTCGCTATCCTTAACTACGCCCTCGATAAATACCGAAGTTTGCGCTTCCGAGGGAGGCTCAGTAGCTCTCGCCACTACAGGAGATAGTAGCACTATTATATATATAAGGTAGTGCACAAAGCGCTTGGAGGTGTTTTTTATCTTCATTTTATTTATGTTTTTCGTTTGCAAAGATAGAGTATCGCCAAATGCTGTGCAATCGCTATGTTTAGGGAAAGTTGAGTTTGCAAATCCCAAATTATAGTGATAAGTATAAAGGACTTAAGGGGTGTTCTATAAAGTAGCAAAATAGAGAGTGGCACCTTTCAAATTAGCTTGAAAGATGCCACTCTTAGTGTGATGCTACCGCAGCAGCAGATGCTACTTAGCCAAGTACTCGCCAACAATGCGGGCGGCGGTGGCGACATACTCCACGCAGGGGCGCTTGCGGTAATACTCCGCCGTGCGCTCCGAGGGCATAGCGCTCTCCTTCTGCTCCTCACGAGGCTCAAGGCCGAGAAGTCGGCGACATACAATATCGCCATTCGTATTGCGGAACTCTGATGCAAACTTCTGAACAAGAGCATAGTTTGCCTTGCGCTCCTCCATATTCTTGGGGTCGAACGATGGCGAGATAGCACCCGCAAGCATAGTCATCGCGCTAACCGTACCACACACCTCGCGCATACGGCCCATACCGCCACCAAAGGGTGCTGCAATCTTTGCCGCCTCGTCCCTCGTAAGCGACATAATATCGTTGTAGGCCATAACGACAGCCTGAGCGCAGTTGTAGCCACTCTCGAAATATTGGCGTGCCAAAGATACACGCTCCTCAACATTGATAGTTTTTTCCATTTTATTTAGTATCTTTGCCATCATAATGATGGTCCTTCTGCAATACACTCTTACAGCAAATTTTGCCTCAAGTGATGCAACCAAATCTCTTTTTTTAGTACCTTTGCGACAAAGATACTAAAAATTTCGATATGGCAGACTACCCTACACTTAACTTTCCAGCCATTAGGCTTCGTGCTCGTCGCACGCCAAAGGGGCGTACCGAGGTCTTTGACCGTGTGCGTGGTCGCTGGTTGGTGCTTACGCCTGAGGAGTGGGTGCGCCGCCATATTGTGGAGTATATGCTCTCGGATTGCGGATTTCTCTCGGAGCAGATTGTCGAGGAGTACCCCGTAGAGCTAAACGGTATGGCACAGCGTGCCGACATTGTTGCGATGGGTAGCGACTGCAAGCCATTGGTCGTTGTAGAGTGCAAAGAGCCAAATGTGAAGATTGACCGCACGGTGCTTAATCAGGTGGTGCGCTACAACTCTGTTATAGGGGCCCGCTATATCGTTATGTCGAATGGCATCGACACCTTCTGCTATGAGTACGATGGCGAGCAATATACGCCACAATGCGACTTTCCGCACTTCGAATAGCGCTATTTTGCACTTTCGCCTCCCATATAGACCATTTTTTCGCCGTTATTGCTTGCTATCTTCATTTTAGTTTGTAACTTTGTCGCATCATTTCATCATAGAATTATGATTGTAGTAAACAGAGTAGCAGAGCTCAATGCAGCTTTGGCAAACTGCCCCAAGGAGGGCGTAGGCTTTGTGCCCACTATGGGCGCACTTCATCGTGGTCATCGCTCGTTGGTAGAGCGTGCACGCAAGGAGAACGACACCGTCGTTGTCAGTGTTTTTGTAAATCCCACCCAGTTTAACGATAAGAACGACCTTAAAAACTACCCTCGCACCCCTGAGGCTGATTGTGCCGTTTTGGAGGCTGCCGGTGCCGACATCGTATTTATGCCCTCGGTAGAGGGTATCTACCCTGAGCCCGACACCCGCGAGTTCGACTTTGGCTTGGTAGACAAGGTTATGGAGGGTGCTACACGCCCCGGCCACTTCAATGGTGTGGCTCAGGTTGTTAGCCGCCTCTTCGACCTCGTTAAGCCCGCACGCGCCTACTTCGGCGAGAAGGACTTCCAGCAGATTGCTGTGATTAAGGCGATGGTTAAGCAGCTCGCTATCGACATCGAGATTGTCGAGTGTGCCATCGTTCGTGGCGAGGATGGTCTTGCCCTCTCTTCACGCAACGAGTTGCTCACCTCGGAGCATCGTGCCGCAGCACCCCACATCTATGCCACTATCAAGCAGTGCGCCGAGAAGATGGCAACAATGTCGCCCGCCGAGCTTACCCAGTGGGTAGTAGCAACCATCGACTCTAACCCCTTGCTTAAGACCATCTATTTCGAGGCTGTTGATGCCACCACGATGCAGAAGGTTGAGCGCTGGGAGGATTCGGAGCGTATTCAGGGCTGTTGCGCTGTGCAGGCAGGCGAGATTCGCCTTATCGACAATATCCGTATTAAGTAGAAGCTAACGACCCAAACTATGTATATCGAGAGAATGAAATCGAAGATTCACCGCGTGCGTGTTACGGAGGCGAATCTCAACTATGTAGGCAGCATCACCATCGACGAGGACTTGATGGATGCAGCAGGTCTTATCGAGGGAGAGAAGGTGCAGATTGTGAACAACAACAATGGCGAGCGTATCGAGACCTATGTAATCAAGGGCGAGCGTGGTAGCGGTTGCATCTGCCTTAATGGTGCAGCAGCCCGCAAGACTGCCGTTGGCGACATCGTCATCATTATGGGCTATGGCTTTATGGACTTCGAGGAGGCAAAGACCTTCCAGCCCAAGGTCATCTTCCCCGACGAGCGCACCAACCGTTTGTTGTAATATATAAATAGGTAAAACGCTAACGCCTACTTCCTGCAAAGGGAGGTAGGCGTTGCTTTGTTTTTAGAAGGGATTTAAGGGGTAAAAGGGTTCTAAGGGTTAAAAGGGTTGTTTCCTAAAATAGGTGTCTCTTGTGCCTCTCTGCGACAGCAGGCGCTCCACGGAGCGCAGTGGATTTTTAAGACCGATAGGACTATAGGACCTTAAGACCTTACGAGGTCGGGTATCAAAGAAGGCCTACTTGTCTTAATGGTCTTACTCGTCTTATTTGTCCTAAAAAACTCCAAAAACTAATAACTAATAACCCCAAACTCCAATTTGTTGTCAAAAGGGGTTAGATGTGGCCTCGATAAAGAAATTGCCCTGGATGGGACATACTCTGGCGTATTTCCCATTCAGGGCAATGATTGAGAGGTCGCAGATGACCCCTTTTCACAACAAATTACTCTGAGACGAGTATTCTACCACAATACTCACATACAATGAGCTTCTTGCCTTGGCGGATATCCACCTGACGCTGGGGAGGAATACGGTTGAAGCAACCACCACAAGCATCACGGGTTACGGTAACAACAGCGAGGCCGTTGTGTACATTGCGACGAATACGGTTGTAGGCTACAAGCAAGCGCTCGTCGATAGGCTGCTTAGCCTTCTCTGCCTGAGCTGTGAGGTCGGCAACCTGCTGAGCTGTCTCTGCTTCGATAGAGTCGAGCTCCTCCTTCTTTGCCTTGTAGTCTATGGTGCGCTCCTCAACAAGAGCCGATGTCTCCTCAATCAACGCCTTCTTGGTCTTGATAGCTGCGGTGTACTCCTTGAGGCGCTTCTCAGCAAGCTCAATCTCCAACTCCTGATACTCAATCTCCTTGGTGATAGCATCGTACTCGCGGTTGTTGCGAACATTGTTCTGCTGCTCCTTGTAGTTACCAATCATAATCTTCGCCTGATCAACCTCGCGCTTACGCTGACGAGTGAGCGAGTTGAGCTCCTCAATCTCGGCGTTGATGTTCTCTACGCGGGTGTTAAGGCCGGCAAGCTCATCCTCCAAGTCCTGCACCTCCAAGGGCAACTCACCCTTAATCTTGTTGATCTCGTCAATCTGCGAGTCAATCTTCTGCAACTGGTAGAGTGCAAGGATCTTCTCCTGCATCGAATAATCGACTTCGTTTGTCTTCTTCTGTGCCATATCTAAGGTATGTTCTATAAATTAGTTATCAAGTTTTCGTTGTCGGCAGATTCCATTTCGGTCGCTTTTGGATTTATTTCGGGTTCTTTCTCATTTTTGCTCGGTTACAATGCTCGCATTGCTCCCTTCGTTAAGAAATGAGAAATATCCTCGAAATACTCTCCAAAATCAACTCGAACTAATTTATAGAACCTACCTTTTTAATTTTGATTTTCCTCTCCGCTATACTAAATAGTGAATCGGATTTCGCGAGTTCACACTCTTGCGAACCGCAAAGGTATTAATTTTTTTTGATAAAATATCAAATAAAATGCGAATTGCGCAAAATTCGCTCTCAAAATGGCCAATATCTGCCAAAATCATACGGTCGTCGCCACGCATAAAGTCGTTGTAGCGAAGGTCAGCCGTAACATATAGCTGGGCATTGGCACGCAAGGCATCATCGATAAGCGAGCCACCAGCGCCTGTGCAGATAGCAACACGCTGAACCATAAACTCCTCCGAGGGGATATCGCTATAACGGATTGCACCGACATCGAAGATTGACTTGATACGGCTCATAAGCGCCATAGCGCTCTCTGGGCGAGGTAGTGTGCCCACAACGCCAAAGCCTGTCTCCGCACCTGAAGCAGAGGGCTGCAACACCGACATATCGCTCAAACCTATCATCGAGCCTACCTGCCAGCTCATACCGCCAACGGCGCTATCTAAGTTGGTGTGGCAAGCATAGAGGGCGATGCCACGACGAATGGCACGCTCAACACAGCGCTCCACATAGTTCGAGGAGTTGAAACGCTTGAGTGGGTGGAAGATAATCGGGTGGTGCGTGATGATAATATCGCAACCCTCTCGTTCCGCCTCATCGAGCACCTCCTCGGTAACATCGACAGCCAAGAGTGCGCTATGCACCTCATCTTCGGGGTTGCCAACGACAAGGCCTGAGTTGTCGTAGGACTCCTGAAGCGAGAGTGGAGCAAAGCTCTCGATAACGGCAGCTAAATCTTTAATCTTCATCTTGTTACGAGATTAGAACAACGACTGCTCATAGAAGGGGAAGAGCTCCTTATTCTCATTGCTCTTCTTCTTCGCACGACGACGCACTACGGTCTGCTCACTCTTATCCGCAGGCTCTTTATCCTCCGAAGTTGCCTGAACCTTGCGAGGACGACCTCGGCGACGAGGGGCCTCCTCCGCCTTAGGCTCTTCGGTCTTTGCTTCGGCCTGCTCCTCGGCAGTCGTTACAGCCTCCATAACCTCAGCCTTTGCCTCGGCCTCGACATCGGTGATAAGGTCGTTGACAGCCTCGATGGGTGCCTCATACTCCGCAGGGCTATCCTCGCCCAACGAGTTGCGCACCTCGACAAGCATAGCGCGGATATTCTGCAAACGCTCCAAGATAGAGACATCGCGCTTGACACTCTTGCCTCGGCGCTTCATAGTGTTGTTAGCGCCCTCAAGGGTCATACCCTTCTCTTTTACAAGGTGGTAGATAAGTTTCAGATTCTCGACATCAGAGGGGGTAAACATACGGTTGCCCTTCTTGTTCTTGTGAGGCTTGATGCAGTCAAACTTCGACTCCCAATAGCGGATAAGCGAAGCATTGACATCGAACATCTCAGTAACCTCACCCATTGAGTAGAGTAACTTTGCCATCTCGTGTAGTTTTAGGTTTATATTATAAATTTTGTATTCTTAACTCTTTGGGGTACATATTATTGCAGCGGTTGCCAATACGCTTGACAAAACCGATAACAACACCCCCGTAACTTACAGCATTGATGCCCTCATCAAACTGCTGAGCCGCAATATCTGCCCTACGCAGGAAGTCGCGAGCATCCTCCATGCTAACCTCCTTGATGGGCACAGCATCACGCTTTAAGCCAACATATAGCGACAGCGGGTGGGCAGGCTTAAGTTTTCCCTTGAAAATCTGTCCCATCTCGACACCCGAGTATAGCACCGTAAGCGACTCGGCAAGGCGTGTAACATCCTCAACGACAGCTGTTCGGTAGCCATATATATCTTCGCCAACAAGGCGAAATGTCATCTTCTCCGCATCATCAACCCAGCGAGCCACAGCCTCCGCATCGGCACTCTTGACCTGAGCAAAGACCCTCTTTCGAGCCTTGGGCACAACACGGCAGATTGCTCCACCCTTTTTGCGGGCGATAGCGGCAAAGAATCCCTCGCCACGCGCACTATGCGGATAAAAGTGGAAACATTGAAAAGCGCCAATATCGGCACGGACAATGCCCCAACTATCATCTGTCGCCACCCTATCGCTCGGCTCTAACTCCTCGCCATACTCCTCAATCAACCAGCGCACAATATTCTCATCCTCCGAGGGGTTGAATGTGCAGGTGCTATATAGGAGCGTACCGCCAGGGCGCAACGCACGCCACGCCTCGGCCAAAATTTCGCGCTGACGAGCTGAGCATACCGCAGGTGAAGAGGGCGACCACTCCTCGCGGGCCTCCATCATCTTGCGGAACATACCCTCGCCAGAGCAGGGGGCATCGACAGCGACAACATCGAAAAAGTGCTCAAAGGCGGCGATATGTCGAGGCTCGGAATTGGTAACCACAACATTTCCCATACCCCAACGCTCGACATTATCTTTAAGTGCAAGCGCACGGCTACGGCTAATGTCATTTGCTACGACAAGGCCATCACGCCCTACAAGCATCGAATATATGGTACTCTTACCGCCGGGTGCAGCGCACATATCCAGAACACGGCAACCATGGGCGATAATATCACGCATCAAAAACTCGACAAACTGCGACGATGCCTCCTGCACATAGTAGGCGCCACCGTGCATCAAAGGGTCGAGCGTAAATTGTGGTCGTTCAGCCAAATAGCGGCCATAACGGCACCACGGCACAGGCTCACCATCAGCCACCGAAGCGGGCTTCGAGGGATTTAGGCGTATAGCCACATCGGGGTCGGTGTCGAGAGCCTCAAACAATCTCTCGGCATCATCGCCCAACACCTCGCGCATCCTGAGCTTAAACTCTTCGGGGAGGGGTATGTAAGCCTCTGTCGCCACTGCTACTTATCCTTTTTAACAATATCCTCAATCGAGGCGCAGATGCGTTCGATAATCGTAGGATCCGCAACAAAGTCATCTACATCCTTATCGACAACAAGCACACGACCATCGTAGATATTCTCTATCCAGTTGTTATACTTGTCGTTAAGGCGTGTGAGGTAGCTAATATCTATGTTCTGTTCATACTCTCTGCCTCGCTTGCGTATTTGGCGCACAAGCGTAGGGATACTCGCCTTGAGATATATCAACACATCGGGCTTTGGAATGATGTGCGACTGAAGATTAAAAATCTTCATATATGTACCAAAGTCGCGTGAAGACATCAGGCTCATATCGTGGAGATTCTGAGCGAAGATATGGGCGTCTTCGTAGATTGTACGATCCTGCACAACGGTATCCGAGCCATCTGCCAGCATATCGAAAGTCTGCTGGATACGGCTACCGAGGAACCACAGCTGAAATTGGAACGACCAACGACTCATATCTTCGTAGAAGTCGTTGATGTAGGGGTTAGAGAGGTCCTCGTAGTAAGATTTTGCGTTGTAGCGTTTCGTCAGAAGTTCGGTAAGTGTGGTTTTGCCACTACCGATATTACCTGCAATAGCTATATACATAAAAGGGTTAATAAGGTTTTTTCGTTGTGTCTGTATCTAAAGTTTGTGTTGTAGTCGTTAGGCCGTTAGTTGAAGAACTCGGCAACGCGCATCACCGAGTCGGGCATTGCAAATACAACGACCTTGTCGTAGGCGTTAATCTGCGTGTCATCAACAGCGATAAATACTCTATCGCCACGCACCACACCGCCAATAACGGCATCGGAGGGCAGACCGAGGTCGCGAACACGCGACTTTGTAGCCTCCGAATTGGGCTTAACGATAAACTCAAGCACCTCGGCCTGACTACCCGTAAGGCACTTGATAGATTGAACATCGGTGGTCATCGTAAAGCGGAAGATGTTAGATGCCGTAACCAACTTCTTGTTGATGATGGTATCGACACCGATGCTCTCGGCAAGCGAGATATAGTTGATATTCTCAACCTCGGCAATAACGCGCTTTACGCCCATACGCTTGGCAAGCATAGCGGCAAGGATATTCGTCTCGCTTCGACCCGTAACCGCCACAAAGGCATCCATCGAAGATAGGTCCTCCTCCATCATTGCCTCGGTATCACGGCCATCCTCGTTGATAATAAGCGTCTTATCCAACATCTCGGCCAAGCGATACGCCTTATCGGCATTGTAGTCAACCAACTTTACATTGATATCGTTTTGTAGCTCGTTGGCGATACGAACACCGATACGCGAGCCGCCCAAAATCATCATATTGCGAATTTCGTACTCCCTGCGACCCGAAAGCTCGACAACCTTCTGCGTAGCGCTATGACGAGTGAGCACATATATCATATCCTCCTCCTCGTAGCGGTCATCGGCTGTAGGGATAATGGTGCGAGAGCCACGAACGATTGCCACAGTGCGATATTCGAGGTCATCATCAGACGAACTTGTGTCGATAACCTTGCGCCCCAACAGAGGCGATGTAAGTTCCAAACGAAAGGCAACCATCGAGAGCTTGCCACCGGCAAAATCGACATACTCCGTAGTCGAGGTATGACCCAGAAGGTTGATAACCTCACGGGCAGCAATCTGCTCAGGATAGAAGATATAGTCGATACCCATATCGATAAAGACCTCCTTGCTGTTAGGCTCAAGATATTCGCTACTATCGACACGGGCGATAGCCTTCTTGGCTCCGAGCTGCTTGGCCATCACAGCCGAGAGAATATTATCGTTCTGCACCGAGCGCACAGCGATAAAGAGGTCGCACTTTCTTACACCCGCCTTACGCAACACCGAGAACTGCGTGGTGTCGCCCTCAACGGTAACAACATCGACCAGATTTCCCACCTCGACCAAAGCCTTTGGCTCGACATCCACAACCGTAATGTCGTGGCCGTTACCACTAAGCATCTTGGCAAGATGTGTACCCATATCTCCTGCACCCGCTATGACTATCCTCATCGTTAATTAAATGAATATAAAACAATTACATACAGCCGTTATCTAATATAAGGCTATAACATTTGCATATTACAGTGCAAATATATAAATTTGCAGTCGAAAAAGCAACTAAAAACATAGTTTTTATAAAAAGATATGTCAACAATTTTAGTAACCATCATCGCCGCCATTGCGGTAGTAGGATTCTTCGCATTAGCAATGTCGCTAACCTACATCTTCAAAGGCCACCATATCCAGTCGGAGATTTCGACAAATCCCAATATGCAGAAGATGGGTATCAAGTGCGCCGTACAGGAGACTCGCGAGGATATGGGTTTGAATGATTGCGACTCGGATAACATCTGTTCGGGCAACTGCGCAGGTTGTGATATTGACCACACCGAGGCCAAGAAGAAATAAGCAAAAACACTATGAAAAATAGGAGTGACAGCGAGTGGCTTTGTCGCAACTGCAACACTTTGGTATCAAGCGAACTAAACTTGTGCCCAAACTGCCGTGCCGATAGGCCAGAAGAGAGTTCGGAAGAGGTCAGGGCTGAGGGCATTGCAGAGAGCGTAGTTGTAGAGAATTACACCAATGCACAGCCTGCACCCAAATCGAAGTATACATTCCGCGAAGCCGTACTCGTCAATGCCGCCGATATAATACTCGTCTTGGGACTCTTCTGCACCTTCGGAGCGCTCATTATGCCGATGTTCGTAGAGGTGGAGAATATTAAGATTATCGCTATTTCGGCAGCTATTCTGCTCTTTGCCTTTGCGATGATAAGTTGGGCGCTATTGCGCACCGTAGCCGACATATCACGCCGACTGCGCGGACAAGAAAAATAACTAAATATATAAGAGGCTGAATAAAAAGTGTATTTTGTCGTTACGCTCGCCCTCAAAATCCTCATTTACACGCCGACTGCGCGAACAAGAAAATAACTAAATAAATAAAGAGTAGTTCTCCGCAGCGGAAAACTACTCTTTTTCGTTACTCGATAGCAATCATCTTTGCCATCTTCTCGGCATCGGCACCCGACTTCTTGGGCAGTTTGATGCGCAGAACACCGTGTTTCATCTTGGCCTCGATCTTCTCCCTATCGACACTCTCAGGCAGGTTGAAAATCTGACAGAACGATGAGTAGGTAAACTCCCTGCGCAGGTAGTGGTGCTTTTCGTCTTTCTCGCAATCCTTATCACCGCAACACTCCTTGCCCTTATCGTCTTTTTCTGTCTCCTTGTCGAGGCAGACAACCAACTGACCGTCAGCATTTAGCTCCACCCTGAAATCATCTTTCGACATACCGGGTGCAGCAATCTCGATTTTGAACTTCTTGTCAGTCTCGATGACATTGATTTGAGGTGTCGTGGTACGGCGCGACCACAACTCAGGCCACTGGTCAGCGAACAAATCGGCAAAGACCGAGGGCATACGATTGTACTTCTTTTGAGGTAACATAAATTAGTTATTTTATAGGTTTACGCCTACCAACAAGCAAACAACGGGCCACAAAACGGTGAAAAACAGATAACTTTCCGAGATTTTCTTACTAAATGTTTTGCAGATTGGGAAAATGTCCGTATATTTGCGCGCTTAAAAACCCGAATTGGGTTATGCGTATTATTATTAACCAATAAATTTTATAGCAAAATGGCTGTTAAAATTCGTTTGGCTCGTCATGGTAAGAAGGGTTATGCTTTCTACCACATCGTAGCCGCAGATAGCAGAGCGCCACGTGATGGTAAGTTCATCGAGAAGTTGGGTACTTATAACCCCAACACGAATCCTGCTACAATCGATTTGAAGTTCGACCGAGCTTTGGATTGGTTACTTAAGGGCGCACAACCTACGGATACTTGTCGAGCAATTCTCTCGTACAAGGGCGTAATGTATAAGAAGCACCTTTTGGGCGGTGTAGCTAAGGGCGCATTCACTGAGGCTGAGGCTGAGGCAAAGTTCAACAAGTGGGCTGAGGAGAAGCAGTCGAAGATCGATGCTAAGAGCAACAAGCTCGCATCTGATGCAAACGCTGCTAAGAAGGCTCAGCTTGCTGCCGAGGCTAAGGTTAAGGAGGAGCGTGCTGCTGCTATCGCTGAGAAGAAGGCTGCTGCCGCTGCTGAGGCTGCCGCACAGGCTGCTGAGGAGGCTGCTGAGGCTACTGAGGCTCCCGCTGAGGAGGCTTAATCTTCAAGGTGCTATGATCGCCGTGGGACGCATAGGTCGCCTCTTTGGCACCGATGGTGGCGTGATGATTACGCTATACGGCTCTTTCCCCGACGATTTCCGAAAAGAGGAACCGCTGTTTGTCGAGATAGACAAGCTCGCGGTTCCTCTGTTTTGTTCGGAGTGGGAGCGCCGTGGTCAGTCGGGCGCTGTGGCTCGCTTCGATGATATCGACACAGAGCGTCGTGCCGAGGAATTCTTGGTGGGTCGCGAGATATTTATCGAGGAGGAGGATTCGGAGTGTGCCGATGACGAGTTCTATATGGAGGATTTGGTCGGTTTTAGTGTCGTGGTGGGCGAGCTTCGTGGCGAGCTTACGGACTATATCGACAGCGAGGCCAACCCCCTATTCGAGATAAGGATTGATGGTCGGGAGCATTTAGTTCCTGCTCAAGAGGAGTTTATAACACATATCGACTTCGAAGGCGAGGTTATCAAGTTTGTATTGCCTGATGGCCTTTTGGAGCTCTAATATGTAATATATAATATGTATATGGAGGAATTTGCATCAAATTACAAGAGAGAAGATTGCTACAACAGCGAGCGCATCGAGCAGTTGATGGTGCACTATCGCGAGATATTGCGTCTATTGGGCGAGGATCCAGAGCGTGAAGGTCTTATCAAGACTCCCGAGCGTGTAGCCAAGGCGATGTCGTTCATCACCAAGGGCTATGCTCAGGACCCTATCGCCATTCTTCGTTCAGCGATGTTCAAGGAGGAGTATCAGCAGATGGTCTTGGTTAAGGATATCGAGCTCTTCTCGGTATGCGAGCACCACATGTTGCCCTTTATCGGCAAGGCTCATGTGGCGTATATCCCCAACGGCCATATCACCGGCCTCTCGAAGATTGCGCGTGTCGTAGAGTGCTTCGCTCGCCGTCTTCAGGTGCAGGAGCGCCTTACGGTGCAGATTCGCGACAGCATACAGCACGCCCTTAACCCGCTGGGCGTTGCCGTAGTTATCGAGGCAAGCCACACCTGTATGCAGATGCGTGGCGTTGAGAAGCAGCGCTCAGTAACTACCACATCGGCATTTACGGGTGTATTCCTCTCTGACCCTCGCACACGCGATGAGTTTATGCAACTCATTAAGTAGCCTTTTATAAAAAATGAGGGTTGTCGTAGGCTTGTCGGGAGGTGTCGATTCATCGGTGGCCGCCTACCTGCTCAAACAGCAGGGGCACGAGGTCATCGGCCTCTTTATGCGCAATTGGCACGACACGACAGGCACCTTGGAGGGCGATTGTCCTTGGTACGACGACCAAGTATTTGCCGAGCTTGTTGCCAAACGACTCGACATTGAGTTTCACTATGTAGACCTCTCGGCAGAGTATCGCAAAAGAGTTGTAGATTATATGTTTGCGGAGTATGAGGCAGGGCGTACCCCAAACCCCGATGTATTGTGCAACCGCGAGATAAAGTTCGATGTTTTCCTTAAGGAGGCATTGCGCCTTGGCGCCGACAAGGTTGCCACAGGCCACTACTGTCGTCTGGAGGAGTGGACCGACAAGGAGGGGCACACACACTACAGCCTTTTGGCGGGTAGCGACCCCAATAAAGACCAGAGTTACTTTCTCTGCCAACTCACTCAGGAGCAGCTATCTTACGCCATGTTCCCCATAGGTCATCTCCTAAAGCCAGAGGTTAGGCGCATTGCCGAGGAGCAGCGCTTAGCCACAGCCAAGCGCAAAGATTCGCAGGGCATATGTTTCGTAGGCAAGGTGGACCTACCCGTATTTCTTCAACAAAAACTCGCTGCCAAGCAGGGTAATGTCCACGAGATACTACCCCACTCACCTCGCTTTGCGAGGGATTGTGCCAACGATGATTATAAGGCACATAGCATACCCTATCGCCTCACGGTGCGCGATGGCAAGAAGATTGGCACGCACGATGGTGCGCACTTCTTCACTATCGGTCAGCGCAAGGGTTTAGGCATTGGTGGCCGTAAGGAGTCGCTGTTTGTTATCGGCACTGATGTCGAGCAGAATGTTGTCTATGTAGGCGAGGGCGACAACCACCCCGGACTCTATCGCAAGGCGCTGAAAATCGAAGCAAAAGATATTCATTGGGTAGACCCTGCGGACAAGATGCAGGAGGGTGAGCACCGCCGTTATGAGGTGCGTATTCGCTATCGTCAGCCCCTGCAATGGGCGGAGCTTATCATCGATGAGGGGGTGCTCTACATCCTCTTTGACGAGCCTCAGCGTGGCATCGCTGCGGGTCAGTTTGCCGTTTGGTACGATGGCGAGAGATTGGTAGGTAGCGGCACTATCGAGAGGTAGTTTTACGCTCGCTACAATAAAAAATCATCATCTTAGGGGCAAAACCCCACACTTAGAGTGCATATTTTCGTGCATAATCTTTGTATTTTCCGATTTTTTTATTTACTTTTGTAGGCTATTCGTAGGAAGAATAGCCCAAATCTATTGCAACTAATTATTTTTTAACTATAAAAACAAGACAATTATGGCAGATGTAAAGCGCGTCTACACCTTCGGTAACAAGCTCGCCGAGGGTAATGGCAAGATGCGAGAGTTGCTTGGCGGTAAGGGTGCCAACCTCGCCGAGATGAACCTCATCGGTATCCCCGTACCTCCGGGATTTACCATCACAACCGATGTATGTACTGAGTACTACAAGGAGGGCAAGGAGCGTGTTATTGAGTTGTTGCGTCCCGAGGTGGAGGCCGCTATCAAGAATATCGAGAACCTCACTGGTCGCAAGTTTGGCGACACCACTCTTCCTTTGTTGGTTTCAGTTCGCTCGGGTGCTCGTGCTTCAATGCCCGGTATGATGGATACAATCCTCAACCTTGGCATGAACGATGAGGCTGTTGAGGCTGTTGCAAAGCTCAGTGGCAACCCCCGTTTTGCTTGGGACTCATATCGCCGTTTCGTACAGATGTACGGTGATGTAGTGCTCGACATGAAGCCTCAGTCTAAGGAGGATCACGATCCCTTCGAGGTTATTATCGACGCTCAGAAGGAGAAGCGTGGCATCAAGAACGATACCGACCTTACCACCGATGACTTGAAGGAGTTGGTTGCTTCGTTCAAGAAGGCTATCAAGGAGCAGACCGGCAAGGAGTTCCCCACCAGCGCTTGGGATCAGCTTTGGGGTGCTATCTGCGCAGTGTTCGGCTCTTGGATGAACGAGCGTGCTATCCTCTACCGTAAGCTCAACAACATTCCCGAGGAGTGGGGTACAGCCGTTTCTGTTCAGGCGATGGTATTCGGTAATATGGGTGACAACTCAGCTACCGGCGTAGCATTCTCGCGTGATGCAGCTACCGGCGAGAACATCTTCAACGGTGAGTATCTTATCAACGCTCAGGGTGAGGATGTGGTTGCAGGTATCCGTACTCCCCAGCAGATTACTATCGAGGGCTCGAAGCGTTGGGCTGCTGCTCAGAACATCTCTGAGGAGGAGCGTAAGGCTAAGTATCCTTCGTTGGAGGAGGTTATGCCCGATGTATATGCCGAGTTGGACGGTATTCAGCGCCACTTGGAGCAGTACTTCACAGATATGCAGGATATCGAGTTCACCATTCAGGACGGTAAACTCTGGATGTTGCAGTGCCGTAACGGTAAGCGTACCGGTGCAGCGATGGTGAAGATCGCTATGGATATGCTTCGCGAGGGTCTTATCGACGAGAAGACCGCAGTTTTGCGTTGCGAGCCTGAGAAGCTCGATGAGCTATTGCACCCCGTATTCGACAAGAAGGCTATCAAGAACGCTAAGGTTATCGTTAAGGGTCTTCCCGCATCTCCCGGTGCAGCAACAGGTCCCGTAGTATTCTTCGCTGACGATGCCGAGAAGGTTCTCAACGAGACTGGCCAGAAGGCTATCCTTGTTCGTATCGAGACCTCGCCTGAGGATTTGAAGGGTATGTTGGATGCTGCCGGTATCCTCACAGCTCGCGGTGGTATGACCTCACACGCAGCCGTTGTGGCTCGTGGTATGGGTAAGTGCTGCGTATCGGGTGCTGGTGAGTTGGAGATCGACTACAAGGCTCGCACTATCAAGGTTAATGGCTACGAGATTAAGGAGGGCGATTGGATTTCGTTGAACGGTTCTACCGGTGAGGTTTACCTCGGTCAAGTTGCTACTCAGGCTGCCAACCTCGATGGCGACTTCGGTCAGCTTATGGAGCTTGCAGGCAAGTACTCTAAGATGAATGTTCGTGCTAACGCTGATACTCCTCGCGATGCTGAGCAGGCATTTGCTTTCGGCGCTCAGGGTATCGGTCTTTGCCGTACAGAGCATATGTTCTTCGAGGGCGACCGTATCAAGGCTATCCGCGAGATGATTCTCTCTGACGATGAGGATGGTCGTCGTGTAGCTCTCAACAAGTTGCTTCCTATGCAGCGTGGCGACTTCGAGGGTCTGTTCAAGGTTATGAACGGCTACCCCGTTATCGTTCGTTTGTTGGATCCTCCTTTGCACGAGTTCGCTCCTAACACCGATAAGGATCAGCAGGATATGGCCGAGGCTATGGGTATCCCCGTAGAGAAGGTTAAGGCTAAGGTTGAGGCTTTGCACGAGGTTAACCCCATGCTTGGTCACCGTGGTTGCCGCTTGGGTAATACATATCCCGAGATTACCGAGATGCAGACACGCGCTATCATCGAGGCTGCAATGAATGTTAAGGCTTCGGGCACACCTGTTAAGGTGGAGATCATGGTTCCCTTGGTAGGTAACCACAAGGAGCTCCGCTACCAGAAGAACATCATCGACAAGACTGCTGAGGCTGTATTCGCTGAGCGTAACGACCGCATCGACTACCTCGTAGGTACTATGATTGAGGTTCCTCGCGCTGCTGTTACCGCTAACCAGATTGCTGAGGTTGCCGAGTTCTTCTCGTTCGGTACTAACGACCTTACTCAGATGACTCTTGGCTTCTCACGCGATGATATCGCTAAGTTCTTGCCTATCTACCTTGAGCGCAACATTTTGAAGAACGATCCTTTCAAGATTTTGGACCGCAACGGTGTAGGTCAGCTTATCCGTGAGGCTGTGTTCAAGGGTCGCACCACTCGTCCTGAGCTCAAGTGCGGTATCTGCGGTGAGCACGGCGGTGAGCCCTCTTCAGTAGAGTTCTGCCACCACGCTGGTTTGAACTATGTAAGCTGCTCGCCTTTCCGTGTGCCTATCGCACGCCTTGCAGCTGCTCAGGCAGCTTTGCAGGAGTAATTTTGAACTTTATATGTAGAAGTTCTTTCATAGATAAAGGGGGAGGCCGTTCCATTTATGGAGCGGTCTCCTATTTTTATTAGAATTAATTGAGAAAAAAGTTGCTCGGTTGTACTTTTTTTCGTACATTTGTATGAAATTATGGTGTGCCATATTGGAGCCACACCAAATCTTGTAGAAAGAAAACAACAAACTAATAACATAAAACTACAAACTTCACTACAATGGACAATGTAAACGCTTTGCAGTTGCAGGATGTCGTTATCCGCTTTTCGGGTGATTCAGGTGATGGTATGCAGCTCACCGGTACACTCTTCTCGGACACATCAGCACTGCTCGGAAATGGTATCTCTACCTTCCCCGACTACCCCGCAGAGATTCGTGCTCCTCAGGGTACTGTAGCAGGTGTATCTGGCTTCCAGGTGCACATCGGCTCAAGCCGCGTAGACAACCCCGGCGACTATTGCGATGTTCTCGTTGCGATGAACCCCGCAGCACTTATCGCCAACCGTAAGTGGCTCAAGCCTTCGGCTACCGTCATCATCGACGGCGACACTATGACCGAGGATAATCTCAAGAAGGCAGGCTTCAAGACCCTTGACCCTATCGCCGAGCTCAACCTTCAGGATTACAATGTCGTAATTCCCGACATTACCACCATGACCAAGGAGGCGTTGAAGGACTCAGGTATGGACAACAAGGCTGTTGTTAAGTGTAAGAATATGTTTGCCTTGGGTATCGTATTCTGGATGTACAACCGTCCCGATGACTACGCTAAGACATACCTCGATTCAAAGTTTGCTAAGAAGAACCCCGCTGTTGCCGAGGCTAACAAGAAGGTCATCGAGGCAGGTTACAACTATGCAGCCAACACCCACCAGTTTGCTAACAACTACACCGTAGCTCCCGCAGAGTTGGAGAAGGGCGTATATCGTTCAATCAACGGTAACACTGCTACCGCTTGGGGCTTCTGTGCAGCATCTGAGAAGTCGGGTCTTCCCCTCTTCTGTGGCTCATACCCTATCACTCCCGCTACCGTAATCCTTGAGGAGTTGGCTAAGCGCCGTGATTTGGGTGTTAAGACCGTTCAGGCCGAGGATGAGATTGCAGGTATCTGTACTTCGATTGGTGCAGCCTACGCTGGTAACTTCGCCGTTACTACCACCTCTGGCCCTGGTATCTCACTCAAGAGCGAGGCTATGGGCTTGGCAGTTATGGCTGAGCTTCCTTTGGTTGTTGTTGATGTTCAGCGTGGTGGCCCCTCTACCGGTCTTCCTACCAAGACCGAGCAGAGCGACCTCAACCAGGCACTCTATGGCCGAAATGGTGAGTGTCCTATGGTTGTTATCGCAGCATCATCGCCCAGCGACTGCTTCCACTACGCATTTATGGCCGGTAAGATTGCTATGGAGCACATGACTCCCGTAATGTTGCTCTCTGACGGTTTCATCGCTAACGGTTCTGAGCCTTGGAAGATTCCTTCTATGGCTGACTACCCCGCTATCGTTCCTCCTATCGTAGAGCCTCGTGAGGGTGAGGAGTTCTTGCCTTACGCTCGTAACGAGAAGCTTGCTCGTGGCTGGGCATTCCCCGGCAAGGCAGGCTTGCAGCACCGCATCGGTGGCTTGGAGAAGGATCACTTGCGTGGTACAATCTCACACGACCCCAAGAACCATCAGGAGATGGTAACTACCCGTAAGCGCAAGGTTGAGCTTGTGGCTGAGGAGTTGCCCGAGTTGAAGGTATTTGGTGCCGAGGAGGCTGATGTATTGGTTGTTGGTTGGGGCGGTACTCGTGGCCACCTCCACAGCGCTGTTCAGCAGTTGCAGGAGGAGGGCAAGTCAGTTGCACACCTCCACTTCAACTACATCTATCCTATGCAGAAGGGTGTTGCCGATATTTTGAAGCGCTACAAGCGTATCGTAGTCTGCGAGCTCAACGAGGGTCAGTTTGCTAACTACCTCCGTCAGCAGTTCACCGATGTCGTTATCGAGTCTTACGGCAAGACCGAGGGTCAGCCCTTCACCGTTATCGAGATTAAGGAAAAGGTTAACTCAATGTTATAATTCACACCACTTATAATATATTAGAAGACTATGGCAGATTTTAAGTATACACCCGCTGATTTCAAGAGCGATCAACAGGTAAAGTGGTGTCCCGGTTGTGGCGACCACGCCATTCTTAACGCCGTACAGCGTGCTATGCCCGAGGTGGCTGATGCTCTCGGCAAGCCCCACAACAAGTTCACCTTCGTTTCGGGTATCGGTTGCTCATCACGCTTCATCTACTATATGAAGACCTTCGGCTTCCACACCATTCACGGTCGTGCAAATGCCATTGCAACAGGTATCAAGACTGCAAACCCCGACCTCTCGGTTTGGGTATGTACAGGTGATGGCGACTCGTTGGCTATCGGTGGTAACCACTTTATCCACGCTATTCGCCGTAACATCGACCTCAATGTTATCTTGTTCAACAACGAGATTTACGGTTTGACCAAGGGTCAGTACTCGCCCACTACCAAGCTGGGTAAGATTACTAAGACCTCACCTTTCGGTACTGTCGAGAAGCCCTTCACCCCCGGTGAGTTGGTTATCGGTGCTAAGGGTACATTCTTTGCTCGTACTATCGATCAGGAGGTTATGCTCACTAAGGATTGCTTGTTGGCAGCCGCTAAGCATAAGGGTATGGCCGTTACCGAGGCTTTGGTAAACTGTATGATTTTCAACGATAAGACCCACGCAATGTTTGCTGGCGACAAGGCTACTCGTGAGGAGAACACCATCGTTCTCAAGCACGGCGAGAAGATGCTCTTCGGCAAGGACAAGAACAAGGGTCTTGTATTCGAGAATATGCGCCTCAAGGCGGTAACTATCGGTGAGGACGGCTACACTATCGACGATGTTTTGGTACACGATGCTAAGTGCGCCGACACCACATTGCACTCAATGCTTGCAGCTATGAAGTACCCTGAGTACCCCGTAGCAGTAGGTGTTATCCGCGATGTCGATGACGAGAATGTCTACGATGTTAAGGTCGCTGAGCAGGTTGAGCAGGTTAAGGCTAACGCAAAGATTAAGTGCGTAGACGACCTCCTCCGTTCTGGTCAGACTTGGGAGATTAAGTAATCTCAAAATAGAATAATCTTCTTAGCCACCCAATCTCGTTGAAGGTTGGGTGGTTTTATTTTTGCCTATCAGCAAAAGAGTTTTTAGTTGTTAGTTTTTAGAGTTTTTTAGGACAATTAAGACGAGTAGGACCAATAAGACAATTAAGACTTTTGATACTCGATCTCTTAATGGTCCTAAAGTCTTATCGTCTTATCATCTTAAAGTCTTAAAAAAAGAAAACAACGGGAGGTCCGAGCCAACAAAGACTACGCAAACAGCCCCCCCCGCTGATAACTCCCTGAAACCTCTCTTAAAACTCCTTACAACAAACTAAAAATGTGCTGTCTAAGGCGATTGGCAATAGAAAAAAAGAGAGGGTGGAAAAAATCGAAAATCAAGAAACAGCAAAACATTGAGAGATAAATAATTACAAGGGACAGACAGGAAAAATTAGAGGGCAAAAAATTTGCATAGTGCGCCGTTTGTCGCTACCTTTGCACTAAGCAAAACCGAAAAAAGGAGCGTTTATGACAAAACGACTATTGACATACACCCTGCTGGCAGCAGTAGCCTTCATCGTTGCAGGATGCTCGACAAGTGCCGACATTCGCCAACGCATCGACCAAGCTGAGGCCATCGTGGAGAGCAACCCTGAGGAGGCGCTGGCGATAATGGAGAGTATCGCTTGGCGCGATGTGCGTGGCGATAAGGACAAGGCACACTATGCGTTAGTCTACAGCGAGGCAAACTACTACAACCGCATCATCATCGAGAGCGACACGCTCACAAAGCCGATGATGGAGTATTACCGCTTTAGCGACCGCCACGATGAGCGAGCGAGGGCTATGTATCAGCACGCCCTTGTGATGCAGGCAATGGGCAAGATGCCAGAGGCTATGTTGGCGCTTTTGGAGGCTGAGGAGTCCTTCGCAAAGTACGACAACAAGCGCCTACAAGGTCTTATCCACCGCATTCGTGGCGACCTCTATGGCGAGGGCTGCCTATATCGCAACGCATACGACGAGTATGCCTTAGCTGCCGACTCCTTTGCCGAGGCTGAGCTTTCGGAGCACCATATATACGCGCGTATGGAGATGGGCACAACGGAGATGCTTATGCGCCACTACGAAGAGGCTATTGCACTCTACGAGGAGGTTGTGGAGTATGCCATAGCAAGCGACAATCGCTACCTACTCTGCGAGGCGTTGATGGGCTTGGCAGAGGTCTACTCACAACAAGACGACTACGCAAAGTGCGCCGAAACACTCGACAAGATAGACGAGCACAATACCCTACTCTTCGATTTCTGCCACTACTACTGCCTGCGTGCAACCTGCGATGCTGCGCGTAGCGACAAACTATCTTCAGAGAGGAATATCGTCAAAGCTACCGAGGCAGAGGACTACGATGAGGATATGGTAAACTACACCCTCTATGTGGTGCATCGCACGCTTGGTGACACTGCCACTGCGCTTATGTGGCACGAGCATAACAAGAACGAGCAGGATGCCCTAATCCTTGAGGTTTTGGAGCAACCAGTGCTAAATGTCGAGGTGGAGTCGTTGCAGAAGAGCCTGTCAAGCGAGAAGCGCGAGAGAGCGCTTATCCGCCAGCGTAACACCCTAATTTACATCGGTATAGCCATTGTACTAATCGCACTTACGCTCTATATCCGCTATCGTATGCGCAAGAAGAATAACGATATTGCGCAGTACATCGCCACCATCGAGGAGTTACAGCTTGCCAACCGCAATCTGCCTGAGGAGATGACCGCCTCGGTGAGTGCCTTGTACCTCGACCGCTTCTCGGAACTGAACCACCTCTGCGACATCTACTACGACCATAGCGGCTCTTCGCGTCAGAAGAATTTAGTCTTTGACAAGCTCAACGAAACGATAGATGCCATCAAGAGCGACCATAAGCGCCTCAAGGAGCTGGAGGTAGCGGTAAACCGCTATCGCGACAATGTTATGGAGCAGTTGCGCGAGGTGCCACGACTCACGGAGCGCGACCTACGCATCGCTCTATACACCTTTGCGGGCTTCTCCAACCGCGCTATCAGCATCTTCCTCGACAGCGATCCAGTGTCGATATCGCGCTACCGCTATAACCTCAAACAGAAGATTAAGAACTCTGGCGCAGAGCATAGCGAGCAGCTGTTAAATGCGCTGAGCGATAAGTAAAAGAGCTTGTAGATTTCGAAACTTTATACTATCTTTGCACTATGACCTCTAAGATAAAAGATATTTTTAAGGTAGTTGCCGTAGGCTTGATTGTCGTTGCGGTGGCGGGTTGTGAGGAGTTTGAGCCCATGGCAACAAATCCAACTCTTCCTGACAAGCCTATATACAATGTTATTGGCACTCCCAAGAAGACGATAACTATTAAGCGCAAGAAGCCCACAATCGGCAACCCATCACCCCGCCCACTATCGGCAGAGATGCCCTGCGAGGAGATGTACGATGAGTATAATGAGCCCTCTTTCTACTAAATTTGAATATATGTAGCTTTCTTCACTCGGTGAAGAAAAATTATCGCTATAATATCGGCTCGACCAGCCCAAAAAGAGAATAACGAAGACACCCGAAAGTCTATTGACCTTCGGGCTTGTCTATATCATTTTGTATCAGATGCTTAAATCGAGAAGTGGAAGTGCTGAGCACGCTTTAGTTGCTTGGCATACTCCTCGTTTGAGGCGTTCATACGGCCACGATAGCCCTCTACGCTCTCCTCGAAGTGTCGCTCCTGCCAGTCGCGCACGCCATCGAGCATCTTGCCCACCTGCTCCACACCATTCTGCAAGATTGTGCTGCACACCTCGACAGCCGAAGCGCCCGCCAAGATTGCCTTTACCACATCCTGCCACTGCTGCACACCTCCCGACAGGGCAATGTCGATATTGGGCACCTCAGCCGAGAGTATGCCGGTCCAACGCAATGGCGTAGCGAGGTTATTCGATGATGTTAGGGGGTTGCCCGATGTGTACTCCTGAGCCTCGACATCTATATCTACGGGGTATGGGCGGTTGAAGAGCACAGCGCCCTCGATGCCGATAGCTGCCATACGGTCGAGGAGCTTGGCGTATGTCGTAATGTTAGATGCAATCTTCACGGCAATGGGCAACTTCGTTACCTTGCGTACAGTGGCTGCAACCTCTACAAACTGCCTCTCGATAGTGCCAAAGAGGGTGTTGCGGTCGGCGATGCCAACATTCATAAAGTTGAGCTCCAAGCCATCTGCGCCCTCCTCTACGGCAGCCTTGGCATAGCGCTCCCAAGTCTTGAGGTTTACGCCAGCGATAGATGCGATAACGGGGATTGTGCAGTTCGACTTTATGGCACGCAACTGCTCGCGCCACTCGGTGAGCATATGCTCGCCAATATATCCATCGAGGTAGTAGTTCTCCTCGCCATGTGCCTGCATATCCGAGAGACGATTGGCATTGTAGTGTACGCTCTCCTCGAAGATACTCTTTACGACGATGGCGGCAACGCCCGCCTTCTCCAACTGCACACACTGCTCAACACTCATCGTCATAGGACTTGCCGATGCTATAATGGGGTTTTTCAGCTCGATGCCCGCAAACGAGGTCTTCAAATCTGTTGCCATAAATAGTTACATTTATATGCTTTTATGCTAGCTTTCACATTACAAATATACGAACAAAAAAACAAAATTGTTTCGAAAAACTTAAAAAATATGCTCTATCACACTCTGCTAAAACAATATTATAGTGCTGTAGCATATAATGTACCATAAATTATTGCAATTTATCAGAATATGTTAATCGCTGATATATAATGCGTTGGCATTATATGCGGCAAAAAAGATGAAATATTTTTGCAAAAAAGTTTGCAGAAATAAAAAAAGTACTTATCTTTGCACTCGCTTAACCAAGGTTAGGCAGACATAACGATGGTGCCATAGCTCAGTTGGTAGAGCAAAGGACTGAAAATCCTTGTGTCCCTGGTTCGAATCCCGGTGGCACCACGAAGAATCACAGCAAAAAGATGAAAACCTCTGAATTTCAACGAATTCAGAGGTTTTCTTTTTGTTTCAACTGTGCAAAACATGCAGATTTAGGAATTTCAATCGTGCCAAATTCGTGGCTTTTTTGGCTCAGTCGTAAAATCCGGTGGAGTGATTCTGAAAAAAGTTGTATCTTTGCGTTATGGTTAAGCGCAAAGAGAAGA
>SUZB01000026.1 GCA_015060115.1 Rikenellaceae bacterium | reverse complement strand
TCGGACAGATAACGGGCTTGTAGTTCGCGTCTCATAATTATTTATTTTATGAGTCAACTTTTTTCCGTACAAGACACACTCCTTAAACTCACTAATATACTTGCATCCAGTCAGCAATCAGCCAATTTGTCGTCAGAGTGGTGCTAATATGGCGCTGACACGAGAGAGGGCGGATGGGACATACTTGAGGTATTTCCCATTCGCCCTCGCGACTGAAGCGTCATAGTAGCGCCGCTATCACGGCAAATAAATTTCTTGTCAGAAGGGGTTAGATGTGTCCTCGATAAAGAAATTGCCCTGGATGGGACATACTTGAAGTATTTCCCATCCAGGGCAATGATTGAGAGGTCGCAGATGACCCCTTATCACAAGAAATTAGCGGATAACAACGCAGCGGTTGATCTTAGCACCGTGAGGCTTAGCAAATGCCTGCTCGGTATCACCTACCCACTTAACCTCGATGCGATCCTCAGCGATACCCTTCTCTACGAGGTAGTCGCGTACGGCCTCAGCACGAGCCTTAGAGATGCGGTCATTAACAGCTGCTGAGCCAGTCTCCTTATCTGCATAACCAGTAACTACGAGCTTGGTCTCTGCATCCTTAACTGTTGCGATGTAGTTGTCCAATGTAGCCTTAGAGTAAGCCGAGATGTTCGACTTGTCGATGCTGAAGAATACTACGGTCTCAGGAGTTACGATCTGCTTCTCAGCCTCCTCCTTAGCCTTAAGGCAGTTAGCGAGGTCGTCCTTAAGACGGTCGTTCTCGTTGTTAAGGTCGTTGATCTTGTTGTTAGCATCTGAGAGCTTGTTGTTAGCATCGCCAAGACGGTTGTCGAGGTCTGCGATAGCAGCTACATAGCCATCAACCTCTGCCTGAGTGTGAGCAACATCCCAGTTGCGCTTGTTGAAGCGGTAAGATACGCCTACTGACGCTACGAATGAGAACGCATAAGCACCCGACTTAGAGAACTCTACGGGGAGGTCTGCCTGGCGTGAGAGCCAAGTGCGAAGGTCGAGGTTGATGTCGATCTGCTCGCATACGCGGAACTTGTTCAACAAACCGAAGGTTGCAGCATACTCGTTGTTGCGTGAGCCTACCGACTTCTTGGTGAACGAAGTAGAGTAGAAACCGAAACCTGCGTAGGGTACAGCGTAGTATACGCGATCCTCACGATAGCCACCAATCCAGTTAGAGAGGTTTACCATCAAGTCGCCGTGCAAGAACACATAGGGAGTGTTGAAGCAACCATCGCCATACTCGGGCTTGTTGTACGAGTAGTTCTGGAACTTACCACCATCGAGCTGGAGGCGTACACCCACGATAGGTGCAAACCACTTAGTAGCGTTGATGTTAGCATTCCAACCAAGACGCTGGAAGAAGCCACCGGGCTCCTTTGACGAGGGCTTAGTAGCGAGGTCGAGGAACGATGCGCCACCGCCTACGCCTACCTCCCAGTTATCCCAGAACTTGTTTGTGATGTGGCCCTGCCAACGAAGCTTCTCGGGCTTCTCAGCACTCTCCTGTGCCATAACACCGCTTACGGTGAAGATAGCAAACAAGGTTAAAAGTAGAACTTTTTTCATCTTATTGTAAATTAAATTATTGAGACTTTTGTCGAAACTGACGCACTCGCACTTTTGCGTCAATTTGATTAGCAAATATACAAATAATATACAAACTATCATA
Source organism: Rikenellaceae bacterium (assembly GCA_015060115.1). GTDB lineage: Bacteria > Bacteroidota > Bacteroidia > Bacteroidales > Rikenellaceae > Alistipes. The sequence goes on along the minus strand of SUZB01000026.1, from coordinate 30,163 downwards.
ATAAAATGAAATATTTTTATACTATACGCATCATTTTTTTTGCTGAATGGGCGTTTCGGGCTACTGAGTGCAGACAAGAGAGAGGACTTTTAGTTGTTAGAGATTTTAGTTATTAGTTGTTAGAGATTTTTTAGGACGGGTAAGACAAGTAAGACGATAGGACAAGTAAGACCAATAAGATAAATGATACCCGACCTCGTAAGGTCTTAAGGTCCTAAGGTCCTATGGTCTTAAAAAAGACAACAGAGACGCCGAGACGCAGAGATAACAGAGAAAGATGATAGCCGACTTCGTTGTTGTCTCTTTCGTCTCTTTCGTCCTTTTCGTCTCTTTATCCCTAATCTCTCTACATTCCTTACACTCACTAAATTCCCTAATAAGGCACCTACGACTCTGCACGACAAATGTTAGGCTTGGTCTACTGCAAAAAGAATCCCCCAAGGGATAGTACCGAGGTACAACCCTTGGGGGATTACTTTATGTAGAGGTCGCTGTCGACCCCTTATCGCTTGAAATTTTAGCGAGTAGCGGGAGTTGCATCAATATCGACTGCAACGCGCTCGCGCTCGAAGGTCATCTCAGATGCCTTGCGACCAGAAATCTTGTTACGGAAGAGCTGCTTGGGCTCATCGTTGTAAACAAGGCTCTGAAGCTCTACATTGTTGTCGCCATTCCACCAAGCCTCGAACTCAGAAGGATCGGTCTTAGCACCATTGTATGAAGTGCTAACACTGAGCTTAGCTACATCGCTGAAGTCGCCATACTGGTCAACAACCAATGCTACAATCTCATAGTAGCTGTCGTTGTTGAGGATAGTGTAGGACTTATCAGTGCTCATTGTACCATACTCGTTGAGACTCCAAACGAGGTTGTCACGATACTGCTGATCGTCGTAGATGTCTGTACGGCCTGTCCAATCCCAGATAGTGTTGAAGAATGCACTGTACTCACCTGTGATCTTAAACTCGAGAGGAAGAATCATCTTGCCGTTGTAGTACTCGCCGCCGAAGAACTCGAAGCCTGAAATAGTAGCAAGGTCTGATGCTGCGTAGTAGCCATTGTCTACAATCTCAACAGATGCCAAACCGCCTGATATCTTACGAGTCTTGAATGTAGCTGTTGCGATGTAGTCAGTAGTAGCAACACCACCGCGTGAGCCGAATGCATAGAGCACATAGTCGGTCTCGGGCTCAAGGCCGATTACATTCTGTGAATAGTCGCCCTTGATAAGCTCGAATGAGCGGTTTGTGAGCAAGTACTGCTGACGCTCAGCATCGTTGTTGCCGAATGTAGCCCAGTCTGAAGCCTTCTCCCAACCTGCGATGTAGTAGTCATCGTTGGTGGTTGTGAAGCTGATAGTAGCGCTCTGAGCAGTTACATTGCTAACTGAAGCTGTAATCTCGTTGTCAGAGGGCTCAACATCACCAGTGGTAATCTTTACAATCTGAGGCTTAGAAGCGGGAAGACCGTGCTCCTCCATTGCGAATGCGAAGAGGTAGTAGTCGTGGTTAGCCAAGAGCTCGAACTCATAGTGGCTGCGGGGAGTGCCATCCTCGTACTCACCCTGACAGTTGTAGAATGATACAATCTCGTCGTATGACATACTCTGCGACATAGTTCCAACGGCGTTAGACCAATAGTACTCTACTGCCTCTGCGGGATCATTGTTGAGGAAGTCAAATGACTCAAGGTATGAGTCAGCAACAAGGCCGTTAAGCATATCGAAGTAGTAAGCACCATCGTAGCCTACGGGAGTTACATCAGCCTTTACAAGGGGACCCTCTACGGTGTACTCAACATCGAACTCAACATTGATCTTCTCAGGCTCCTTGGTAGTGATCTCGAACTTAGCAATCTCTGAGATAAGTGCGCCAGTTGCATAGTCGAAATAGTAGCAGTAGAATGTGTGAGGTATACCAGATACGGCGTCACCAATTGTGATGCCACGCTGATCACCAATCCTTGAACGCTCCTGCATGACAGCTACGGCATCCTTACCGTAGAACTGACCCAACCAACCGAAGTAGAAGAAGTCGTCCTCATAGTAGTCCTCATCAGTCTCAAAACCAGACTGTACGATGTAGGTAGCATCTGCCGACATAACGATGTAGGGAGCAGTCTTGTCATCGGGAATAACATCTACGGTGTAAGAGAAGAGGTCAGAAGTAACATTCTCAAGCTTGAAACCTGCGCTGGTACGAGCGCTCTGCTTTACGGTGAAGACAACATCCTCAGCAAAACGATACTTGAGAGTTACCAAGCACTCACGAGGCTCGGTGCCATCGTTAGCATCTACATTGAACTGCAATGCACCGGTGATACCGTAGTTGAAACCGTTAACCCACTCAGCAGCAGCCTCAGCAGAGATCTTCTCGCCCTGGTGGGGGTTCTCGATAGTGTACTCAAGAAGCTGTGAGCCACCGCCAACACCAACGCTAACAGTGGTCTTGCTGAGCTTGATAACAGAGTCCTTCTGGAATTCGGGACCACTGGGCTCATCTGTCTTATTATTCTCGGTACAAGCTACACCAAGAGTAATAAAGAGAAGAGGCAAAACGCCAAACTTCACGAAATCAATAAATTTTCTCATAATTTTTTAGTGGTTAAATTAAGTAATATGTTTCGATTCTAAATTTTTTAATAAACGAATACTCTCTCAGCTGGCAAATATACTTAAATATTTCAAAACACACAAGGTGTATAAATTTTTTTTGGTCGTATGCTGAAAAAATATTGTTTTATGACAATAAAAATCATATCTTTGCTCAAGAAAACTAATTTATCAAATAAGTGTTTATGAGAAAAATTAAACTTTTGTCTGCTTTTTATGCACTCTTAAGTGTAGTGTTTTTTGTCTCGTGTACCGATACACCTGAGACACCTGTCGACAGCGTAACCAAGGTTACACTTGAGCAAACGGTGGTTGATGTTGTTGCAGAGGGTGGTGTCTATAGCGTCGGCTACACGGTCGAGAATCCTATAACGGGTATTGATGTAGTCGGCAAAACGAGTGTCGAGTGGATTACATCTATCGTTGCCGAGGATGGTGTGTTGAAGTTTAGCGTGGCGGAAAACGGCCAGCCAGAGGAGCGTTCGGCATTTATCAGTGTCAAGTATCCCAATGTCGATGATGTGCGTTTGGAGGTTCGTCAGGCAGGCTTCGAGGGTGTTACATTCCAGATGGAGATTAGCAACAAGACAACTACAACCTGCACATCGAAGGTCGTTCCCTCGGATAGCGAGGTGCCCTACATTATCTATATGGCAGAGCTTGACTACTTCTACAATATGGGCATTACAACTGCCGAGGAGCTCTTCATTGATGACTACAACTACTTTATGTCGATGGTCGAGCAGTATAATGTCGAGATGCTTGAGGAGTTCTTGTTGATGAACCAGATCGCTTTCAAGGGCGAGAGTGTTATCAGCTGGACAAATATGACTCCCGATAAGGAGTATGTTCTCTATGCGTATGCTATCGATGTGAACGATGAGAACAACGACTACACGCTTGGCTCGCCAATCGCACATATGATGTTCTCGCTCTCGTCATCGGAGCTTTCTGAGGTGAAGTTCGATGTTCAAATCGAGGTAGATGGCCCTGAGGCTACATATACCATCAAGCCTATCGACTACAATGGCAAGTACTATCTCGACATCTATGCCGAGGGTGATTATATGTATCGTTCGCCCGGTACGGAGCTTGATGATAGCTATGTGCGCACCGTGACGAACACTTGGATGAGTATGATTTCGATTTATATGCAGTCGGGATATACCGCCGAGCAGCTCCTTGAGATTATGTGCCTTGAGGGCGAGGAGACATATAGCGAGATACGCGATGCAGCAACCAACTATGCGATGGTGCTCTACGCTATCGAGATGGTCGATGGCCTGCCTCAGGTGGCATCGAAGCCTCAGTTGGTAAACTTCAGCACCGAGGCTGTCGAGATGTCGGATATGACTATCGACATCAAGGTTGAGAATAACTATGTTCGTGTTGCCGATGTGTCGGTTACTCCTTCGACCGAAGAGCCTTATACTGTGGCACTTGTAGCCACCGAGGAGGTGCCCGATAGCACCGATGGCGAGATTATGAGCTGGCTTATCACGAACTTCGATATGTCGTTGTATCGTGGCTCGATATTCAGCCATGTCAATACACTGCAACCAGAAACAGCTTATACCGTATTCGCATTTGGTTACTATGGTGGCACTATCACCACCGACCTCTTCCGTGTCGACTTTATGACCGAGGCTGCCGGCGAGTGCCAGAATAGTGTTGTGGGTATAGAGTGGAATGGCCCTTATAGCCTTGCAGAGCTTGAGGCATACGACTCATCGAAGTATTATAACTATGGTATGTTCGAGGCGATGGGCTGGTTTGCTATGTGGGCAGAGATTGAGACTGCCGAGCCTTCGCAGGATATGTTCTTCACAATCTATCGCGCCGATACAGTCGCATTCGAGGAGGAGCAGACCATTGTGAATGACCTCGTAAGCAGCGGTGTGGCATCACCCAGAATAAAGCTCCTTACGGGTGAGAATGGTGTGCTCTACCAGTTGTGCGCCGTAGTGATGGACTACAAGGGCAACTACAGCGAGTTGTGGCGCTCTGAGCCATTTATGTATGAGTACAACGCAGATACGAAGCGTTCTCTCGATGAGCTTACATCGAAGCTCGCGGAGCTTTCGGAGCCTGCGCCTGCACGCCAGAGCGTAAAGCTGCTTTAGAAACTGGTTTAATTAAATGGGTAGTTCGTAGCTACGAAGTATAATTCAAACAGATTCTTAGTCGCTGTTAACTACTAACTTGAGGGTCGAACTCCAGCTTTGGAGCTCGGCCCTTTAGTCTATATATTAATATATATTATATAGGTATACCCGCTGTTCAGCCCTTAATCGAAAAAAAATAGGGGGTAATAGCAAAAAAAGTTGTCTTAGTGTTTCGTGTTTCAAAAATTAGTGATATATTTGCACTCGATTTTCCGAATTGTGGCGCGATGAGGGGGTTCCGATGGGTTGCTACTAAGTGGAAAAAGTTCTTTGATAGAGTGCAAACGAATAATTTTTGAAAAAAGATGCGAAAAAATTTGCAGAATTAAAAATTATTCGTACCTTTGCAATCCGATACGGTCAATGCCGATGTAGCTCAGTTGGCCAGAGCAGCTGATTTGTAATCAGCTGGTCGGGGGTTCGAATCCCTCCATCGGCTCAACCGAGAAGTTCGGGCGACTAAGTCCGAAAGGCTTTTGAAATATTGGGAAGATACCAGAGTGGCCAAATGGGGCAGACTGTAAATCTGCTGGTTTTTACCTTCGGTGGTTCGAATCCATCTCTTCCCACTTAACGACGCCGGTTGGAGTTGCAAGGTGCTTGCTCGAAAGAGTGAGTCAAGGCAGGCTCTGAACGGTGTATTTTTGCGGAAGTAGCTCAGTTGATAGAGCAGTAGCCTTCCAAGCTACGGGTCGCGAGTTTGAGCCTCGTCTTCCGCTCACACTTAACGACAAGTGCAACACGCCTTAAGTCCGAAAGGACAGAGGGAAAAGTGTTGTGCGCTTGTCTGTTTTTAGAAAGAGATTAAGTAACTTTAAAAACTTAAAACTTATATTACTATGGCAAAAGAAAAATTTGATCGTTCGAAACCGCACGTGAACATCGGTACTATCGGTCACGTTGACCACGGTAAGACTACTCTTACTGCTGCTATTACCACTGTTCTTGCTAAGGCTGGTCTTTCAGAGCTTCGTTCATTCGACTCTATCGACAACGCACCTGAGGAGAAGGAGCGTGGTATCACCATCAACACCTCACATGTTGAGTACCAGACTGCAGGTCGTCACTACGCTCACGTAGACTGCCCCGGTCACGCCGACTATGTGAAGAACATGGTAACTGGTGCTGCTCAGATGGACGGTGCTATCCTCGTAGTTGCTGCTACTGATGGTCCTATGCCCCAGACTAACGAGCACGTACTTTTGGCTAAGCAGGTGAATGTTCCCCGTATCGTTGTTTTCTTGAACAAGTGTGATATGGTTGACGATCCCGAGATGCTTGACCTCGTTGAGATGGAGGTTCGTGACCTTCTTTCTAAGTACGACTTCGACGGTGATAACGCACCCGTTATCCGTGGTTCAGCTCTTGGTGGTTTGAACGGCGAGCCCCAGTGGGAGCAGAAGGTTCTTGAGCTTATGGAGAATGTTGATAACTACATCCAGATTCCTCCCCGTGAGAACGAGAAGCCTTTCTTGATGCCTGTTGAGGATGTATTCTCAATCACTGGTCGTGGTACCGTTGTAACTGGTCGTATCGAGACTGGTATCATCCATGTTGGTGATCCCGTTGAGATCGTAGGTTTGGACGAGAAGATCCGTACTTCTACTTGTACTGGTGTCGAGATGTTCCGCAAGCTCCTCGATGAGGGTGAGGCTGGTGATAACGTAGGTCTCTTGATGCGTGGTATCGACAAGAAGGAGGTTAAGCGTGGTATGGTTGTTGCTAAGCCCGGTTCAATCACTCCTCACACCAAGTTCACCGCTGAGGTTTATATCCTCAAGAAGGAGGAGGGTGGTCGTCACACACCTTTCCACAACAAGTACCGTCCTCAGTTCTACCTCCGTACTATGGATGTAACTGGTGAGGTTACTCTTCCCGAGGGCGTAGATATGGTTATGCCTGGTGACCACGTTACTATCACCGTTACCTTGATCTACCCCGTAGCATTGAACGAGGGTCTCCGTTTCGCAATCCGCGAGGGTGGCCGTACAGTAGGTGCAGGTCAGGTATTGAAGGTTATTGAGTAATCACTAACCTAAATATAATCAGAGAGGTAGGGTTCTACCTTACCTCTCAACTTAGGAGCATAGTTCAAGGGTAGAATAGCGGTCTCCAAAACCGTTGATGGGAGTTCGAATCTCTCTGCTCCTGCTAAGAGAAAAAATTAGAAATTATGTTTAAGTACTTTAAGGATTCATACAACGAGTTGGTCAACAAGGTAACTTGGCCTTCGTTCGAGCAGCTTATGGGCTCGACCAAGGTTGTTTTGGTTGCCTCTGTTATCTTTGCTCTCATTGTATTGGCCATGGATATCACATTCGAGGGCCTTATGAATGGTATCTACAACTTGTTGGGATAATAAGTTGAAATAATCTGTTAGTCATGGGAGAGATAACTAAGCAGTGGTATGTAGTCCGCGCTATCGGCGGCAAGGAGAAGAAGGTCAAGGAGTATATCGAGGCCGAGATTCGCCACAGCCACTTGGAGGATTACATCTCGCAAGTACTTATTCCGACCGAGAAGGTCTATACAATTCGTAACGGAAAGAAAGTATCTAAGGAGAAGGTTTCGTATCCGGGCTATGTCCTGATCGAGGCCGCCTTCGTAGGTCAAATACCAATCATCATTCGCAACATACCAAATGTGCTCGGCTTCTTGGGTGATACCAAGGAGGACAGCCGCAAGATGAACGCTACACCTCTTCGTCCACAAGAGGTAGCACGCATTTTGGGCCGTGTAGATGAGCTGAGCCAGGCGGACGAGGAGAACGAGGTTCCGTACTTCGTCGGCGAGACTGTCAAGGTTACAGACGGTCCATTCTCAAGCTTCCAGGGTACCATTGAGAGTGTCGACAACGAACATCGTAAGCTCACCGTGAGTGTGAAGATTTTTGGCCGCAAGACTCCTATGGAGTTGAGCTTTACACAAGTTGAAAAAGAATAATTAACCAAGGAAAATTATGGCAAAAGAGGTTGCTGCATTTATTAAATTGCAGATCAAAGGTGGCGCCGCTAATCCTTCACCTCCGGTAGGTCCTGCACTCGGTTCTAAGGGTGTAAACATCATGGACTTTTGCAAGCAGTTCAATGCTCGCACGCAGGCACAGGCAGGTAAGGTTCTTCCGGTAATCATCACTGTTTACAGTGATAAGTCGTTTGACTTTATCGTAAAACAGCCGCCCGTAGCCATTCAGCTTAAGGAAGCAGCTAAGATTCAGTCTGGTTCGGCTCAGCCTAACCGTCAGAAGGTAGGTCAGGTAACCTGGGATCAGGTTAAGGAGATCGCCGAGGGTAAGATGCCCGATATGAACTGCTTCACTGTTGAGGCTGCTATGCGCATGGTTGCAGGTACTGCTCGCAGTATGGGTATCAGCGTAGTTGGTGAATTTCCTAATTTGTAACGAGAATTACGAAAATGAGTAAGTTGACAAAAAATCAAAAGATAGCCTACGCTAAAGTCGAGGACAAGGCGTACAAGCTTTCTGAGGCTGCAGCTCTCTTGAAGGAAATTACCTTTACTAAGTTTGATGCCTCGGTTGATATCGATGTTCGTTTGGGCGTCGATCCTCGTAAGGCTAATCAGATGGTTCGTGGCGTCGTAACGCTTCCTCACGGTACAGGTAAGAGTGTTCGTGTTTTGGTTCTCTGTACTCCTGACAAGGAGGCTGAGGCTCAGGCAGCTGGCGCAGACTTCGTTGGTCTTGACGAGTATGTTGAGAAGATTAAGGGCGGTTGGACCGATGTTGATGTGATCATCACAACTCCCAATGTTATGGGTAAGGTTGGTGCTCTCGGTCGTATCTTGGGTCCCCGTGGTTTGATGCCTAACCCCAAGACCGGTACAGTAACTATGGATGTTGCTAAGGCCGTTCAGGAGGTTAAGGCTGGTAAGATCGACTTCAAAGTTGACAAGTACGGTATTATCCACACTTCAATCGGTAAGGTATCGTTTACCCCCGAGCAGATCGTGGAGAACGCACAGGAGGTTATGAGCACTATCATCAAGCTCAAGCCTTCAGCAGCCAAGGGTACATATGTAAAGAGCATTTTCCTCTCTACAACAATGAGCCCCGGTATTGAGGTTGATACCAAGTCAGTAGAAAACAAGTAAAAAGGAGGATAAGCAATTATGACAAAGCAAGAAAAGATGGCCGTTATCAACGGTCTTACCGAGCAGCTCAACGCCTACCCTCACTTCTACTTGGCCGACATTGAGGCTTTGAACGCTGAGCAGACTGCAGCATTGCGTCGCCAGTGCTTCGAGAAGAAGATTAAGTTGGTTGTTGTAAAGAACACCCTTCTTAACAAGGCTTTGGAGAATGTTGGTAAGGCTGAGGCTGAGTTGGTAGCCGTATTGAAGGGTTCTACCTCTATTATGTTCACTGAGACCGGCAAGGCACCCGCGCAGCTCATCAAGGAGTTCCGCAAGAAGTGCGACAAGCCCGTGTTGAAGGCAGCGTATGTTGAGGGTTGCACCTATGTAGGCGATAACCAGCTTGACACTTTGTGCAACATCAAGAGCCGCGAGGAGCTTATTGGCGATATCGTATTGCTCTTGCAGTCGCCTGCAAAGAATGTTATTTCTGCATTGCAGTCAAATGCAGGCCAGAAGATCGCGGGTCTCGTAAAGACCCTCGAGGAGAGAAACAACTAATTAACAAGAACAAAAAACAAAATTTAATAAAATTACACAACTATGGCAGATGTAAAGGTATTGGCAGAAGAGTTGGTAAACTTGACTGTTAAGGAGGTAAACGAGTTGGCTACTATCCTCAAGGAGGAGTACGGTATTGAGCCCGCTGCTGCAGCTGTAGCAGTTGCTGCTCCCGCAGCTGGCGCTGGTGAGGCTGCTCCTGCAGAGAAGTCGACTTTCGATGTAATCTTGAAGAGCGCTGGTCAGGCAAAGCTCCAGGTTATCAAGGTTGTTAAGGAGGTAGCTGGCTTGTCATTGGGCGATGCTAAGGCATTGGTTGATGGCGCACCTAAGGCCGTTAAGGAGGGTATCTCTAAGGAGGAGGCTGAGTCAATCAAGGCTTCACTCGAGGAGGCTGGTGCAGAGGTTGAGCTTAAGTAATTCTTAGGAATATTTAAGTTTCCAACACCCAAGGTGTAGGGCTTACGACTAAAAGTAAGCTCTATGCCTTTTGTGGTCTAAATATCGGGAGTGCAAATTGAGGCTGTGCCCGGTAGTTAGACAAGTTGATGCTCTCAGAGTGTAATGCGTTTACACTGAGGGCATTAGCGGGATAAAAAAGTCCCGATTATTTAGGCTTATGCCCATATCGTTGCTCTTTGGTGCTAGCGAGACGGATGTTGTGTCGTCTTGCCGTAATGTTAGAAGGGTGCAGATATTCGGTGGCGGTGCTTTATAGGGTGGGTGCGTTGAGTTTTGTTTGATGTTTTCCTGCCGAGGAGCTTGCCAATGGAGTATTGAACGATCAGTGCCGTATATCTAGCGGCCGGTGATAGGTCAGAAATTTTGAATTTCACTTTATTAAACTTGGATTATATGTCCACTACACAACAACAACGAATAAGCTTTTCTACCATCAAGAACAGGGTTCCTTACCCCGACTTGTTGGAGATTCAGCTTAAGTCTTTCCGTGATTTCTTCCAGCTTGACACCACAGCCGAGAATCGTAAGAACGAGGGCTTGTATAAGGTGTTCAACGAGAACTTCCCAATCACAGACACAAGAAATAACTTCGTATTGGAGTTTATCGACTACTATATCGATCAGCCCCGCTACACCATCGAGGAGTGCTTGGAGCGTGGTCTGACATATAGTGTACCCCTCAAGGCAAAGCTTAAGCTCTACTGCACAGACACCGAGCACGAGGACTTCGATGAGGTCGTTCAGGATGTCTACTTCGGTCTTATCCCTTATATGACCGAGCGCGGTACCTTCATCTTCAACGGTGCCGAGCGTGTAGTAGTGTCGCAGTTGCACCGTTCACCCGGTGTATTCTTCGGTCAGAGCATGCACACCAACGGAACGAAGCTCTACTCAGCGCGTATCATTCCTTTCAAGGGTTCGTGGATTGAGTTTGCTACCGACATCAACAATGTGATGTATGCTTACATCGACCGTAAGAAGAAGTTGCCCGTAACGACCTTGTTGCGTGCTATCGGCTACGAGACCGATCAGCAGATTTTGGAGATTTTTGACCTTGCCGACGAGATTAAGGTTACGAAGTCTAACCTCCAGAAGAATTTGGGTCGTAAGCTTGCAGCGCGTGTCCTCTCTACATGGGTTGAGGACTTCGTTGACGAGGATACCGGTGAGGTAGTATCTATCGAGCGTAACAATGTCATCGTTGACCGCGAGGTAGAGTTGCAGGAGGAGCACATCGACGCTATTATCGAGTCGGGTGCCAAGACTATCCTTTTGCACAACGACAACCCCTCAGGTATTGACTTCTCGATTATCTACAACACTCTTCATAAGGATCCCTGTAACTCAGAGAAGGAGGCCGTTGTCTACATCTATAGGCAGTTGCGCGCCTCGGAGCCACCCGATGAGGCTACCGCACGCGATGTCATCGAGAAGCTCTTCTTCTCGGACAAGCGTTACGACTTGGGTGATGTAGGTCGTTTCCGTATCAATAAGAAGTTGGATTTGTCGATTGATCCCGCTATCCGCACCCTAACCCGTGAGGATATCATCGAGATTATCAAGTACCTCATCCAGCTTATCAACTCGAAGGCCGATGTAGACGATATTGACCACTTGTCAAACCGTCGTGTTCGTACCGTAGGTGAGCAGCTTGCCAACCAGTTCTCTGTTGGTTTGGTGCGTATCGCGCGTACTATCCGTGAGCGAATGAATGTTCGCGACAACGAGGTCTTCACACCCGAGGATTTGATTAACGCCAAGACTTTGGCGTCAGTAGTGAACTCGTTCTTTGGTACCAGCCAGCTCTCGCAGTTTATGGACCAGATTAACCCCTTGGCCGAAATTACTCACAAGCGTCGTCTTTCGGCGTTGGGTCCCGGTGGTCTTTCGCGTGACCGTGCAGGTTTCGAGGTTCGAGATGTACACTACACTCACTATGGTCGATTGTGTCCTATCGAGTCGCCTGAGGGCCCGAACATTGGTCTTATTTCGTCATTGTGCGTATATGCCAAGATTTCGGACATGGGCTTCATCGAGACTCCCTACCGCAAGGTTGAGGATGGCGTTGTTGACCTCAATAACGATAATATTCGTTACTACTCGGCCGAGGAGGAGGAGGGCCAGATTGTTGCTCAGTCTAATGAGCAGCTTACCGATGATGGCCACTTCATCAACCGCGACCGTATCAAGGCTCGTTTGGGTGCCGACTTCCCCGTTGTTCACGACACCGAGGTACACTTGGTCGATGTAGCTCCCAACCAGGTGGCGTCTATCGCTGCAAGCCTTATCCCCTTCTTGGAGCACGACGATGCTAACCGTGCGTTGATGGGTTCGAACATGATGCGTCAGGCAGTGCCCTTGGTGCGTCCTGAGGCTCCCATCGTAGGTACGGGTATCGAGAAGGATATGATTGTAGACAGCCGTATTCAGGTTGTTGCTGAGGGCGATGGCGAGGTAGTATTTGCTGACGCTACACGCATCGAGGTACGCTACGAGCGTAGCGAGGATCAGGAGATTGCACTCTTTACGCCCGAGGTTACCGTTTACGAGCTGCCCCGTTACCGTCGTACCAACCAGAATACGACCGTTACCTTGAAGCCTACGGTATTGACTGGCGACAAGGTTTCGAAGGGTCAGATTCTCACCGAGGGCTACTCTACCGAGAAGGGTGAGTTGGCTTTGGGTCGCAACCTTAAGGTAGCGTTCATGCCTTGGAAGGGTTACAACTTCGAGGATGCTATCGTTATCTCGGAGCGTATCCAGCGTGAGGATATCTTCACTTCGGTACATGTCGACGAGTACATTATGGAGGTTCGCGACACCAAGCGCGGTGTCGAGGAGCTCACATCGGATATTCCCAATGTCTCGGAGGATGCTACTAAGGACTTGGATGCCAACGGTATTATCCGTATCGGTGCCAAGGTTACTCCTGGCGACATCCTTATCGGTAAGATTACTCCTAAGGGTGAGAGCGATCCTTCGCCTGAGGAGAAGCTTTTGCGTGCCATCTTTGGCGATAAGGCGGGTGATGTTAAGGACGCTTCGTTGAAGGCACAGCCTTCGTTGCACGGCGTTGTTATCGACACCAAGCTTTACAGCCACGCTCAGAAGGAGGGCAAGCGTAACCGCGCAGCCGAGAAGGCTCAGATGGAGCAGCTCGATGCCGACTACGCAGCAAAGGTAGCCGAGCTTACCAAGATATTGGTTGATAAGTTGTGGCGTTTGTTGGAGGGTAAGACCACCATCGGCGTCTACGACTACTACAATGTCGAACTCTACGCTGCTGGCGAGAAGTTTACTCGCAAGATGTTGGAGGATATCGCCTTGATCAGCGTCGACAGCAAGACAGGTGTTGCTAACGGCTATATGAACCTTGGCCACACACGCTGGACTGGCGATGAGCACGACGATGCACTCATCTCGCTTACAATCAACAACTACACCATCGAGTGTAAGAAGGCTGCTGCGGCAACAAACCGCGAGAAGTACAACCTTACGAATGGTGATGAGATTCCTACATCGGGTGTTATCCAGATGGCTAAGGTATACATCGCTAAGAAGCGTAAGCTCAAGGTGGGTGATAAGATGGCGGGTCGTCACGGTAACAAGGGTATCGTTGCGAAGGTTGTTCGCGATGAGGATATGCCCTTCTTGGAGGACGGTACTATTGTCGACATCTGTTTGAACCCTCTGGGTGTGCCTTCGCGAATGAACCTTGGTCAGATCTACGAGACTGTTCTCGGTTGGGCAGGTAAGGAGCTCGGTTTGAAGTTCGCTACCCCCATCTTCGATGGTGCCTCTTTGGAGCAGATTAACGAGTACACAGCTCAGGCGGGTGTTCCTCGCAGCGGTCGTACCTACCTCTACGATGGTGGTACCGGCGAGCGTTTCGATCAGCCTGCAACAGTGGGTGTTATCTATATGCTTAAGCTCGGTCATATGATCGACGATAAGATGCACGCTCGTTCGATTGGTCCCTACTCGCTTATCACACAGCAGCCGCTTGGTGGTAAGGCACAGTTTGGTGGTCAGCGTTTCGGTGAGATGGAGGTTTGGGCGTTGGAGGGCTTCGGTGCTGCCAACATCCTTCAGGAGATTCTTACCATCAAGTCAGATGATGTTGTCGGTCGTGCCAAGGCCTACGAGGCTATTGTCAAGGGTGACAACTTGCCGCGTCCCGGTGTTCCCGAGGCAATGAATGTGCTCTTGCACGAGTTGCGCGGTCTTGCACTGTCGGTAAAACTTGAGTAAAAGGTCTAACAGCATCAAAAACTTTCGACATTATGTCATTCAATAAGGATAATAATAAGATGAGCAGCTTCAGCCGTATTTCGATTGGTCTCGCATCTCCTGAGGAGATTCGTGCCCAGTCGAGTGGCGAGGTGCTCAAACCCGAGACCATCAACTACCGTACCTACAAGCCTGAGCGCGATGGTTTGTTCTGTGAGCGCATCTTCGGTCCTGTCAAGGACTATGAGTGCCACTGCGGTAAGTATAAGCGTATTCGCTACAAGGGTATCGTCTGCGACCGATGCGGTGTAGAGGTTACCGAGAAGAAGGTTCGTCGTGAGCGTATGGGTCATATCTCGTTGGTTGTGCCCGTTGTTCACATCTGGTACTTCCGTTCACTTCCTTCGAAGATTGGCTACCTTTTGGGTATCCCTTCGAAGAAGTTGGAGGCTATCATCTACTACGAGCGCTATGTCGTTATCAACGCTGGTGCTGCTAAGGAGCAGGGTGTTGAGCGCTTGCAGACCCTTTCGGAGAAGGAGTACCTCGATATCGTGGCTATGCTTCCCAAGGGCAATCAGGCGTTGGCGGATGACGACCCCGACAAGTTCGTAGCTGAGATGGGTGGTGAGGCTATCCTCACACTTTTGAAGCAGGTAGACCTCGATTCGATGTCTTATGCTTTGCGCGACCGTGCTTCGAAGGAGACCTCGCAGCAGCGTAAGACCGAGGCCCTCAAGTGCTTGAATGTCATCGAGTCGTTCCGCGCCTCGAATGGCAAGAACAAGCCCGAGTGGATGGTGTTGACAGATATCCCCGTTACACCTCCTGAGTTGCGTCCTCTTGTGCCACTGGATGGTGGTCGTTTCGCAACTTCGGACCTCAACGACTTGTATCGTCGCGTAATCATTCGTAACAACCGTCTTAAGCGTCTTATCGAGATTAAGGCTCCGGAGGTTATCTTGCGTAACGAGAAGCGTATGTTGCAGGAGGCTGTCGACTCGTTGTTCGACAACTCACGCAAGAGCAACGCCGTAAAGAACGAGTCGAACCGTCCTTTGAAGTCTTTGTCAGACTCGTTGAAGGGTAAGCAGGGTCGTTTCCGTCAGAACTTGCTCGGTAAGCGTGTTGACTACTCAGCTCGTTCGGTTATCGTCGTAGGCCCTGAGCTTAAGATGCACGAGATGGGTATTCCCAAGGATATGGCTGCGGAGCTTTACAAGCCTTTCGTTATCCGTAAGCTCATCGAGCGCGGTATCGTAAAGACTGTGAAGTCTGCAAAGAAGATTATCGATAGAAAGGATCCCGTTATCTGGGGTATCTTGGAGAATGTCATCAAGGGTCACCCCGTATTGATGAACCGTGCTCCTACCCTTCACCGATTGGGTATCCAGGCCTTCCAGCCCAAGCTTATCGAGGGTAAGGCAATGCAGCTTCACCCGCTCTCTTGTACTGCGTTTAACGCGGACTTCGATGGTGACCAGATGGCGGTGCACTTGCCCCTTGGCAATGCCGCAATCCTTGAGGCTCAGCTCCTTATGTTGGGTTCGCACAATGTCCTCAACCCCGCGAATGGTGCGCCTATCACCGTGCCTTCGCAGGATATGGTCCTCGGTCTCTACTACATCACCAAGCCCCGCCCCAATGTTAAGGGTACAGGCTTGAAGTTCTACGGTCCTGAGGAGGCTATCATCGCCTACAACGAGAAGCGTGCCGACTTGCACGCCGTTGTGCAGTGTAAGGTTCGCGATATCGATGAGAACGGCAACGAGGTATTCGTCATCAAGGAGACTACCATCGGTCGTATCCTCTTCAACCAGAATGTTCCCGCCGAGGTGGGCTACATCAACGAGGTATTGACCAAGCGTTCGTTGCGTGATATCATCGCTGTTGTGATGAAGAAGGCGGGTGCCGACAAGGTTGCTAAGTTCTTGGACGATATCAAGAATATGGGTTACCGTATGGCATTCCAGGGTGGTCTGTCGTTTAACCTCGACGCTGTGGTTATCCCCGAAGTTAAGCAGCAGCTTATCGACGAGGGTTATGCAGCTGCCGATGCCGTTATCGACGACTATAATATGGGTCTTATCACCAACAACGAGCGTTACAACCAGATTGTCGATATTTGGACAAATGTCAACAATAAGCTTACCAATCAGGTAATTACCACGCTTAAGAACGATAACGATGGCTTCAACCCCGTATACATGATGCTTGATTCAGGTGCGCGAGGTTCTAAGGAGCAGATTCGTCAGCTTTCGGGTATGCGAGGCCTTATGGCTAAGCCCCAGAAGTCGGGCGTTGAGGGTGGTCAGCAGGTTATCGAGAACCCCATCTTGTCGAACTTTAAGGAGGGTCTGTCGGTGTTGGAGTACTTTATCTCTACCCACGGTGCTCGTAAGGGTTTGGCGGATACCGCGCTTAAGACTGCGGATGCGGGTTACCTGACTCGTCGTTTGGTGGATGTTGCACAGGATGTAATCATCAACGAGGAGGATTGCGGTACCTTGCGTGGTTTGACAGCTACGGCTATCAAGCGTAACGAGGATGTCGTGCAGACTCTCTACGATCGTATTCTCGGCCGTACAGCGCTTAACGATGTCATCCACCCCACAACAGGTGAGGTTATCTGCAAGGCTGGCGAGGAGATTACCGAGGAGATTGCCGAGGCTATCGACAAGTCGCCATTGGAGTCAGTAGAGATTCGTTCGGTGCTCACTTGCGAGGCTCGTCGTGGTGTATGTGCTAAGTGTTATGGCCGTAACCTTGCTACTGCGCGTATGGTGCAGAAGGGTGAGGTTGTAGGTGTCATCGCTGCTCAGTCTATCGGTGAGCCCGGTACTCAGCTTACTCTTCGTACCTTCCATGTCGGTGGTGTTGCGGGTGGCTCAACTGTCGAGACCAATGTAGTTTCGAAGTACGAGGGTCGCTTGGAGATTGACGACTTGCGTACCATCAAGGGTAAGAACTCTGCTGGTGAGGCTATCGACATCGTTATGTCGCGTCAGTCGGAGTTCCGCATCATCGACCCCAAGACCGAGATTACACTCTATACTCACGCTTTGCCTTATGGTTCAACCCTCTTTATGAAGGATGGCGCCGAGGTTAAGAAGGGTGATATGATTTGCGAGTGGGATCCCTACAACGCAGTTATCATCGCCGAGTCTGAGGGTAAGATTGTCTACGAGAGCATCATCGAGGGTGTAACATACCGCGAGGAGCGCGACGAGCAGACAGGTCTTGCTGAGCGCGTAGTTATCGAGTCTAAGGATAAGACTAAGAACCCCGTCATCAAGATTGTAAACAAGGATGGCGATGAGGTTAAGGCATACAACTTGCCCGTTGCGGCACATATCATGGTTAAGAACAACGCAAAGATTCACGCTGGCGATATTCTTATCAAGATTCCTCGTGCCGTAGGTAAGACTGGTGGCGATATCACCGGTGGTCTTCCCCGTGTTACCGAGCTCTTCGAGGCTCGTAATCCTTCGAACCCTGCAATCGTGTCGGAGATCGATGGTGAGGTAACATTCGGTAAGATTAAGCGTGGTAACCGCGAGATTATCATCACCTCGAAGGATGGTGATATCAAGAAGTATCTCGTGCCACTGTCGCGCCAGATTATCGTGCAGGAGAACGACTATGTTCGTGCAGGTATGGCCCTTTCGGATGGTGCTATCACGCCCAGCGATATCTTGCGCATCCTCGGTCCTACCAAGGTTCAGGAGTACATCGTGAACGAGGTACAGGAGGTTTACCGTATGCAGGGTGTAAAGATTAACGACAAGCACTTCGAGGTTATCGTTCGTCAGATGATGTCGAAGGTGCAGATTGAGGATCCGGGTGATACCCGTTTCTTCGAGGATCAGGTTGTCGATAAGTGGGAGTTTATGGATGTCAACGACGAGCTCTACGATAAGGTTGTCGTTACAGCTGCTGGCGACTCACAGAATGTACAGCCCGGTCAGATTATCTCGCTCCGCAAGCTTCGTGACGAGAACTCTGCACTCAAGCGTCGTGATATGGCCCTTGTAGAGGTTCGTCCTATCGTTCCTGCAACATCAAATCAGGTGCTTCAGGGTATTACCCGTGCTGCGTTGCAGACATCGAGCTTCATCTCGGCTGCATCGTTCCAGGAGACCACCAAGGTGCTCAACGAGGCTGCTATCCAGGCTAAGAGTGATGACTTGGTTAACCTCAAGGAGAATGTCATCACCGGTAATCCTATCCCCGGTGGTACAGGTCTTCGCGACTATGATGACTTGGTTGTTGGCTTGAAGGCCGATATGGAGTAATTTCTTGTGATAAGGGGGCATCTTTTGATGCCTCAAGCCAAAGAGCGGATGGTAAATACTATAGTGTATTTACTACCCGCTCTTTTTAGTTGTTAGTTTTTAGTTGTTAGAGTTGCGCTCCGAGGGAGCGCAGATATTTTATTAAGACCTTAGGACTTTAAGACCGTAAGACCTTACGAGGTTGAGCATCAAAAAGTCCTACTTGTCCTATTGGTCTTACTTGTCTTAAAAAACTCGAACAACTAAAAACTAAAAACTATACAAGAGCAAGCCTCAGCTTGCTCTTGTTGTTAATCGTTGTGTGTTAAATACTTTGTAATGAGCGATTTACCCCCCCCCCGAAAAAGTCGTGCAAAATCACTGAATATTTTGTTGTAAATTTTGTGATGATTTTCCTATATTTGCAATTGACAAACAATTATTAACACTAACTTTTTAATTTATGGAGCAACCCAAATCTAATATTTCGCCTACAACGATAGGCGTTATAGCAGCTATCTGTTGTTTTGTGGTATTATCTGTATCGTACTTTTTCCTTATTGGAAGGGGCTATATTATGGGAGATACCGCAGATAATAAGGAAATAGTTCTTGAAGATACGGATTATCTCACAGATGAAGATTATGAATGTCTGGAGGAGGAGTTCGCAGAGGATACTATTTTGTCTACTCCTGGAGATTACCCACAGGCATCAGAGCGTTTACTCACTGAGGCTGATGTACAGCTTCCAAAGGCAGAGTTGCGAAAGATGCGTAATGAAATCTTTGCGCGTTATGGTTATATATTTAAGTCGCAGGATCTTAAGGAGTGGTTTGGCTCAAAGCCTTGGTATAATGGTCGTTATAGCGATGTTAATCATATGCTAACGGATATTGAGCGTAAGAATGTGGAATTTATTAAGAAGCACGAGTAATTATGGTTCAGATTATTATAGCTGTAGTGGCAGTTATTGCCCTATATTTCTTCATTAAGAAATATTCTAAAATTGATGCTACATTCTTTGACAATGGGTCAGTTGATTTTCTCCCAATGGGGCGTGTAGCTGTATATGCATCTGTTTGCCTTGGAGCTGTTCTTGGCTTTGTTGTGGCTATCTACAGTATGTTCAATACAGATTTTCCATTTGAATTGGGCTTTAGGTCTTGGGGTATAGTATGTAATATTGTGCCTTATCTGCTATTTGTTACTATCGCTACCTGTTTTTATACAGCCTTTGCGCATGAGGTTAGTTGGGGTCGCCGTTTTGCCCGTAGCTTTTTTATGCTTTTTGCATGTATTTTAGGTTTCATAGGAGGTATTGTAGGTAGTGTCTTAGTCCTTGTAGTATTATTCTTGTGGTTCTTGCTTAAGTTTATCTTTGCTATGGTATTCGGTAAATCATCATCAGGCTCTTCTACATCATCAGGCTCTTCTACATCATCAAGTAGCGGTGATGATTATGATTATTTAGCAACTGATCAGTATGGTTTTGAGCGCAAACTAAAGAGTAATGGCTTTGGAAGCTTTACTGATGATAGGGGTGATAGATGGAAGAAAGAAGGAGATGTATTTATCCCTGATAAAGATTTTTAATTTTTCTCTATCCATTCTCAAAGCAAACCCCCTTGGGATAGTACTTTGAAGTACAGCCCAAGGGGTCTTCTTTTGCGATAGACCACACTAAACAATTGGTCGTGAGGCTTATCAGAGAGGGTCTAGAGAGTATTCAGGGAGGGCTGAGTGCGTTGTCTCTGTCATCTCTCTGAAAGCTATCTGCTTTCTTTTTTAAGAGCATTAGGACTTTAGGACCATTATGAGGTCGGGTATCATCTTGTCCTACTTGTCTTACTTGTCTTATTTGTCCTAAAAAACTAACAACTAATAACTAAAACTAACAACTAAACAAGAGCAAGCTGAGGCTTGCTCTTGTTTAATTATTTACCAACTCAAGGATTGCGTTGGCGCAGAGTTCAGGCTCTTCGACAAAGCCCATATGACCCGAATTTTCGAGCCATACGATGCGTGCCTCGGGGTGGCGTGATGCCATATCCTCGGCTGCCTCGTTTGATATATAGTAGTCGTGGCGACCAAAGATAAACATGTGAGGCACAGACGTTTGGCGGAACATCTCGTCTCGGTCCTTGCGCAATATCATACCTCCCAAGATGGCGATAACGCCTTCATCCTCGGTAATCATCACCAGCTCCTCTAAGTCTGCAATAAAATCCTTTAGGCGTGCGGTATTCTGCGGAGCAAAGCCGGCGTGTGGCACGAGGCGTGCCATAGTGCTCTTCTTGCCCGCCTTGATAAGCTCAATCTCACGGCGGCGACGGTCGCACTTCTCTTCCGAGTCGGCTGCTGTTGAGGAGTGTAGCAATGTAACAGAGTCGAGTCTGTCGGCATACTTTTCGCACATCGCCAACGACACATAACCACCCATCGAGTGGCCCACAACCGAGTAGCGCTTGATGCCCAGTGCCTCCATCGCACCAGCCACACAATCAGCAAGATACTCCATCGTGTGTGGCTCATCTTTAACCACCGACACACCGTGTCCCGGAAGGTCAAGCGTTACCACACGCACCTTATCTTTTAGCAAGGGCACAAAGTCGTCCCATACCACCATCGACTCCAAGTAGCCGTGCAATAGCACCACACACTTTTCGCCCTTCTCCGTATCGGCAACATGCATCGGGGTATCACCCGCCATTATAAACTTCTCGACCATACTTCTCGTTAGTTTAATTTTCTTTTTACAATATTACGAAAAATATGGCATAAAAGCAAGCGCATTGAGAAAAAATCGGCAAGATGATGCTACGCATCAAAATTTTTTGTAACTTTGAACGATATATTGTTATGGCAGATTTTGAGATTATAAAGTGTCACGGGTCGGGTAACGACTTTGTGATGGTAGATACCACACGCGAAAAGGGCTTTGCGGGTGTAGACCGTAGTGCCTTTACCCGTGCCGTTTCCGATAGGGTGTCGGGCATCGGTAGCGATGGTGTGTTGTATGTTGTGCGCCACGATGATGGCCACTACGCTATGGATATGTACAACCCCGATGGCACGCAGGCCGAGATGTGTGGCAATGGTATGCGTTGTGTGGCACGCTTAGCCGACGAAAGAGGCTATATCGTCGATGGCATACTGCGTTCGGGCGGTAGGGATTACCCCGTAGAGCGTGCTGAGAGCATCGCCGAGGGCATAGCAACCTATGCCGTAGATATCCCAATTGCCGTGTCGAGCCCCGATTTTGCATTTTTTGGCTCTTCGGAGCGTTGGCTTGGCAAGGTTATAGAGTCATTCGACAAGGAGTTGAAGTTTTCGGCCTTGAGCCTCGGCAATCCCCATATTGTGGCCTCGGTTGATAGGGTAGACCTTGAGAAGTTGGAGGCGTTGGGTGAGGCCGTCAAGCAGCGCCGCGACCTCTTCCCCAATGGCGTAAACCTATCGCTCTATGAGCGCCGCTCGGAGCGTGAGATATTTGTGGCGACATACGAGCGTGGTGCAGGCATCACCCTCTCGTGCGGTACGGCGATGACTGCTTCGGCAACAGCGGCGGCGCTGTTGGGTATCGTTGAGGCGGGTGAGCGTATCGAGGTTAGGAATCGTGGTGGCAAGGTCGCTTGTCGCACTACGATTGGCGATAGCATCACGACACGCCTTGAGGGCAACGCCACCTTTGAGTGGTGGGGTCGTGCCTCGTTTGAGGGTGGCGTTTTGAAGTTCGAAAAGAGTGAAATCACTGGCGAGGAGGAGCTATGGCAGGCCTTTCGCCAAAAGATAGTAGAGGAGTAGATGAAGAGTAGGGTAGCGAGATATTTGTTGCTTGTGGTCGCGCTGTTTGCTGTGGCCTGCAATGTTACGCGCTCACTGCCCGAGGGTAGCTATCTGCTGTCGAAGGTGAATATCGAAGATGATAAACTCACCCCCCGTAGCGAGCGAATTACGGTCGATAGAGATAATATCGACAGCTATGTCCGCCAGTCGCCCAACAAGCGTATCCTTGGTATGGATTTCTATGTATGGGTCTACGAGAAGGCAAATCCCGAGAAGAACAACTGGTGGAATAACTTTAAGCGCAAGATTGGCGAGGAGCCTGTGTTGCTCGACCGCACGCTCACCGAGAAGTCGGTGCAGAACCTCGAAACCTATCTCCACACTCGCGGATACTTCTCCTCATCGGTAGATTGCACTATCGACACTACACGCCGTAAGCGTCGTGCCGAGGTTACCTACTCTATTCATCAGGGTGAGCCTCTGCGCATTGAGCGCCTCGATTACGACTTGCGCGACAGCTCGTTACGCCCCATAATCCTTGCAGACACGGCAAAGAGTCTTATCGGAAGTGGCGACATTCTCGATATTGCACGCCTTGACGAGGAGCGTGAGCGTATAGCATCATCACTCAACAACCGAGGATACTTCGACTTCACGGTAAACAACATCTCCTACGAGGTAGATACCCTCGGTGGCAATAATGTGGCAGATGTTACGATGATTGTACGCCCCACCTTGCAGGGTTACAACGAGCGTGGCGTGCCCCAGTGGGAGGATAACTCAGTATATCGTATTCGCAATATCAATATCTTCCCCACCTACGACCCGATGCTGCGCTCTACGCACGGCTTTAAGGCGGGTGCGGTGATTGATACCACAAGCTACTATGGACTTAATATCATTCGCGATGTGAACAGCACACCTCGTCTGCGTGATGCTGTATTGCGCCGTGTTGTGCCCATCTATCCCAACTACATCTATAGTGCCGACCAGATCAAGCACACCTACAACGAGCTTATGTCGTTGGGTTTCTTCCGCAATGCCAAGATTTCGTTTGCACGCTTAGCCGATGAGGATAGCTTCGTTACCTATGTAGGCGAGGAGAACGATGGCGAGTTGCTCGACACCCGCGAGCGCTACTTGGAGTGCGATATCTACTGCACACCCGCTCTCAAGCAGAGTATGAAGGTGGAGTTGGAGGCATCGACAACCTCGACATTCTACGGCTTGGGTGTTACTCTCGGCTACTCGAATAGCAATGTCTTTCGTGGTGCTGAGGCCTTCGATGTGGCTCTGCGTGTCGGCTATGAGTATATGTATGCCCGCGATGTGGCAAAGCGTAATGCTCAGGAGATAGGCCTCACGGCAGGTTTGCAGTTCCCACGCATCCTTGCCCCCTTCCAGCCCGCCCCCGACAGCCGTATCTCGCAGCCACGAACACGCCTTGAGCTGTCGTTTGACTACCAAAATCGCCCCTACTACCGCCGTAACCTGTCGAGTGCTCGTTGGGCATATAGCTGGAAGCACGGCGAGTCCTCTTCATTCGTTCTGCGCCCTATCGACATCAACTGGATTGATGTTAAGAGCGTAGACCAGAAGTTCTTGGAGGATATCGGCAACCGCTACCTGCGTACCTCGTTTGAGTCGCAGCTTAATGCGGGTCTCTCGGCCTCTTACTCGTTCAATAACCAGCGTACAGGTATGAGTCGCGATGTTACTGTCGTGCGCTTCAACCTTGAGACTGCGGGCAACCTGCTTCACGGCATCGAGAGCCTCTTCTCGCATAAGGCCGAGGGCAAGGACTACTACGAAATTCTCGGTGTGCGCTACTCACAATATGTGCGTGCCGACCTTAGCGCGAGCCACAATATCGACCTTGGCCACAAGATGTATCTTGCAGGTCGCATCTTTGGTGGTGTGGGCGTTACCTATGGCAACTCTATGGGTCGCTCAATACCTTTCGACCGTATGTTCTACTGCGGTGGTGCTAACTCGATGCGTGGCTGGGTGCCTCGAACTCTTGGCCCTGGTAACCACCCCCAGACCACTGATACACGCTACCCTGCGCAGGTGGGTGATGTGCGCCTTGAGGCCAACCTTGAGTTCCGCTTCCCCGTGTGGTGGATATTTCAGGGCGCGGTCTTCCTCGATGCCGGTAATGTGTGGTATCTCCGCGATACCGAGGATAGCAACCCCGAGGAGGTATTCCACTTCAACAGCTTCTACAAGCAGCTCGGCTTCAACACAGGTCTTGGCCTCCGTATAGATGCCACCTTTGTGGTGCTTCGTCTCGACTTAGGCCTGCAGCTCCACAACCCCGGTATGCCTGCGGGCGAGAGGTGGATACACAACCTCAAGTGGAAGAATATGGCGCTAAATTTTGGTGTTGGCTACCCCTTCTAATTTCTTGTGATAAGGGGTATCCTTTGAACTATCACAAAAGTAATTACCCAAGGGCTGTACTTTTTGTACTATCCCTTGGGTAATTCATTTGCGATAATCCAAATTATAACCCTTCTGACAAGAAATTGGGCGTAGTGATGGCTATCGCTATTAAGTTTTTAAGACCATTAGGACTTTAGGACCTTAAGACCATTACGAAGTCGGGTATCATATTTGTCCTATTAAATTCTAAAAACTAATAACTAAAAACTAAAAACTAATAACTATTCTCCGCTCTGCGTAAGGTCGATTGAGGCTCTTATCGTAAAGCTACGAGCTGAGATTACTGCCTGGCGCTCCTTGCCACTCTCGTTGGGCTTTACTCTTACCACGATGGCTGACTCCCAGCAGGCCAATGCTCGTGTAGCGCCCTCCTCGTAGTTGTCTATAACCTTGACAATCTCCGCCCAAGGCTCCAAGGCAATGTGGTCGCCATTCTCATCTACCTCATAGTTGTCGATAAGGCGAATTGTCGCATCATCAACGCCCGTTGAGGTGAGCATAATAATTAGCTCCTCTTCGCCCGCAGCATCTACATTGATGCTCTTCTCGGCAAACTCAATCTTCGGCTCATCCTTAATCTTGTTAGGAAAGATTGTCTCCTCACAACTTACCAATCCCATTGCCACAAAGGCAATAACCAAAATCTTCTTAATCGTTTTCATAATACATATATTTATTTGTTGTTAGTTTTTAGATATCCCTGTTTGCTGATGCAAAATTACTATCGAAATGTGGTGCAAACCAAAAATTTGGGGCTCGAACTTTTCCATAAGGCCTTTGTAACTTGTTGATTATCAGTAGGCTGAAAAACTTTTCTGAGCCCAAATTTCCAAGTGCTGATAATCAGCAAGTTACAAGCTCGAAAACAACGAAAGTGGAAAACTAATGCAATGTGCTGATTTATAGCCTATTACGCAAAAAAAATAGACCCCCTTCTCAGGAGGTCTATCTCAAAAATTAGTTTTCGGCTAACTCGATTACTTCTTCTTGCAGCAGCACGAAGTGAAGCACTTCCAAACCAAAGCTGAAAGCAAAGCACCTACGAAGGGAGCTACAACGAAGATCCACAACTGCTCAAGGGCTGCACCACCTGCGAGGAGTGCGGGGCCGATAGAGCGGGCGGGATTTACAGATGTGCCGGTGATGCCGATACATACAAGGTGTACCAAGACGAGGGTAAGACCGATAAAGAAACCGGCACGCTCACCTGCGCCACGCTCAGAGTCGGTAGTAGCAAGTACAACCAACACAAAGATAAAGGTGAAGACACCCTCGGCGATAAGACCCTGCTGGAGTGAGATACCCTCCTGCAAGCCGTTAGCACCAAGACCACTTTCGGGAGCGAGGTAGAGGAGAATAGCAGCGCCAAGGATAGCACCAGCCACCTGGAATACCATATACATCAAGGCATCGAGCGATGAGATGCGCTTCGAAACCCACGCGGCAAGGGTGATGGCGGGGTTGATATGGCAACCTGAGAAGCCACCGATAGTGTAGGCCATAGCTACAACCGAGAGACCAAAGGCAAGTGATGTTGCCACAAGGTCAACGCCCGAAAATACGGCAGTACCGCAACCAATCAAAACAAGCACCATAGTGCCAAGCAACTCTGCAAAATACTTCTTCATAACAATTTAATGTATTAAGTGTTTTTACTTCTTTTTAGTGGTTTACATCTTCGACTTGATATACTCATCAATAGCCTTAGCGCCCTTACGGCCGGCACCCATCGCAAGAATTACGGTGGCAGCGCCAGTTACGGCATCACCGCCCGCAAATACGCCCTCGCGTGAGGTAGCGCCCATCTCCGAGGCCTCGATACAGCCACGGCGGTTGATGTTCAGTCCACTTGTTGTAGACGCAATAAGGGGGTTAGGCGAGGTGCCAAGAGCCATAATCACAACATCGCAGTCGATAGTGAAGTCCGAGCCAACCTTCTCCTGAGGTGAGCGACGACCCGAAGCATCGGGCTCGCCAAGCTCCATCTCCACGCAGTTGATGCCCTTGACCCAACCATCCTCAGTGCCGAGGATGCGGGTGGGGTTGGTGAGCATACGGAACTCGATGCCCTCCTCCTTGGCGTGGTGTACCTCCTCCTTACGCGCGGGCAACTCAGCCTCGCCACGACGGTAGACGATAACGGCCTCTGCGCCAAGACGCTTTGCGGTACGCACAGCATCCATAGCAACATTACCACCGCCCACAACAACGACCTTGCGGCCTACATAGATGGGGGTATCCGACTTCTCACGATTCCAAGCACCCATAAGGTTTACGCGGGTGAGGAACTCATTCGCCGAGAGCACACCGTTGAGGTTCTCGCCCTCGATGCCCATAAAGCGGGGCAGACCAGCACCTGAGCCTACGAAGACGGCATCGTAGCCCTCCTTATCGAGAAGAGCATCGATGGTCATAGTACGGCCGATTACCACATCGGTCTCGAACTTAACGCCAAGGCGCTTAACGGCCTCAATCTCGCGAGCCACAACACGCTCCTTGGGCAAGCGGAACTCAGGAATACCATAGACAAGCACACCGCCCAACTTGTGGAGTGCCTCAAATACATCGACCTCGTAGCCCATCTTTGCAAGGTCAGAAGCACAAGCCAAGCCTGCAGGACCACTACCTACGATGGCTACACGCTTGCCATTCTTCTCGATAACGGGGGCAACCTCCTCGTCGCTATGAGCCAAAGCCCAGTCGCCAACAAAGCGCTCAAGTTTGCCGATAGCCACAGGCTCACCCTTGATGCCCAAGACACACGAGCCCTCGCACTGCGACTCCTGAGGACATACACGGCCACATATCGAGGGCAACGAGCTGTCGAGGTGGATAGTGTCGGCAGCGGCACGGATATTACCCTCGGTGAGGTGGTGGATAAAGTCGGGAATATGGATATTCACGGGGCAGGCAGCAACGCAACGGGGATTCTTGCAGTTGAGGCAACGGGTAGCCTCCAACAACGCCTCCTCCTCGTTATAGCCGTAGCATACCTCCTCGAAGTTGGTGGCACGCACCTTAGGGTCTTGTTCGCGTACTGCGACGCGCGGTATCTTATTTGCCATAGCAGTTACATTTATGTTCGTAGTTCTCTGTTGCTGTTCTCTCCTGATTCTTGTACATAGCCTGACGGCGCATAGCCTCGTCGAAGTCTACCTGATGACCATCGAACTCCGGGCCATCAACGCAAGTAAAGAGGGTCTTGCCACCTACCGATACTCGGCAAGCGCCACACATACCTGTGCCATCGACCATCAAGGCGTTGAGCGATACGGTGGTCTGCAACTCCCAAGGCTTGGTTGTAAGGCAGACAAACTTCATCATAATCATAGGGCCGATACATACGCACTCGTCATATTTGCGACCCTCGACCTCTACAAGCTCCTTCATAAGGCCGGTAACCATACCCTTGTAGCCCTCCGAGCCATCGTCAGTGGCGATATGTACATTGCCCACCTTCTTCATCTCGTCGATGTAGATAAGCATATCCTTAGTCTTGGCGCCGATGATAACATCGCAATCTACGCCGTGCGCCTTGAGCCACTTAACCTGAGGATAAACGGGTGCAGTACCCACACCGCCCGCTACGAAGAGATACTTGCGCTGGCGCAACTCCTCAAGGGGCATATGAACAAACTCTGATGGACGACCGAGGGGGCCTGCGAAGTCGGCGAGAGAGTCGCCCTCCTCCAAGGCACAAATCTTCTTTGTCGACATACCGATGGTCTGCGTAACGATGGTTACGGTGCCGGCCTCGGTATCGTAGTCGGCGATGGTAAGCGGAATACGCTCGCTATTCTCGCCGCTACGAACGATAACGAACTGACCAGGCTGGGCAGCGCGTGCTACACGCTCGGCGGCAATCTTCATCTCGTAGATGTTCTCCGCCAATTTGCGTTTTTCTACAATCTTAAACATTTCGTTAGTATTAGGTTTATAATTATTTGTCTCTTCACTTCTGTTACCACACGGGTATCGCATTGACTCTTATTAGCTTCATCGGCTGAAGCATATCGTTTGTTGTCAGCGTTATGCGCCCCGTGAACGGCAGGTCGCTATCGCCGATATATGCGGGGTAGAGCCTGACAGTTATCTTAAGTGTCTCGCCCGGCTTAAGCTCTGCGCCCTGCTCAACAATGGCGCGTATGGCGCTTGACGATGACTCCACCTTGCGTATAAATAACGACGACTGACCCTCGTTCACTATTGTAAACGAGCGCTCCAAAAAGTCGTTAGTGCGATTTACCTCCCCAAATTTAATAATATTTTTCGGAATAACACCCCTCGGAGTCGAAATATCGTCGTATAAATCGAAATTATCTACCGCAATGGCTTGTGTCGTTACGATATGTTCCGAGCCTACGCCATCTACCGCGAAACGAAACTCATCGTTTAGAGTGCCGTAGCGTGAGCTCTCCAAAGATAGACGATAGCGAATTATAATATCGCCCGATGCCCCCGCCTCCAACCACTTGGGATAGGTTACCGTAAGTGCTCCCGATGAGCGAATTGGCGATAGGGCGATGGTGATAGCCTTGTCCGAAGAGTTGATATAGCCTATGCGCTCCTCGATGGCCTTGCCGTGCTCGATATAGGTGAAGGTGTGGTGGTTGGTCGTAAGGCGTAAGCCTCCGCCCATATCGAAGGGGTATAGCTCCTCGACACTCTTGTCGCGTGGCGTAACCTCGCCAACAAGGCTAAGGTGTATATCGCCATCGAAGTCCGTAGTGCGAAGATATACCGTGCGGTCGATACGGCCGGGACGATTCATCGGGTCGAAGCGAATATCGAGCGTTGTGCTCTCTCCCGCTGCGATAGGTTTGCGGTTAAAGGCTACAGAGGTACAACCACACGAGGTGATAACATCGACTATTGCCACAGGCTCCGTGCCACTGTTCACCGCTTCGAAACGGCAGACTACCGAGCCACCATCCTCTCTGATATGCCCATAGTCGCCCACAGTGGAGTGAAACTTTAGCGCACTCTCTCGCTGTTGCGCCTCGACCGCTGAGGGTAGAAGGGCAATGGCGAGGGCCATAAATATATATAATAGGCAGTGTTTCATATTACAAAGATATTGTTTTCGGGCGGTTTTTTGGCATAATGCATATTTTTTTTGAAAATTTTTGCGAAAATATTTGCAGAATAAAAAAAATGCCTTACCTTTGCACCGCAATCGAAAGATAACGGTTCTTTTACAATGCCTGAATAGCTCAGTTGGTTAGAGCACATGACTGTTAATCATGGGGTCCTAGGTTCAAGTCCTTGTTCAGGCGCTAAAGTGCGAGGGACGCACAATGCGGGTAGCAAACTGCAGAGGTGAGGCGAAAGCCAAATCGGAGATAGGCAGACGATGCGGTCGAGCTTCTTGAAAAAGATGACAAGACTCTTAAAAAACTTATTGAAAAATTTGCAGAATAAAAAATATTGCTTACCTTTGCAGTCCCAAGCCTTACAAAACGGGAGCATAGCTCAGCTGGTTCAGAGCATCTGCCTTACAAGCAGAGGGTCAGGGGTTCGAATCCCTTTGCTCCCAC
>SUZB01000025.1 GCA_015060115.1 Rikenellaceae bacterium | reverse complement strand
TTCTTGAAGTGACCTAACAAACTCTTGCTGGTGTGCTTTTCACTCTTGTCGTCATAGGCAATCTGAACCGCCTCGTAAGTGTCCTTCTCAACGGTCTTGATTTGCGTAACTACACACGGACCAGCCTCGATAACAGTGCATGGTACATTCTTACCCTCGGCACTGTAAACGGAAGTCATTCCGATTTTCTTTCCAATAAGTCCTGACATTGTACTGTCTAATTACTTGTTTGTTAATAAAGTGAATGTTTTATACCTATATTTATATATTATAGGTTGTTGTCGAGCATTGGGACAATCCCTCGCGGGACTGTCCTTACCCGAACGAGTGTTTTTATCAAACCTTGATCTCTACCTCAACACCTGAAGGCAACTCGAGCTTCATCAAAGCATCGATAGTCTTGGGAGTTGACGAATAGATATCGATGATGCGCTTGTAGGTGCAGAGCTGGAACTGCTCGCGAGCCTTCTTATTAACGAAGGTTGAGCGGTTTACAGTGAAAATCTGCTTGCGCGTGGGAAGGGGTACCGGACCGCTAACCATAGCATCAGTAGCCTTCACAGTCTTAACGATCTTCTCAGCTGACTTGTCAACGAGGTTGTGGTCGAAAGACTTCAACTTGATTCTAATTTTCTGATTCATATCTAATCTCTAATTTTTACTCTAAATCCTTACGCTTACCGCTCGACTTCTCGATGATCTCCTTTGCAAGGTTTGCAGGAACCTCCTCGAAGTGCGAGAACTCCATTGACGATGTTGCACGACCAGAAGAGATGGTACGGAGAACGGTTACATAACCGAACATCTCTGAGAGGGGCACGCGAGCCTTAACCACGCGAGCTGTACCCTTAGACTCCATACCCTGGATCTGACCACGACGCTTGTTCATATCGCCGATGATATCACCCATGCTCTCCTCAGGAGTAACAACCTCAACATTCATCACGGGCTCCATAATTACCGAACCAGCCTTGGGAGCTGCCTGGCGGAAACCGTTACGAGCACAGATCTCGAATGAGAGCTGGTCAGAGTCAACGGGGTGGAACGAACCGTCCTTCAAGGTAACCTTCATTGAGTCGATGGTGTAACCTGCCAAAGCACCGTTAGCCATAGCTGACTCGAAGCCCTTCTGAACAGCGGGAATGTACTCCTTAGGCACATTACCACCCTTAACCTCATCAACAAACTGAAGACCAGTAACACCCTCATCTGCGGGACCAATCTCGAAGATGATATCAGCGAACTTACCACGACCACCAGTCTGCTTCTTGAATACCTCGCGGTGCTGAACAGTCTGAGTAAGAGCCTCCTTGTAGTTAACCTGGGGAGCACCCTGGTTAATCTCTACGCCGAACTCACGCTTGAGACGGTCAACGATGATGTCGAGGTGAAGCTCACCCATACCTGAGATAATGGTCTGGCCACTCTCCTCATCGGTACGAACAGTGAAGGTAGGATCCTCCTCTGCGAGCTTCGCAAGAGCGATACCGAGCTTGTCGAGATCCTTCTGAGTCTTAGGCTCAACCGCAAGACCGATAACGGGCTCGGGGAAGGTCATCTGCTCGAGTACCAAAGGTGCGTTCTCAGCGGTAAGGGTATCACCGGTGCGGATCTCCTTGAAACCGATAGCTGCGCAGATATCACCTGCCTCTACACGGTCCATAGGATTCTGCTTGTTAGCATGCATCTGGTAGATACGCGAGATACGCTCACGCTTGCCGCTACGCGAGTTATAAACATAAGAACCAGCATCCAAAGCACCAGAGTAAACGCGGATGAAGCACAAACGACCTACGAAGGGGTCAGTTGCAATCTTAAACGCCAAACCGCAGAAGGGCTCGTTTACTGATGCCTCACGCTTCTCGAACTCCTCAGTCTTGGGGTTAGTACCCTCAACAGCGGGAACATCGAGAGGTGAAGGAAGGAATGCCATTACATAGTCGAGAAGCTTCTGAACACCCTTGTTGTGGAACGAAGAACCGCACATCATAGGTACCAAAGTCATGTTGATGGTAGCCTTACGGATAGCTGCGATAAGCTCGTCGGGAGTGATAGAATCGGGATCCTCGAAGAACTTCTCCATAAGAGCGTCGTCGGTAGCTGCAACCTCCTCGATAAGCTTTGCACGCCACTCGGCAGCCTCCTCCTTCATAGAAGCAGGAATCTCCTTAACCTCGAAGTTGTCGCGTACAGTCTTGTCATCGTAGTAGTACAAGGCGTTGTTGTAGATAAGGTCTACGATACCCTCGAACTTATCCTCAGAGCCGATAGGCAATACTACGGGAAGAGCTGTTGCACCGAAGTGCTCCTTAATCTGGGCACATACAGCGAAGAAGTCTGCGCCGGTACGGTCCATCTTGTTAACATAACCGATACGGGGAACATTGTACTTGTCAGCCTGACGCCATACAGTCTCTGACTGGGGCTCTACACCACCTACGGCGCAGAAAGTAGCAACAGCACCATCGAGTACGCGGAGTGAACGCTCTACCTCTACGGTGAAGTCAACGTGTCCCGGGGTATCGATCAAGTTGATCTGATACTGATTACCTTTGTAGTTCCAAAACGCTGTGGTTGCAGCAGATGTGATGGTAATACCACGCTCCTGCTCCTGAACCATCCAGTCCATAGTGGCACCACCCTCGTGAGTCTCACCAATCTTGTGAGTCTTACCTGTATAGAAAAGGATACGCTCCGAGGTAGTGGTCTTACCGGCATCGATGTGAGCCATGATACCGATATTACGAGTATATTTAAGATCTCTTGCCATTTTGGTCTACAAATTTTAGAATCTGAAGTGTGCAAATGCCTTGTTAGCCTCTGCCATACGGTGCATCTCCTCCTTACGCTTGAAGGCAGCACCCTGCTGGTTGAAGGCATCTACTATCTCTGCTGAGAGCTTCTCTGCCATTGACTTGCCCGAACGCTTGCGTGAATAAAGGACAAGGTTTTTCATTGAAATCGAAACTTTGCGCTCGGGACGAACCTCCATAGGAACCTGGAATGTCGCACCACCGATACGCTTTGACTTTACTTCGACCTGAGGTGTGATATTCTCAAGAGCCTGCTTCCAGACTTCCAAGGGAGATTTATCAGCATCCTTCATCTTCTTGCCCACCAACTCCAAAGCATCGTAGAAAATGGTGTAAGCAATACTCTTCTTACCATCCAGCATAAGATTGTTCACGAAACGAGTTACCTCTACATCGTTGAACTTCGGATCCGGAAGTAGAATTCGCTTTCTTGGCTTAGCTTTTCTCATTGTTACTGCTAATTAATTAAATACAATTTCTAAATTTCTTTTACTTCTTACCTGCCTTAGGACGCTTAGCACCGTACTTTGAACGACGCTGACGACGACCGTCAACACCTGCTGAATCGAGTGCACCACGAACCAAGTGGTAACGAACACCGGGGAGGTCCTTAACACGACCACCACGAACGAGCACGATTGAGTGCTCCTGCAAGTTGTGGCCCTCACCAGGGATGTAGGCGTTGACCTCCTTGCCATTAGTCAATCTTACACGCGCGACCTTACGCATAGCCGAGTTAGGCTTCTTGGGAGTTGTGGTGTACACACGGGTACAAACTCCACGACGCTGAGGACACGCTGCGAGTGCAGGCGACTTACTCTTCTCGACCATGCTTACTCGACCGTTTCTTACTAACTGCTGAATAGTTGGCATCTTTAAAACTTTTTGTCCTTTAAATTTTTGTTAACTGTTTCAATTCCCATTTGCGAGAAATTGCCCGCAAAGATACTCATTTTTTTTGATATACACTATATATACGGAGTTTTTTCGTGCTGATTTGTTGAAAACTTGCGAAAAACCGATAAAATATTCTTATTGTTTTTACGAAATTATAATCTGCAATTTATAGCAAAATTGTTATAATATTGATTATCTGTGTTTTATATTTTTTAGCCCGTTTTTCGAGGTCGGCAGAGGGAGAGGAAAACCTCCAATATGCCGTATAGAACAATTTTGGAGCATTTTACCGAACAGGCTTTTAGCGCGAGGAAATAAGTAAGTGGTTATGGGATGGGCAGATGGGAGAGGTAATGGAGTTTTTAGTTGTTAGTTTTTAGTTTTTAGAATTTTTAGGACCAGTAAGACGAATAAGACAAGTAGGACTTGATGATACCCGACCTCGTAATGGTCTTATGGTCCTAAAGTCCTAAGGTCTTAAAAAAGAAACAGCGAGAGCCGGCAAAGATAAAAAAGATGATACTCGACCTCGTAATGGTCTTATGGTCTTAAAGTCCTAAGGTCTTAAAAAAAGAGACAGCGAGAGCCGGCAAAGACAAAAAGATGATACCCGACCTCGTAATGGTCTTATGGTCCTAAAGTCCTAAGGTCTTAAAAAAGAAACAGCAAGAGCCAGCAAAGACAAAAAAAATGGAGGCCAATCAAATGATTCTTTCAACCTCGACCGCGAGCACCGCTGGTCGGTTTAGTAGCAAAACCCGCTCTCAAAACTAAGTAGCGACTTTTGCCACAATCATTCGATTGGCCCCTCCAACCTAAAACTACTAACCTAAATGAACCTTAAAACTTCACTGCAAAGGTAAAGAGTATTTTCGAAACTGCCAAGAGTTTTATTAAAAAATTTCAATAATTTATTTAATTATTTTTATAAATCCCCTTTAGAAGCACTCAGAACGCTGATTTTAACACCTTTACGACAAAGCGAAAATTTTGAGAAAATGGCAGTTTTGGAGCTAACCTACATACAAATCTCCATTTTTAATAGGGGAATATAGCACTTTAAGGAGGTAATAAAAGGCCGAAAAGAGAGCAAACTGAGCCATAAAAAGAGGTCGGATATTTGGTAGTTCATCGAAAAATAAGTACATTTGCACAATTCGCGCGCTCGCGCGTATACTCATAAATAATATGAAGCGCACACACACCATAGGCTTTGATGCCACGAAGGCAAACGACAACATCACGGGGCGAGGCAACTACAGCTGCTTTGTGATTGAGGCGATGTCGAAGGCGTGCTCGGAGAACACCTACTTCAGAATGTACACCCCGAAACGCCAACCCAACCCATCGTACGACGCACTCGACCGCCTGCCCAATGTTGAGTCTATGGAGCCCGATGGCTCGTTCTGGCGTAAGTTCTCGGGACTTTGGCGCCTATGGCGATTGTCGCACGATGCCGAGAGGGGCGATGTCGAGCTATTTCACGGTCTGGATAATCGCCTGCCATTAGGTTTGGGCAAAAGGGATATTCGTAGCGTTGTCACGGTACACGATATGCACTTTGTGAGCCACCCTACATCTATCCTCCCCTTTAAGCGCCTGTTCAACCTTATCGCGATGCGCTCTACTTGTCGCCGTGCTGACCGCATCATAGCCGTTAGCGAGAGCACTAAGCGCGACATTATCAAGTATTTGGATATCGACAGCGACAAGATTGATGTTATCTACCCTGGCTACAACCCTATCTACGGCGCACCCATCAGCGAAGAGCGTGTAGCAGAGGTCAAAGCGAAATACGACCTCCCGGAGCGCTATATCCTCAATGTCGGTGCACAGCACGAAAGGCGCAATATCAGCGCTATCATTGACGCTATGGATAAGCTCGACTACGAAATCCACCTTGTAGCCGTAGGTCGCCGTACAAGCTACACCAACCGCATACGCCGTCAGGCACGCAGTGCAGCGATAGAGAAACGCCTACACCTCTTGCACAATATTGATAACGAGGAGCTTGCAGCACTATATCACGGTGCTACGGCCTTGGTCTACCCTTCATTGCACGCCAGCTTTGGCACGCCCATAGTCGAGGCTATGTCGGTAGGCACGCCCGTTATTGCCGCCAAGGGGTCGAGCCACGAGGAGGCTGGAGGTAGCCACACGATATATATCACGCCGAATGACAGCAACGAGCTTGCCGAGAAGATAGACCTTGTGCTAAACAACGAGGAGCTACGACAAGATATGATTAAGCGGGGCAAGCAGTATGTTACACGCTTCCGTGCCGAGGTTTGCGCCTACAACATTCTCAACTGCTACAAGCGTATCGGCATAGACATCACCGATGACAGATATTTCTAAACGAACAGCGTAGCAAAGAGAAAAAGAGAAAAATACCACCAATCGACTTAGCACTGATATTCAGTCAATTATAAAACGATTGGACAAATTAACTTAGATTTTAAGAACAATTTAGACAAAATTTCGTATCTTTGCGACGATTTCGCAAAGCGAAAGGATAAAGAGGAAAGAAACATACAACAATAAAGAAGTTATGGAAAAGGTAACGAAAATCGTAGTTATGGCAAAACAGGTGCCCGACACACGCAATGTGGGCAAGGATGCCATGACTCCAGAGGGCACGGTTAATCGTGCTGCTTTGGCCGCAATCTTCAATCCCGAGGACCTTAACGCCCTTGAGATGGCTCTTCAGATGAAGGACAGAATAGGTACAGCCACCGTACACATCCTCACAATGGGCCCTCAGCGTGCAGCTGATGTTATCCGTGAGGCTATGTTCCGTGGTGCCGATGGCGGTTACTTGCTTTCGGGCAAGGAGTTCGCTGGCTCGGATACTCTCGCAACATCGTACGCACTTTCGTGCGCACTTCGTAAAATCAACCCCGACATCATCGTTGCAGGTCGTCAGGCTATCGATGGCGATACCGCACAGGTAGGACCTCAGGTTGCCGAGAAGCTCGGTTTGCCACAGGTAACATACGCCGAGGAGCTTGTAGCAATCGACGACAAGGAGATTACCATCAAGCGCCGCTTGGAGCGTGGCTCAGAGGTTGTTGTATCGCCCCTGCCCGCAGTGATTACCGTAAACTCATCGGCCAAGGAGTGCCGTCCCCGCAACGCTAAGCGTGTGATGAAGTTTAAGTATGCTTTGGCCACCTCGGAGCTTACGGCAGCCGATAGCGAGAAGCAGAGCTTTATCGAGGCACGCCCCTATCTTCACATCGTGGAGTTTGCGGCAGCAGATGTAAATCCCGACTATGAGCAGTTGGGCTTGAGCGGCTCGCCCACGAAGGTTAAGAAGATTGAGAATGTCGTATTCCAGGCTAAGGAGGCGAAGAGCCTTACAGCGGAGGATAAGGACATCGAGGAGTTGATGAAGGAACTTATCGCGAGCCACACGCTCGGTTAATCAAACACCTTAGGAGTATGAATAATGTATTTGTATATATCGAGATAGAGGAGCAGGAGATAGCCGATGTATCGCTTGAGCTCCTTACGAAAGGTCGCGAGTTGGCAAACACCTTGGGTGTTAAGCTCGAGGCTGTAGTAATCGGCAAGGGCGTAAAGGGCCTCAATGCCGAGCTTGCAAAGTATGGTGCTGACACCGTATGGGTTGCCGACGATGAGATCTTCGCACCCTTCCGCACCCTTCCACACACAGCAGTTATGGTAGGTCTTATTGAGCAGGAGAAGCCTCAGATTGTGCTCTTCGGCGCAACACCCGTAGGTCGTGATTTCGCACCCCGCGTATCGTCGTCGTTGCATAGCGGTCTTACTGCCGACTGCACCGAGCTTGTTATCGGCGAGCACAAAGATCCCAAGAGTGGCAAGGAGTACGATAAGTTGCTCTATCAGATTCGCCCCGCCTTTGGTGGCAACATCATCGCTACCATCGTAAATCCTGAGTGCCGTCCCCAGATGGCTACCGTGCGTGAGGGCGTTATGCGCAAGGAGGCTCTCTCGACACCCGCTGCCGGCGAGGTTCGCGAGATTGATTGGAAGCCTATGGTCAAGGACACCGACCTTGCAGTGCGCATCGTAGAGCGCCACATCGAGGAGCGCAAGATTAACATCAAGGGTGCCTCGGTTATCGTTGCTGGTGGCTACGGCGTAGGCTCTAAGGAGGGCTTCAAGCTCGTTCACGAGCTCGCAGAGGTATTGGGTGGCGAGGTAGGTGCTTCGCGTGCCGCTGTCGATGCCGGCTTTACGGAGCACGAGCGCCAGATTGGTCAGACAGGTGTTACCGTACGCCCCAAACTCTATATCGCTTGCGGTATTTCGGGTCAGATTCAGCACACCGCAGGTATGGATGGCTCGGCGATGATTGTATCTATCAACACCGACCCTGCAGCGCCTATCAACAAGATTGCCGACTACGCTATCACAGGTAGCGTCGAGGAGGTAATCCCCAAGATGATTAAGTATTACAAACAGAACTCAAAGTAAGGCTATGGCAAACTTTTTCTTGGATAACAAAGACTTGCAGTATCACCTCAATCATCCTATGATGAAGAGGATTATCGAGCTCAAGGAGCGCAACTTTGCCGATGCTGCTACATACGACTATGCACCCCACAACACCGAGGATGCTCTCGACTCATATCGTCGCGTTTTGGAGATTGTGGGCGATGTTTGTGGCGAGGTTATCGCCGCTAATGCCGAGAGCGTTGACCACGAGGGTCCCCGCGTGGTAAACGACCATGTGGAGTACGCTGCGGGCACCGTGCGCAATATCGAGGCACTCACCGAGGCCGGCCTCAGCGGTATGACACTACCCCGCCGCTTCGATGGTCTTAATATGCCCGTTACCTGCTTTGCTATGGCTAACGAGATGGTTGCTCGCGCCGATGCCGGCTTCGAGAATATCTGGGGCTTGCAGGATTGCGCCGAGACAATCAACGAGTTTGCTACCGAGGAGATTAAGGCTAAGTTCCTACCCCGTGTATCGGCTGGCGAGACCTGCGCAATGGACCTTACCGAGCCCGATGCAGGTTCGGACCTTGGTGCCGTGATGCTTAAGGCATCGTGGGACGAGGCGGCTGGCGTATGGCGTCTTAACGGCTGTAAGCGCTTTATCACAAATGGCGATGGCGACATCTCGTTGGTGCTTGCCCGCACCGAGGAGGGCACAAAGGATGCGCGTGGCCTCTCGATGCTTATCTACGACAAGCGCGATGGTGGCGTTAAGGTGCGCCGTATCGAGAATAAGCTCGGTATCAAGGGCTCACCCACCTGCGAGCTTGTATTCAACAATGCCCCCGCGACATTGGTTGGCGACCGTAAGATGGGCCTTATCAAGTATGTGATGTCGTTGATGAACGCAGCGCGTCTGGGTATCGCAGCTCAGTCTACCGGCTTGTGCGAGGCTGCCTACCGCGAGGCTTTGAAGTATGCCGGGGAGCGTGAGCAGTTTGGCAAGCCCATCATTCATTTTGCTGCTGTAGCGGAGATGCTTAAGAATATGGAGGCTAAGACTCTCGCGTCGCGTGCTATGCTCTATGAGACTGCCCGCTTTGTGGATATCTACAAGCAGCTGAACCATATTGCAAATGAGGAGCGCTCGTTAGAGCCTGAGGAGCGTCAGGAGATGAAGTTCTACAACCGTCTTGCCGATGGCTTCACACCTCTTGCAAAGATGTTCTCGTCGGAGTACGCCAACGAGGTTGCATACGACTCTATCCAGATTCACGGTGGCTCAGGCTATATGAAGGACTACGCTTGTGAGCGTCTATATCGTGATGCCCGCATCATGAATATCTACGAGGGTACTACACAGCTTCAGGTAGTGGCTGCTATCAACCATGTAACCAAGGGCACATACCTTGAGCAGATTATGCGCTACGAGGAGAACGAGCGTACCGAGGCAACAAAGGCTATGGGCGAGAAGCTCGTTGAGTTGCGCAAGGTATACGAGCAGGTTGTAGCTCGTGTCGAGGCTCTCGACAAGGAGTGCGCTGGCTACAAGGATTTCCACGCACGCCGCTTGGTGGAGATTGCCGGCTACATCATCCTCTCGCACATTATGCTTCGTCAGGCTGGCGAGATGGAGGCCGAGTACCTCAACCCCACAAAGATCTTCGTAAAGTACGCAACAAAGAAGATTTCGGAGGCTGCCGCATATATCAACGAGTCGGAGACTTCGGATGTAGAGCTCTTCAAGGCCTAAGCCTTAGCATACCGTAGAAAAAAGTGGTCATCTTTGGCGATGGCCACTTTTTTTAGGACAATTAAGACGAGTAAGACAAGTAGGACTAAAATGATGCCCGACCTCGTAATGGTCTTAAGGTCCTAAAGTCTTATCGGTCTAAAAAACCAAAGCAGGCGTTCCGCCCACGCTCTATCTCCCCTTGTGCCTCTTGTGCCTCTTGTGCCCCTCAGCGATAGCTGGCGCTCCAACGGAGCGCAACTCTAACAACTAAAAACTAAAAACTAAAAAGAAAACCCCGAGGATATCGCCTCGGGGTCTTGCTTATAATAGAGCGCCTTGGGCGCACTATTTACAGAGATTAATGACTGGTAGCCT
Organism: Rikenellaceae bacterium; assembly: GCA_015060115.1. Lineage (GTDB taxonomy): Bacteria > Bacteroidota > Bacteroidia > Bacteroidales > Rikenellaceae > Alistipes. Next base: position 21,712 of record SUZB01000025.1, on the reverse strand, counting down.
TCGCAGCGTATGCGATACTAATAGCATCTGCCTTACGCAACTCCTGCTTAACAGCAGTAAGCTTACCTACGGTAGCACCCTGGTCAACACGAAGGTTAACAACGATATCGCGAGGGCCAACACCCTTAGTAACGGTGGTAGCTGAGATAAACTCGCGGATATCCTCAACATCACGGGTCTGGTCGTTGAGCTGAATCTTCAGCGCATCCTCACCAGCCGCAGCGTTAAGGGGCTTACCCATCCAAATGTTTACAAGATTCTTCTTGTCGAGCTCGGTGATCTCGTGTGCCTCAGGCATCTGCACGGTTACGAGAGGATCAACCTCACGCATAGTGGTAGCTGCCATGAAGAAGAACAGAAGCATGAACACGATATCGGGAAGCGACGAGGTCGACATTGCGGGCACTTCTCTCTTGCCCTTTTTTGCCATTACTGCCATAATTACTTCTTTGTTTGATCGTTAGGCTCGGCCTCTGAGATTGACATAGGCACTGCCTTACGGATTGCCTGCGACTGAATCTCGTCGAGCTCATCATACTTCTTACCGTATACCTGAACCGAGATATCATCACGGTAGAGGTTGAAGGCGTGCGTAAGCTCGTCCTGAACCTGTAGGTATACCTTATACTTGGTCTCAGCATCGGCCATAAGCGATACCAGACCCTCCGATACATCGTAGTTCATACCGTTGATCTCGGTAGCCTTCTTATTAGAACGATCGGGCATAGCGAGGAACATATAGGTCTCACGCGAAAGACGCGAGTGCTCGCCTGTACGACGCAAGTCGGCAGAGGTGTACTCATCGGTGCCAACCATGATCATACCGCTCTTCGAGACATTAACCTTGAGCACATTACGCTCGTTAACATCTACATCGTTCTGCTGCTCGGTGGGGTCAATCCAGGGAGGAAGCGTACGCTTCATACCTGTATCAACATCCATCGTAGTGGTTACAAGGAAGAAGATCAACAGCAAGAACGCGATATCCGCCATTGAGCTGGAGTTGATATCACCAGCCTTTTTCTTTGCTCTTGCCATAAATGATACTACGATTTAAAAATACCACGAACTGCTGAGTAGATAGCAGCCAAAGCAGCACCTGCGAATGCGAAGTAAGCAACGAGGATACATACATCAGCGGTCATATACTCAAATGCTCCAAATACGGTGCGGGTAGCGGGGTCAGTACCAATACCAAGGGGATAACCCTTAACATCGTAGAGTACATTGCCATCCATCCAACCGTTAGATACTGCCAAAGCGTAAGCTATGCCAACAACTACGAGAACAACAACCAAAGATACGACAGTCTTCATAAGACTACCACGGCTCTGGAAGAAGTTGAGAATAGCGCTGAGCACAACGAATGCGATAGCGAATACCAACAAGAAGTAGCCCCACAAGAGGTTAACATTGATAGCCTGAGCCAAAGCACGCATGCTCTCAGCCTCCTCAGTAGCCTTAGCGATAGCTGCCTCAGAAGCGGGAATGTTCTCTGTCCAAGCCTCATCGTTATCCTTGCGCTGCTTAAGCTCGTCAGCAACCTTGGTGTACTCAGCAACAACCTTCTGAGCCTCCTCCAAAGCCTTGCGCTGTGCGCCTGACTTGTACTTAACAGCCTCAAGCTCCTTAACCTTAGCAGCAGCCTCATCGTAGCCTGCCTGCAACTCAGCAACCTTAGCCTCCAACTCGGGGATAACCTTGAGGTTCTCCTCCTTCTTAACCTTTGCCTCCTCAAGAGCCTCGCCATAGAGGATACCATCGTCAGAGGTCTTATACTGGTTGGCAAACACTGTTGCCAATGCGTCGATACCCTCGGCTGTAGACTGAACGGGCAAAGGAAGGCCCTCCTCAGTATTCAGCGCATTGCCCTCCTCGTCGAACTGCTGAGCAAGGGGAGTAGCGTTGGCGATCTTCGACGACTCAGGAGCCGACGCACCAACAGCAATCGCCCATGCCATCAGACCTACAGAGATCAAGGCAAAGAGTACGAATACTATTCTATGCAAATTTTTCATAATAGTCTCTTTACAATTGAATGTTAGGTCTTAATTAGCGCTTGTTGTAAGCAGTAAGCATATCAACCAAAGTGATTGAAGTATCCTCCATGTTAACTACCTGACCCTCGATCTTAGAGAGAATGTAGTTGAAGAACACCTGGAGAATAACAGCTGCGATAAGACCCATAAGGGTAGTCAAAAGAGCCACCTTGATACCACCTGCAACGACTGCGGGAGAGATAGTAGCCTGAGCCTGGATATCATCGAATGCCTGGATCATACCAACAACGGTACCCATGAAACCGAGTGAAGGAGACAAAGCGATGAAGAGTGAAATCCACGAAAGACCTGACTCCATCTGACCCTGCTGAACTGAACCGTAAGAAACAACAGCCTTCTCAACAGCCTCGATACCCTGGTCGTAACGCATAAGACCCTGGTAGTAGATAGAAGCGATAGGACCACGAGTGTTGCGGCAGTACTCCTTAGCAGCCTCGATACCCTCGTTCTTCAAAAGCTCCTCAACCTTCTCAACGAACTTCTTGGTGTTGATCTGAGCGAAGGTCAAGTAAAGGATACGCTCGATAGCGATAGCCAAACCGAGAACCAAGCAAACGAGCACGGGAAGCATCCACTCCCAACCACCTTCCAAGAACTTCTTCATGAGAGCGAAGTGCATAGGCTCACCAGCAAGCTCTGTAGCCTCTGCCTCAGCCTCAACAACCTGCTCAACTGCAACCTCCTCTACGGGAGCCTCGTTAGCATCCTGTGCATAAGCAGCGCCGAAAGACAAAGCAGCAGCTGCCAAAACCAAAAATAATTTTTTCATAGTGTTTTGTTAGTTAAAATTTGAAAATTTTAGTAGTTGTTTTTATCTTAAATTTTGTTAGTCAGTTTGTTTTCGCCTTATATCCACAACAATTGCCCCATCGGCATACCCCTCCTTGGAAGAGGCCACCATGAGAGCCAAGCATCAATCAATCAACTTTTTACACTCCGCAGAAGCCTTACGACCTCAACAAAAAGCGGTGCTTACGCACTTTTAGCACTGCGAAATATACGAATTATTTTCGTAAATCGCAATGCTTTACAAAGTAAATTCACCACGCAGGGGACGACGCATCAAACCGAGCGCTTCCGATAATGGCAAATTTTTGCCTAAAACATACATCAACTTTGTAACCGCAGCCTCGATAGTCATATCGTGACCCGACACCACGCCAGCCTCCTGCAAGGCAAGACCCGTTTCGTAGAGATGCATCTGCACGGCACCATCTTTGCACTGCGAAACATTCACCACGATGATACCTCGCGAGGTAGCCTCCTTGATGATATCGACAAACCACTCCGAGGTAGGCGCATTGCCCGCACCGTAGGTCTCAAGCACGACACCACGAGCGCCAGCCTCCAAAACCATTGCACGCAGGGTCTCGGGGCGAATACCGGGGAAGAGCTTCACAACAACGATTTCGTCAGACATCGACTCGCTGATGCGGAACTCGTCAGAAAAATCTGGAGCATAGGGTGCGATATAGGGGGTGTTGTACTGAATATTGACACCCACATCTGCTAATGCAGAGTAGTTGAACGAGGCAAAGGCGTTGAGAGCCTCGGCACTAAACTTCGTAGTGCGGTTGCCACGGAACAGACGATTCTGGAAATAGAGCGCCACCTCAGGAACGATAGGATTGCCCTCATCGTTGCGCGCTCCGGCAATCTCGATGGCTGTGATAAGATTCTCGCGGCCATCGGTACGCAGGATACCGATAGGAATCTGGCTACCGGTGAAAATCACAGGCTTAGCGAGATTTTCGAGCATAAAGCTCAATGCCGATGCCGAGTAGGACATCGTGTCGGTACCGTGCAGGATGACAAAGCCATCGTAACGGCTGTAGTTATCACGAATGATACGCGCCATATCGACCCAGTTCTCCACCGAGACATTCGATGAGTCGATAGGGGGCTTAATGGTGAATACCTCGATGTCTACATTGAGGCGCTTTAGCGAGGGGAACTCCTCGTAAATACCACTAAAATCGAAGGGTACGAGGGCACCTGTTGCCTCGTCGGTCTTCATACCGATTGTACCACCGGTGTATATAATAAGTATCGAAGATCGCTTCATAGCCGAAAATTTACGGCGCTAATGCCGCATATATCATTACAAAGATACAATAAATAATTGAGAGATTGCTCTCTTTTATACAATTATTTTTCGTTTCGGCTTAAAAAAGTTGCATATCGCACCCCGCTACAAGCCAAAAAGCTGGCGAGCAGAGGCCGATGTGAGGCTATCGACTTGGGCCGTAGCGACACCCTTAAGCTCGGCAATCTTGCGCACAACATACTCGACATACGCCGACTCATTGCGCTTGCCACGATGCGGTACAGGGGTAAGATAGGGGCAGTCGGTCTCGACCAACAGCCACTCCAAGGGCAACTCAGCCACAACCTTGTCGAGACCCGCATTTTTGAATGTTACAACGCCACCCACGCCAAACAAGAAGTCGCCCTTAAGCGAGAGCTTACGCGCCATATCGGCACTATCGGCAAAGGCATGAAAAACACCCCTCAAACCGCGACCACGATAGGTAGCCACAGCATCGAGCATCTCACGATAGGCATCGCGCGTATGGATAGCGACAGGCAAATCGTACTGCAACGCCATCTCCAACTGCGCGTGGAGCACCTCGCGTTGCTCCTTGTAATAATCCCTCGACCAATAGAGGTCGAGGCCAATCTCGCCCACGCCATAGAGCTTCGAGGGGGGATTTTGCAACAATCTCTCCACCATATCGAGCTCCTCACGCCAGCGAGGGTTATCGTTAACGGATGTGGGGTGCAGACCACCCAACGGAAAGCAGTAGTCGGGTAACTCCGTAACGAGCTGAAACATTCTATCTCTACTTTCAGAGTCGATATCGGGCAGAATGAGTGCCTCGACACCAGCCTGACGGGCACGCTCGATAGCCTCCATTCTATCGGCATCGAACTCCTCGGCATATATATGTGAATGGGTATCTATCATTATTTTAGCAGTTTACACTTTCTCATAGCGCTTACCCGGCAAGGTGCGGATAAGGCCTGACATCTCAAGATTTAGCGTTGCCATAGCCAGCTCGCCCATCGAAAGCCCCGTAGAGCTCATAAGCGATGGCCAATCGACAATGGCGCTCTCGGCAAAGGCATCGAGCACCAAACGCTCGGCAGGCGAGAGATTATCCATAACAGGAGAGCTTTGCGCCTCTCGAACAACATCTGAGATGGTGCGCTCCCAGCCCATATCGGCAATGATATCGCCAGCCGTAAGCACCAAGCGGGCACGCCCCGTACGGATAAGGTTGTTCGTACCAAACGACATCATATCGCTCAAACGACCCGGAACAGCCATAACGGTACGGCCATAACTATCTGCTATATCGGCAGTTGCAAGCGAACCACCCGACGATGGCGACTCCACAACGACAAGGCCCATACCCAGACCTGCGATAATGCGATTGCGGGCGATAAAGAGTTGTCCGTTTTGGCGAGTTTTGGAGTGTAGCTCCGACACGATAGCGCCACCCTTACGCAAAATCTCATCGGCAAGGGCTCGATGTGGTGCCGGCACAACCTCCGGCAACACGGTGGGAACAACGGCAATGGTGGGTATATCGTTGGCGATAGCGGCGCGGTGGCAAGCACTATCAACGCCATAGGCTAAACCGCTGACAATTGCCAAGTTATCAACACCCTTAAGGCCCTCAACAAGGGTATTACAAGCGTGCAAGCCAGAGGGTGTCATCTCGCGAGTGCCGACCATCGAGAGAGTACGGCACTTAAGTGCCTCAACATTGCCCTGAACGAAGAGTATGTGAGGCCTATCGACAGCATCGCGCAGCTGTTCGGGGTAGTCATCGTCCGTTGCCGAGATAATGCAGATATTGTTTCGGCGGGCATACTTAATCTCTGCCTCGGCATCCGCCATACCCTCCCTTCGTAGGATACGCTCCGCCAAATCGGCACGAAGGCCTGTACCCTCCATAAGCTCGGCACGCGAAGCCGAGAATAGCGCCTCAGCCGTGCCGAAGTAATCGACAAGGTGCGATGCACCACGGCTACCAATACCGCGCGTAAAGAGTAGAGCAAGGTCCTCGATGGTCATAGTTTATCGACTAAAGTGCATATCGTGCTCCATACGCCTAAGCTTGCGAATCTCGAAGAAGAGCAACAGAGCGGCAACAACAACGGCACCAGCATCGGCAATAGGCATTGAAATCCAAGCACCCATAGCGCCAAACTGCTTAGGCAGAACGAGCAACAGAGGCAGAAGGAAGAGCAACTGACGAGTGGTAGACATAAACATCGCCATAGGCGCACGACCGATATATTGGAAGAAGCCACCTGCAACAATCTGGAAACCCACTAATGGGAAGACGGTCATAGCGATGCCCAAGCCCTGAGCCACAATCTCGACCATAGCCTGATCGGCTGCGCCATTTGACGAATCGACAAAGGCGGCAGCAACCTGATAGGGGAAGAAATAACCGATAAGGAAGGCAATCGTAGTAACGACCGTAGCGCAGATAATGGTGTACTTAAGCACCTTAATCACACGGCCATACTGCTTAGCGCCATAGTTATAGCCCACGATAGGCTGCATACCCTGATTGAAGCCGTTGGCAACCATTATAAAGAGCAGAATGACACGGTTCATAATACCGTAAGCACCGACATATACATCGCCGATATTACCTTCAAAGTTGGCCGCCGAGATAATATCCCACTCGCCCCTACCGCCATACTCCAAGAGTGCAGTATTCATAAAGCGCGTAACCATCGAGGCGCATACATTGAGCAGGAATGGTGCCATACCGATAGAGAGGATAGCACCGACAATCTTGCGATCGAATCGGAAGCTGGCACGATGAAACCTCAGGAAGCTCTTCTTCGATGTATAGTGGTGGATTTGTATCATAAGCGAGATGGTCTGAGCAATGACCGTAGCCAATGCCGAGCCCTGAACGCCCAGACCAAGACCAAAGATAAAGAGCGCGTTGAGAATGGTACAAACCACCATCGAGAGCAACATTATATACATCGCCTTGCGCGGATAGCCCGAAGCACGCAGCTGCTCATTAAGACCCAAGTAGAGGTGGGTGATGATGTTACCAAACATAATGATGCGCATAAAGTCGCGAGCATAGCCCAAGGTCTCCTCACTCGCCTCACCTCCAGAGAAGAAGAGCAAAATGGGGTCGAGGAAGAACAAAAAGACGAGCATAATAGCAACACCGAGCGTAAGGTTGAGCAACACGGCATTACCCAAGGTGCGCTCGGCAGCGCGCTTATTTCCCTCGCCCAAGCGGATAGAGATACGGGCAGCAGCGCCCACACCCACCATAGCGCCAAAGGCCGAGGCGATATTCATAATAGGCAGCGTGATGGCCATACCTGCAATAGCGGCACCACCAACGCCATGACCGATAAAGATACTATCGATGATATGGTAGAGCGACGACGAGGCCATAGCGATGATTGCCGGAATGGCATACTTCGCCAAAAGTCTACCCAAAGAGTCGCTACCAAGAGATACTGTATTGTTTACTGAGTTTCCCACCTTCCTTACTCACAAAATGTGGCAACTGCCACAACTATATTTCCACTATATCGTTCAATTTTAACCTCTGCCTCGCTACTATCGGGCAGAGTGGCGTGCATCGTGCCACGCTCGGCATCATAACCCACTACCCTCAACGCCAAGAGTTCAACACCTCGCTCGCCATAGAGCTTATAGAGTGCCTCCTTGGCTGTCCAGAGCATACAGAGCCACCCATCTTGAGCAGACAGAGCCACCTCCTCCTTGCTGGCATAGCGGTCGCGCGCACGCTCGAAGTTACGCTCCATAGACTCCACATCGACACCTACCCTACAATCGGCAATAGCCACAGCGACAACCTCGCCACCGTGTGCCACACTTATATATATATTAGGGGTATCGACTTTAGGGGCGCCGACATCGTTGTAGTCGATAACCACCTCACGGCCCAACTCTCGCCTTACGATACGCCTCCACGCCAAATGCTCCCTACGGCGCTTATCGTTCTGAAAGCGTGCCGCAGAGGCAACATCCTGCGGCCTAACAAGCACATCGCAACAGGCATATAGCGCAGGCAGAGCCTCGACAAAGAGTCTAACCATCTACCTCGACCTTAATCTTATCGACACGGCGACCATCCATCGTGGCGATAAAGAACTTTACACCGTGCGACTGAAGCTCATCGCCTCTACGCGGGAGATCGCGCTTAAGCTCCATCATCAAGCCGGCAAGCGTCTCGGCGTGGCCCTCGACATCGGCAAAGGCATCCTCCTCGAAGTCGATAGCACGCAGGAACTCGCCGATATGAATCTTAGCATCGAAAATCCAAGTGCGCTCGCCAATCTTCTCGTAGAGCTCGTTCTCCTCCTCGTCGCTTTCGTCGGTAATCTCTCCTACGACCTCCTCCAAAATATCCTCCAGCGACACAAGACCCTGCGTAGCGCCATACTCATCGACAACGATGGCGATATGAATCTTCTTCTTTTGGAACTTCTTCAGTAGGTCGTCAATCATCATATGCTCGGGCACAAAATAGGGCTTGCGCAGAAGCTTCTGCCACTCGAAGTCGTTACCCTCCGACAGGTAGGGCAACAAATCCTTGACATAGAGCACACCGCGCACATCGTCAAGGTCATCGCCATAGACCGGAATACGCGAATAGCCCGTTTCGACAATCGTGCGGCGCACCTCGTTATAGTCGGCCTCAAACTCCAAACCTGTGATATCGACACGCGAGTGCATAATCTCCACCACCTCGGTTTGTCCGAAGTTCACGATACCCGACAACATCTTCTGCTCCTCCTCAGAGCCCGTCTCGGTGAGGTCTACAGCATCCGCAAGCTCCTCTATCGAAATCTCGGCATTCTTCGTGGCAAGACGGCTGACATGGCGACTTGTGCGCACCAAGATAAAGGCCAAAGGGTATACCAACCAACGGAAAACCTTCAGTGGCAACGAGAAGAAACGCGCCATTCTCACGGGGTTGCCCTGCGTAAAGACCTTAGGCATAATCTCGCCGAAGAGCAACAAGAGGAAGGTAACAACGATGGTCTTAAAGATAAAGTCCCAGATGCCAGAGAAGATGAAGAGCGCATCGATAATCTGCGTGGTAACAATAACCAAGCAGATATTGACCATGTTGTTCGTAACGAGAATTGTCGCCAACAGCCTATCTGGGTTGTCCAGCAGGTCGATAACACGGCGTGAAGAGGCATCGCTACGGCTCTCAAGGTCGGCAATATCTGCTCGCTTGAGCGAGAAGAAGGCAACCTCGGAGCCCGAAGCCATTGCCGAGAGCATCAACAACACCAACGAGATGATGCCGAGGATGACGACATTTAGAATATCGATATTCTCTTGAAGTAGAATCGCATTCATTCCTTAACCATTAAAAGAGTTCGCCCATCGTTGTCTGCTGCTGTTCGGCGGGCTGTGTCTCGGGCACACTCTCGCGCTGCAAGGGGCGGAAAGTGGTGCGAGCCTGAGTAGAGCTCTCGGCAGCGAAACTTACATTGCGGCGCTGGAAAGCAGGCACACGCAGCTGCAAGCCAATCTGAGCATAGCGATTCTGCGAGGGCAAGATTGTAGGTATCTCGCTTGCGGTGCGCTTAGGCTCGATAGGCGTAATCGGCGTGATGGGCTTAGGCTGGATAACAGGTGTTATCTCAGGCTTATCCTGAGCAGGGAACGATGAATCGACAACATCGCTGAACGAGCTGCTGATATTCAGCTTGTTGCCATCGGTAAAGCCCGTTGCAACAACCACCAACTCCAACTCATCATCGCCCAAACTCTTCTTCTCGCTGGCACCCCAGATGATATCTGCCGAGTGCACAATGCCATCTTCATCGGTATAGCTTGCGTGCTTCTGGATATACTCCATAGCCACAGCGACATCCTCCTGCGTAAGGAGGTTGATATCCGACACGGCGAAGCTAAGAAGAATATCCTTAGCACCGGTAATCATATTGTCGTCGAGTAGCGTCGATGAGAGCGAGCCCTCGGCAACCTGCACGGCACGGTTCTCACCCGAACCCGTAACAACAGACATATGGGCACGGCCACTGCCACGCATAACCTTCTCGACATCGGCGAAATCGACACGCACCAAGGCGAACTCCACAGTAATAAGCTCGGCAATACCCTTGGTAGCCATACCGAGAACATCATCGGCCTTGCCAAAGGCCTGCTTAATGGGCAACTTGCCATACATCTGGCGCACCTTCTCGTTGTCGATGATGAGCAACGAGTCTACATAGCGGTTAAGCTCCTCGATACCCTTCACAGCCTGCTCATAGCGACCGGGGCCCTCCATACGCAGGGGCATAGTGACAACAGCCACCGTCAGTATGCCCAACTCGTGGGCAATACGCGCCAAGACAGGCGAAGCACCAGTACCCGTACCACCACCCATACCGGCAGCGATAAAGAGCATCTTAGCGCCCGATGTCTCAAGCAACGAGCGCAGCTGCTCCTCGCTCTCGATAGCCAACTCACGGCCTCGCTCGGGGTTGTTACCCGCACCAAGACCGGGGCCCATCTGTATCTTATTCTCCACGCTACAGTTGTTGAGCGCCTGGGCATCGGTGTTGCACACCACGAAATTGACACCCGTTATGCCCATCTCCTGCATATGATTAACCGCATTGCCACCTGCGCCACCAACGCCTGCAACCATGATTATCGACTTGGGGTCGAGAACCAAATCCGAGAGGTTATCTCCCGCAACGGCCTTGACCAACTCGTCGTTTATACCATTATATCCGTTCATAATCGTTACAATTCATCGTCTACAAATCATACTCGTCCTCCGACTCGGAGAATGTGGTGCTCACCTTGTTGAAGAGGTTGCCAAAGACATCGCCCCAACGGCGGCGCTTCTTCGTAACATCCTCGCCAGGGATATCGCCCTCCAAAATCTCGTCATCATCAACACGCTCCGAGTCGTTACGCTCCACAGGTTTTGTCTGGCGACTCTCCTCCTCGAAGTCATCAACATCATCCGAAACAGGCGCTGCAACACGCTCCACCTCAGGCTGAGCTGCTACACGCACCGTAGCGCCACTGGCGACAACGGCACAAGCACCCTTCTTAGCACCATATACCAACAACGAGGCAACGGTAGCGTAGGCGGGCGTTGTGATATGCTCCAACATCGACTCCTCGACAAAGCCATACTCAGGGTGCACGGTACGCACATCCTCCAAGCCAAGCTCTCGCTGGAAGAGGTTTTCGATAAAGCGCATCTGCGAAGCACCACCCGTAAGCAACACCGAGGGGATAAACTTCGAGCCACAACCCGACTCCTTAATCTCGCGCTTCACCCACTCGGCAATCTCCGATAAGCGAGCCTCGATGATAGTGGCGAGATTACGGCGCAAGATGCTCTTGACCATACCTCGGCGTGCCGACTGGAAGACGATGTTGTCGTCGGTAGCCAACTCCGCAACCGCAGCGCCATACTGCACCTTGAGGTCCTCGACATAGTTCGACGGGATGCTCGATGAGCGAATATCGGCGTTGATAGCCTCGGCACCGATAGGAATAGAGGCAATATAGCGCACCTTGCCACCATAGAGCACCGTTACATCCGTAACGCCACCACCAAGGTCTACGACAACGGCACCATCCTGCAAATCCTCGGTAGTAGCCACCGAGAGGTGCTGAACAAGGGCGTTGGGAACATACTCCTTGACCGTAATGCCCTGACGCTGAAGACATAGGCCAAGGCGCGAGCGCATCGACTTATCGCAGAGAATGAAGTTGTAGGTAGCCGACAATAGGTGTCCATAGGCGCCCACAGGAATCTCCACCTCCTTCTCATCGACCTTGTAGCGCAGAGGCTCCATCGTGATGATTGTCTCGCGCTCGTCGGGGAGCTTGACACTCTGCATACGACGGCTCAGCTCATCGAGGTCGCGCTGGGTAATCTGGTTGCTACCGTTGCGCAACTCGTCCTGAACATATACATGGTCGGTAACCTGCACCGAGCGGATAAAGTCGCCCGAAAGACCTGCATAGGCCTCCGTGATGCGAATATTGAGCTGCTGCTCGATACGCTGCTTAGCGGCAGCAACAGCCTGACCCACCTGCTCGCTATTGTCGATATGGCCGGCCGCAACACCCTGCACGGGCTCCGATACGATGCCACGAATATCGACTCTGCCATCATCCTCAACCGCACCTACGGCGATAACGACATTCGATGAACCTACATCAATCGCTACAATCTGTTTACCTTTCATTGTTGTATCCGTTTTATATTTTCTCTTTTTTCTTCTTCTTAAAACGCCTAACGGCATACCACCTGCCCCTCGTAGCGCAGGCTGATACGGCGATACTTGTTCCAGCCGATATTGTCGAGGCCATCGTCATAGAAGCGACGAAGCATCGAGAGCTTGTCGCCCAAACGGTCGGTGAAGCCCATATCGACCAAGAACCTGCCTGAGCGCGGCACAAAGGCAATCTCCATAGGCTTAGTGCCTCCGCCCTCAAGGACAATCTGCACAACCTCCGAGCTCCAGAACTCGCTCTGGCGAACACGCTCGATAAAATATAGAAGTCGCTCGAAGTCATAATCTATCACCTCAAGGCACTTCTGTCGCTCACGCACAACATCCTGCTCGGCACCGAGGGCTCGAATGGCGGCATCTATGCTCTTGTTGCGTGCCACATTCTCCTTGCGGGCACGCGCCTTACGCTCCTTAAGCTCCTCATTGCGCTTGTCGTACTCATATTCCGACATAAAGAGTGTTCGTCGAATACGCTCGTTGAGCACACGGCGCAAATCCTGACGATACTCCTGGCGCAACTTATGGTGGGGCAACTTCTGCTGCTCCAAGGCCAAAATCACGCTATCGAGCGAGGCGATAGAGTCGCGCACCACAGTAGCAGCATAGCCCGCATAGTCGGGCCTAAAAATTGGGCGGTATGAGCCTGTGATGACAGGCACATGTGCTGCATAGCCGTCCGAGGCGGGGAAGAGATAGCCATCGGCCGTGAGGTACATATCGTAGCCATCGACCTTAAGACGAGCGACAGGCTCGTGCTGAGTAACGCTAAGCTCGACACTGCCCGAAAAGGTGCTATATGCATTAGCCTCCGCCACAGCGCTATGCTGCAACGCCACACGCTCCAACTCCGCGAGGTTAACCTCCGAGAGTGGGCGTCCCACAGGGCTCTCGGTATGGCTCAAAAGCCAGTCGTTCATCATCGGGGCATCGACCAACTGGTGCTCCGAGCTGCGCTCCACGCCGATGTTCAGCTCCGTAATGAGTTGCGCCTTGCGGTGCGCACGGGCACTCATAGCACCCCACACCACAACGATGGCGACCAACACCCAGAGTAGCGTGTAGCCAACATAGCGACCAGTATTTCGAAACCACTGCTTCATCCTATGCCCTCTTCTTTAGCAACTCGGCAACAGCCGAGCAAACAACATCGATATTGCCGGCACCAAAGGTAACGACAACATCGGTAGACATCTTTTCGAGTAACGCCACAAGCTCCTCACGCTCGGCTAACTGCCAATCTACCGTAAGCAACTGGCCAATCATCTCGGAACATACGCCCTCGATAGGCTCCTCGCGTGCAGGGTAGATGGGCACCATAACGACCTCGTCGCACAACGACAACACCTCGGCAAAGCCACGATAGTGGTCGCGGGTGCGGGTGTAGAGGTGGGGCTGGAAGATAGCCGTAAGCTTTCTTGCGGGGAATACGCCACGCAACGACTCGATAGTTGCACGAAGCTCCTCAGGGTGGTGGGCATAGTCATCGATATAGACCTGCTTGGGGGTGTTGATATAGACCTCCATACGGCGCTTTACGCCCGCGAAGTCGCGCAGTGCACGGCGCACAGCCTCCCTATCTAAGGTCTTGCCCTCACGCTTAGCGGCGCACCAGAGCATAGCCACCGCAGCCACCGAGTTCTCGATATGCACCTTACCCAAGATTCCGAGTTCGCAATCCTCGATACGGCCATCGGGCAAGACGATATCATAGCGATAATGACCACCCTCAATTAAGCGGATATTCTCGGCGTGGAAGTCGCCACCACCATCGCACGAATAGCGATAGAGGTTGCGACCCTTGGTATCGAAGTGGAAGGCTACACCTTGCTTTAGGATAAGCGAGCCACCCTCCTTAATCTGCGAGGCAAACTGCTCGAAGGCCTCGACCATAGCCTCTGCTGTGCCATAGATGTCGAGGTGGTCGGCATCCGTTGCCGTAATCACCGCTACATCGGGCCACAGGCGCAAAAACGAGCGGTCGTACTCGTCAGCCTCAACGACAAGACGACGCCCCTCGCCAAGCACAAGGTTTGAGGCAAAGTTGGTAGATATACCGCCCAAAAAGGCGCTACCCTCACCCGCTGCGGCGTGGTTGAGCCACGCGGCGAGTGTCGATGTGGTGGTCTTGCCGTGCGTACCCGCCACGGCCATCACCATCTTGCCCTCCGAGAGGTGGCCAAGCATCTGCGAGCGCTTCTCGATACGAAAGCCTTGCTCCCTAAACCACGCCCACTCCTTATGGTCGGCGGGAATAGCGGGCGTGAGCACCACAAGGGTATCCTCCGCCGAGCGCATAGCCTCAGGGATAAGCTCCACATCATCTTCGTAGTGAATCGCAGCACCCTCAACCTCCAAGGCGCGTGTAAGGGGTGTTGCCGTGCGGTCGTAGCCCGCAACAAGGCAACCCTCATGCAAAAAATAGCGAGCGATGGCACTCATACCGATGCCACCGATGCCGAGGAAGTATATCTTCTTTGTTTCGCGTTCCATACCCAATGCCTACATCTTGTTCAACACACTCTCAATCTCGCGCACTACCCTCTCTGCCGAGTCGCCAATAGCCAACTTCGCAATATTTCTCCTTAGGCTCTCCAAGCGCTTCTCGTCTTTGGCCAACGCCACAGCCTCAGCCATACCGCGCTCCACAGTCTCCGAATCGGGGATAATCTCCGCAGCACCCTTCTCGACCAACGCCATAGCATTCTTGGTCTGGTGGTCCTCGGCAACATTAGGCGAGGGGATAAATATCGTGGGCTTAGCCACAAGGCACAACTCCGACACGGTGCAGGCACCGCTACGCGAGATTACCACATCGGCAGCGGCATAGGCATAATCCATGCGGTCGATAAATGCCCCCTGCCAGATATTCTTCGTGGGGTGAGCCTTTATGAATTCGACCATCTCCCTCTCGTAGAACTTGCCTGTCTGCCAAACAACCTGTACAGGAGCTACGCCATCGAGCGATGCTATCCAGTGCTTCATCATCTCGTTCTGAGTGCGTGTGCCGAGTGAGCCACCGACAACAAAGATGGTGGGCATATCGGCCGAGAAGCCATAGTATGCCAACGCCTCAGCACGGTCTACACCCTCAGCCGAGAAGCGACCACGAAGTGGATTGCCCGTAAGCACGATGCGGTCAGCGGGGAAGAAGCGCTCCATATTGTCGTACGACACACAGATGCGCTTGGCACGCTTGGCCAAAATCTTGTTCGTAAGACCGGCATACGAATTTTGCTCCTGAATAAGCGTTGGCACGCCCAAACGCTGTGCTGCCCACAACACAGGTGCAGAGGCGTAGCCACCAAAGCCTACGACCATATCGGCACCAAACTCCTTGATGATGCGACGGGCACGGCGAACACTCGACACCACCTTAAACGGCAGAGCCAAGTTCGAAAGGGTCAATCTACGCTGCAAGCCAGCCACAGGGAGACCCTCAATTCGGTAGCCCAAGGCGGGCACCTTCTCCATCTCCATCTTGCCTTCGGCACCAACGAAAAGGAGCTCTACATCGTCGCCCCACTTACGCTTCAACGCCTCGGCCACCGCAACAGCGGGATATATGTGTCCTCCGGTACCTCCGCCCGAAAGTATTATCTTCTTCATTTTAGAACAAATTCACCATTTAGAAATCGTGTCAAGAGACGACCCACTTAACAAGCCAACAATCTGGTTATCAGCCGAATAGTTACCCAATATTTCATATTGGGGAACAAAGTCGCAATTTGACCCTACAAAATTATAAATTACATAGCGAAAATACAAATCGAAAAACATAGTTTTTTAGGATTTTTTTGCGTATGTTTGTGCAGATTTTTGAGAGCGATAATTTCAAACCCAACCTTCAACACAACCTAAAATAATGAGAAGAGCATTTTATTCTATCGTGGCCCTTGTCCTAATGTTTGTCGCAATGGGCTGCACAACGACCCCCGAAAGCAAGATTATCACTATCGAGAATGGCCAGTTTATGCGTAACGGCCAGCCCTACTACTTCGTAGGCACCAACTTCTGGTATGGCGCAATCCTCGGCTCGGAGGGTGAGGGTGGCGACCGCGAGCGCTTAGCCAAGGAGCTCGACTTTATGAAGGCTCACGGCATCGACAACCTCCGCGTCTTGATTGGTGGCGAGGGCGAGAATGGCCTGCTTGGCAAGATTGAGCCCAACCTACAGCCTAAGCCCGGCGAGTATAACGACGAGGTGCTGGCGGGCCTCGACTACCTGCTTATGGAGCTTGGCAAGCGTGATATGACCGCCGTTTTGTACTTCAACAACGCCTGGGAGTGGAGCGGTGGCTACACTCAGTATGTGGCGTGGGCGAACAATGAGCCTGTGCTCGTTCCGCGTGTCGATGGCTGGTTCTCGTACAACACCTTTGCTGGCGAGTTTGTGCGCAACGAGCGTGCTAAGGAGCTGTACTACAACCATGTACGCTACATCGTAACACGCACCAACCGCTATACCGGCATCAAGTATATTGATGACCCCGCCATCTTCTCTTGGCAGATTTCTAACGAGCCTCGCGCATTTAGCTCTAAGGAGCAGGACAACAAGGAGGCATTTGCGGAGTGGATCACCACCTCGGCAAAGCTTATCCGCGAGCTCGACCCCAACCACATGATTTCGACAGGCTCGGAGGGCTACTACGGTTGCGAGTGGGATATGGAGCTCTGCGAGAAGATTCACGCCATTGATGAGATTTCGTATATCAACTGCCATGTATGGCCCTACAACTGGAAGTGGATGCGTGGCGATAAGATGCAGGAGGATTTGCAGCGCTCGTGCGAGAATACCGAGGAGTATATCAATATGCACATTGAGTTGGCAGAGAAAATCAATAAGCCCCTTGTTGTTGAGGAGTTTGGTATGCCCCGCGACAATATGGATTTCCGCAAGGAGAGTGGCGTAGAGTGCCGCGATAAGTACTACACCTTTGTATTCGCGATGATTGAGAAGGCTAAGGCCGAGGGCGGCAAGTTTGCCGGCTGTAACTTCTGGAGCTGGGGCGGCTATGCCGAGACCAATGTCGAGGACCACGAATATTGGGCAAAGGGCGACGACTACACGGGCGATCCCGCACAGGAGCAGCAGGGTCTAAACTCTATTTTCGTGGAGGATCACACGACCATCGACATCATTCACAAGACCAACGAAAAACTCGGAAACATCAAGTAAATAGCGACACTCTCTTGTAGAGAAATAGACAAGAAAATGGCCACTTTTTCGTGGTCATTTTTTTTGGGGGGGGGAGAATACAATGATAATAAGACAAGTAAGACGATAGGACAAATAAGACGAGTAGGAATAATATGATACCCGACCTCGTAAAGGTCCTAAGGTCTTAATGGTCTTAAAAAAGACAACAGAGACGCAGAGACGCAGAGATAACAGAGAAAGATGATAGCCGACTTCGTTGTTGTCTCTTTCGTCTCTTTCGTCTCTTTCGTCTCTTTATCCCTAAGCTCACTACACTCCTTAAACTCACTAAATTCCCTAATAAAGCACCTACAGGTCTGCACAACCTAATTTCTTGTCAGAAGGGGCATAATTTGGCGCCGATAAAGAGAAAGAGCGGATGGGACATACTAAGATGTATTTCCCATTCGCTCTTTGGATTGAGGCGTCGAAGGATGCCCCTTATCACAAGAAATTACTGTTGGAATTTGAAAGGAATGATATTATCCAACTCAGCTAACTCTTCGGGGGTAAGCTCGGCAACGGGGCGACCAAAGTGCTGGTTAGCAATGCGGTCACGATACATATCGAAGCCGGCCTGCACCTCTGTCATAAGGCTCTCGCGAGTAGCCTCAGGGAGCTTCTCTGCGGCAATAAAGCCTGCAGCGTCAATCTTCTCGCCATCAGCGACCTCAACGGTCTCGTGGTTAGAGAGAAGCACGCCCTCGATAACGCGAGCGAGTGAACCCTCCTCCTCAGGGGTGTCGCCAGCCTCGTCGGTGAAGACGCGGTCGCCAACCTTAACCTGATTCTCGCTTACGAACTCGATGATAACGGGTGCGTTGCTAACGGTGCTATAGCGGTCGGCACCACCATCAAAGGTTGCGGGAGTACCGAAAGCCAAGGTGTAGAGCACGAACATCCAGTGTGCAGCGACAGCGGCTACAAGGCCACCGATGGTATGTGCAAGGATAGCCTTAGAGGTGAGCTTGCGGTAGCCGAGAGCATCGAGCATAGCGGTGTGGGTGCTGAGGTAACCACTCCAGCACATACCGATAGCGGTGAACACGGCGATGGCGTTACCATCAACCCAGCCCTCCTGGATAAAGCCAGGGATAAGACCGAGGGCAGCGCCCACAGCACCAAGAGCGGTGATGGGGAATGCCATAAGTGCGGGGTGCTCGAAGCCGAAGAGCCAGTCGAAGATGATGTTGACCTTGCCGAAGAGCCAGGGCAGGAAGCCGACACCCTCGTAAGCAGCGCCATCATAAACGCCATTGTCGCCCGTAGTGAAGGTAAGAATCATCACAAAGGTAGAGATGATAAGCACGCCGGGGATAATCGACATACCTACATCAACACCACTCTTACCACCATCAAGCAAGGCGTTGAGGATGCGTGTGAACATCGAGGTCTCCTTAACAGCCTCCTCAGCCTCTATATCCTTCTCATCGAGAACCGCTGCGGGCTCATCCTTGTACTCGGGGTACGACTTAAGGATAAAGCGCTGCATAAGGCGTGTAGATACCAAGCAACCGATTATCGCACCAAGCAGACCGATAAAGGGCTCAACAAAGAAACCCTGAGAAATCATAAAGACGATCACCAAAAGGCCCATACCGAAGGCAGTACCGAAGTTGGTGAGCGAGATAAACTGATACTTCTTGAAGTAGGTGCTGAAGCGCTTATCCTTGGCCAACGAGATGATTGCGGGGTTGTCCGAGAGGAATGTCATCACAGCACCCAACGATGCAACACCGGGAAGATTGAACAAGGGGCGCATCAAGGGGCGCAAGATACGCTCCAAGAGGCTAACAACGCCAAACTCAACAAAGATAGCACCCAGAGCACCAGTGATAACGCAGATGGCCATAAGGTAGAATACGGTGTTGAGCAACAAGTCGTGCGCCGTCTTCATGATGGTATTCAGCATGTTGGGCAAGCCCATAACAGAGCCGATGCCACCAAAGATACCTACAACGATGAGTAGGCAGAAGATACCGGCATAGTACTTCTTAAATCTGTTTTGCTTCTCCATATAATTTTAGTTTTAAGTTGTCCGAGGGTTATTTCTTAATCTTCTCGATAAGCTTGCCCGCAGCCGAGAGTGCATCGATACGCCAGGTAAGACCCACGGTGAGGAATGAGCCCTTGTTGAGAGCCGTACCTGCCGGGTTGGTGTTGTTGCCGATGTTGTATGAGTATGCCGCGTGGAGGCGGATATCGCGGTTACCCTTGCCACCCAAGGGGTAGTACTCAACGCCACCGCCAAGACGGGTCATCTCGGTACCAGGGAAGAGGAAGAGACCCGTAGGATAATCATTGCCTACCTTGTCGTAAGTGGCTTTGGCAATGATATTTACGCGGTCAGCAACCAAATATGAGAACTCACCCATAATCGAAAAATTCTGGAACAGAAGCTCACGACCGCTAACGCCACGATTCATCAAGTCGAGCTGCAAGGTGGCATCGCCAAACTTAAACTGGTTGCCCAAAACAACATATACATCGTACTTGCCGGGTGCATACTGCGAGAAGTTCAACGAGTGAAGCGCAGTATAGAAGCCGTGCGAGCCCATCCAGTAGAGGTTGTAGGCGTAGTAGTCGGTGGTTGCGCTATCGTAGGGGCTCTGGCAAGCCTGGAATGTGAGGGTGTCGTTGCCCTTGTTGGTGGTGTAGGCAACGCTCGCACCAAGCTGGAAGCAGTTTACATTGTTCCAATACTCCGAGCAGAAGTAGATGTCGATAGGTGCACGGTCGTACTCCCAGCCACCAATCATAACAACCTGCTTACCTGCCGAGAATGCCCAATTCTTCGAGGGGCGGAATGTGAGGTGAAGCCAGTCGGTATTCTGAGCAAACTCCGAGATGGAGTTGGCACGGTTGAAGCGCTGACGCCACGAATAGGTGAACTTGGGGGTAATCTGACCATCCATACGGAGGTTGAAGTAGCGCACCTTGAAGCCCGAAGCATCGGCTAACTTATCACCAGCAAGCGCCTGATTGATATAGTCGAAGCGAGCCTCGACACCAAGACGAAATACCTCGTTACACTTCTCATAACCCTGCTGTGCGCTTGCTACAGATACGGCAAAAACTGCCACTGCAAGGCACAAAATCTTTGTAAAAGTCTTCTTCATATATTTAGTTTTTCGTTTGTTGCGGTAGAAACAATTATACAAAGATAGCAAAAAGTATTAAATAAGCAACACCCCGAAGTAACTATTTAGCAAGAGCCTCCAAGAGCAAGGGGCGAAGTACCGATGCCCAGACAGCGTAACCCTTGCGATTGACATGCAATTTATCATCTTCGAAGTAGCCATTGTCGACACCGCCGTCGGCACTCAAAATCGGGGTGTTGACATCGACAAATGTAACGCCCTCGGTGTGGGCAGCATAGTCCGCCATAATGGCATTGAAGAGACGATGCTCCTCACGCTTGGTGGCACGATTTTCGTTAAACTTAATCGAGAGGATAAAGATGGGCTTATCGGGATAATCGCTCTTAAGTCGCTCAACCAAAAGGCGATAGAGGTCGAAAAGCTCGGTGGGATAGAGGTCGTGGCCGAAGCCTCCGAGGTCGTTGTCGCAATAGAAAGCAAAGGCCTTGGGCTCGTAGTCAGCAAGCACTGTTGAGTAGTTGTAGTGAACATCGCGCATCATCGCACCACCATAGCCACGATTTACTACTTTGAGGGGCGCCATATCCTCTGCCAAGCTCTTCCATAGACGAATAGAGGAGCTACCAAAGAAGAGAACATCGCACTCCTTATCCTCGGTTTTGGCACGCTCACGCAACTCCTCTACATCGCTCTTATCGTAGCGCAAAACCCACTCCATATCGTCGGCATACTCCACTGGAAGTGTCGAAGTAATCTTGTATTGCTCCTTGCCATCAACATTTACCACTGCACCCACCTCGGCACCACACTTCTCCAACTCACCTTTACACTGTTCGCCGCAGCAACCCCATACCAGAGTAGCCACGACCATAAGAGAGAATACTCGCTTCATAATATTTTCGTTTTGGATTATTAATACTCAAAGGTAACAATTTTCCTCTAAATAAAGAGAGTTTTTGGTTATTTGGGATCAGTCCGAAAAACCAGTGGGGATTGAAAAGAGTCATGCAAAAATAGTAGCTAAACGAAATATAAAGAAAGGA
>SUZB01000024.1 GCA_015060115.1 Rikenellaceae bacterium | reverse complement strand
TTGTAATCGCTTTTTGCGTCAATCGCAAACATAAACAACGAGACCGACCAAAAATCACTTTTTAGTCGGCCTCTTTTCGTGAATCAATAATGATGTTACTCTGCCAAAACCTCATCTGCCAAGCGCTCCAAGGCGGGGATATCCGAATCCTTAAGCGATGACATAATGGTTACCATACTCTCGGCAACCGTTACACCCTTAAAGGTGTCGATGATAGCACGCATAGCACGACCTGCCGAGGGTGCCCAAGAGCCATTCTCGATAATGCCGATACGGCGCTTCGAGTAGTTCTTGATAGCCAAGTGGTGCAAGAAGTCGTGCATCACGGGGAATACATCGCCATCGTAAGATGCCGCAGCAACCACAAGGTGGCTATAACGGAAGGCATCCTCCACAGCCTCCGACATATCTGTGCGCGAGAGGTCGCAAACAACAACCTTCTCGGCACCCTTTGAGCGCAATATCTCGGCGAACTTATTAGCCACTTCGGCAGTATTACCGTGAATTGAGGCGTATGCCACAAGCACACCCTTGGTCTCGGGCTCATACTTGCTCCAAGCGTCATAGAGGCCGATATAGTAGCCAAGATTCTCGGTGAGCACAGGGCCGTGCAAGGGGCAGATAATCTCAATATCGAGCGCTGCAGCCTTCTTTAGAAGAGCCTGAACAGGTGCGCCATACTTACCGCAGATGTTGAAGTAGTAGCGACGAGCCTCACAAGCCCACTCACCGCCATTGCACAGTGCGCCAAACTTGCCGAAGCCATCAGCCGAGAAGAGTACCTTCTCACTGCTATCGTATGTTACCATTACCTCGGGCCAGTGCACCATAGGCGCCATAGCGAAGTGAAGAGTGCGACCACCAAGCGAGAGGGTATCACCCTCCTTAACGCCGATAGTGCGACCCTCAAATGCGGTATTTGCAAAGAACTGAGGCATCATCTTAACCGCCTTGTCCGAAGCCACAACCTGCATTTCGGGATAGCGCTCCATAGCAATGGCGATAGTGCCAGCGTGGTCGGGCTCGAGGTGATGAATAACGAGGTAGTCGGGTTTGCGACCAGCGAGCGCTGTATCGAGGTTCTGCAACCACTCATCGCTCTTGCGACGGTCAACGGTATCCATCACCGCAACCTTCTCGTCAAGGATAAGGTATGAGTTATACGAGACACCATTAGGAACAACATACTGACTCTCGAAAAGATCAATATCGGTATCATCGACGCCGATGTAAATAATCTTCTCGGTAATATTCTTAATCATAAGTTTTAAGTATTTAGGTATTTATATTAGTATCTATAATCGAGCAAATAAGTTTTTCGTTATCGCCTACAACTTTATATGCTTTTTATTATTTTCTGCAAAGATGTAAATTTTCGGCGGAATATCAAAATTTTGCATAGTTTTTCATACCTTTGTCGCAATAAAAAATATAGTACACAGTGAAAAAGACAATATTCATAATATTCTTTCTCTTAATTTTGCTCTCTTGCAGTAGCGAGAAGAGCCACAACAACCCTACCATATATGTAACCATCACGCCTCTTAAAGCGTTAATCGAGGAGATAACTTGCGGAGATTTTGACATTGATGTTGTTGTTCCGGAGGGCGCATCACCCGAAAGTTTTGAGCCTACGGCACGCCATATTAGCGCGATGAGCGATGCAGAGTTGGTCTTCGAGGTAGGCCTTATCAACTTCGAGCAGAGCCTTGTCAAGCACCTTGGCGACAACCTTGTAAACCTCTCGGAGGGCATTGAGCCAATGGCGGGCAGTTGTTCGCACGGCCACCATCATAGCCACCATCATAGTCATGGCATCGACCCACATATTTGGACTGCGCCACGAACACTGCGCACTATGGTTGAGAACGCAAGAGAGGCTATCATGGCACAATATCCCGACTCGGCAAAGTATGAGAGTGCTGCACAGGCACTTTTGGAGCGTATAGATGGTATTGATAGACGCTGTACCAAGAGAATCAAGGCGAGCGATGCCCACACGATGATGATTTATCACCCGGCCTACACCTACTTTGCCCGCGACTACTCTATCGAGCAGATAGCCATCGAGCAAGAGGGCAAGGAGCCTACCCCACGACAGCTCACCGCACTTGTTGAGCGCGCCAAGAGCGAGGGCATCAACGCTATCTTTATCCAGCCGCAGTACAGCATCGACAAGGTGCGTGCTATTGCCGAGGCGTGCGATGCCGAGGTCGTCATCACCGACCCGCTATCAAAGGATATTCTTACTGAGATTGAGCGTATCACCGATATAATTTGCAGTTATGAGCCACGAGATACTTATTAAGATTCGTGACTTAGGCGTGCGCTACGATAGTGTGCAGGCCTTGGAACACGCCAACTTGGATATCTACGCCGATGACTTTATTGGCGTTATCGGCCCCAATGGTGCTGGCAAGAGTACACTTGTCAAGGCCATTATGGGCATTGTGGAGTATAGTGGCGTGATTGAGTATAGCGAGAAGCTAAAGCGCAAGGGTCGCATCAACATCGGCTATCTACCCCAGATCTCATCTTTCGACAAGGCATTTCCTATCTCGGTAAGAGAGATCGTTATGTCGGGATTGCAGTCTGAGAGGGGCTTCTTTGGCCGTTATGGTCGGGAGGAGCGTCGTCGTGCCGAGGCTATTTTGGAGCAGGCGTCACTCAGCGACCTTGCCAAGCGCCCTATCGGAGAGCTTTCGGGTGGACAGCTTCAGCGTGTAATGCTCTGTCGTGCAGTGGTTTCCGAGCCTAAACTTTTGGTTCTTGACGAGCCCACAAACTTCGTGGATAACCGCTTTGAGAATGAGCTATACAACCTCCTACACCACCTTTCGGAACAGATGGCAATAGTGATGGTGTCGCACGATATTGGCACAATTTCGAGTGTTGTTCGTAGCATCGTCTGCGTAAATCGCCATATTCACCGCCACGATTCGAACATAATCACCGAGGAGCAGTTGCGCAACTACGACTGCCCTATTCAGATTATCTCGCACGGCAATATTCCGCACACGGTTTTGGGCGAGCACGAACACTGCCCACACTGCGAAAAGGGAGAGTAGACTACTCGTCAGAATCTTGATCCACATCGGCCTCGGCAAGTGCCTTGGCCGATTGTTGTTTTTTGGTAGGCAAGCCCAACTTACGAAGACGCTCGCCAAGACGCACGATATTGTTATTACCCGTATGCAGACGCTTATATGCCTCATCGTAGCGCGACTTGGCACTATCCAATGCCGAGCCGACACCCTCCAACTGCTCGGTGAATGCCACCAACTGCTCATATAGCTTTGTTGCCTTATCGACAATCTCCGCCTGATTCTTGCTCTGGGCATCACGGCGCCACATATCACCAACCATCTTCAACAATGCAAATAGGTTGGTTGGTGATGATATAATTATCTTCTTGGCGTAGGCATCAGTCCAAATCGTATTGTCGGCCTTCAGAGCCTCAAGAAAGGCAGGCTCGGTAGGCACGAACATAACCACGAAATCGGGTGAGTTCAGCAACTTCTGATACTCCTTTGCTGCCAACTCCTGAAAGTGCTTGCGCACAGATGATATATGTTCGGCCAATGCAGCCTTACGCTCGGCATCGGTCGAGGCCTCGGTATAGCGTATGTATGCCGTAAGCGATACCTTAGAGTCGATAACTATTCGGCGCTCCTCAGGCAACGACAGCACCACATCGGGGCGCTGATTTGCACCCTCCTCGTCCTTGAAATTCTGCTGAATATGGTAGTGCAACCCTTTAACCAAGCCGGTGCTCTCCAAGATAGTCTCCAAATAGGCCTCTCCCCAGTCGCCCTGCACCTTGGAGTTGCCTCTTAGGGCATCTGTCAGGTTTGCTGCCGACGAGGTCATCTGTTGGTTGAGTTTAAGCAGATTATCTAACTCATTCTTAAGCGCTCCGCGTTGCTCGTTCTCGTGGGCATAGATACGCTCAACACGCTCACGAAACTCCGTGATATTATCCTTAAACGGCTTCAACATCAGGTCTATCGAGTCGCGATTTGCCTGGCGTAAATTGTGCTGATGCTCGGTCAAAATCTCGTTTGCCAAGTTCTTAAACTCGGTCTTTAATGTTCGCTCCGACTCCTCACGCTCGTTGCGTATCTGCTCGATACTTCGCTTAAGGGCATCGCGCTCACTCTCGGTGCGAGCGTGGGCAATGCGCTCCTCGGAGAGTTCTCGCTCGGCAACCGACAACCTCATTGCGTTCTCGGCAAGTTCGCTATCTCGCTTAGCAACAAGTTCTCGATTTCGCTCATTGCCATTTCGCCAAACGACGAGAACAATGATGAGTGCAACAAGTAGCAGAGATGCAAAAACGATAGATATAATGGCTGTTGCTGTCATAATTTCAGTGTTAAAATATTATCATCACGACAAAGATACAAAAGTAATTGCAGAATAGTGCGAGAAATAAAAAACATTTCGTATTTTTGTAGGAAATTCGCATATAACTAATAAAATCATAATAATTGAAATGAAACGAATTATTGCCCCTTCGGTACTCTCAGCCGACTTTGGAAACCTCAATCAGGATATCGCTATGCTTGACCGCAGCCGTGCAGAGTGGGTACATATCGATGTAATGGATGGTGTCTTTGTCCCCAACATCTCATTCGGTTTTCCTGTGATGAAGCCTATCCGCAAGGCCACCACGAAGGTTCTCGATGTGCATCTTATGATTACCGCTCCTGAGAAGTATGTAGAGCGCTTTGTAGAGGCTGGTGCCGACTATGTTACCTTCCACTACGAGGCCACCGAGAACATCGGCCTCTGCATCGACCTTATCCGCAAGGCTGGCGCCAAGGTGGGTATCTCGATTAAGCCAGGCACCGAGCCCAAGGTGTTGGATAAGTGGCTCGACAAGCTCGACCTTATCCTCGTTATGAGCGTTGAGCCCGGCTTTGGCGGTCAGAAGTTTATGCCCTCGTCGATTGCCAAGTGCGAGTATCTTAGCCGCAAGAAGGAGGAGCTCGGCCTTTCGGAGCTTATCATCGAGGTCGATGGCGGTATCTCTGCCTCAAACTCTCGTCTTTTGTTCGATGCAGGTGCCGAGGCATTGGTTGCTGGTAGCTCGGTATTTGGTGCCGAGAGCCCTGAGCAGGCAATCGTAGATATGCTTAACTCATAATAACAAGTAAGACTCAATAGATGATTTCGTTAGACAATCTCTCGATAAGCTACGGCGGTTGGACACTCTTCGATGGCATCTCGTTCCTTATCAACCCCAAAGACCGTATCGGTCTTGTAGGTAAGAATGGTGCGGGCAAGACCACCCTACTGCGTGTTATCACAGGCGAGCAGCAGCCCACCGAGGGTGCAGTAACCGTAAATGGCGAGTGTACCATAGGCTACCTTCCACAGCAGATGCGCGTGGCAGATACCACCTCGCTCATTGCCGAGACGGCCAAGGCCTTTGATGAGGTGCTTCGCATAGAGGCCGATATCGAGCGCCTAACAAAGGAGATTGCCTCACGCACCGACTACGAATCGGAGGCCTATGCCGACCTTATCCACCGACTGAACGATGCCAACGACCGCTACCACATTCTCGGTGGCGACACACGCGAGGCGGATATTGAGCGCACGCTCCTCGGCCTCGGCTTCAAGCGTTCGGATTTTGAGCGCCCCACACGCGAGTTTTCGGGCGGTTGGCGTATGCGTATCGAGTTGGCTAAGTTGCTCTTGCGCCGACCCTCAATCTTTCTGTTAGATGAGCCTACCAACCACCTTGATATCGAGAGTATTCAGTGGTTAGAGGAGTATCTGAAGAACTATAATGGTGCAGTATTGCTTATCTCGCACGACCGCGCCTTCTTGGACAATGTTACGACGCGCACCATCGAGCTATCGTTAGGCAAAGCCTACGACTACAAGGTGCCCTACTCGAAATTTGTGGAGTTGCGTGCCGAGCGCCGACAGCAACAGATGGCAGCATACGAAAATCAGCAACGACTAATCGAGAAGACCGAGGAGTTTATCGAGAAGTTCCGCTACAAGCCCACGAAGAGCAATCAGGTGCAGTCGCGTGTTAAGCAACTTGAGCGCCTTGAGCGTATCGAGGTTGATGAGGAGGATATGTCGCGCCTAAACATCAAGTTTCCGCCAGCACCTCGTTCAGGACAGATTGTCGCCGATGTTAAGGGCGTAGGCAAGGCCTTTGGCGAGAAGCGAATCTTTGCGGGTGCAGAGTTTACCATCGAGCGAGGACAGAAGATTGCCCTTGTTGGCCGTAATGGCGAGGGTAAGACAACCTTTGCCCGTATGCTTATCGGCGAGTTGGAGGCTACCGAGGGAGACATCAAAGTTGGTGCAAATGTAAATATCGGCTACTACGCCCAGAATCAAGACGACCTAATGGATGGCGAGTTCACCGTATTCGACACCCTCGACCGTGTTGCTGTAGGCGATATTCGCACTCGTCTGCGCGATATTCTTGGTGCTTTTCTCTTCCGTGGCGAGGATATCGACAAGAAGGTGAAGGTGCTGTCGGGAGGTGAGCGTTCACGCTTGGCAATGGCTCGCTTGATGCTTGAGCCCTACAACCTTCTCGTTCTTGATGAGCCCACCAACCATATGGATATGCGTTCAAAGGATATTCTCAAAAATGCGTTGCAGAAGTACGATGGCACCGTTGTCGTTGTGTCCCACGATAGAGAGTTCCTCGATGGCCTTGTAGACCGCATCTACGAGTTCCGCGATGGTGGCGTCAGGGAGTATCTCGGCGATATATGGTACTTCCTTGAGAAGCGCAAGGTGGAGTCGTTGCAGGAGATTGAGCGCAAGGAGCGCCCCGTAGCGACCAAGGCTGTAGAGAGCAACGGCGGTAAGCTGAGCTACGAGCAGAAGAAGGAGCAGGAGAAGTTAATCCGCAAACTGCGCAAGGCCGTAGAGAGCGTTGAGAAGGAGTTGGCAAAGGTCGAAAAGGAGATTGCAGACTACGATGCCCGCTTTGCCGTTGCCACAGAGTACAATGCCGATGACTACGCCAAGTACAACGCCCTAAAGGAGCATTACGATAGGCTTATGCACGAGTGGGAGAAGGCATCATACGAATTAGAAATAACTGAACAACAATAAATTATGGAGAATATTATCTTTGGCATTCGCCCTGTTGCTGAGGCTATCGAGGCTCGCAAGCAGATTGAGCGCATCTACATCAAGAAGGGCGCTGACGGACAGCTGATGAACGACCTTAAAGACCTTATGGCACGCCACCACTTGCGTTGGCAGGAGGTACCTATCGAGAAGCTCAACCGCCTAACTCGCGGTAACCATCAGGGTGTTGTGGCGCAGATTGCCGCTATCGACTATGTTGAGCTTACCGATATTTTGGAGCGTGTTCCCGATGACGAGACACCCCTTATCGTGGTCTTTGATGGCGTTACGGATGTTCGCAACTTTGGCGGTATCGCCCGCTCGGCAGAGTGCGCTGGTGCACACGGTCTTATCACTCCGTTGAAGAACTCAGCACCCGTAAATGGCGATGCTATACGCTCGTCGGCAGGTGCTTTGCAGAATATTCCCGTTTGCCGTGTAGGCTCTATTCGCAACACGCTTAAGGCGTTGCAGGCCGAGGGCTTCCAGATTGTCGCTGCTACAGAGAAGAGCCGTAAACTGCTCTACGATGCCGACTTCCGCAAGCCTACTGCCATCGTTATGGGTGCCGAGGACAAGGGTATCTCCAAGGAGGTCTTGAAGCTCTGCGATGAGCAACTTGCCATTCCGCTTATCGGTCACACCGAGTCGTTGAATGTCTCGGCTGCGGCAGCTATTATGCTCTTCGAGGTTGTGCGTCAGCGCATCGGCGACTAATGGCCGTTACGGAGCATAAGATTTTAGGACGAGTAGAGTGTGTGCGGTCGTTGCGTGCACGCTCTATTCGTCTTGTTGTGCGCCCTGATGGCACACTACGCCTTAGCTACCCCATCTTCACCTCACTGAAGCGCGCCCTTGCCTTTGCCGAGAGCAAGGCCGAGTGGGTGGATGCCACACGCCAGCGCCTTAGGGAGCGCACCGCCAACTACCCCACAATCTCGGCTAAGGATGTCAAGCTATTGCGCCGTGAGGCTCGGCAATATATCCCCGCCACCGTTGAACGCCTTGCCTTGCAACACGGTTTTCGCTACTCCTCGCTACGCATCTCATCTGCCCACACCCGCTGGGGCTCGTGTAGCGGTCGCAATGGCATCAGCATCTCGCTCTTTGTGATGCTCCTGCCAGAGCATCTTCGCGAGTTCATCATCATTCACGAACTTTGCCACACTCGCCATCACAACCACTCCGCAGCCTTTCACTCGCTTGTCGATAGCCTTGTTGCGGGCAACGAAAAAGCCTTCAACCGTGAGCTGAAGGCCTTTAAGATTCCCCGTATCGTGGAGTAATCATAGCTGTTCGATATGCACAAAATCCTCTGTCGTGAAGTTCGGCTTCTCGGCAAAGATACCGAATACCGCCGAGCCTGAACCCGACATCGAGGCATAGAGTGCACCATCAGCAAGCAGCGACTCCTTGATTGCCCTAATTCGTGGGTGCGCCTCGAAGATATGAGGCTCAAAATCATTCTTCACACCCTCCTGCCAACACTCTATCGGCTCGGCCAACAGCTCGCGCAACCCTCTTTCGGGCATTGCGGGCTTCACACCACGATAGGCCTCGGCCGTTGATACCCCCTCGTCAGGTTTTACGACCACCAACCAGCGCCCCGCAAGCTCCACAGCTATTGGCGACATAATCTCGCCACGCCCCGTGCATAGCTCAGCATCGTTGTAGACAAAATAGGCAGTGTCGCTACCCAACTCGGCAGCCAACCGGGCCAACTGGGGCTTCTTTAGCCCTAAATGGAAGATGTCGGTGATGGCGACAATCACCGCTGTGGCATCTGCCGAGCCACCGCCCAACCCAGCGCCAAAGGGCACACGCTTATCGAGTGTGATGCTTACGCCACCCACGCCATAGCGCTCCTGCATCAGGCGTGCTGCACGCACACAGAGGTTGTCATCGGGGGCGCAGTCCACAGCTATGCCCACGCCACGAAACACGACACCCTCGCCATCGATGCGCTCAACATCCACTATGTCGTAAAGCCCATTTACGGGGAGCATTACGGTTTCGAGCTCGTGGTAGCCATCCTCGCGCTTGCGCGTAACGAAGAGTCCAAGGTTAATCTTCGAGTTGGCGTTGATGCGCATAGGCTACAAGATGCTAAAGAGGCAGAATGGAATACTTATGCCGAGCAAGATGGTGATAATCAAGAACCATACTGAGTACTTGGCAAAGCGTAGCGATGCACGGCCATTGCGCTCAGCACCCGCCTGATCGCCCGCTTGCCAGCAGTTATCCGACTTGAAGTAGTAGATAAAGGCGATAAGGCCCATAGGCCAGAAGAGAAGTACCGATATGATGCACCACGCAATGCTTGTATGGGGATTCTCCACCGATATTGTGCTTTGCGGAGACTGGCCATCGCCAGCCATAAAGTGGCCACAATGGGGGCAAGTGTTGATGGTCGAAGCCACCAAACCGCCACATTCGGGACAAGTACGAGCAGACATAATCTCAAATTTAATGGTTAATACTTCTACAAAGGTAGAAAAAAAAGAGCAAAACGAAAAAAGGAATTTTAGTTTTTAGTTATTAGTTTTTAGTTGTTAGAGTTTTTTAAGACGATAGGACCAATACGACGATATGACATTAAGAAAAAAGTGATACCCGACATCGTAAGGTCCTAAAGTCTTAAAGTCCTAAGGTCTTAAAAAGCTATGAGAGAATTTAGTTGTTAGTTATTAGAGATTTTAAGACGAGTAAGACCAATAAGACAAGTAGGACCGAATATGATGCCCGACCTCGTAAGGTCTTAAGGTCCTAAAGTCCTAAGGTCTTAAAAATCTTATCGGTCCTAAAAAACTGCAAAACCAGCGATAGACCATTGACCCCACCGAGAACGCACCAACTCGCCTATACGGCATTGATCCTACACACAACAAATATATCGAGCCTACACAACAAATATGCGGGTAGGCAAAAACCTACCCGCATATTTGCTTGGGGCAAAATTTAGGCTTATTTGGTAAAAATCCGTAGATATATCCAAAATAATTGAATTGCGCAAGTTAATAAGCCTATCTATAAATTTATTCACAACAAACTTTGCCCAAGATTCTTTTTTAAACGAGGAACCGCATTATACACAGATTTATCTCTTTCCGCCGCCTATCACGCCACTGATACCGATTGAGAAGTGGTTGTGTGCCTTCTCGACAAGAGTATAGGAGAGTGTCAAGCGTAGATGGTTGAAGAGCTCGACACCCACACGAGGCATAAAGCATACCTTGTTGGCTGCATCGCCCGTATGGAATCCACCATAGTTGGGCTGGGCGTTGTCGAAACTTACAGGCGCAGTCATATCGAGGCGAGCATAGCCCAAACCTGCACCTAAAAATAATGATGCCTTTGCTCCACGCCAAAAGTTATAGTTCGACACCGCCATAACCGTGTACGACTTGCTCTTCAGACGCTGAGCAACACTCTCGGCCTCGCGATGAAAGATTGTACCCGAAAGGTGCAGGCCAAGGTCGACGGGTGCTTTCTCGAAGTTATAGCGCACCTCGCCAAACAATTTTGCACCAGGCGTATTTTTATCAAGGTTAAGTTTACTTGTTGGGAAAGCGCCTCCTACACCAATTTCACCCTCGACCTTTCCGACATTGATACTCTGTGCCGACACCGAACCAATAAACATTATAGCAATAGCAGCAGAAATCAACTTTTTCATATTCTTTTTCATTTTATAAGGATTTACATTGTTGCTATAACGCACTTTCTCCACTCGTTATTGTATAATACACTTGCGTAGACCATGCCCCTAATTATCGTTGCATCTTTAGCTGGGGAGAGACTCAAAGATTGGAAATGTATGGGCTGAGATGTAACATTTGAGCCAAAGCCCACTACGAAATTTCCAGAGAACCACTGCTTGTCCCATTCTACAGCTTCTCTTCCATCATCTACTGCATACTCTTCCTGGGCAGGATAAACGATAATAATGCTTTTATCATTATTATCAGTCGTATATATGCCACGAGGGCCATTTGCAGATGAAGCATTATTGCTATCAGCAAACCATTTTTTTACATTGTTAGCTACAAATCTAAGTGATTTAGATAAAACCGTATTAATATCTCCAGTTTTTACATCATAATTTACAAATGGAATATGAAATAGTACACCATCTGTTTTAGAAAATGGGAAATTCATATTTATGCCAATTGGATATCGATCATAAACATAGCCATTAGGCATAGTGGGAGGTGTTTGGAATTGTGGTGTAGGGAAATCATATTTACACTCAATTGCCGACCAACCATAAATAAATTGCTGTGCTTTCTTTCGCCACCAAATACCGACACTCTTTTGTTGCATTCTAACTGTCATGCCCTCTGCTCTATAAATAATGTAATCTTGTGAGTACATACGCAGTTTCATACGATGCTTACTATCATATTCATTAACCAATGTGACATTAGTGCCAAAAACATCTGATAGAGTATTTGCGAACCAACTACCAGTACCTCCTTTATGCTCATATTTAGCTATGCGCAGATAGTCATCCTTGTATAAAAATGTACCATCATCGAAGTATATCTTTTCACCTGCTCGTGTAGTGCCATTTGCATCCTCAAAACTATGTAGTTGTTCTTTTGCGTACTCTATTCTTATAAAATATGCTTGAGAACCATTTGTGTCATATATTGTTATAGACTGCCCATGAGTCAATAAAGACACATCTTCAGGGATAATCGCATTATCTGCATTAAATGAGTTTTCTTCATCCCTCTGGTATAAAATTAGGCCATTTTCAACATAGCGGTATATACTATCACCTAGCTGAATCTCTCTATCCATGTTTAGAATTGATGTGAAATAAGGATCTAAAATAAGTGCATCCTCTACATCATAAGACAAGGATTCAGATGTAATCTCCGCCAATTCAGTATCAGAAAGATTTTTTAGAACCTCACTCTCTAAATAATCTCTTAACGAAACAAATCCCGTTGGGATCTCCATATTAACACCAGCTCTAGTTAGTGCAGACTTTGGCAAGTTTGATGCATCACTTTCCTTCATAATCGAGATGGCATTTAAAAAATCAGATGATGAAGAGAATTTAATACATTCTGAGTCAGAAGCATTCTTCTGGATTGTTTCTTCAATATTTTCATTGAAATCTTCATTTTGACACGAGATAATCAAACTCGATGTCAATACCATAAAAAGGTAAAAAAAGTTTTTCATAAATTTTTGTTTGTCTTAAGTTTTGCTTACTCATTAGCTTTTCAGCATCCGCTCCTTTGGTCAGTTAGGTCTGAACTAATATATAACCGGTTTTATAAGGTTCTTTTATCACTATAGTATTTCTAATATACCTTCATAAGCCATTGTGCCATCACTGCAATTTATAAAGTATGTTCCTGGCTCTAAATATATTGTATAATATTGACCGATTAGAGTATATATCAGATATGAAGCACCTGTTGCCTCATTTGTTACCAAGACCTCTAAGTAATCAACATGATTGGATGATTCAAATAGAAGCTCCCCCCTATTATAGAAACAATCTATCCAATCACAACCTATAGTCCTTGGACGATGAGGATTGTTTGCAGGAATGTATAAGCGCGTTGTACTTTGACTCTGCGAGATCTCAATGTCATTTTGCGCCGACAAATCTAATGTAATGCCCATTGCAAACAGAACTAAACAAATAGTAATTTTTTTCATAGCAATTTTGTGTTGTTTTCTGTTTGCAAAGGTAATTGGGATATTTCAAATAAGGTTTAAAAATATGCCATAATAATCTATCCGATACATGCTGTAATCAACTGATATACAACAAGATATTAGGCTGATAGAATTTAAATTCTATCAGCCCAATATTAGTCTTTGTAATTATTTGACTTTCAGGATATTACGCCATTTCTTCAATGAGGGGGGATATACCGTTGATTATCAGGGTATTATCTCAATGGTGCAACAAAATAGTCCCTATTTTCAGAATTACTTTTGCTTATTTTTTGCTTTAGTCTTGATTTTCTATTATACACCACATCTAATTTTTCACCTAGAAATACACCTATTGCTCGAGAAGAAAATCCAG
The DNA here is from genome assembly GCA_015060115.1 of Rikenellaceae bacterium. Classification (GTDB taxonomy): domain Bacteria; phylum Bacteroidota; class Bacteroidia; order Bacteroidales; family Rikenellaceae; genus Alistipes. Next base: position 19,073 of record SUZB01000024.1, on the reverse strand, counting down.
CAACTACATATAAATACAATATGTAATCTGAATGTTTCATCCCTGGAAATTCTGTTCTAAATCGTTGCATTATATTGCCTTTATAGGTATTGACAAATTTTTCTATTTTTTCAATCGCCTTTTTGTCCGAACCTATTCCAGAAACAATGCTCATTACATCTGTATATATTTTCTGTTTTTCGTTAGCTGAGCCTTGATATTCATAATACGCACTAGTTAGTTGATCTATAGTTGAAAAACTATGTTCAAACAAGTTATTAATAGCATTTTGCAATTCAACATTCTCATTACTAATTCTACCAATGTTTTCATTATAAGCATCATTAAGATCATCATAGACCTGCTGCTGTTCTTGTATTGTTGTGCTCATTTTAGAGACCTCTGTCTCTTTAACTAAAAGCATCTGGCGTAAGCTAGATGCCAATATCATATTCTTCTCAATTTCTTTGCGCTGACTTACACTCCTAAAAAGAGCAATTATACAGATCAATATTATTATTAGGACTAATAGAGAAATAGATATTATTCTTGATCTCCGCTCATATATGACCTCTTGCTCTTTTAATTGATGCTCATATTTCATATATTCAGCAACTGATGCGGTGACATTCTCGGTAATTATATTCCTTAAAACTTGATCTTGATATGCATGCTCTGTTTCCAATGCAGATAATGCTTGCTTATAATTTCCCCAATATTTATACATTTCGTAAGATAACCATTGTTGTGATGTATCCGTTTGATGGATTAGTTGCATACATCCAGAAGCTTTTTCAATTTGTTCCTTGCCTAGATATGCTAACCCAAGGTTTCTGTAATCTTCTACAGACATAACTGTACTATCTATTTCAATGATTTCTTCATATGCACGGATTGCTTGTTCGTAATCATTCTTTCCTAGATATGACATACCAGCCAATCGTAGTCCGTCTATAACTAAATATACATCGTTATTTGTATATCCATTACTAATTATATCTTTAGACACTTTCGCGCTAGACTCATAATCTTGTCCATTATGATACGCTCTCGCTATATCCCAAAGTGCCCAGTTAGCATAACTAGTATCACCTGACATTATAAAACTATCATATGACAGTTGTGCGTATTTGAGACTCTCTATATTATTATATATGTGACTATATGTGTCCGATATAGATCGATATATCAATCCTAGATAAAAATAATTACTAATAGATTCAGCAACATCCTCAGCTTTTAAAAGATTGATAATAGCTTTTGAGTATTCTTGTCTATTTTCTTCAATACGTGCCAAATAGTAATATGATAGCATTTTATGATACTCATCGTCGCTATCCTTATAGTAATCAACGGCTGTTTGAATTCGATATACATCTTTAGAATCAATAAAGTTCTTATCCAACGCCATAGAGAGCATCAAGGCGTGTTTTGCTCGCTCCTCGGCAGAAGAGAGGTCGCCGGCATCAATGCCCTGCAACACAACAAGTGCGCTATCGGGTTGCTCCTCGATAAAAGTCTCCACTTGACATAACGCCACCCAATGCTCGGAGTGGCGATTGCACGCCATAAAAGATAGTACAACAGCTAAAGCAATGATATATTTTCTCATACAATTCACCACTATAGCACAAATATACGGATTTTTTTTGTAATAGCGCAATCTTTTGAGCGAGGTAATCGGTATAGTTGTTGGTAGGAGATTGAGTAACCAAAATTTTTGAACTATGAAAAGAGATATGATTTTTGCGGCGGTCAGTGCATTGCTATTAGCATCGGCAGCCAGTGCTCAGCAACCTGAGCGAAAATTGGTAGAGGTGTGGCGCGAGGGCGACTATATCGTAGAGCGATATATCGTCGAAGACAACAAGCCACACAAGGCGGAGTATGAGATACACTTTGCGATAAACTCATCGACGCCAAACGATAAATTCTCGGATAACACATCAGAGCTTAAAGCCCTCGATGCGCTATTCAACGATATGAAAGATAACAAGATGATGCACCTAAAGAGCATCACCGTAACGGGCTACGCCTCGCCAGATGGAACAACACCCAAGAACGAGGTATTAGCCAAGGAGCGTGCCGAGCATATAGCCTCGATGATAGCCCAGCGCTACAACCTCAAGGAGAGCAATATTGCCATAAGCTCGAATGTCGAGAAGTGGAGCGCCACAGCACCCGCAATCGAGAGCTCGAAGCTCGACAATAGAGGCGCAATAGTGCGTATGGTAAGTAGCAACGAGGCACCGATGGTCGTAGACAACCGCCTAAAGCGTGAGGGCGAGGCGTGGAAGTATCTGACAAACGACATCTTGCCCGATATGCGCCGTGCGGTGGTATCGGTAACTTACACCGAGGACCATATAACCGACACCCGCGTATACAGCCCTGAAGAGATAATCGTAATCGAAGAGGTAACTGAGGAGAAGCCCGACAACAGGCACAACAAGGAGAAGCGCCACAAAAAGCACGACCGCAAACGCCGACACAAGATGGTAGATGAGTGGGAGGGCATAATCATCGACTACGGCGCATCGGAGAACTAACACTTTAGACAAACGGTAGATTTCTCCTTAAAAATTTGCAAATACAGATTGGTTTATGTACCTTTGCATAATAGCAAAAATTATTAAAACTAAATATTATGGCAAATTTACGAGTACTTAAGAAGGAGATTGACTACCGCTTGGAGGAGTTTGTTTTTGATTGCGAGATGGCAGCCTTTATGCAGCCCAACAAGGAGGAGCAGATCGTAGAGCTTATGGCGAAGAGCGTAGACCTTCGCAACCTCTTGTTCCACAAGGCGATGAATCCCGCAGAGCCCAAGAACCGTTCACTCACCAAGAAGCACTACGCAGCATTGCGTCGCGATATGGTTGAGAGCTTCGAGGGTTTGTTTGGCGACTTGAGCAAGGTTTGCGAGTAAACGACAACAACTCCAAAAAAATAGAAAGGAGATGACTAATTTGCTTTTAGTCATCTCCTTTATTTTGATGGGTTGTATTGGCCTGTTTTAGCCCTTCTAACGCACTCTTAGGCGTCGACCGATACGAAGTGTCGTCGTAGACTTAATGCCATTTAGACGACAGATTGCCGAGACTGTAGTGCCATACTTGCGGGCAAGAGCTCCAAGCGTATCGCCTGAACGAATGGTGTGGTACTTCATAGCCTCGATAGCCTTACGCTCTGCCTCCTCCTCGTTCTCGGCAGCTATCTCGTCATCGAAGTTCTGCTCAAACTTCGAGTATGGCGAGAAGTGTCGGCGCTTGAGTAGAAGCTCCGCACGACGAAGGTCGCCCGTAGTGAAATCTATAATGCGCTCTGGGTCAAACGACTTGCCCTTGTATCGCGCCTCGAAGTGCAGATGCGGGCCAGTGCTTCGGCCTGTGCTACCGCCCTTGCCAATCTGCTGACCTGCAACAACCCAGTCGCCAACCTCTACCTCACGCTCCGAGAGGTGGGCATAGTAGGTCTCAAGGCCATTGTTGTGGCGAACAACGATAAGATTGCCATAGTTGCCCGCATACTTCGACACACGCACCTTGCCATCGAAAGCGGCATAGATGGGGTCGCCAGTCTTCAACGAGAGGTCCAGGCCCTGATGTGGGCGACCACGACGCATACCATAGCGCGAGGTGATGCGACCCATATAGGGGAAATGGTAGCACTCCAACGAGTCCACAAGCTTAATAGCCGTAGCCACCGGCAGAGAGTCTACAGGGATGTCGGCATAGGCGTGGATAGTATCCGTAGACCAGTGGTCGGTAAAGATTGTAGCATCCTCCTTATAGTCCTCCGAGAGGATATAGCGCCAAGTATTGTTGTTGAACAAGATAATGCTCAACGACTTATTCTCCGTAGGGAGGGTATCTATCACCGACACCTTGCCGAGTGTAGGTACAGAACGAACAGGCTGATACTCAACACGGGCTACGCTATCACGCTTAAGGCTATCCTGCGCAACACTCACACTATCTGCCTCTTGTGCCACGGCAACCGACACACTCAGCAACGCCACAAACGCGACAACAATGTTTTGAATCTTCATCTTTCTATCTCTATTTTTGTTCTTTTAGCATATCCTCGGCAAGCTCCAGCTGACGATAGAACTCCTCGCCAAAGGCACGAATAATAGGTTCTTTAAGACCCTTATATACAGGCACACCAAGCCTCTTACCACACTCGCGAGCCGAGCTACACACAGCCCAACGATGATAGTTCAAGCCTGCCGAGCCATTGCGGAAGCGCTTGACACGAATGGGATAGAGGTGGCACGAAATAGGCTTGATAAAGCTACACTTACCCTCACGATAGGCACGCTCAATGGCGCAGAAGGTGATGCCATTCTCCTCGAAAGCATAGGCACACGCTGCATTATCGACCAACGGCGTTGTGTAGTCGCCATCGACATCCACAACCATAAAGCCCTGCTCCTCGACAGCCCTTCTACCCTCCTCGGTCATATAGGGCGAATAGTTCTCCCACTCTTCCTCCAAAAGGTCTACCTCGTCGATATCGAGAGGTGCGCCTGAGTCACCCTCGACACAGCAGATGCCCTTGCACTTGCTCAAATCGCAGGCAAAGCCCTCGCGCAGAAGGTCAAGGCTCACAATCTTATCATCAATCTCAATCATCTCTACTAAGGGTTATAAATATCCTTGTAACGGAACGACAAAATCTCGTAGATAACATCGTGGAACTGCTGAGCCTCGACATTATCGGGGTTTAGCTGCTTGGCCTTGTTGAAGTCGTTGATAGCCTTACCCCACTCGTTGTGGCGATAGTAGCACTTGCCACGCTCAACATAGAGGTCATCACGCTCAGGGTTGGCATCAATCAGCGTATTGAGGCTCACGATACGGCCAGCAAGAGTCCATAGTTGCTTCTCGGCGATATACTTGGCCACCGCAGGCGACACCATAGCCGAGATATCCTCGTTACGCTCACGCTTATCGCGAATTTCGGTAGACGAGAACTCCACAAAGGGCGCATCCTCCAAGATGGTTACCCTATCGGCAAACTTCTCGACAGCATAACCCTTGCGAGGGTATACATATATCTTGTACTCGTTCAAAATACGCTCGTAATCCTTCCACTCATCGAAGCGTGCCCAGATGTCGCTACCCGTGATAATAGCAAACTCCATCTCCTCGCCACACGACTCCTTGAGGAAGTCGAGGGTATTGATGGTATACGATGGCTTCTCCAACACGAACTCCACCACCGAAGGTTTGATGCGCTCAGGGTAACGCGACTCCTTCGATGCGAGCTCTGCCATCTCATAGCGCATATACTCAGGTGTCTGCAACAGAGCCGCCTTAAAGGGGTTTTGTGGCGAGATAATCAACGCCACCTCGTCCGCAAGGTTCTTATCTAATGCATACTCGGCAAGTGCGATATGACCATTGTGGATAGGGTCAAACGAGCCGAAATATAGCAACATACGCTTTTTCATCTACACTATTACTTTAAGAAGTTGTTTATGATATCCGTAGCCTCGTTCACAGCATCGGCAAGCACATCGTTAACCACCGTATAGTCGAACTCAGGGGACTTCGACAACTCGAACTCCGCCTTGCCGATACGCTTCTGGATTACCTCCTCCGGGTCGGTGCCACGACCACGCAAACGGCGCTCAAGCTCCTCGATAGAGGGCGGCATAATGAATATTGAGCAGGCATCCTCGCCAAAGAGGCGCTTAAGGTTGATGCCACCCATAACATCGACATCAAAGACGATGACATTGCCCTTTGCCCAGATGCGCTCTACCTCGCTCTTAAGCGTGCCATAGCAGGTGCCGGCATATACCTCCTCCCACTCTACAAACTCATCGCGCTCAACACGCTGGCGGAACTCATCCGAAGAGAGAAAGTAGTAGTCGATGCCGTGTTGCTCCTTGCCACGAGGCTGTCGTGAGGTAGCCGAAATCGAGAACTCAAACTGCGGAAAGCGTTGCAAAAGCTCACGGACAATGGTTGTCTTGCCTGAGCCACTCGGTGCCGAAAATATCACCAACTTACCCATATACTATTTCAAAGACTATAAATTACAAAATGTTGAGTACCTGCTCCTTAATCTTTTCGAGCTCATCTTTCATCTTAACTACAAGGCGCTGCATATTTGCCTCATTCGACTTCGAGCCCATAGTGTTAATCTCGCGACCAAGCTCCTGAGCGATAAAGCCGAGCTTACGACCCGCAGCCTCCTCCTCGGCAGCCACCTCACGGAAGTAGCGACAATGGTTATCAAGGCGCACCTTCTCCTCCGTGATGTCGAGCTTCTCGATATAGAATATCATCTCCTGCTCAAGGCGGTTGTTGTCTACCTCAAGCTGAAGTTTCTCGATATTCTCGCGTATGCGGTTCTTGATGGTATCGACACGGGCACTCTCGAAAGGCTCTACCTCGTGGCGGTACTGCTCGATAAGGTCGATGCGCTTCAGAAGGTCGGCGATAAGTATCCGTCCCTCCTGCACACGGAATGCGTTAAGTTCAGTGGCTGCACTCTTTGCCGCCTCCACAATAGTCGAAATCTCCTCTGCCGACACCTCACGCTCCTCTGTGGTCACCACATCGGGAAGGCGCAACAGCGACTGCACAAGAGCGCTATCGTCAATCTTAAGGCTCGTTTCCGTGCACACCCTGCGCAACTCGTCGGCATACGCCTTGAAAGCCTCGGTGTTGATATGTGCCGAGGTCTCCGCTACAGCACTCTCAACCGTGATAAAGCAGTCCACCTTACCACGCTGCAACTCGCGAGTGATGATATTGCGCACCTCAGCCTCCGCAGCACGATACTTACCCGGCAACTTAATCGAGAGGTCGAGCTGTTTTGAGTTTAGCGAGCGCAACTCTACACGAAACTTTTTAGCACCATAAACGGCCTCGCCCTTACCGAAGCCCGTCATTGACTTTATCATATATCGTTCAATAGTTTATATACATTAATTCAACTTACAAAGATACGAAAAAAAAGCTGAAAATGCAAAGAGATAATAGTTGTTAGTTTTTAGTTGTTAGTTGTTAGAGTTTTTTAAGACGATAGGACCAATAAGACGATATGACATTAAGAAAAAAGTGATACCCGACCTCGTATGATCTTATGGTCTTAAAGTCCTAATGGTCTTAAAAAATGAGAGTTGTTTGTTGTTATAGGTGTCATCTTGAGCGTAAGCGAAAGATCTAAAGGTTTTGTAGATGGTAGATGGCAGTGCTTACTGGAAGATTAAAATGACGAGAGAGACGAAGGAGACGAGAGAGACAACAACGAAGTCGGGTATCATCTTTCTCTGTTGTCTCTGTTGTCTCTGTTGTCCCTGCTATCTTTATCAACCTCCCAGCCACCACAACCTAATTTCTTGTCAGAGTGGTGCAGTAGTGGCGCTGACACGAGAAAGGGCGGAAGGGATATACTGTGCGTATTTCCCTTTCGCCCTTTGGACTGAAGCGTCGCTAATGCGCCGCTATCACAAGAAATTACTCTTCGAATGAGTGAATAACAACACCCGAACGCAACTTAGGCTCAAACCAAGTGGTCTTGGGAGGCATAATGTTGCCAGTGTCGGCGATGTCGAAGAGCTGCTGCATTGATACGGGATACAACGCGAAAGCAACCTTCATCTCACCGCTATCAACGCGCTTCTGCAACTCGCCCAAACCACGAATACCACCTACGAAGTCGATACGCTTAGAGGTGCGGAGGTCAGCGATGCCGAGAACCTTGTCCAAAACGAGGTTAGAGAGAACAGATACATCGAGAACACCGATAGGATCGTTGTCATCGTAAGTACCCTGCTTAGCGGTCATTGAGTACCACTCGCCATCGAGATACATTGCGAAGTTGTGCAATGCGTTAGGAGTGTAGATGTCAGCACCCTTCTTCTCAACTACGAAGTTCTCCTCGATAGCCTTCAAGAAGTCCTCCTTCGAAAGACCATTGAGGTCCTTAACTACGCGGTTGTAGTCGATAATGCGGAGGTGTGATGCGGGGAAGGTAACAGCCAAGAAGAAGCAGTACTCCTCATCACCAGTGTGGTTGGGGTTCTTCGAAGCGCACTCCTGACCTACGCGGGCAGCAGCAGCGGTACGGTGATGACCATCAGCAACATACAAAGCGGGGATACCCTTGAAGAGCTCGGTGATGCGGTCGTTGGTCTCCTTGCAACGGATAACCCACATATGGTGGCCAAAGCCATCCTCAGCAACGAAGTCGTAGTCTGCCTCGTGCTCCTTAACCCACTTAGAGATGATAGCGTCAATCTCTGCATTGTCGGGATAAGCGAAGAATACGGGCTCGATGTTAGCCTTCTGGTTGCGAACATGGATCATACGGTCCTCCTCCTTGTCTACGCGGGTAAGCTCGTGCTTCTTGATAGCGCCTGAGAGGTAGTCCTCGTAGTGGCAGCACATAGCGATACCATACTGAGTACGGCCGTTCATAGTCTGAGCGTAGATGTAGTAGTACTCCTCGTCATCCTGTGCCAACCAACCCTTCTCCTTCCAAAGACGGAAGTTCTCCATAGCCTTCTCGTAAGCCTCCTGTGAGTGCTCATCAGCGATGGGGTCAAAGTCAATCTCAGGCTTGATGATGTGGAGCAAAGAGCGCTCGCCAGCCTCAGCCTTAGCCTCAACTGAGTTCAATACATCGTAGGGGCGTGATGCTACCTCCGATGCCAACTCCTTCGGAGGACGAATACCCTTAAAGGGCTTAATTCTTACCATATTAGTTAGATAGTTTTAGCTTGGTTATTTATTCTTTCTAAGGGTGCCAAGTATTTCATTGACACCCCTAATTTATATTAAATAAGTGATATTGTTGTGATAGTCTGGCTATTGCTCGCTCTCCTAAGAAAGTGCTGTTTACTAAAAAACAACCATTCTCAGAGCAAGCCTGAGGCCAACATATCCAATCTACTACTTATTTACCTGGAAGCGAGTATTGCCGTTTACGAAGAAATCAACAATCTGACGAGCAGCAGCAAGACCAGCGTTTACATTAGCCTCAGCAGTCTCAGCACCCTGCTTCTTAGGAGTACCGAAGTAGCGCTTGCCAAACTTCTCAGCATATACATCCTTAGCCTCAGGAGCAACATCGGTGATATACTTGAGGTCCTCACGCTCCTCCATAGCCTTCATAAGACCCTCCTCGTTGATAACCTCCTTACGAGCGGTGTTCACCAAGGTAGCGCCCTTAGGCATAGACATAGCGAGGTCGTAGCCGATAGAACCCTTAGTCTCAGCAGTTGCAGGAATGTGCAATGAGAGGTAGTCAGCAGCAGCGTAAAGCTCAGCTACTGAGTTCATCTTCTTAACGCCATCGCGCTCGAAAACAGCCTCATCAGTGATGAAGGGGTCGTAAGCAACGACATTCATACCAAGAGCCTTACCCTTCAAACCTACCAAACGACCTACATTACCGTAAGCGTGGATAGCGAGGGTCTTGCCCTGAAGCTCAGAACCTGTACCAGGGTTGAACTGGTTACGAGCCATATAAACCATCATACCGAGAGCCAACTCAGCAACAGCGTTTGAGTTCTGACCGGGAGTGTTCATAACAACTACACCCTTAGCCTTTGCAGCAGCGCAATCAACATTGTCGAAACCAGCACCTGCACGAACAACAATCTTAAGCTGCTTAGCAGCGTCAAGAACCTCAGCAGTAACCTTGTCGCTACGGATGATAAGAGCATCAACATCAGCAACAGCTGCCAAAAGCTCAGCCTTGTCAGTATACTTCTCAAGGCGTACCACCTCGTAGTTAGCCTCCTTCAAGATAGACTCGATACCCTCAACTGCAGTCTTTGCAAAGGGCTTCTCGGTTGCAATAAGTACCTTCATAATTTAGGTGAAATCTTATTTAATTTTTTAAGTTATTAAGGTAGCCGTCAGCTTGTGTGGCCAACGACTACCATTTTTTGTTTTTTCTTAATTAAGGATTACTTGTGAAGCTCCTCGAACTCCTTCATGCAAGCTACCAAAGCCTCTACAGACTCCTTGGGGCAAGCGTTGTAGATAGAAGCACGGAAACCACCTACTGAACGGTGGCCCTTGATACCTACCATACCACGCTCCTTAGCGAATGCCATGAACTCAGCCTCCAAAGCCTCCTTACCGGGAGCCATTACGAAGCAAACATTCATCAAAGAACGGTCCTCCTTAGCGGCAGTACCTACGAACATAGAGTTGCGGTCAATCTCGTTGTAGAGCAACTCAGCCTTCTCCTTGTTCATCTTGTAGATAACCTCTACACCACCGAGCTCCTTAACCCACTTCAAGGTCTGGTACATAACGAAGATGGGGAATACGGGAGGAGTGTTGAACATAGAGTGGTTGCGAGCCTCCTCGGGATAGTGAGTAGCGTAATCAACCATAGTCTGAAGCTTGCGACCTGACTGGCCAAGAAGATCCTTACGGATGATAACGAAGGTAACACCAGCGGGGCCTACATTCTTCTGAGCACCACCATAGATCATACCATACTTCTTGATGTCGATAGGACGAGACATGATGTCTGAAGACATATCAGCAACCAAAGTTACGGGTGAGTCGATATCCTCGTGGATCTCAGTACCGTAGATAGTGTTGTTGGTAGTGATGTGGAAGTAGTCAGCATCAGCGGGGATAGTGTAGTTCTTGGGAATGTAGCTGTAGGTCTTGTCCTCAGAAGAAGCAACAACCTCTACCTCACCATAGAACTTAGCCTCCTTAACGGCCTTCTTAGCCCAAACACCAGTCTGCAAGTAAGCAGCCTTAGTCTTAAGAAGGTTAGCAGGAACCTGGAAGAACTGAGTAGAAGCACCACCACCTACGAAGAATACTGCGTAGTCATCGGGAATGTTGAGAAGGTCACGCCAAAGCTGCTCAACCTCGGCCATAACGCGCTCCCAGCCGGGAGTACGGTGTGAGATCTCAAGGATACCGATACCAGTACCGTCAAAATCACGGATAGCCTCGATAGCAGCCTCTACAGCCTGACGGGGAAGTACGCAAGGACCTGCGTTGAAATTGTGTTTCATAAGTTTTAAGTGTTTTTTAAGTTTGTATAAAAGTTAACTATTTGTGTTTGTTTGTAATATCCTTCGTATTTTGGGGCAGGCGCATAGCCTGACAACTTCCACACATCTACTATGCACCCATATACAGACACACAAAGATACACATTTTTTATGACTTTCAAAAATAAAAGCACTAAATTTTCACTTTGTTGTGCGGAATATCTCGCTTTTCGCCACACCCACCAAAAAGATGAAGCCCCAAATGCCCTATTTCAGCATCGGAGCTTCACTGTTTATAGGCGACGAGCACCGTCAGAGATTACCACCTGATAGACCTTTGGTTCGTGTCCGTACTTATCGGCAAAGCGTCGCTTCGCCGTAGCTATAAAGTCATCATAGCGCTCAGCTCTAACAAGGTTGATGGTGCATCCACCGAAGCCACCACCCATAATGCGTGAGCCGGTAACGCCACACTCCTCAGCCACCGTTGCCAAGAAGTCAAGCTCCTCGCACGACACCTCATAGTCCTTCGACATACCCCAGTGGGTCTCGTACATACGCCTACCAACAGTCTCATAGTCATCGCGCTTCAACGCCTCGCAGACATCCAACACACGCTGCTCCTCGCCGATGACATAGCGAGCTCGTTTGTAATCCTCCTCCGAGATTTCGCCCTTGATAGCATCGAGCTGGGCCATAGTAGCGCCACGCAAGAACTCCTGACCAAGCTTGGCAGCTACCCTCTCGCACGATGCACGGCGGTCGTTATATGGCGAACCTACCAACTCATGCTTAACAACCGAGTCGAGCAATACCACGCGATAGCCGTGCTTTTCGGGGTCAAAGGGGAAATACTCAAACTCCATAGAGCGGCAGTCGAGGCGCATAAGGTGTCCTGCCTTGCCGAATACCGAGGCAAACTGATCCATAATACCGCACTTCACACCGCAGTAGTTGTGCTCGGTAGACTGACCGATACGCGCCAACTCAAAGCGGTCGATGCCAAGGTTGAAGAGTTCGTTCAGCGCATTGGCAAAGGTAGACTCCAACGCTGCCGAAGATGACATACCTGCACCAAGAGGCACATCGCCAGCAAAGGCTGTATCGAAGCCCGCAATCTTGCCCCCACGCTTCTGAATCTCGCGACATACACCGAAGATATAGCGTGCCCAGCTCGCCTTAGGGGCATCTGCCTCCTCAAGACCAAACTCGGCATAATCATCGAGGTCTACAGAGTAGGCACGCACTCTGTCTGTGTCGTTGAGCTTAATCTCTGCCACCATACCCTTGTCGATAGCGCCCGGAAAGACAAAGCCGCCATTGTAGTCGGTATGCTCACCGATAAGGTTGATACGACCGGGCGAGGTGAAGAGTTCACCCTTGGTTGCAAATTTCTCAAAGAATTTCTGGTTGATGAGTTCTACATTCATAGTATAGCGTATAGTTTTAGTGTTCGTTTTATCCTTACAAAGTTAGGGAAATTATTCGGCTTTTGCAACAACCTATGCGATAATTTTTCTATCTTTGCACTATGGAACGCAGAGATAAAGTATTTGCCTGGCTCACTGAGCACGGCATCGAGTACTCGTGGTATGAGCACCCCGAGGCACCCACAATTGAGATAGCACGCCAATATTGGCGCAAAGATGGTTCGAAGCACTGCAAGAACCTCTTCTTCCGCAACCACAAGGGCAACCGCCACTATCTTGTCGTTTTCGATTCGGAGCAGTCGATGGCAATTCACGACTTGGAGCACATCCTACATCAGGGCAAGCTGTCGTTTGCTTCGCCCGAGCGTATGCAGAAGTGGCTCGGCCTGCTACCCGGCTCGGTATCGCCATTTGGCCTTATAAACGACGAGGAGAACCATGTGCACCTCTTCCTCGACGAGAGTCTGCAACAGCAAGAGTCGCTCAGCTTCCACCCCAACGACAACCGCTTTACGGTGGTTATCAGCCGTAAGGAGTTCGAGAAGTACCTCACGGCAGTGGGAAATAGCTACGAGTATATAAAGTTGTATTAGGCAAAGATAGAGCAAAGACAAGTGGGTCTTTGCTCTATCTTTTTAGTTGTTAGTTTTTAGTTATTAGTTTTTAGATTATTTTAAGACGAGTAAGACAAGTAAGACGATAAGACCTTAAGACAAAAAATATGATACCCGACCTCGTAAAGTCTTAAGGTCCTAAAGTCCTAATGGTCTAAAACAAAACTCCCCAAAGACTGTACTAACTACAATCCTTGGGGAATTATTTTTGGAATGGGCTGAGAACAACCCCTCCTTTATCGCAGGAAACTATTTCTTCTCCTTCAAGAGGTCACGAATCTCTGTCAACAAAACCTCCTCCTTAGAAGGCTCTGGTACGGGAGCGGGTGCGGGCTCTGGAGCGGGAGCAGCCTCCTCCTCTTTCTTGCGAAGGCTCGAAAGCTTATTGATAAGCTTAATCATCACGAATACGCTGAGCGCAATGATAAGGAAGTCGACAACCTGCTGGAGGAAAGCACCATACTTCCAAACAACCTCGGCTACGGCAGGTGCAGTCTCGGTAGCCTCTACACCCTCCTGAAGAACAACGCTAAGGTCCTTGAAATCAGCACCACCCATCAACACGCCGATAGGAGGCATAATGATATCGTTAACCAACGAGGTAACAATCTTGCCGAATGCACCACCGATGATAACACCGACAGCCATATCAACGACATTACCCTTCATTGCAAACTCCTTGAATTCTTTCAAAAATCCCATAATTTTCAGTTATTTAAGTGTTATTTAATTGTTTGCTACATGCAAATTTAGAAATATTTTCCGAAATTTCAAAATTTTATCCCAAAAGTAGATACAAAAAGAGAAGACACAGAGCTAAATCTGTGCCTCCTCTACCCCACCTTCGGGGCTCACTTTTACTTAACTATGCAATGGTTAAAGGGTGTTTTAGTTTGTCGTAACGACCTCCTCCTCGATGACAATATTCCAGTCGAAGAGGTCGGCTGCGCACTGCTCCTGCAATGCCGTTAGCTGCGATGTGGAGCTATCATTGACCACAGCATTGAAGAATGCCGTAGTCGAGGGATAGTTGTTGCGCACCTTGCGGGCAAAGCACTCATAAAATGCTCGCTGTGCCTGATGGTCGAGGTTAGCTGGGAGTATACCCTCCGAGACAAGCCACGGATAGGGAAATATGTTGCGCATATTATGGGCATCTGCATTGAGCTTCTTGACGATGGTTGACACCACATATACCTCTACGGTATCGCCCTTTGAGGGTAGCTCCACAAATGTGGTGTATACGGGGTAATCGACCTCGATATAGCCCACAACATCGTCAGCAAACTCCTCAAACTCCAACTCGGCGAGGTTGTTGAGATAGGCCATATCACGATAGGCACGCACCTCCTCGCGTACCGCACGGCGCTCTCTGTCGTTCCACTCTCTTGTCTTTGTCTTGCATCCTGCCACAGCTACCATAACCGTAAGCAGCACTAACGAAAGTAAAAATCTTTTCATATCCTATTATTTTTGGTTTTCTCCCTCCTCTGCAACTCCTGTGCCACTCGGCTGTTTACTCTCAAATAACGATGTTACATAGACCGTAAATACGGGAAACATCGCCATACCTATGATGGGCAGAACTACACATATCACCTTTCCCAATGCCGTAACAGGGAATATCTCGGCACCTACCGTGGTCATATTCATACACGCCCACCACAGCGCATCGCCAAAGCCCTTGACCGCCCTATTTACGGGTGCTTCATACTCGTAGAAGAACAACGCAGCAAAGTAGGTGCAGACAACCACCGTAGCGATATATGCACCCAGAAGTCGTGATGCTCGGCGCGAGATAAGCCATCTAAGAGTGATATATATGGCCATCACCGAGCGCAACATAGCCACGCCACTCATCACCATCGTAGCGGTATGGCCAAGCGTAACACCCGACAGCGAAAATATCGTGTGATATGGAACGGACAAGACCAAAACGATAAAGTTGCGCACAAGAAATCGCCAAGGATGGTCAGAGGCCGTCATAAGGGCAAAGAAGTCGAGACAGAAGATAAGACATACAGCGAACATCACCCACGAATAAAGCTCGGAGAACTGGGCCAACTCCTTGGAGTAGATAATCTCTACGGAGAGCGACGCCAAGAGCAGTGAGCTTGCCACCAGCGTAAGGATATTTATAAATCGCAGAAACATCGAAGTCGGTTTGCCCCAACCCAAACAAAGAACATACCATATTATATATATAGAGTTGTTAGTTGTTAGAGTTGCGCTCCGTTGGAGCGCCAGCTAACGCTGAGGGGCACAAGGGGCACGAGTGTTACAAGGGGAGATAGAGCGTAGGCGCTAACCTTAAGGTGAGTAAGACCAGCGATGCTCTTGCTAACCTTGCCACCCCTATTGCCCCTCAGAACCCTTAGACCCCTTGGGGCGTTAGCCCGCAGGTGGAACGCCTGCACCCTCACCCCTCTCAAAAAAAATAGGGGGGGGGTAATTTTTGGCGTTTTATTTTATTTGCTATATATTTGCGCCGTAAATTATATTTACGCAACCTGAAACAATCTACAAACAATTAAATACCTTTTATGAAAAAGCTTTTTACACTTGTTGTTGCACTCGTTGCGCTCCTTTCGGTAGCCTGCGAGAATGGCAGCAAAGAGAGTGGTGGCACTATTAGCATTACCTCGTCTACGGAGGTAACAATCGGCAAATATGCCACCGAGTTCGAGATTAGCTACAAGGCCGACACCGAGGCCGAAGTAACGCTCACTGCCGAGTGGTTGCGTGTTCGTCACCACGAGGAGGGCACAGTAACCATTCAGGTTGAGGACAACGAGACTGGCGGTACACGAATGGCTGCCGTAACTCTCGCAGTAGGCTCGGAGCGTGCCACCGTTGTTGTAAACCAGCTTGGCGTAGCCGAAGAGCCCACAATCACCCTCACCACAGGCGACACTATCAATGTTAAGCGCACTGGTTGCAAGGTTAAGATTGAGTACACAATCGAGAATAGCAACCCCGTAGATTATGTCTTTGTCAAGAGCGATGCCGACTGGATTTACTCGATGGACACCCAGACCGAGGGCGTTGTTGAGCTTGGCGTTGCAACAAACACCTCAGGCAAGAGCCGTGAGACACTCATCACCGTAGGCTACGGCACAGCGACAGCCACCACGACACTCCGTCAGGCTGGCGATGGCGAGATTATATTCGAGGCCCCCATCCTCACTGGCGAGTACCTTGGCGATGCCCTCACACCTGGCGTAGGCAACTACTGGTTCTTTATCACCGACCGTGGCTTCGACGGCGAGGGCAACTCACTGCCCAACGCTACATACTATCGTATCGATGCCTATGGCCCTGTTTCGACCGATGTAGACTACATCAAGATTCCCAACGGCACATATAAGTACGACCCCAACGACACCTACGCAGAGTGGACCTTCACCGCTGAGTATAGCGGTTACTGGGTAACCGATAAGGATGCTCGTCGCGACAAGATTAACCCCTTCGAGGAGGGTACTCTCACAGTCGAGAATGGCAAGGTAACACTTAGCGTAAAAGTCGATGGCGAGACCCACACCGCTATCTACGAGGGCAATGTGGCGCTCAGCGACAGCCGTGGCGAGGTAACCGTATACTCTACACTCGATGGCGACTACGAGGCCGACCTCTCGGACCACTATATGGCATACGCTTGCGAGGGCGACTACTACGACTTCGGCTACTACAACTGGATGTTTATCATCGCACCCAACTCAGGTAGTGGCGACTGCTTCCAGCTGGACATCATCACCGGCTACAACGACAAGGAGAGTGGCTTTGTGGGCGAGTATGTAGCATCTGACTACCTCGCTAAGTGGTCGTTCATTCCCGGTTGGACAAATATGAGCCAGTTGCTATGTAGCTGGTACTTCACTGCCGACCAGAGTGAGCTTGCCCCATTCCGCGATGGCAAGATGTCGATAAAGGATAATGGCGATGGCACTCTCACCGTAGACATCGAGGCCTACGACGACAGACGCAACAAGATTACTGGACACTGGACAGGTGTACCTCAGGAGTATAAATAATAGGATAATCTAAAACAATAAACAATTATGAAACTTCGTAACATTTTCACTCTCTTCGCCACCGTGGCAATGTTTGCCTTGGTAGGTTGCGAGGAGAACAAGGGCGAGGGTGGCCAGGCTGCCTTCAAGCTCGACACCACCGAGATTAGCGTAGATGCTGAGGGTGGCGCACAGGAGGTTAAGTACGAGATTACCAACCCTAAGAGTGGCGCTGTTGTACTTAGCAACTGTTCAGAGAACTGGATTAAGGAGTTGAGCACCGCTACCTATGGCTCAATCACCTTCACCGTAGCACCCAACTACAAGCAGGAGGCTCGCGAGGCCAAGATTACGGTATCATACACCGCCGTAGAGGAGGAGTTCGAGATTGTGGTTAAGCAGGCGGCATCCGACAAGCCACTCTTCGCAATCGAGGTGGTAGAGAACAAGCCCACATACCTCTCTTTGAACATCACTCCCGCAGACCTTGCGACAGCCTACATCTGCCGTATCTACACCGAGGAGCATATCAAGACCTTTGAGCTTGAGAGCGACCAGGCACTCATCGACTACGATATGAAGACTATCGCCGATGAGGCATATAGCGCAGGTCAGACCACCTTCAACTACTTGCAGAATATCACATACAAGGGCAAGGCTTTCGATGTTGACTTCGACAAGCTCACCCCCGACACCAACTATGTTGTATACTGCTACCACATCGACCTCTCAAACGCTCAGGCTTCAACAGGCGATGTTATTCGTCAGGTAATTCGCACAGCATCACCCAATATGGTAAACGATGCTTTGGAGATGTCGCTCGATATTAATGGTGCTACCATCACACAGAATATCACCACCAAGGAGGCTGACACATACTTCTACACTGATTATTGGAGCGTTAACGACTTCAAGGTATACTTTGGTGGCGATGCTCAGCCTGAGACCACATTTGTAGACCGCTGGAACCAGCAGACATCAATGTGGCTCAATATGGGCTACTACCCCAGCCAGATTATCGAGGAGTGGTGCTTGCAGGGCTCGCAGTCTATCGTATGCAACGACCTTGAGGCAGAGACCGAGTACTACTTCTACGCCTTTGCTATCGACCCTGAGACTGCATTCGTAGCTTCGCCCATCATCTTGAAGAAGGTTACTACCGAGGCTGTTCAGCAGTCAGGTATGACAATCGACATCGAGGTTAAGGACATCTACGCTACCACCGCCAATGTCTACTGGACAGCCAGCGACCCTAATGGCAAGTTTGCTCGCTCGGTATTCCCCAAGGCTGATTACGACTCTTGGGGCTCAACCGACGAGGCGCGTTTTGCATATATCGAGGCCAACTACTCGTTCTATGAGGCAGTGGGCTACACCGATATGAACCTCTCTAACCTTGTGCCCAATACAACATATGTGGCATTTGCCTATGGTCTTGATGGTCAGACTCCCAACACCAAGATTTTCACTAAGGAGTTTACCACAAAGTCTAATATTGCGGGTATGTCAGACATTCAGCTCACTTGGGCCAACCATTACAATCTTGCCGAGGCAGCTGAGGCTGATGCAGCACACTGGGGCAACTACGCCGGTTGGAGCGACTACGCCCTTGTCCCTGTAACTATCTCTGGCGTGAGCGCTAACGACGATATTTACTGGACACTCACAACAATGCCTACCGACTACTACAACTACGATGACGAGTGGATTCGTGATATCACCTCGAATGAGAACTACCACCAGTCAGTTCACTCGTTCTGCTACTTCCAGATTCCTTACGAGAAGGAGTATAGCCTAATTGCAGTAGCCAAGGATGCCAACGGCAACTTCGGTAAGTTGTTCAAGAAGGAGATCTATCTCTATGCGAGCGACTCGGCCGACATCTCAAGCTATGTTTACAATGAGGTGAAGTAACGAGCATCTAATAACGAAAAGGAGATGACTAAAAAGCAAATTAGTCATCTCCGTTAGTTTAAGAGGTTGAATAAAAAGATGTAGTTTTAGGCTTGCGAAGCCCGAAAAACCGCAGTTTACTTAGGCGTAA